>CAZKGO010000022.1:3394-57395 GCA_964552235.1 uncultured Spirochaetales bacterium | reverse complement strand
AAGCCCCCAGCCGCGCGCCCTCCTCCCCAAAGGGGGGCACAGCGCAAATGCCTCCAACTAAGCTGCTCTTGACAGCGGAGTGTTAGTTCGTATAGTATCTGTACTGACATGTTTCTTCCTTGGGGTAATCAGTGAACCAGTCCTCAACGACAAAAGCGAAAAAACCCAACATCGTGCTGATCCTCGCAGACGACATGGGTTTTTCTGATATCGGCTGCTACGGCTCCCAGATACGGACGCCGCACATCGATTCTCTCGCGCGCGATGGAGTCCGCTTCGCCCAGATGTACAACTGCGCGCGGTGTTGCCCATCCAGGGCCTCCCTGCTTACCGGCCTCTATCCACACCAGGCGGGAATCGGACACATGGTGAGCGACATCGGGCTGCCTGGATACCAGGGCTTCCTGAACGATCGATGCGTCACCATAGCCGAGGTGCTGCGCAGCGGAGGATACAGCACGCATCTTGCGGGAAAGTGGCACGTCGGCGGTTACTATCCGATCTCCGAACGCGGGCGATGGCCAATCGGGGATGCCGGACATCCGCGACCCATAGACCGGGGGTTCGACAGCCACTACGGGACGCTGGGGGGAGCAGGCAGCTTCTACAAACCCCACGGTCTTGTCAGAAACGACCGCATCGTCGCGATCGAGCAGGATAAGTTCTACTACACGGATGAGATCAGCGGATACGCCGAACAGGTGATCGATCGGGAATCCGGCGCGGGTCATCCCTTTTTTCTGTACGTCGCCTACACGGCTCCCCACTGGCCCCTCCATGCCCTGCCCGAGGACATCGAGAAGTACCGCGGCCACTACCTCGACGGTTGGGACGCCGAACGCACCCGGCGGCACGAGGCCCTGAAAGCCACCGGCCTGATCGATCCCAAGTGGGACATTTCCCCCAGGGACGAGGAAGCTCCTCCATGGGAGGACTGCGTCCACCGCGAGTGGGAGGACGCTCGCATGGCGGTCTATGCGGCCCAGATCGATCGAATGGACCAGGGGATCGGACGAATACTGGACGCTCTCGCGAGAAACGGAATCGAGAAGAACACCCTCGTGATGTTCCTCTCCGACAACGGCGGGTGCGCGGAGTTCCTCAAGGAAGATGGCCCCATCGAGTACGTCGATCCGCTGACCCGAGACGGGACGAAGGTCCGCTGCGGGAACAGGCCGGACATCCTTCCGGGTCCAGCTGACACCTTTATGAGCTACGGCCTGCCGTGGGCTAATGTCAGCAATGCCCCCTTCCGCCGGTTCAAGCACTGGGTTCACGAAGGCGGCATCTCGACTCCCTTAGTCGCCCGGCTGCCGGGGGTCATCCAGAGAGGCGGAATCGTCCACCAGCCGGCGCACGTCATCGACATCATGGCCACCTGCCTCGATCTTGCCCGAGTTCCCTATCCCGCCGATTTCAACGGGCGCCCCGTGACTCCACCGGAAGGGGAGTCTCTGTTGCCGCTGCTGAGCGGCTCGAAGTGGTCACGGCAAGCTCCGCTGGTCTGGGAACACGAAGGCAACCGCGCCGTGCGGTCTGAGAACTGGAAACTCGTCTCCAGGTACCCGGGCAACTGGGAGCTGTACGACATGGAAAACGACCGCACCGAGCTGAACGACCTGGCATCAAAGGATCCGGCACGTGTGAAGAGGATGGAGGATATCCATCGCGAATGGTCGCAGCGATGCGGCGTCGTTTCGTGGGACACGATCAGGAGGATGAAGGGCGATCGATTCCTGGGCCGCTGAACAGGTTGCTCAGAAGGCGGGTCGTACGGCCTGCCTGCAAATTGCGCAGGAGGTGCAAATCATGAACAGAAAGATCCTCTGGCTGAGCGGACTGTGGGTCGCCATGCTTCTGCTCCTGTTCCCGCTCTCGGTGCTGACCGCGGGAGGCCTGCAGGAGCAGGCGCCCACCAAGGTGGAGCGCTTCTCGTGGCAGAACTTCGGGGGCCAGCAGGTCAGGCTGATGATGGCCCAAAAGCAGTGGCCGCAGATCGTAGCCCCCAGGCTGCCGGAGTTCGAGGCGCTGAGCGGCATCAAAGTAGCGGCGGAAACCTTTCCCGAGAACCAGTTCCGGCAGAAACTGGCCATCGAGCTGGCCTCGGGTACCGCCTCCGTGGATGTGTTCATGGTCGATCCCCTTGTGGGAGGCCTTCTCTACCACAAGTCAGGCTGGATTCATCCGCTGAATGAGCTGCTCGAAAACGACAAGTTGACCGCGCCGGAGTTCGACTACTCCGACTACCTGGACGCGGTCAAGACGGCAGCGACCATGGACGGATCGGTCCTTGGCCTCTGCTCCGAGGTGGACGGTCAGATCTTCTACTACAACAAGGAGCTATTCCAATCCATGGGCGTTGCGCTCCCGAAGGCTCTCTCCGAGATCGAAGAGGCAGCCAGGGCCATCAAGACGAAAGGCTCGCCCGGCATCTACGGAATCGCCATGCGAGGCATGGGCCCCAAGGCCGTTTCCCAATGGTCCACTTTCATGGCTAATCTGGGCGGATGGTGGGTTGACGGCAAGGGAAACGCAGCCCTCACGTCGACGGAGAATATCCAGGCTTTCGAGATGTACGGCCGCCTGCTCCGCGAATACGGACCTCCCGGGGCCGCGAACATGGACTGGCCTGACGCCCTGGCGGTGTTCAGCCAGGGAAGAGTAGGGATTTTCTGCGACGCCGCGTCTTTCCGCAAGACGGTTGTGGATCCCTCCTCCTCCCGCGTGATCGGAAAATGGAGCGCTATGGCTATGCCAGCCGGCCCCAAAGGTACCCGTCCCATGACGAACACCTGGATGCTCTCGATCAACGCGCGCTCCAACGTCAAGGAGGCGTCGTGGCTCCTGGTCCAGTGGCTGCTGAGCAAGGACATGGTGCTCGAAGCCCTGATGCAGGGCATCCCCGCGCCTCGCGCCTCGGCCTGGAAATCGAGCCGCTTCACCTCGCAGGACCAGTATCCGTACTGGACCGAGGCTTTCATGCAGAATCTCAAGACCGGCAACCCCCAGTTCCAGGCCCCGGTGATTAACGTCGAGAAGTCGAAAGACATCATCGGCCCCGTGATCACGGCTGCCATCGGCGGGGAGAACGTCAGGGTGGCTGCGGAAAAGGCCAACAAGGAGCTGCAGATCCTCATCGAAGAGGAACGGCAGAAATACGGGAAATAGGCTTTGACCCTCGGGCAAAGCGTCCGAACGGAGCTGCCCCATCAAAAGAACCGATAGAAGAGCGCTGCGCCTGTTCCTGCTGCCGGCGGCCGTGCTTCTCGGGATCCTCCTCATTCCGCCGGCGCTGTACCTGATCTATCTGAGTTTCTTTTCCTGGGGCGGTTCCGCGCTGACACCGCCTCTCTTCGTCGGTCTCAAGAACATCATCTCCATGCTCGCAGATGAGCGGTTCTGGTTGGCTCTGCTGCGGACCTTCTACTACTCTGCGTCTGCGGTGTTTCTCTCTGTACTCACCGGCTTCATGTTCGCCCTCATCCTCCAGCGGCGAGTCATGGGCGTGCGGGTGTTCCGCTCCCTCGTGCTCTTGCCCATGGTGAGCACGCCGGTCGCCGTGGCCGTGACCTGGGTCATCATGTACAATCCCCTCTCCGGTGTCTTCAACTGGCTCCTCTCTCTGGTCGGGCTGCCGCTTCAACCATGGCTCAGCGCGAGGGCGACAGTCATACCGTCGATCGTCATCGTGGATGCCTGGATGGGAGCCCCGCTTGTGACCGTGATTGTTCTCGCCGCTTTCCAAGCGCTTCCCGAAGAGCCGGTCGAGGCGGCCCATATCGACGGTGCCACCGCGTGGCAGAGCTTTCGCTTTGTAGTCTTCCCCATGCTCAAACCCTACCTGATTGCCGCTGCAACTCTCAGGGTCATCGATTCGATGAAGAACTTCGATCTGATCTACGTGATGACGGGGGGAGGACCGGGGAGGGCGAGCGAGACCCTCAACCTCTACACGTTCCTGAACGGCTTCTTCTACTTCGAGTTCGGGTACTCCGCGGTTCTCGCGATCACCCTCTTCGCGGTCATCATGGCGCTCAGCAAGCTCCTGGCGAGATGGAGGGACCGTCAGTGGCGCTATTGAGACGCCGGGACAAGGAGAAGCGCGAAGGGGGCGTGTGGAGCTTCGCGCTGGTGTTGTGCATGATTCTGGTCTTGCTCTTCCCCCTCTTCTGGATGCTTTCCAATGGGCTGAAGACGAACAAGGACGTCACCGCGTACCCCCCGGTCTTCGTGTTCAAGCCGACTCTGGATAACGTCATCAGGCTCTTCGCCGGAAACGATTTCCTCGAATACCTGAAGAACAGCGTGGTCATCGCGACGGGGGCCGTGTTGATCAGCCTCGTCGCAGGGTTGCCGGCCGCCTACGCGATCGTGCGTCTCGATCGGCGGACGCTCTCCCACCTGATCGTGTCGGTGAGGATGATCCCGTTCATCGTGTACCTGATTCCGTGGTTTCTGATCTTCAAGCTCATCGGTATCGGCGGCACGCACGCGGCCCTGATCCTGACCCATGTCGTCATCACCCTTCCCGTCCTGGTCTGGATCATGATCGGCTTCTTCGAGGATGTGCCGATCAGTCTCGAAGAAGCGGCCACCATCGACGGTTGCGCGCCGCTCAAGGTGTTTCTTCTGGTGACCCTGCCCCTCGTCAAGCCGGGGATCATCGCCGGCACGATCCTCTCCGTGATCTACTCGTGGAACAACTTCATGTTCGCGCTCGTCCTGGGAGGCCCTGGAACCAAGACCCTGCCGGTCGCCATCTACAACTTCATGACGTACGGCCAGATCGATTGGGCCGGCCTGTCCGCGGCCGCGACAATGATCACGCTTCCGGTTCTTCTGTTCGCTGTGTTCATCCAGCGATACTTCACCAAGGCCCTCGCCGGCAGCGGCATCAAGGGGTAGAGCGCTCTTCTGACCGGCCGACGCGAAGCCGTCCGCGCAGCAACCCCCGACGGCGAGACGGCGTTGACCAAAACCGAAGAAGCAACAGAATGACGACATCATGAAGATTGACGAAGGACAAAGCCCCGAAGCGATCCGCAGGCACAACCTCGGGGTCATCGTGAGCACCATACGCAGGAACCGGGGGATCCCGAGGAATCGCCTCGCGCGGCTTGCTCACCTCACCAAGGCGGCGGTGTCGGACATGGTCCAGGAGCTGCAGGACGCCGGATTCGTTCGGACGATCGGCCAAGGGAGCTCTTCGCCGCGGGGAGGACGCAAGCCGCTCATGCTCGAGATCGCAGCCGATTCGGCGGTCGCGGTCGGCGTCGACATCCGCCGGGAGCGCGTCTCGGCGCTCATGCTCGACCTGAATGCCCGGTGTATCGCCAGGGAAACCCGGATCTTCGACGACCGCGACTCACGCGAAGACCTTCTGGAGCGCATTGCCGAATGCATCAGGAACGTCCTGCTCAAGAGGCCCGCAGGAGCGCGCTTTCTCGGAATAGGAGTGGGGGCGCCGGGACCTCTGGACATCTTGAAGGGCAGGGTCCTGAATCCCCCGGATTTCGGTTCTTTCCACGATATCGATCTGGTTTCGTGGATCGACGAGACGTTCAAAGCGCGCTCGTTTCTTTCCCTGGGTTCGGCGGCAGGCGCGATGGGCGAGTACTGCTTCCGACGAAACCGCGAAGAGGTTCACAACGTCATCGTCTTCGTGGAGGTCGACCTGGGGATTGGTTTCGGCATGATCGTCAATGGGAGCGTGATCCAGGGGAACGGGAGCCGCGCAGCCGGAGAAATCGGGCACATGGTCGTCCAGATGGACGGACGGCCGTGCGACTGCGGTCGCAGGGGATGCCTCTACGAGTACGCTTCGGGAGTGGCCGTGCTGCGGGAGATTCGCGCCAACCAAGGCGGCACTGATCCACAGGCGGATGGCCCCGCTGGGGCCGCCAATAACGGCCGGATGCTTCTCGCAGCTGTGAACGAAGCGCTCGCGGGAAACGAGGAGCGCCTCCGGGTATTCAGGCAGGCTACGCGATACCTCGCCGTCGGCCTCCGAAACATCGACAACCTGCTGAGCCCCGGCCTGATGGTGGTGGGAAGCAGCATTGAAGGCTTGTCGCGCCTGTACCTGGACCACATGATGCGGTGGATGGAGGACGAGGCGGATCCCGGGGGGAAAGACCTCGTTCGCAGACTCCAGCCCGCGAGCTATGGACTGGATGCGATCTCCATGGGCGCCGCGCACACGGTTCTGGAGTCGTTCTTCACGGATCCCAAGAAGCATCTTCAGGACTGAAGACAAAGCCCACGCTCGGCGAGCAAGAGCCCGGCAGCTTCGCACCCGGCGCGGCGAGCGGCTTACGGCAGCTTCTTCTTGGCGCGGATCAGGAGGTTCTCGCCGTAATACGCCGGGTTTCCATTGTCGCAATTGACGAAGTAGAGGTATCCGCCGGTCCGCGCAACGCCCACCAAGTCTCTTGCCACCAGGCCGCTGTAGCGTATCTCCCCCTGGTAGACCCCCGCCGGGTCGATGACCCTTACGGAGCTCCCGGTCGGGCTGAACAGGGCGTCCGGATCCTGCGCGACGAAGAGCCCGCCGTAGCCGTTGAAAGTCCCGAGCGAGGTGCCGTCAGTCTCGAAGGCGAGGATGGGCGATCCCGCCCCTGTGCACACCAGGATGTCCCCCGCGTCGGAGTACAGAATCCCCCAAGGGTGGCTTACCGCCCACCGACGCAAGTAGGTACCCGAGGTGCTGAACACCTGTATCCTGTTGGCGTCGGACACGTACACCTCGTTGTCAGCGCTGATCGCTATGCCCGAAGCGACGCTGAACTGGCCGTCGCCGCTTCCGTTCAACCCCCAGCCGGTCACCCAGACCCCGTTCATCGTGTACTTTTGAACGTAGCGGAAGCCTGCGTCGAGCTTCATGTTGTAGCTGCCGACGTACACGTAGCCCGCGGAGTCGACGGCCACGGCCACGGGGCCGGCGAGGCAGCCGTTCCCGCTCGCAGGCCCAAACTCGAACTGGAAGTTGCAGGAGGCGTCGAAGACGAGCACCTTGTCCCGCGTCTGGTCGGTGACGTAGACACAGGAGTTGATAGGGCTGAAGGCGACGCCCGCCGGAGACTTGAACTGGCCCGTGCCCGTTCCGGTCGTTCCATGGGTGTCGTGAACCCGATAGAACATGTCGCCCGTGACCGCAAACGTGTAGGGGTTGTCTGCAGGCGCGTTGGAGGTGATGCTGAGGCTCATCGTATGGAGCCGTCTCGTACCGGACCCCGGCGTGAAGGTGAGGCCGAAGACCTCGTAGTTGTTGCCGCCGGGGATCGGATCCGTCGGGAAGTTGGTCACCTGGAAGCTGTCGGTGTCCGCACCGGACTCGGTCGCGCCCGTGAGCCGCAGGAAAGAGCCCGCCGGGCCGGTGTTGTACACGTAGAGGTAGACGGTGCTCGTCTGCTCGCTGTAGACGAACCCGAGGTCAACGCTGCCCGTTCCGGGCGGAATGGCGATCGGTCCGTTGACCCCAATGAGTATCCCGGGAGCAGGCTCGGGCGTCACTGTCACCGCGTAGTCCTGCGTCGAGCTGTCGGGAGCCACCACCGTGTAGGTCACGGGGCTGGTAAAGTCGTTCGCCGTCACTCCGCTGGTCTGAACCACGGATCCCACCTTAACCGCCTGTCCGGTGTGGGTGAAGGCGGCCACGAGCGCGGTCACGTTCGTGCCATAGGGAACGGTCGCCGCCACCGTGTGGCCGCCTTCGTTGATGGTCCCTGTCACGCTGAGCGCAGGGAAGCCAAAGGAGGTCAGCTCCTTTGCCGAGCTCAGGGCCACCGTGACGGTCACCACGTAGTCCTGCGTCGAGCTGTCGGCGGCGACCACCGTGTAGGTCACGGGACTGCTGAAGTCGTTCGCGGTCACCCCGCTGGTCTGAACCAGCGAACCGACCTTGACTGCCTGCCCGGTCGACGTGAAGGCCGCCACGAGAGCGGTCACGTTGGTCCCGTAGGGCACAGTCGCCGCGACGGTATGGGCACCTTCGTCGATCGTCCCTGTCACGCTGAGCGCCGGGAAGCCGAAGGAGGTGAGCTCCTTTGCCGAGCTCGCGGCAACCGTGACGGTGACCATGTAGTCCTGCGTCGAGCTGTCCTCCGCAACCACCGTGTACGTCACGGGACTGCTGAAGTCGTTCGCCGTCACGCCGCTGGTTTGAACGACCGCCCCCACCTGCACCGTCTGTCCCGTGTGGGTGAAGGCCGCTACGAGGCCAGTCACGCTCGTGCCATGAGGAACGGTCGCCGCCACGGTGTGGTTGCCTTCGTCGATCGTTGCCGTCACACTGAGCGCGGGAAAACTGAACGCGGTGATGGCCTTGTCGCCAGACAGGGCGGGTTCTTCGGGCTCGGATTCGTCACTGCTGCCCGTCGGGCAGCCGTCGTAGAGAAGGAAGAGGCACAGGAGAGAACCGAGAAGCAACGGCGCTTTCTTCATGTGGCCTCCTGAACTCCCGGCGGGGACGCGCCCCGGCGGTCCGCGTGCTTGGTCCTCTAACAGTGCAATTATGGACGAACGCCGGGCCGGATTCCAGACCCACCCCATCGGGCCTTCCAGCAGGGTGCGCGCAACGGCCGCACGAGTCGTGGTAGGATGCCTGCAGTCAATCCCATGCAAGGAGACAATGGCGTGAGCACCAAGATCGTTCTGATCGGCGCGGGCAGCGCCCAGTTCGGCTACGGCACCATCGGCGAGATCCTGCAGAGCAAGACGCTCGCGGGCTCGACGATCATGCTGCACGACATCAACGCCGAGTCGCTGGCGAAAGTGGCGCGCACGGCGCAGGCGTTCGTGAAGGAGCGGAAGCTTCCCTTCGAGATCCAGTCGTCGACCGACAGAAAGGAAGCGCTGCGGGGCGCCGCCTTCATCGTGATCTCCATCGAGGTGGGAGATCGCTTCGCTCTGTGGGACCAGGACTGGACGATTCCCCAGCAGTACGGGATCAACCAGGTCTACGGCGAGAACGGCGGTCCGGGGGGCGTGTTCCACTCGCTGAGGATCATCCCGCCGATCCTGGAGATCTGCGCCGACGTGGCCGCAGTCTGCCCGGAGGCGCACGTCTTCTGCTACTCCAACCCGATGACGGCCATCTGCACGACGGTCGTGCGCGCCTACCCGAAGCTCAAGTTCGTCGGCCTGTGCCACGAGATCGCCTCGCTGCACCGCTACCTGCCGCCGATCCTCGGCACCGACTACGACAACCTCGAGCTGGTGGCAGGCGGTCTGAACCACTTCAGCGTCGTGCTCAAGGCGACTTACCGCGACTCGGGACACGACGCCTACCCGGACATCCTGGCCAGGGCGCCGGCCTTTTTCGAGAAGGAGCCCGGGTACGGCGATCTCTGGGCATGGATGAAGCGGACCGGACAGAAGCGCCGCACCGAGGGTTCGATGCAGCGATTCGCACAGGAGGTCGGACGCAGCGCCAAGCCGTGGGCCGACCGAGGGCTCTTCCGTGTGATCCTCGAGCGCTTCCACCTGCTGCCCATCACCGTGGACAGCCACTTCGGCGAGTACATCGGATGGGCCCACGACGTGGTGGACCACGCCGGGATCAAGGACTTCTACGACATGTACAGGAACATGCTTGCCGACGTCGAGCCGCAGATCGCGCTCAAGGTGCGCGAGCGCATCGTGCCGATCATCGAAGGAATCCTCACCAATTCGGGTCAGCGTGAAGAAGCCGTGAACGTCCGCAACGGCGCTCTCGTTCCCGAGCTGCCGGATTTTGTGGCGGTCGAGGTGCCGGCCCGCATCGATGCCGGCGGCGTGAACGGCGAGCGGCTTCCGCCGCTGCCCCCGGGCTATGCCGCGCTGCTGCGCAGCTACACCGGCGTCTACGACCTGACCGCGGAAGCGGTGCTGCGCAGGAGCAGGGACCTGGCTGTGCAGGCGCTGCTGGTCAACCCGGTCATGAACAAGGCCCGCGACGCCGCCGAGCTCGTCGATCACATGATCCGGCTGCAGGAGCGCTGGCTCGGCTACCTGCGCTGAGGCCCGGGTCGCCCCCGGCGAACCGGCGGCAGGCTAGCGGCGACAGCTCAAGAACTCGGGCAACAGCTCACCGGTCAGCTGCTTGAGGGGAGCGAAATGGCCGTCGCTGAGCGGCTGGTAGGGCCTGCGGGTGCGTCGAGCGCCGGGCAGCCGACCCGCCTCGTACACGTCCGCCAGGAACTGGTCGTAGTCGTCGTCGCGCATCTGCATCCAGCCGGGAAAGCAGACCTGGACCCCGCCGGCTCTCTTGCCCCCGGCATAGCGGACGCGCCTGATCGTGTCCGGCGTGTTGAACCAGTCGGCGCCGATCTGGACCGGCACCTTGCCGGCGGTCTCGGCGAGAAACGCGTCCGTGACCTGCTTGAGGCCGTGGGCGCCTGTATCGATCAACATCGCGATTTCGTCGCGAAACGTCCTCTCGTCGAAGTCGTCGTGTTCGTCCCACTCGGTGGGAACGGAAACCCACATCCCCTTGAGCCGGCTCTTCGTCAATATGGCTCCCTGCTTCTCTGCTCGTTCACGTTCGGCGTCCGCGCAGCCCCCGGGCGAAACCGCCGCGATTCCCACGGCGGCCGTCGACTGCTCGAGCCGCGCGCAGCCGGGAGGCGCCACCAGCAAGACGCCGACGCGAGCCCGCGGCCTCCGGAATATCGGCACCTTGCACAGCCGACGCCGACAGGGCAGCATATCGTCGTTCGCGTCAGGAGATCGGCAACACCACTGCGCGACGGCGCACGGGTCGCTGTCCTGGAGGCTCACCGCGTCCTTGCCCGGCGCACCGGGCGGTGCGGCCTCGCGGATCTTGGAGGCCGCAGGCGGGTGCGGCTCCTGCGGACTCCCTTTTTCAACCTGAGCCACCTGATTCTGGTCCTCGTCCCCGGACGCTTCGCCCCGCCGGCCGCAGGCCTGATGTTCGGCTTCTACTCGATCGCCGTGGCCCTGGCTCTGGCCATGGCATCCGAACTGGTTCCGCGCGACCAGACGGGGCGCTGGATCGGAGTCATCAGTCTCGTGCGCGTGCCGGTGACCCTCAGCTTGCCCGAGACGCTGACAGCGCACCGGGAGGGACGAAGAACGCAGAGACCGGGCTAGGGCGCTTCGCTCAGCAGCGAAACCACCTCTTCGCGGCTCGCGGCGTCAAGGATCCGGCGCTTGAGCGACTCGTCACTGAGGATCCGCGCCAGGTGGCTGAGAAGAACCAGGTGCGACTTTTCCTCGCCCTTGGCCCCGGCGATCAACAGCACCAGGTGCACCGGGCCTCCGTCGAGGGAATCGAAGTCGATCCCGCTTCGGCTGCGGCCCGCGGCCATGACCGTGCGCCCGAACCCCGCGATCAAGGCGTGCGGCAAAGCGACTCCCTGGCCGATGCCCGTGCTCATGACCGCCTCGCGGGCGAGGATGGCCCGTTCGACCGCCTCGCGGTCCACGATGAGGCCGGCCGAAGCGGCGAGGCCGATCAGCTCGCCGATCACCTCGAGCTTGCCGCGGGACCGCAGGTCGAGTGCGACGCACCGCGGGTCGAGGATCGCCGAGATCTCCATCATGCCCCCTGGCCGCCCACGACGCGGAAATGCTCGACGGGTACGGTGAACAGAACCCCGCTGCCCGGGGAATGGCCGCAGACGCGCTCGAGCAGCTGCTCGAGGCGCTGCACCGTCTCGTCGCTGTCCACCACCGAGAGGACGGTCTTGTTGCGCGGCCTGTTGCCCTTCATGAACTCGCGAAAACCGGCAAACAGGGGAACCTCGTGCGTCAGGATCCTGCCCATGCCTTCGGAGTCGATGACCGTCGCCCCGGCGACACCGGCCTCCACGTAGGCCTCCAGGACCTTGTCGAGGATCTCCTCCCTGTTCAACACGAACACGACGAGCTTCATGCGACAGGGGGATTCTAAGCCATGACCGGCCCGCGATCAACCCGGCCGCACCGGCCGCCGCGGCGGCGCAGACAAAAAGCAGCCCCCGGGGAGGAGGAGCCGGGGGCTGCGGCGGTGTTCGCAAGGACGAGCGCGCGGCGGGGCCGGCCGCGACAAGCCTCCTACATGTCGAAGTAGAGCACGTACTCCCAGGGGTGCGGCCGCAGGGCGAGGGCGTTGACCTCGTTCTTCATCTTGTAGTCGATCCAGGTCTCGATCACGTCCGAAGTGAACACGTCGCCCTTGAGCAGGAACTCGTGGTCCGCCTTGAGGGCGCCGAGAGCGCCCTGCAGGCTGCCCGGCGTGGTCGGCACCTTGGCGAGTTCCTCGGGCGGCAGGTCGTAGAGGTCCTTGTCAAGCGGTCCGCCCGGATCGATCTTGTTCAGGATGCCGTCCATCGCCGCCATCGTAATGGCGCTGAAGGTCAGGTAGGGATTGCACGACGGGTCGGGGCAGCGGAACTCCAGGCGCTTGGCCTTGGCGCTCTTGGAGTACATCGGGATGCGGACCGCGGCCGAGCGGTTGCGGCTGGAGTAGGCCAGGTTGACCGGCGCCTCGAAGCCGGGGACCAGGCGCTTGTAGCTGTTGGTCGTGGGACTGGAAAAGGCCAGGATCGCCGGCGCGTGCTTGAGGATGCCGCCGATGGCGTACAGCGCCTGCTGGCTCAGGCCCGCGTACTTGTCGCCGGCAAAGAGGTTCTTGCCCGCCTTCCACAGCGACAGGTGGGTGTGCATGCCGCTGCCGTTGTCGTTCCAGATCGGCTTGGGCATGAACGTGACGGTCTTGCCGTGCTTGCGGGCGACGTTCTTGATCACGTACTTGTACTTGAGCATCTTGTCGCCCATCGCGAGCAGCGTGTCGAAGCGCATGTCGATCTCGCTCTGGCCGGCCGTGGCCACCTCGTGGTGCTGGGCCTCGATCTCGACGCCGATGCTCTCGAGGGTGAGCAGCATCTCGCTGCGGATGTCCTGGAACTTGTCGTTGGGGGGAACCGGAAAGTAGCCTTCTTTGTACCGGATCTTGTATCCGAGGTTCGGGTTCTCCTCGCGTCCGGTGTTCCAGCGGCCTTCGACCGAGTCGATGTAGTAGTAGCCGCAGTGCTCGTTCTGATCGTAGCGGACGTCGTCGAAGATGAAGAACTCGGCCTCGGGTCCGATGAAGATCTGGTCTGCGATGCCGCTGGCCTTGACGTAGGCCTCGACCTTGGCGGCGACGTGGCGCGGATCGCGCGTGTAGTCTGCGCCGGTGATCGGGTCGCAGATGTTGCAGATCATCACCAGGGTCTTGTGCTCGGTGAACGGATCGAGAAAGGCGGTGTCGGCCACCGGCTTGACGAGCATGTCGCTCTCGTTGATGGCCTGCCAGCCGCGGATGCTCGATCCATCGAAGCCGAGACCGTTGGCGAACGTGTCCTCTTCGATCACGTGGGCCGGTACCGAGAAGTGCTGCCACAGTCCGGGAAAGTCCATGAAGCGCAGGTCGACGATCTGCACCTTTTCCTTGGTGATGAAGTCCACGACCTCTTTTCCTGTCTTGAACATGTCCAGCTCCTTGTTCTCGCTCGCCCGCGCCTGCCCGGCGATGAGGACATCGCGCGGATGCAGGATTAAAGCAAAAGGCGTGCCATGCCATAGCCACGCGAAAGCGGCAAATTGAGGGCAGAAAGGGCTCATTCGCGCATGCGTGCCGAATGAGAGCTACAGAAATGTAGACAAAAGGCGCTTGAGGCTACGCCGATGTAGCTTCGAGGCCGTCGGTGTAGGATAGGTTCCGCGTCGCCTCTTCGACCGAGGCCGCGGCGAGGAGCCGCGCCGCGTAACCCCGCGCTTCATCGACCGTGATCCCGCTCACGAACTCCTGGATCTCCGGCAGGTAGCCGGCGTCCATGCTGAAGACCCGCACCCCGATGCCGAGCAGGAACGCCAGGTAGCGGCGTTCGTGGGCCATCTCGCCGCACACCGAGACTTCCCGGCCCGCGGCCTGGGCCGCGGCGGTCACGCGCCTGAGGGCGCGCAGCACGGCGGGGTGGTGGGGAATGTAGAACTCGGCCACCTTCTCGTTGCCGCGGTCGACGCCCAGCATGTACTGGACAAAGTCGTTGGTCCCGATCGAGAAGAACTCGACGCTGCGGGCGAGCTCCTCCACGATCTCCACGACAGAGGGCAGCTCGACCATGGTGCCGAGCCGCGGCGCCGGCGTCCCGAGATCCGAGGCGCAGTCGACGACGATCTGCCGGGCGGCGGCGAACTCGTCGGGCGAGGAGATCATCGGGAACATGATCGTCGCCGGCGCGGGCGCGCAGGCCCGCATGATCGCCCGCACCTGCTCGCGGAACACCTGAGGGTGCTGCAGCGAGAAGCGGATCGAGCGCAGGCCGAGAAAGGGGTTGGCCTCGGGCGGGCCGCCGTAGGCGAGCGCCTTGTCGCCGCCCACGTCGAGGGTGCGGAACACGATCGGCCTGCCGCCGCCGGCCTCGACGACGCGCCGGTAGATGACGTACTGCTCCTCTTCGCTCGGGAAGTCGTTGCGGATCAGGAACGGGAACTCGGTGCGGTACAGGCCCACGCCTTCGGCTCCGATCTGCATCGCGAGCCTCATGTCGGAAAAGAGGTTGATGTTGGCGAGCAGCTTGACCCGCTCGCCGTCGGCCGTGCGCGTCTCGGGCCGGATCGGCCCGCGCGCGGTTCGCCGCTCGGCGTCGAGCCGGCCGGCAAAGGTGTGCACGACCTCCTCGGGGGGGTCGACGTAGACGTTGCCGGTGTCGCCGTCAAGGTAGATCGGAGTGCCGTCGGGAATCTCCATCAGGTCGGGCCGGTCGGCGATCACCAGGGGAATGCGCAGCGAGCGGGCCAGGATCGACACATGCGAGGTCACCCCGCCGGCCACCTGGAGGATGCCCGCCGCCTTTTCCGTGGCCAGCTTGAGCACGTCCGACGGCAGCAGCTCGCGCGCGATCACGACGCGGCCCGAGACCGCGTGGCCGGCCTCGCCGACCTGGTCCATGAGGTTGGCGCCGATGCGGATCACCAGGTCCTTGATGTCCTGCACCTTTTCCTGAACGTAGGGATTCGGGCTGCGCGAAAAAATGTTCATGTACCTGCGGGCCACCGTGACCAGCGCCGCCGGCGCGGGTGCCCCCTTGCGGATGAGGGAGTTGATCTCCTGGAGGAACACCGGATCCTTGAGAATCAGAAGGTGCGAACTGAAGATGAGCGAGGCCGCGTCGTCGAGCGTCTTTTCGACCTCGGCCTGGAGGCTCTGCAGCTGCGCCTCGGTGGCCGCGAGCGCCTCCTGGAAGCGGGCGGGGCTCACGTCGTAGAGGTCGCTCTTGGCCAGCAGGTTCATGCTGCGGTCGCGGTCGTAGACCACGGCGGGACCGGCCGCGCAGCCTTCGGAAGCGGCCGAGCAGCGCAGCGGCTCGCGGGCGCGCACGGCCGAGGCAGGGGGCGCAGGCGCTGCGGCGCCGTGACCCAGCGCCAGCAGCCGCGCGTTCGCGAGGATGTTGGCCAACTGCGCCGCGATCACCTTCAGGGCGCGCTCGTCCTGCTCGTCGAACGGTTGCTGGGCCTGGCGCTGCAGCGTCAGCGCGCCGATGCGCTCGTTGCCGCGCACGATCGGCATCGCCATGTAGTTGTCGAAGCGGTCGAGACCCGGCACGTAGCGAAAGGCGGGGTGCCTGCGCCCCTCTCGCGTGCGGATGGGACTCATCTGCTGCAGCGCCCGGCCGGAGAGGCCCTCGCCGAGCCGAAGCCTCACCTGGCCGACCTGCGCGTCTTCGGTACCGCCGGCGGCCTTGAGCACCAGCTCGCGCGCCGAGGCGTCGTAGAGGTAGATGGCGCACACGTCGGCTTCCATGTGCTGCCGCACGAGCACCACGATCTTGTCGAGAAAGCCCTGGATGTCCCTGGTCGCGGTGAAGACCCAGTTGAGCTCACCGAAGTCGCAAAGAAGCTTGAGGTGGTCCATGGCGCAATCGCGGAGGAATGATAGGGGCGGCTCCACGGCCCGTCAAGGACGAAGCCCGCGGAGCGCCGCGGCGCCGCCGAGGCTCGAGCGCGCTTTGCCGCCCCGCCCGGCAGATCGCCATCGCGGCCGATCGGAATGCCGTGTGGAGCCTTCTGACGGACTTCCAGCGGTGGCCGTCGTGGAACCGGGATGTCCGCTCGGTCGAGGTCGACGGCCCGCTGCGGGAGGGAATGGTCTTTCGCTGGCGGGCTGGCTCGATGCGCATCGTGTCGACCATCCGGCAACTGAACGCCCCGCGGGCGGTGGCGTGGACCGGAAGGACCCTCGGCATACGGGCAGCCCACACCTGGAGCCTCGAAGGCTCCGGCGGACAGACCAGGGTGCGCACGAGGGAGACCTGGGACGGACCCCTCGTGCGGCTCATGAGCCGCGCGATGCGCGGGATGCTGCAGAGATCGCTCGATTCCGGGCTGCGCTCCCTGAAAGAGGCGGCCGAACGCGGCGCCCGTCGATAGGCCAGCGGCGCCTGCGGACCGCCTCCCGCCCTATCGCGCAGACACACCCCCGTCGATAACCACCTCGCTTCCGGTCATGTAGGACGATTCGTCGCTGGCGAGAAACAGGATGCCCCGGGCGATGTCCATGGGCTCGGCCAGGCGCCCGAGCGGGGTCATGGCGGTGCGCTTCTCGCGCACTCCCGGCTGCGCGTGCAGATCGCGCGTCATCGGCGTCTCGACGAACCCGGGAAAGATCGCGTTGACCCGGATCCCGTCGGGGGCAACCTGGATCGCGGCCGTGCGCGACAGCGTCCGCACCGCTCCCTTGGATGCGGCGTAGGCGCTGGCGTACTCCTCGCCGATGATCGAGTAGACCGACGCGATGTTGATGATCGAGCCTCCGCCGCTGGCGCGCATGAGCGGGATGGCGGCCTTGATGCCGAGGAACGCGCCCTTGGCGTTCGTGGCGAACGTCACGTCCCAACCTTCCTCGGTGGTATGCTCGATCTTGGGCCGGGCAAGCGGGCCTCCGCGTCCCGCGTTGTTGACCAGCACGTCGAGCCTGCGGAACCGACGCTTGATGGCCTCGACGACGCGGCTCCAGTCGGACTCGCGGCTGACGTCCAGATGCTCGAAGACGACGCCGCTGGAGCCTCCGCCGAGCTCGGCCGCAAGGGAGGTACCGGCCGCATCGTTGATGTCTGCGATCACCAAGCCCGCGGTGCCCTCGGCTGCGAACAGCCGGCAGGCGGCCTCTCCGATCCCCGACGCTCCTCCCGTGACGATGGCGACCTTGCCCTTCAACCTGCCGCTCATGAATGCCTCCGATGGCGCGCATCATACTCCGAGGACGCGCAAGGTCAAACCGCCGGAGCACCGCCCCGGTCGCCGCGGGCCCTGGCGCCGCCGCCCGCCGGGGGATTACACTGTCGCCGATGCAGGAGCTCCCGGTCAGGCAGGCGTCCACCGCGACCGAGCCGGAACAGCACTACTTCTGCGCCTACTGCGGCAGGGTCATCACCTCGGAGCACGAGCGCGTGCAGCGCGACGGCGAGTTCCACCACACGTTCACCAATCCCGCAGGTCTGGTGTTCTCCATCGGCTGCTTCGCCGACGCGCCGGGGTGCGCCGTCACGGGCGACTACACCCGCGAGCACACGTGGTTCCACGGATACCAGTGGTGCTATGCCCTGTGCACGGGATGCGCCAGCCACCTCGGCTGGCACTACCACAAAGGGAAACGGGACGAGTTCTTCGGCCTGATCCTGGACCGCCTGATCGCGCCGCCGGCATAGCAGTTGGGATCCCTGTCGAGCCGGCCGCCGGCGCGGGCGGTCGCGGAAGCGACGGGCGCCCTACCCCAGCACGGCGGCCCGCACCCGCTCTTGGAGCGCCTCGATCGTCGTCTCGTTGACGATCATCACGTCGGCCATCGCGATGGGGCCGCCCTTCTCGATGCCTTCGATCTCGGCGTAGTCGCGCCGGCGCGCCTCCTCGGCGGAAAGGCGGCGCACGGTGCGCGCGGGATCGGCTTCGGCCTCGACCCGCTCGGCCAGGCGCGCGTAGCGGACGGCGGGGGAGGCGTGGATCGCGATCACGGAAAAGGCAGCGGCAAAGCGCTCCTTGAGGATCTTGTACTCGCTCCAGGAATAGAGGCCGTCGATGACCACAGGCCCGCGGGCGAGCTCCTCCTCGATGCGGGGCAGCAGGAGCCTGGCGTAGGCGCCCATGCCGTGTTCGCGCCGCAGCGCCTCGCGCATGCGCTTCTCGTTGTCGGGCGTGACCTCCCACCCCGCCTCCACCAGCCGGTCGATCGTGAGCCTGCCGAAGCGGATGTAGCCCCAGCCCGCGCGCCGCAGCACCTCGCAGGCGGCGGACTTGCCCGAGCCGGCCATGCCGACCACGGCGACGACGCGGTTCACGCCTCCGCACCCCGGCCCTGCGACAGCGGCAGCACGAGCACGCGCGAGCCGCGTCTGCGGTCGTAGGTGCCGCGGCGCTCGCGGGGCAGGTCTTCGACGGTCCCGAGCGCGAAGCCGAGCTCGGCAAACCAGTCCCAGGTTTGCGTTGTGAGGGCAAAGGCTCGGGAGAGGCCGAGCCTGCGGGCCTTCTCCAGCAGGTACAGCACGACCCTCCGCCCGATGCCGAGGCTCGCGTAGCTCTCGTCGACCGCGATCGCGGCGATCTCGCCCATGCCCTCGGAGTAGCGGTGCAGCGCGCCGCAGGCGTGCACGAGGCCGTCGACCTCGAACACCACAAAGTCGTTGAGCCGCTCCTCTATCATCTCGGCGGTGCGCGGCACGAGGATGCCCTTTTTCACAGCGGGATCCATGATGCGCAGCACCTGCGGGATGTCCTCTCGCCGCATCGAGCGCACGCCCGCGTGCTCGTCGGCGTAGATCATGGTGCCAGCGCCTTCGCTGGAGAAGATCTCTCTCAGCACCACCCCGTCGAGCCGGCCGTCGACGACGTGTACGCGCGGAACACCCGATTCGCAGGTCTGGCAGGCAAGACGCACGAGAGACAGCGAATGGTCGGCCGACGAGCCGGGGTTGAGGTCGAGGAACCGTCGGGCCTGGGCTGCGGTCAGCCGCGGCAGGCAGCCCTCGCGCGGCGGCTCGACGTCGTCGGGCAGCCGGAAGTCGCCGGCGGGGATCCCCTGGCGCGTCGTCATGTAGAAGAGCTTCTCGGCCAGCATCTCGCGGGCGAGGGCGGCCGCCAGCTCGTCGGAGGAAATGTTGTAGGGCCGGCCTCCCGCGCTCCACCCGATGTTGGGGAAGATCGGAATCATGCCGTCTGCGAGGACCGCCCGGATCATGTCGCCCTTGATGCGGTCGACAAGCCCGCTCTCCTGGTAGTCGATCCCGTCGCGCACTCCTATGGCCCGGGCCCGCACCCAGTTGCCGATCACGCCGTCCACGTGGCTTTCCGCCAGCAGCGTCATGACCCTGTTGGAGACATCAAAGGCCGCCATCTTGATAAAGGGGATCGCCTCCGGGCTCGAAATGCGGACGCCGTCCACTACCTCGGAGCGGATCCCGTACCTGGCGAGGACCTCGTCGATGCGGCTCTGGGCGCCCGGCACGATGGCGATGCGGATGCCGAGCCTGTGCAGCAGCGCGAGGTCGCTCACCAGCACCGGGAACAGCGGCTCCATGATGATCTCGGTGTCGATCTTGATGACAAAAAGCTTGCCGCGGAACTGAGAGGCGTAGCCAAAGGCCTGGCGTATCAGCTCGACCTGCCCCGAGTGGGTCATGATCGAGAGATTAGCCGATCGGGCCCGGCCTGACAACGACGCGCCCCCGGCGCAGCCGCAGCCTCGTGGCCGCGCCGGCTCAGCCACGCGCGGGCTGCGGCGCTACGTCTTGGAGTTCATCTGCAGATCCCACTCCTCCTCTACCTGCCCTTCGGGAGATCCGTCGGCCTTGTACCGGTAGTAGGTGATGCGCAACCTGCCGTAGACGAAGGAAACCTCTTCGAGCAGCCTGCCTTCTGATGTGCCGGCGGGCTTGAACGAGGTGATGACTACATCCTGCAGCCGGTATTCCAGCAAACGCTGGAAGCCGCCCTCGGCCGAGCGGCCGATCTCGACTCTCACCTCACTCAAGTGCTCCCCGCTCGCCGTTGCGGCAAAGAGCTTGGGTGTGGCCTTGTCTGCCGCCTTCAGGATCGCGAAATCGGCAAAGTCAGCCCTGCCCGCCTCCGCCCCGCCGCCTGCGTGCGTCGTCGCGGTCTGGCTGACGCCGAAGCTGTACCCCAGAGCGTCGATCCAATTCCTGTGCCCGACGTCGGTCGATTCGCCATCGATGTTGTTGATGTCCACGAACATCTGGAAACCGGCGAGCACCGGCACGTCGCTCGCAGCCGAGCCGGACCCGGCCAGCCCTTCGACGTTGACCGTGACGTCGCTGGGGGTTCCCGCCGGCCCTGCCGGCCCCTGGTCCCCTTGCGGCCCGGCTGCGCCTTGCGGTCCGACCGGCCCCTGGGGCCCGTCGACTCCCTGCGCGCCCTGCGGTCCTGCCACGCCCTGCGGTCCCTGCGCGCCGGCCGGCCCTGCCGGCCCCGGCTCTCCTTGGGGTCCGGCCGGCCCAACCGGTCCCTGCGGCCCGGGGGTGAGCTCGATGGTGCGAAGGGCCCCGGTGAGAGCCACGACCTGCGCCTCCAGCTCTTCCACGCGCTGCTTCAGGCCGTTGTTGTCGTCGTGCCCCTTGGGGCCGTTGTCCCTGTCGTCCGTCCACGCCGGCGCAGCCAGGACGAGCGCAGCAGCCACGAGCAGGAGCTTGACCGTATTCCACATAACGTCGTTCCTCCTCGGGGCAGTCTCGAACGGCCGGCCTCAGAAGTCAAACGGCGCCGGTGCGGGCTGCGCCGATCGCAGACGCCGGCCGCTCTTGCCCGCGGGCCCCGCGTCTCTCTACAATCGCGTCGTGGCTGCCGTCTATGTCGGAACCAGCGGCTACTCGTACGCGGACTGGGTCGGGCCGGTCTACCCGCCGGGCACGCAGTCGCGCGACTTCCTTTCGCTGTACCCGCGGGAGCTCGACCTGGTGGAGCTGAACTTCTCGTTCTACTCGCGGCCCCGCGCGGCGCAGCTCGAACGCATGGCCGATGCCGCGGGCGAGCGGCTGCTGTTCAGCCTCAAGGCGCACCAGTCGCTCACCCACGAGCGGCCCGACGACCCGGCGCCCGAGGCCGCGCTGCTGCGCGAGGCCGTAGGGCCGCTGCTCGAGCGCGCGAGGCTGGGGGGCATTCTCGTGCAGTTCCCCTTCAGCTTTCACTACGAGGTGCCGTCGCGGCTGTACCTCGACCGCCTGTGCCGCAGCCTCGAGGGCCTGCCCGTGGCCGTTGAGTTCCGCAACCGCCAGTGGCAGCGCGAGTCGGTGCTTCGGGCGCTGGCCGAGCGCGGCGTGGCGTTCGTCAACGTGGACCAGCCGGACCTTCCCGAGCTCATGGAAGCGAGCGACGCGGCCACGGCCGACCTCGCGTACGTGCGCTTTCACGGCCGCAACAAGGCCAACTGGTGGACCGGCGACAACGCGAGCCGCTACGACTACCTTTATTCCGAAGGCGAGCTCGAGGGCTGGGTCGAGCGGATCAGGGCGATCCTCAGGCGCGCCCGCACCCTGCTCGTAGCCTTCAACAATCATTTCAGGGGACAGGCAGTGCAGAACGCCCGCATGATGAAGGCTCTGGTCGTCGAGCGCGGCCTGGACAGCCGCGATCGGGTTTCATGAACAGATCTATCAGCTATTGATCCTTGGGGCTAAAACCAATATATTAGCGGCCAGCGCACGAGCTCTTGACGGAGCACTTCCGGGTTTTTCACCTCCTTTTACCCGGAAGCCGACTCCTGCAGGGGCGGCCCTCGGGTTTTCGACCTCCTTTTACCGGGGGCTTTTCCGTGCTTTCCGTGAGCGGGCCTCCGGGGTTTGACCTCATTCCCCGGGGGCCTTTTTTCGCAGCAGGGTAGTCCTGTGAGCGGCCCGGCCGCAGAGACCCCGACGCCGGCCTCAGCCCTCCGACCCCGCCTTCAACCCCGACCTGACCCCCGCCGGGATTGACAACCCCCGGCCAAAGAGCTTGACTCGCCCCATGCTCTACGCTCTGGGGCAGCTTCTGGAGCCCCTGTACGGGCCGTTCCGGCTGCTGCGCTCGCACCTCTTTCTCGCGGTCGTCGGCCTCATGGCCTGCTGGTACCTCTCGTGGCGATTGCTGCCGCGTCTAGCGCCCTCGCTGCCCTGCGACCGGGGCAAGGAGTACGCCGTCGGAGGCGAGCACGCCAAGGGCAAGCCGACGGGCGCAGGCCTGCTGTTCGTTTCGATCTACCTGCTCGTTCTCGTGATGGTCGTGCCCTTCGACATGAAGTACCTCGTGGTGATGGGCTGCATTCTGCTGGCCATGCTATTTGGCTACTTCGACGACCGAGCTGCGCGTCCCTGGTCGGAGTACGCCAAGGGCCTGATCGACTTTGCCCTCGCCCTGGTCGCGGCAGCGACGCTCTGGGTGTTCCAGTTCCACGATGCGCCCATATGGCTTCCGCTGACCAAGACGTTCTTCTACATCGGGCCGCTTCCGTTCATAGCCTCGGCCACCGCCCTCATCTGGCTGGTGACCAACGCCGTCAACTGCAGCGACGGCATCGACGGCCTCTCGGGCACGCTTTCGATCCTGGCGCTCATCAGCCTCGGCGTGCTGCTGTCGTTCGTAGTCGGCCACGCGCTGTTCGCCGGCTACTTTCTCCTGCCGCACTACCCCGATGGAGCACGCTGGGCGATCATGGCCTTTGCCATGGTCGGCAGCCTCTTCGGCTACCTGTGGCACAACGCCTACCCGAGCTCGCTGCTCATGGGCGACGCGGGCTCGCGCGCCGTGGGACTGCTGATCGGCATTCTCGTGATGGCCACCGGCAACCCCTTCGTGATCCTCACCGTCGCCACGGTGTCGCTCGTCAACGGCGGCACGGGCCTCATCAAGGTCGCGCTGCTGCGCTTTTTCCGCATCGGCATCCTCCACGACATCCGCTTCCCGCTGCACGACCACTTCAGGCACAAGTGGGGATGGAGCAACACGCAGGTGCTGCTGCGCTTCGCGATCTCGCAGGCCCTGCTGACGATCATCCTCCTGGCGGTGCTGGTAAAGATCAGATAGTCAATGAAGAAGGCTGCGGCCGACGCCCGCGCCGCCGCGGCGGCCGCCAAGAACAGGCTGCAGGTCGAGCTCGAGTCCCGCCGTGCCGACGCCTCGGCCGAGCCGGTGATCGATCTCATCGACACCAACTTCCACGCCAACGGGCTGCTCTTTCCCGGGGGGCCGCTGGCCGAGGGGCTGGCCGCGTACGCCGCAAGCCGACGCTACCACCCGCACCCGCGGGGCGCGCCCGAGGCGCGCGCGAGCATCGCGGCCTACTACGAGGCCGCGGGCGTGCCGCTCGACGCCGCGAGCATCCTCATCACGGCCTCGGCCTCCGAGAGCTACCACCTGCTGTTCAACACCCTCGCCTCGCCCGGCGACAACGTGCTGCTGCCCAGGCCCGGCTACCCGCTGTTCGACTACCTGGCGTCGTTCAGTCACCTGGAGGCGCGCTGCTACCGCCTCGACCCCGAACGGCGTTGGTCGGTGGACCTCGAATCGGTCGCGCGGGCGATCGATGAGCGGACGCGCTTCGTGGTCCTCATATCGCCGAACAACCCCACGGGGCAGGTGGCCTCGGCGGCCGAGATCGCGGGCCTGCTGGAGATCTGCTCGACGCGAGGCGTGCCGCTGGTCTGCGACGAGGTGTTCAGCGAGTTTCTCTACGGGGATGGGGGCGCCGCCCCGGCGCCGCTGCCGCGGCCCGCGGCTGTCGCGAGCGACGTCCTGGTGTTCACGCTCAACGGCGTGTCCAAGATGTTCGCCTGCCCCGACCTCAAGCTCGGCTGGATCGCAGCGACCGGTCCCGCCCCTGCGGTGCGCGAAGCCCTCGAGGCTCTCGAGACCGTCAACGACGTCTACCTCAGCTGCTCGAGCCCCGCGCAGTTCCTGCTGCCCCGGCTGTTCGCCCATGGACGCGAGTTCCAGCGCGACATGGTGGCCCGCGTGGACGCAGGCCGACGGCTTCTGGTCGAAACCCTCGCGGGAGTTGCAGGGGTGCGCCTGGCGCCGCCCCGCGGCGGCATCCACGCGATCGCGGACCTCGGCCAGCCGCGGCCCGGCGGCCCCGACGACGAAGAACTCTGCGTCCGCCTGCTGCGCGGCGAGGGAGTGTACGTGCACCCCGGCTACTTCTACGACATCGACGACCGCGTGGCGATTGTGCTGAGCTTCCTCAAGGAGCGCACGCAGCTCGAAAGCGGGCTCGCGAGGCTCGCGCGCTTCCTGAAGGCACGCTGAGGGCAGCAGGCCGGCGTGCCCAACGGCTGACCCGAGCGGTTTGACAGGCGCTGTGGCCGACGGCACAGGCTCCTCGGCCCGACCGGGCCGCGGGACTGCTCCCGGCGACGAGGAGGCCTGCGGGACCGCCGCGCGGGCGGCGGTCCCGGGGCGCGCAGAAGCGCAGGGCTGCTTACTTCTTCTGCGACCTCTCGTAGCTCTTCTTGTACATCGCCAGGTACTCGTCGACCTTGAGCTTCTTCAGCTGCGCCAGGTAGCCGTCCCACTCGGCGTCGATGCCGCCGTCGGCGATCCACTTGGCCTGGGTCTTGAGAATGTAGCTCAGCAGGTCGGTCTGGATGAGGCTCAGGTCCTCGATCTCCTTGACCGTGAAGCGGTAGGGATAGTTGTAGGGATACTTCGTCAGGTAGGGCCTGTAGACCGCGCAGGTTTCCACCTTGGCCGTGTTGCTGGCCTTCTCGGCGAGGTACTTGTCAATGACCCACTTGGGCGTGAGGAGCGGGCTCTCGGCGATCGGGGAGCTGAAGGGCCAGTCGTTGGCCGACACCTCCTTGGGCCTGGTGTTCACGCTGTACTTGCCCGGGAACCTCGGATCGGGCACGAGGGCCTCGTTCTTGGTCCAACCTGCGGGCTTGAACATGCCGTAGGCCATCTGGATGTTGTTCTCCGGCTCGTTGATGAAGTCGAGCCAGCGGATCGCCGCTTCGGGATGCTTGCAGGAGCTGGTCAAGGCGAAGGCTCCTTCGGACATGCCGATGTTGGCCCGCAACCAGCGCGCCTTTCCGGTGGGCCCCTTGAGGGGCGGCATGAAGGTGTAGTTCTTCTCGTCGTCGGTGAGGCACATCGAGAGCTTGAGGCGATAGTCGGTGTAGCCGCCGACGCCGCGCTGGCGGATCTTGTTGGTGAGCATCGTGCGGTCCTGGGTGAAGATGTCCCTGTCGATAAGGCCTTCGCTGTAAAGCCGGTTCAGGTACTTGATGGTCTGCTTGAAGCCCTCCTTGTCCGCCGTAAAGACGAGCTGGCCGTTGTCCTCGATCGAGATGTGGATCGGATGCTCCATCACGTCGTGGGCGAGGAAGAACCACTCGAACTCCCGCTTGACCTCGCGGTTGGTGGCCGTACCTTCCTGGTAGAGGAAGCTGAAGGGAATGGTCTTGCCGCCGCCGGCGGGGTCCTTGGCCTTGAAGGTCCTCAGCACCTCGGTGAACTCATCGAGCGTCGTGGGCATCTTCAGCCCCAGCTTGTCGAGCCACTCCTTGCGGATGATCGAAGCGCTGAAGGAGTCGAAGCCGAGGTCCTGCAGGGCGCTGAGGGCGTAGATCTTCCCGTCCAGGCTGCGGGTAAAGGGCTCGTAGGTCGGATAGTCCTTCATGACCCCCATGATGGTGGGCGCGTACCTGGCCAGCAGGTTGTCCAGCGGGATGAGCACTCCGTCGGCGCCCATCGTGGCCGCCTCGTTCGCGGTGAGGGTGAGGGGCGCCATGAAGCCGTCGGGAAGCTGCTTGCTGGCTATGAGCAGGTTCTTCTTCTCTCCCCACTCCTTCTGGGGGATCCAGTCCCAGACGATCTTGATGTTGGTCTTCTCCTCCAGCCACAACATCATGTCCGTTTCGTCCCAGCGGCCGATGCGCGTCGGGTTCATGTTCATCCCGACGAACTTGAGCGTGATCTTGTCCTTGACGATCGGCAGGCCCTTCTCGGCCACCAGGGCCGCCGGGGCCGACGCCTTGCCCTGCTCTTCGCCGACGGGCCCGGCAAAGGCGGGAAGCGCCAGCAGCAGAGCCGCCAGCGCCAGGGCGAGACGCGCGCCGCTGCGTGCTGTCTTGATTGCCATAACCTTCCTCCTCGTCGCAATCTCCTGACAGACCCCAACGGGGTCCTTGTGCCGCATCCACTGTTCCTGCGGGACCCCTCGCCGGGCGCCCCGGCACCGGGCCGCAGCCTGCGCTGCTCAACCCGCGCCCGCACCCCGCGGCCGCCCTACCCCTTCACGCTCCCCATCGTGATGCCCTTCACGAAGTACCTCTGCAGCAGCAGGTACAGCGCCAGCATCGGAACGCTGGCCACGATGATGATCCCGTACTTCATGGATTCCGCGGCCTTGAGCATCTCGGCGAAGGCACCCTGGTCCTCGGACAGGAGCTCGACCATCGCGCCGGTGATCTGACTGGAGGCCAGGAGGTCGCGGAGCACGAGCTGGATCGGATACAGCTCCTGCTTGTCGAGGTAGATCAGGGCGCGGAAAAAGTCGTTCCACTGCCACACGCCGTAGAAGAGCAGCATCACGATCACGATCGGCGTCGAGATCGGCAGCAGGATCCGAAAAAAGTAGCCGAAGTGCGCGTAGCCGTCGATCTGGCACGCCTCGTACAGCTCCGCGATGTCGGTGGAGCGGAAGAACGAGCTCGCGATGAAGAGGTTCACCACCTGGATGCCGTGGACCACGATCAGGGCCCAGCGCGTGTTGCGCAGGCCGAGGGCGTTGACCACGATGTACTGCGGGATCAGTCCGCCGGAAAAGAACATGGTGACGAGAAGGAAAAAAACGAAGGCCTTGCGGCCGGAGAAGCTCGAACGGGAGACGGAATAGGCGGCGAACAGGGTCAGGGTCGAGCTCAGCAGCGAGCCGACCACGGCATAGAAGACGGAGTTGCTGTAGCCGATCCGCAGGGGCTTGTACCTGAGGATGCGGTCGTATCCCGCCAGGTTGAGCCCCCTGGGCCAGAGAAAGACCTCGCCGTTCATCACGTACTGGGGATCGCTCAGGGAGGCGATGACGATGAAGTAGAGCGGGTAGAGCACCAGGAGGCAGGCCGTCGCGACCGACGCGTAGCTCACGCCGTTGAAGATCACGTCCTGCCGCGTCTCGCCGATCTTCATTCTCGCCGCCTCACCACAGGCCCTCTTTGGTCAGACTGCGGCTGGCCGCGTTCACGCTGATGAGCAGAACCAGGTTGACCACGGTCTGGAACAGGTTGATGGCCGTGGAATAGCTGAACTGCCCGCCGATGAGGCCAACCTTGTAGACGTAGGTGCCGAAGATCTCCGAGGCGTCGAGGTTCAGGGCCGTCTGCATCAGGAGCACCTTCTGGGTGTCGACGTTCAGCATGCGGCCCACCTGCAGGAGCAGCAGGGTCACGGTGGTGGGCATGATGGCCGGCAGGTCGATGTTGAAGATCTTCTGCAGCTTGGTGGCCCCGTCGATGGTCGCCGCCTCGTACAGGCTCAGGTCCACGGCCGTGAGCGACGCCAGAAAGATGATCGCCTGGTAGCCGGTGTTCTGCCACACCTGGCTGAACACGAACAGGTGAGGGAACCAGGTGTTGCTGCCCATAAAGTTGATGCGCTCGATCCCGAACCTGTCCAGCAGGACGTTGACGAGACCGGTCGTCGGCGATCCGAACAGGAACATCATCCCGGCCAGGACCACGATCGAGATGAAGTGCGGCGCGTAGGTCACCGTCTGGGCAAAGGCCTTGAATCTCGGGCTGTTGGTGTAGTTGAGCATCAGGGCGAGGACCAGCGGGAACGGGAAAAAGACGAGGAGCTGGTAGAAGCTCAGGTAGAAGCTGTTCCACAGGAGCTGGCCGAACATGGCCGAGCCGAAGAACTTCTCGAAGTAGAGAAAGCCGACCCAGGGGCTCTCGAAGATGCCCCTCGATACGCTGTAGCGCTTGAAGGCGATGACGATCCCGTACATCGGGATGTAGTGAAGGATGATAAAGTACACGACGACGGGCAGGACAAACAGGTAGAGCTGCCACTCGTGGCCGTCGATGAGCCTCTTCCTGACCCGTTCGAGAGCGCCCGGCTGAGTCATTCCGCCCCCGGCGCCGTGCCTCGCATCAGATACTACATGAGATCGAGGGCGGCCGCCAGTTCGCCGCCGCGGCTGCGGGGCGGCGGGGCTAGATGGGCGTGTAGACGGTGCGGGTGGCGGTGTTCGCCACGAAGAGCTGCTTCTCCTCGAAGGTCTCCCTCATAAAGGCGTTTCTCTCATGATCCTTCGCGACCTTCTCCATGTGGGCTCCCCACGCAGCCAGCGAATCGTAGGGGCAGATGATCAGCAGCCTGCGCCCCTGGCCGGGGCCCGGAGTCAAGGGCTGCAGGCTCTGCGCCTCCTGCATCTTGCCCGGGGCAACCTCCATGGACGTGATCACGGATACCACGGTGCGCCTCCTCTGACTGTCCGATCACCAAAGTCTCGTTCACGGTCACCCCCGGCGCAAGGCGGGCGGCCGCGGGCGCGGCGCCGTTTTGACGCTCAGCAAGTACTGCAGTAATCGTTGAGCATGAAGATGATCCCGTCGAGGCAGCTCGCAGCTCATCCCGGGCAGGTTCTCTCCGAAGTCGAGCGGGAGGGCGCGATCGTGATCACGCGAGACGGGCGTCCGCGGTCGATCATGGTCGCAACGAGCGACGCTTCGCTGGTAGAGGACGTTGCCGAGCTGGTGTTCGCGCGGGCCCGCAGAGCGCTGGCAGCGATCCGCAGACGGGCTGCCGGAACGGGAGCCCGGGCCCTGACGGCCAGGGAGATCGACGCCGAGATCGCCGCGGCCCGGCGGGAGCGCAGAAGATCCTCGTGTGGCTGACATACCGAGCTGGATCCTCGACACCCACGTGGTCGTGTCGGGCCTTCTGTGTCCTTACGGACCGCCGGGAAGGCTGCTCGACATGGTCGTCGCCCGCCGGCTTCGCATGACGCTCGACGACAGGATCGAGTCCGAGTACAGGCAGGTGCTCGCTCGACCCAGGTTCTCGGTAGAGCCCGCGCGCCTCAGGCGCCCCAGCTCAAGGCGCCGTCAAAGACGACTCCCCCGCTCCCGGCGGCGATCTCGCCGATCGGATAGGCGTCGTGGCCGTGGGCCCGCAGGACCTCGGCGATGCGGGTCGCCTTGTCCGCGGCGACCACGAGCGTCATCCCCACGCCGAGGTTGAAGGTGCGCAGCATGTCGGCTTCGGTCGCCGCCGCTTCGTCGCGGATCGTGCGGAAGATCGGCAGCACGCGGACGCTGGGCAAGTCGATGCGAGCGCCGAGGCCGGCTCGAAGGATCCTGCGGAGGTTGTCGGCGATGCCGCCGCCGGTGATGTGCGCCATCCCGTGCACTCCATCGCGCAGGCCGAGGCGCCGGATCGCGCCCCAATAGCAGGTGTGAGGAAGGAAGAGCCACTCGAGAAAGGGCCTCCCCGCCACGTCCATGCGTGCGACTTCGGGTCGCCTGTCGAGCAGCGCCCTGACGAGGGAATAGCCGTTGGTGTGCAGCCCGTTGGAGGGCAGGGCAAGCACCTGGTCGCCTTGGGCGATCGCTGATCCGTCGATCACCAACTCCTTCTCGACCACGCCGATCGCGCTCGCCGAGAGCACGTAGGTTCCGGCGGGTACTATCCCGGGCTGCTCCGAGGTTTCTCCGCCCACCAGCGAGCACCCTTGAGCTTCGCAGGCGCGCGCGATCGAGCCGACGATCTGCGTCACCGCGACCGGATCAAGCTTGCCGCAGACGATGCAGTCCTGCATGGCGACCGGTCGCGCGCCCAGCACGATGATGTCGTTCACCAGGTGGTTGACCAGGTCGAAGCCGATGCCCTCCAGGCGGCCGTGATCCGCCGCCAGCTTCTGCTTGGAGCCGGGCTCCTCGGTCTTGAACACGAGCACGGGGTGCCGGTAGTCGGCGAAGCGGCCGTCGATCAGTGACGCGAAGGCCCCGAGGCTGTTCAGGACCAGCGGGTTGCTCGTGCGCAGCAGGGCGGCCATCTCGCCCTTGGCTGCATCAGCCACATCGATGTCCACGCCGGCTTCCCGGTAGGACAGACCCTTGTCGGACACGGGGCGCCTCCCGCCTCAGGGTACCACATGCGCGGGATTTGGGGAGGGTTCGCTCAGGCTCCGAGCGGGCGGCGCGGCGCCGAGAACCTCCAGGAGAGCGCGCCGCTCCAGGCCGCGGCCAAAGGCGCGCAGGTACGGCAGGAGAGGGAAACGCGGCCCCGCGACCAACTCCAGGCACCAGACTCCCCCGGCAAGCAGGTACGACCCGGCGGCCAGCAGGCGGCGGCCGCGCGCGCTCGGCTGCAGGCGCCACCCCTCGCCGTCGCGGAGCACCGTGACAGGGGCGTGCGCGCGGTTGAGGGCCTCGGCCAGGCGCGGGCCCGCCTGCGGAAAGTGCTCGTCGGCGAGCCGCAGGCGCAGCCGCAGGGTCGGCGGCGCAGCCCCGCCGGCTTCTGCAACGCCGAGCAGCTGCAGACCGCCGGGCGTGGAGGCGCAGGCTCCGAGCGCGGCGAGCAGCCGTTCGCTGCGCCACGCCAGCAGCCCGAAGACGCTCTCGCCATACCACGGGACGCCGCCCGCAAAGGCGCTCATGCGCAGCTCGCGCACGTCCAGCAGCTCGTCGACGAGCGCCGGATCCAGGCGCATCAGCTCGCGGGCGACCCAGGCCGACAGCGCCTCGCTCCCGAGGCCGGCCGCGGCCCGGGGCACGGCCATCAGCGCCGGCACCGGCGCGAGGCCCGCCTTTTCCCGCACGAGCTGCCGCACTTCTGCGATGAGAGCCTGCGGAACCGGGGGCCTGGCGGCCCGCTCGCCCGCGGGGGGCCGCCCCGCGGCCGCGTCCCGCCAGCGCGCGTGCAGCGCCTCCTGCCCGGCGGGCCCGCTCACGAAGCCGAGCGGAAAGGCGTAGTCGGCGGGCTTGGCCTCGGCCAGATCCGGATGCGGGTGCGCGGCCATCCAGGCGCGCAGCGCCTCCCAGGTCTCGGCCCGCGCCTCCCCCTCGTACACGTGGCCCGCCCGCGCGAGCTCGCGCAACGCGCCGCAGAGCCAGCGGCCGCCCATGGACATCACCTGGCTCAACGCGTATTCCGGCCACGAGGAGGCGAGGCGGAACTCGTAGCCTGCCGCTGTCACGGCCGCCCGGGCTCTGCCGACTGACGGCTGCCACTGCTCGGGCTCGAGCAGCAGCCGGTCGAACTGCAGCGGCGTAAAGGGCATGCGGACCAGCCGGTTGAACGAAAAGACGACGCGCGTGCGGTTGCGCGCCGCCTCGCCTTGCGCGCGCAGCCAGGCGAGGAAAGCGCCCAGCTCAGCGAAGTCCTCTTCGGTCTCGCAGCCCGACAGCAGGTAGAAGAGCTTGACCTCGCGGGCGCCCGCTGCGAGCAGGGCCGAGAGCACCTTGCGGATCTGCCGCTCGTCCAGGCGCTTGTCCATGAAGCGGCGCTGCCTCTCGCTCACCCCCTCGATGCCGAGAGTGTAGCTGCGCTTGCCCGCAGCCATCTCGGCCTCGAGCAGGCCCGGGGTGTCGGCCAGGATGTCGGCCCTCTGGCTCATGAGGCTCACCTCGGGGAAGAGCCGGTTCAGCTCCAGGACGAGGGGCACGATCTGGCGGTGCGTGTTGAAGTTGAAGCTCGAGAGCTCCAGCGACCGCGCGCCCGTGGCTGCCTTGAGAGAGCGCGCAGCCGCGAGGATCTCGCCGAGGGGGACCTCACGATAGGGCTTGCGGCCCCAGCCCTCGAAGCAGAAGGTGCAGGCAAAGGGGCAGCCGTAGGAGATCTGCAGGCGCGCGGTCGCGGCCTCCGGCCCCGGGAGGATCGGGTATGCGGTCACCAGGTCGCGGGCGCCGGGAGCGGCGCAGACCGCGGGCCGCACCGGTGCGAGCACCGAGCCCGCAGGCCACAGGCCCGGGATCTCGGCTGCGGCGCGCTGCAGCAGCTCGCGCTTGCCCGCCCCGCGCCGCTCCATCAGCAGGCGGACGAGGCGTTGGCCGCAGCCTTCGCCTTCGCCAAAGAAGATCGCGTCCACCATCGCGTCGCCGCGCTCGTCGACGATGGCCTGCGAGGCCAGCGCGCCCGAACCGCCTAACACGATGGCAGGCGAACCCGGCCGGTCGCCAGCCATCACCGGCAGGCCCGAGCGCTCCAGGAGCCCCGGCAGGTTGAGCAGCTCCAGGACAAAGGAGCAGGAGACGAGGACGAGGTCGAAGCCGTCGATGGAGCGCGAGGAGGCGATGCCGACCAGGGGCGGAACGCCGTGGGCGGCAAGGAGGGCGGAGTCCTCGCGGCCTGGAAAGAACGCGAAGTCGATAAAGACGCCGGCGCCGGCCCTGCGCGCCTCCTGGGCCAGGAACAGGTGCGAGGTGGAGCGGTCCACGTCGCCGTAGGGCGAAAGGCGCACGATGAGCACGCGGAGCGCAGCCTCGCTCCATGCGGGGTTGCCGAAGTCGGCGCGCGAGAGATCGCCGAACCGAAGGCGGTGTCCGTGGGCCGCGAAGAAGCGGCTGTGATCGCCCATCGTTCCTCCAGGGGGTGGCCAGGCGCTCGCCTGCCGCCTATACTGGGCGCCTCATGCTGCGAACACTCGGAGCCCGCGCGCGCTCGGGGTGGAGCGGCGACGGCGGCTGCCGCGAGCTGCTGGTCATGGCCGTGCCCCTGATCCTGAGCACGAGCGCGTGGAGCATACAGCATTTCGTCGACCGCATGTTCCTCGCGTGGTACTCGCCGCAGGCCGTGGCCGCGGTCATGCCCGCAGGGCTCGTGAGCTTCGCCCTGTCGACCGTGTTCGCGGGCACCGCCGGGTACGTGAGCACCTTCGTGGCACAATACCACGGCGCGGGCCGGATGCACCGCATCGGCCCTTCGATCTGGCAGGGGCTCTACGTGTCGCTCGTCGGAGGCGCGCTGCTGATGGCAAGCGCCGCGCTCGCCCGTCCGCTGTTCGACCTGGTGGGTCACGAGCCCGGCGTGCGCGAGGGCGAGATCGCGTACTTCCGCATCGTGTCGCTCGGCTCGTTGTTCCCGCTGGCCGCGGGCGCGCTGTCGTCGTTCTTTTCGGGGCGCGGCGAGAACTGGCCCATCGCGGCCGTCAACGGCCTGGCCACGCTGGTCAACTGCGGGCTGAACTGGCTGCTGATCTTCGGCAACGGCGGCTTTCCCGAGATGGGCATCGAGGGAGCCGCCGCCGCCACGGTGGCGGCCGGCTCGGTCTCCTTTGCCGCCTACGCCGTGCTGGTGTTCCGGAGAGCGAACGACGAACGCTACCACACGCTGCGGGCCTGGAGGCTGGAGCCCGCGCTCTTCGGCCGGGTGCTGCGCTTCGGGGTGCCGAGCGGGGTGCAGTTCTTCCTGGACACAGCCGGCTTTACCGCCTTCCTGTTGATGCTCGGCCGCATCGGCACCACCGAGCTCGCAGCCACCACCATCGCGTTCAACATCAACACGCTGGCCTTCATGCCGATGATCGGCTGCGGCATAGCCGTGAGCGTGCTGGTGGGCCAGTATCTCGGCGAGGACAGGCCCGACCTGGCCGAGCGCAGCGCCTACTCGGGGTTCCGCGTCACGATGCTCTACATGGGCACGATCGCCGCGGCGTACGTGCTCGCGCCGGACCTCTTTCTCGCTCCCTTTGCCGCACGCGCCGACGCGGCCTCGTTCGCCGCGATCGGGGCGACGGTGCGCGTGCTCCTGCGCTTCGTGGCGCTGTACTCGATCTTCGACACGATGACCATCATCTTCTCGTCGGCGGTCAAGGGGGCGGGCGACACGCGCTTCGTCATGGTGGCGATCGGCGGCCTCTCGATCTGCGGGCTCGTGGTGCCGAGCTGGATCGCCCTGATCGTCCTCAGGGCGAACCTGATGGCCGGCTGGATCATCGTGACCTTCTACATCAGCACCCTCGGCCTGGTTTTCTTCCTGCGCTTTGTCAGCGGCAGGTGGCGCGCGATGCGCGTGATCGAGGCGGGCGTCCTGGAGCCGCACGCGCTCCTGCCGCCGAGCTACCCCGAGACGCCGACCGGCGAGCCGTAAGCAGGCCCGACGGCCGCGGGCGAGCGTGCTACATTTCGTTCCGGCAGCCTCTCGATCGCTCATCGCACGCAAAAGGAGTCTCAGATGGCCGCTGGGCGCGACGTATCAGTCAGCACGTCAGGCGAAGCATTCACCCTCCCCGCAGACAAGGAAAGAAAGCAGGAGCTCGAGCGCCTGGCTGTGCTGGCCGAGGCGGAACGGCGCGCCGGACGCGAGGTCGTCGTGGTGCTCGGCATGGGGTTCGTCGGCATCGTGATGGCTGCCGTCGTGGCCGACGCGGTGGATGCCGATCGCCGGACCACCAAGTTCGTCATCGGCGTGCAGAGGCCGAGCAGGCGCAGCTACTGGAAGATACCGCTGCTGAACCGCGGGGAATGTCCGCTCAAGGCCGACGATCCCGAGGTGGCTGAGCTGATCCGCAGGTGCGTGCGCGACAAGCACAGCCTCACGGCGACCTTTGTCGAGGAGGCCATAGGGCTTGCCGACGTCGTGGTTGTGGACGTGCAGTGCGACTACGTGAAGAAGGAGATCGGAAACGTGGCCAGCGGCACGCTGGACATGGAGGCGCTGGAGCAGACCTTCGAAGCCATCGGGCACCACGCCCGGCCCGAGGCGCTGATCCTCATCGAGACCACCGTGGCGCCGGGGACCACGGAGCAGATCGCCTTTCCCACGATCAAGCGGGCCTACGAGCGGCGGGGGATCACGGCGGATCCGCTGCTGGCCCACAGCTACGAGCGCGTGATGCCGGGCAGGCAGTACGTGGCGTCGATCCGGGATTTCTGGCGCGTCTGCAGCGGCGTCAGCCCCACGGCCAGGGAGCGGGTCGTCAGGTTCCTGAGCGAGGTCATCAACGTCAAGAAGTTCCCCCTCTCCGTGCTCGACCGCCCGATCGAATCGGAGACAGCCAAGATCGTGGAGAACAGCTACCGGGCCACCATACTCGCGTTCATGGACGAGTGGACCGTGTTCGCCGAGCGCAACGGCGTGGACATCAAGAAGGTCATCGACGCCATCCGCGTGCGCCCGACGCACTCCAACCTCATGTTCCCCGGGCCGGGCATCGGCGGCTACTGCTTGCCGAAGGACGGCGCCCTGGGAGTTTGGAGCTACGAGCACATCCTCGGGTGGGAGGACGGGATCCTGCGGCTCACGCCCCAGGCCATCGACATCAATGACAGCCGCGCCCTCAGGGTGCCGCAGCTGGTGCGCGATGCCCTGCGGAACATGGGCGAGCCGATTGCGGCCGCCGACGTGCTGATCCTCGGCGTGTCCTACCGGGAGGACGTGGGCGACACGCGCTACAGCGGATCGGAGCTGATCGTGCGGCGGCTGGTGGAGATGGGTGCGCGGGTCAAGGCGCACGACCCCTACGTGGAGCACTGGGCGGAGATCGAGGAGCCGGAGGTGGACGAGAACGGCACCAACTACCGCATCGCCGCCTTCTCGCGCCAGGCGCAGCTCCGGGGCTTCCGTATGGAGCCGGACATGTGGTCGGCCATGAAGGACGCCAGGGCCGTGGTGCTGGCCGTCCGCCACTCTGCATACCTCGGCCTCGATCCCGACCGCGTGTTCGCTGCCGTGGGCAGGCCCTTTGCCATCGTGGACTGCTTCTGCATCCTCACCGACGCCGAGATACGCCGCTACGTGGAGCTCGGCTGCGAGGTCAAGGGCATGGGACGGGGGCACGTGAAGAGGATCAAGGAGTCGGTGCGCAAGGGCACCGACTGATACGCGCCGGGCAAGTCGGCGTGGGGGCAAACTGGCCGTCTGGCAACCGCCCATCCGTTCGTCTACAATTCCATGTGGCAAGTCCGTTCGTGCTGCCGGTCGGGGCAGCAGAGTTCGAGGGGGTACCATGGTCGGTTGTCGCCGCACAGCTCGTCCGCTTCGAGCGCTGGTCGCGGGTTTGGCCGTTGCCATCGGTGTTCCCGCGGCGGCGCAAGCTCCGATCTGGCACGTGACACTGGAGGTGGAGAAGCACGCCGGGGTCGACGAGAAGACGCAGACCAGGCCTGCGCCTTGGAACCCGGGGCAGTCGATCCACGAAAATCTCGATCTCACCGTCGAGTTCGATGTGGACCGCGAGCGCCAGGTCGTCGAGGAAAGCCTGAAGGCACGCTACAACTGGTCGCTCAAGGAGGAGACCTCCTTTATCGGGCAGCTGGTTGCCCGGGTCAACGGCAAAGAGAGCGGCACCCGGCTCGAAGGTCCGGACGGGACCAGGGGGCTGGAGATCTTCTGGCAGCGGGAGCTCGACCCGCAGCCTTGCGAGCCGAAGCTGCGGGTGTACGACGACGAGATCATGGCCCAGATCGCCAGGAGCGGCAGGGCTGGGCCGAAGCCTGCCGACAGACTGAACCTGGAGTTCACCGCGATCTGGCCGGGAAAAGTCGACAGCGAGGAGTTCATCAACGGAACCAAGGAATCCGGCAAAGAAACCTACCCGACCTTCTAGCAGCGGCTCGAAATCCCTTACGACCCGAAGGCGGGACGTTGGGAGAGAGACCTGGACCTGCCGCTGGCCGAAATCGGGGGCTTCGTGCGGGTCCGCTGCCGCATCGTGCGCAAGGACGTGGAGTTCTCGGTGGAGCCCCAGTGGAACAAGTGGGACCTCAAGGCCGAGACGACACTGAAGATCGGGGGAGTTGATCACGCCACCGAGTTCCGCTTCCGCCGCTGGAGGAGGGAGTGGGAGGCGGATATCGATCACACCAAGATCGATGTGCGCACGACGGATTCTCCCGGCCAAACGGGCAGTTACCCTCAGGTCGGAGCCTGGCGCCTGAACAAGGACTGGACGGAAGAGAAAGAGAACACCGAGGCGATCGGGAAGATCACCGCGGATTTCCCTCCTCCCGTGGATCCGCTTCCTCCGCCAGGCGAACCGCCGAACTGGCCTGCCCGGCGCTGGATCGTCGAGTACCTGGTGGCCGTCGAGGATTTCCCCGAGCTCGGGTACCTCTACCACTTCGTCGTCCTGGAGACGACGCCGCTGGGCCACTATGACGGGTACCTGCACCGCAGCTTCGCGGTGCAGCCGCAGGAGTGGTGCAAGGTCAAGAACGAGCCCCAGCCGATCGGCGGCATCTACACCAAGGGGGCGAAGAAGTTCACTGGCGGGTTCTGGGTCGACAAAGAGGCTGTTGATGCTGCGAGGAGACGCCTCTGGCCCCCATGGCAGAAGGACAAACCCTACACGGACCCGAACGAGCCGTGGTACAGGTGGGGCGACGAATAACGCGTCAGCCTGCGTTTCGCCGACGTGCAGTCGCGGCCCCTACTTCCTCCCGAGGCGCGCCAGGATGTGCTCCGCCTCGCGCACAGCCTCGTCGATCAGGGAGTCGATGATCTTGGGCACCGACTGGATCTCCTTGACCATCCCCACGCTCTGACCGGCCATCATCGAGCCGCGCTTGACGTCGCCCTCGATCACGGCCTTGCGCAAGCCCCCGATCCAGAACTCCTCCAGGCGATGCTGCGCCTCCTTGACGCTGATCTGACCGCGCTCCAGCTGCGCGATGAGGCCGAGCTGAAGAGTGTTGAAGTCCATCGTGCCTTCGTTGACCAGGGCGCGCACGGGAATCACCGGGATGCGCGGGTCGAAGGCGGCAGTGGGCACCGCGTCCTTGGCGCGCGCGCGGATCATCGCCTGCTTGAAGTTGGGGTGGGCGATCGACTCCTCGGAGACCGCGAACTTGGTGCCGATCTGCACGCCCGCAGCGCCCATAAGCAGGTAGTGGAGCATCATGACGCCGCTGCCGATGCCGCCCGCTACGAAGACCGGTACCCGGTGAGTGTGCGGCAGGATCTCTTCGGCCAGGACAGCCGTCGAGACCGGGCCGATATGGCCGCCCGCCTCGCTGCCCTCGATCACCAGGGCGTCGACGCCTTCTTTGATCAACCTGTGGGCGATGCCCACGGTGGGCGCGAAGCAGAAGACTTTGACGCCTTCGGCCTTCGCGTCGCGGATCGCCTCCCGCGGCGGCAGGCCGCCCGCGAAGATGACGACGGGGAACCTGATCTCGAGAACGTGGTCGAGGTGGCGCCTGAAGTTGGGCGCGATCGTGATCAGGTTCACACCGAAGGGCTTGCCGGTCTTTTCGCGGGCCTTCTGGATCTCGTCCTTGAGCAGATGGGGCGGCATGTTCCCGCCCGCGAGCACTCCGAAGCCGCCGGCGTTGGAGATAGCGGACACCAGGTTGGATTCCGAGATCCAGGACATGGCCCCGCCCAGGATCGGGTACTGGACACCGAGGAACTCGCGGCCGCGCTGCCAGAGCTTCTCGAGCATCTCTCGTGGCATGGTTTCTCCTCCAGACACAGAGAGCCGCATGTCGCGGCTCTCCTCCAGGAACGCGGCGAGTATAGCAGAAGCGTCGAATCGTGTAAGCCCCGGCGATCAGGGTGACAGGCGGCGGCGTTTCGTCGGCCGCTCGCCGGTCAGGCGGCGCGGCCGGCTCTTGACCTCGACCCCTCCGAGCACCGCGAGGCCCCGGATCACCAGGCGCGGCTTGTCCTGCGCCTCGCCGCGGCTGGAGTCCTCGAACCCGCCGAGGATCCCCGTGCCCTCGACCTGCACGCTCAAACCCGGCGGGACTTTGACCTCGACGCCCCCGAGAAGGCAGAAGGCGTTCACGACGGTTCCCTCCGCGGGCAGGATCGCCTCGCGGAAATCGAGCTCGACGCCGCCGAGGACCGCGAAGATCCTGAGGGTACGCGGAGGCCGCCAGCGTCCTTTGCGCGAGGAGCCGCCGAGGATGGCTACGATCTGCCCGTGGGGCCTTGCCGCCGGCGCCGTCCGCGCGGGCTGCTCCGACGGCAGGGCGGGCAGATCCTCGACGAGCCGCGCGAGCTGCCGGCTCGATGTCGCGTCCTGCGCGGCCGCCAGCCTGCGCTCGAACTCCTCAAGCCCGAGATGGTCGAGGGCGAAGTGGCTCTTCAGCGCCTCGATCACGCGCTCCCTGGCGGGCGGCGACACCATGGGAAGCAGCGTACCACCCCGCGCGCCGCAGCGCAAACCGCCGCTTCTCACCGCCTCGCCGCGGCCGCCTCCGTCACGGCTCCCTCAGCCGAGCGGCTGCAGCCAGGCCTCTTTGGGCGTCGAGCCGATCAACGGCATGAGGATGTGCGAGCGGCGGTTCGCGTCGCGGTAGATCTTGTAGTGCGTGGTTCGTGCGCTCGGGATGGGCCCCATGTTCACCACCTTGCCGGTCCAGGAATCCTCCTGGTGGGGCGCGGGATCCATGGCCTTGATCTCGAGCTGGATCCGGTGGCCGGGCTGATAGACCCAGGCCAGCGGGTTGATCTCCACGACGTATTCCCGCACCTCGCCGGGCCTCACCGGCAGCGGGCGCTCGTGGTCGTGCACGGGAGCCCACGGCTTGGAGAGCTCCGGCACCAGACGGTGCGAGAGCTTGAGCGCTCCGAAGCGGCAGATCGGATGCCTTGTTCCGCCGGGTGAAATGTCCCATAGCTTGACGATCAGATTGGCGTCGTCGGTGTCGATGCTGAGGTAGAGGGTGAGCGTCAACGGCCCGGTGAACTCCGTCGGCCTCGTGATCACGTCGGAGGTGTAGAGCAGCGACGGGACCTCGGCGGTGATGTTCGGCGGAGAGTGCGTCAGGCTGTCGGGCGGCACATCGGGCTCGGGATCGGGGTCCCACCGCAGCTTGCCGAAGCTGCGCAGGTACAGCTTGCGCCACTCGGTGCGGGCAAGCGGCCACTCCCTCTCGTAGCGGAAGCCGGCGTTCATCACGTTCATCTTGATCGGGGGCTCGTCCATGATGCCGGTGTCCACACCCTTGAGCCAGTGGTCGTACCAGCGCAGCTGCTCCTCGTTCATGTAGCGGTAGGGAAGCTCGAGCCCGCCGTAGGCTTCCATGATCCCGAGCCGCTTGGGAACCGCCAGCTCGGGGTTCATCATCGCCCCGAGCGCCGGCGCCGTCCACCGGCCGGTGGGCGCCCAGCCGCATTTGAGATAGACCGGCACCTTGATGCGGCTGTACATCGTGCGCGCCGACCGCTGCCTCCAGAAGGGCCCATCGGTGGGATGCAGGAGAACGTCGAGGTAGTAGGTGTGGTAGCGCGGAGGCCAGGTGTTGAAAATCTTGGAGAAGTAGGAAATGACCGCCAGGTCGGGGTCGCGGCCGCGCTCCTCCATCCTGCGGCGCAGCTCGTCGGCGCCGTACATCTTCTCCGACCAGGGGACCGGGTTGTTGGCGGGGCACAGCTCCCAGTAGATGCTCAGGTAGGTGTTGGGGACGCCGCCGTAGTGGCCGTGCTGGTAATAGTCGTCGGTGTAGGACAGCGGCATGATGCACCGCAGGTGCGGCGGCTGCTGCGCGGCCGCGAGCATCTGGATGATCCCGAAGTAGGAGTAGCCCACCATGGCCACATCGCCGGTGCACCAGGGCAGCGCGGCGATCGCCTCAATCACGTCGTAGGTGTCCTGCTGCTCCTGGGGATTGTAGACGCCGAGGAACTCACCCTCCGACTTGCCGATGCCCCGCGGGTCCGGGATCACGTAGGCGTAGCCCCGCCGCACGAAGAACTCGATGTCGCCGGCCTCGAGGCTGTGGTCGTAGAGCAGCGAGGCCGACGGCAGGCAGCCGCGCCTGAGCGCCTGCATCGTCTTGCCGTAGGCCGACCAGGCCAGCAGCGCGGGACAGCGGCCGACCCCGCCGCCGTCGGGGCGGTAGATGTCGACGCACAGCCGCGTGCCGTCGCGCAGCGTCATCCACACGTCCAGCTCGGCCTTGACCCGGTGCACGGGTCTGGACAACCGCTCGAGGTTCTTCGTGTAGCGCGTGTCCCAGTAGGGCGGGACGCGCTCGAGACCGGACTCTGCCAGAATCTCCTCGTAGCCGCTCATGCAGGCTCCTCCCTTGTCGGCCGCGGCATTCTGCCGCTCGCGGCCGCGGCCACCGCCGTCAGGACGACGCTCAGCAGGCAGGCGACGCCAAAGGCGTACCGCTGCGGAATCAGAGTCACGAGCAGGCCCGTGAGCAGGGGCGCGCCCGTCTGCGCCAGGTGCACGAGCATGCCGTAAAGGGCCATGAACATGCCTCGCTGGGCCGGCGGCGCCGCTTCGGAGAGCAGGAGCTGCAAGTTCGGGACCGAAAGGGCCTGGGCCACGCCGAACACGGCGATGGGCGCCGCCGTCAGGGACGCGGCCGGCATCAGCGGTATCAGAGCGAGCGAAGCGGCATACAACACGAACGAAGCCGTCAGCAGAAAGGCGCTGCCCCACCTGGCCGCCAGGGTCCTGGTCGCGCCTGCGACGATGGCGGCGGGCAACGACATCGAGGAGATGAGCAGCCCGATCAGAGGCGGAGTCGCGCTGAAACGATCAGCGAGGTAGGCGGGAGCGAGCGTGAGAAGCGGGCCGTAGAGCAGGACAAAGGTGCCGAGCACGAGGGCGTACAGGGCGACCGCGGGCCGCTGCCGCACGGCCGCAAGCGCGTCGGAAAGGTAGCTTCCCGTGCGCTTGCCGGGGCACGGCGAGCCGCTGTCGAGAATGAAGAGCGCAGCCACACTCAGCGGAAGCCCCAGGACCGAAAGCAGAAAGGGGGCGTTCCATCCCAGCAGCGCCAGGGCGCCCCCCGCCACGGGCCAGACAGCCGTTCCCAGACTCAGGGCGCTGGAGTTAAGCCCGAGCGCGCGGGCGCGCTCCCCACCCGCGCTGCGATCTGCGATGAGCGTGATGGCGATCGTTCCCAGCGGCGCGTTGCCGATGCCCTGAAGCAGCCGCAGAAACAGGATCGCGCCGTACTGCCTGGCGAAGACCAGCAGGCAACCCGCAGCCGCGTGCAGCACCAGCATCGGCACGAGGATGCCCTTGCGGGTCCGGCGGTCCAGGACCAGGCCGAACAACGGCGCCAGCACGAAGCCGGGCAGCGCGAAGACCGCCGCGAGCAGCGCGACCTGCACGGTGCTGAGGCCGAGCGCGTCCCGCATGCGCGGCAGCACCGGCGCAACCGATGAGACGCCCATCACGAAGAAAATCGTGACGGCCACGACCAGGCCCAGGTCGCGCCGGCTCATGATGGGGCGCGAGGACCGAGCCGCAGTCGGAACACAACAAGCTTGAGCGCGGCGACGGCGATGACGGCGAGACCGAACAGCCCGGTACCCGCCGAGGGCTCGGCGATCAGGAAGCCGCCGGTGACCAGAAGGATGCGGTCGACCCGGTCCACCCGTCCCAGGCGGTACACGTAGCCCTCCAGGCCCATCGAGATGAACGTGATGCCGACCAGACAGAACAGCGTCAGAGTGATCGTCTCCGCGACGGTGCCGCGCAGGATGAGGGCCGGGTGCATGACGAAGAAGAACGGGATGAAGTAGAGCACGATGCCGAGCTTCATCGACTCGACCGCGGTCCTCATCGGCCTGGCCCCCGCCACCGCCGCCGAAACGAACGAGCAGCCGGCCACCGGCGGGGTGATCAGCGACAGGATCGCCCAGTACATGATGAACAGGTGCACGGCCACCTCGTTGAGGCCGGCGGCCTGTACCAGGATCGGCGCCAGGGTGACGCCCAGGAACACGTAGGCGGCCACGAGAATGCCCACCATGCCCATCACGTAGCAGGCCGCCACGCCGATGAGCAGGATGACGAACACCTGCTCGCCGCCCAGGTTGATGACGCCCGAGGTGAAGGAGGCCCCGACCCCGGTCACGGTGATCGCACCGACCATCACGCCCACCGGAAGGATGATGGCCGTGGTCATCGCGATCAGCTTGCCGATCTCGAACAGCGCCTTGCGCACCTTGGCCGCATCGAGCCGCGTCTCGCGGCGGATGAACGAGAGAGCCACCAGCAGGGCGACGGAGTAGAACGGAGTCAGCGCCTCCCACCGCATGTAAACGAGGCCGAAGACCAGGAACACGATCACCAGAAGGAAGTGCCATCCCTCGGCCATCACCTTGCCGATCCTCGGCAGGTCGGCTCTCGCCAGGCCCTTCATACCCTTCTTGGCCGCGAACAGGTCAGCCTGCATGATGAGTCCGAAGTAGAAGAGAACCGTGGGAATGATGGCCGCCACCGCCACCTCGGAGTAGGATATGTTGAGGAGGTTGGCCATCACGAAAGCCGCGATCCCCATCACAGGAGGCGACAGCGCGCCCCCGGTCGAGGCGACAGCGGCGAGGGCCGCGGCGTAGTGGGCCGGGTAGCCGAGGCGGATCATGTCGCGCATGAAGATCGGCCCTGTTGCGACGACCGTGGTCACCGGCCCTCCGGTGAGGCTGCCGAACAGGGCGCTGGAAAAGATGCCGACCTTGGCGGGCCCGCCCCGGTAGCGGCCCATGAGGCCATAGGCGAGATCGAGAAAGAACTTGCCCGCGCCCGTCGCCACCAGGAGGCCGGCGAAGATCAGGAAGCCGATCATGATGCCGCCCAGGGTCTGGGCGGGCACTCCCAACACGCCGTTGCTCGAATAGGTGTAGAAGGAAACGATGTGGGCAAAGTCGAAGCCGATGCCCCGCAGCATCCCCGGCGCCTTTTCCGCAACGAGCGGGAAGAGGCCAAAGGCCGCGGCGATCAGAGGCAGGGACAGGCCGGCCACGCGCCGGCACGCCTCGATGGCGAGGGCGAGGAAGACGCAGCCGAACACGATTCCCTTGGCGTCCGCAGGCAGCCAGCCGACAAAGGCGATCTCGTCTCCGTTGGCAGCGAAATAGGCGCAGAGCGCTGCGAACACTGCCGCGAAGACGTAATCGAACCAGGGCGTCTTTGTCTTGCGCTCCGGCAGCATCAGGAACGACAGGCCCCCGAAGAAGCCGAAGATGCTGTAGTAGTAGTGGACGTTGTTGAGGGCAACGCCCGGAAGTTGGAATCCCAGGGTGAAAAAGGTGACAAAAGCGAGCGCAGCCCCGATCAGCACGATCAGCGCTGTCTGAAGGGGCCGCGGGAGGCAGTCAAAGCGCTCGCCGGCGGGCTCCTGTCGCGTGTCGTTCCCCATGGTCGACGACTCCTCGGTGCTGGCTTGACGCGCAGCCGGCGCGGCGGCGGGCGCCGCGCCGGAGCCGACGCTCACTGGACGGGAAGCTTGGACAGCCCCGCAGCGATCTCGTCGTCGGACATGATGCGGAAGCGCGGTATCCCGCTCTGCTTCTTGGTGTCGGTCCACAGGTCGATCCACTTGGCGTTGCGCGGATTGACCTCGACCTTGGAGGCGTCAGCCTTCGCGATCGCCTCCTGGTAGAGGCGGTTGTACCACTTGGTCAACCGCAGGTTGTACGTCTGCCGCTGCTCGTCCTTTGCGGTCCAGAGGTTCTTCTCCTTGAGGTAGCGAATCGTGCCCCTGTGCACCGGGATGTAGGTCATGCGAATCGTGTCCAGCAGGCCAGCAAGAGTCATCATCGGCGCGTTGACGTTGAGGCCCTTGTAGCGGTCGTAATTCTCGTCGAGCCACTTGACGATCCGGTACACCATCTCCTCGTCGGCGCTCTCGGTGGCGATGCCCTGGAATCGGATCTGCATCATGCGCACGCCGTGGCCGCTCTTGACCCCGAGGGTGTTCACTCCAAAGTCGACCGTGGGGATGATTTCCTTGAACCGCGCGTAGCCGGCCTTGTCGCTTTCAGGGAAGTCGAAGAAGCGGATCCCGCGCGGCGAGCTGTCCATCTCCCGCGCAAAGAGGTTGGACGGGTCGGTGAACGCCACGTCCACCTTGCCTTCGGGCAGGGCGCGATTGGCGCTCGGGAAATCGGAGAACGGCACCTTGACCAGATCCCCCTTGGCAAGGCCCATCCACGCCTCGAAGCCGTCGAGGAACTGAATGATGGCCGTCGTGCCCGCGGCCACCGACACCCGCGTGCCCTTCTTGATATCGGAAAGCGTCTTGAGCTTCGAGTCGCCCATCGTGCCCAGTCCCGACATCTGGAGGAACCCCTGGTGCGCCACGACCAGCGGAATCGAGCCGCCGTCGCGCGTGGCGAACGACGAGTTGGCCTCGATCACCTGCGCGCTGGTGTGCAGGTCACTCCACCAGAAATGGGCCTTCCCGCTCTTCAGCATCTCGGTCTTCTGCACCGACGACGCCTCGGCGAGGACGCGCCACTTGGCCCCGCTGTCTTTTTCGTGCAGGGGCGCCCACGAGATCGCCAGCACGTAGGTCGGCGCCGAGGGGTTGGTGTCCATCGACACGATCAACGGAGGCCAGCTCCAGCCCGCCGGCTGGGCGCCGACAGCGGCAAGCGCCGCGCACGCGAGCAAGAGGGTGAGGGAAAGGCATCGTTTCATGTGTTCCTCCTTGGCGGATCGACGCCTCAGGATATTGCGGGTCCCTATGGTTGTCAAGTCAAATGTTGCATACGCAAGCTCGACTAACTGTCCCACAGGCCTTGAAATGATGATCGATGGCCGTGTCTTCGAACCGGTTGACTTGTCAGGCTGTTGGCGCTATCGTGCAGGGAGAATGTGGACGCCGAACCTCAAGATCATTCGGCTGATACGCATGAGTCAGCTCTTCGCGAATCACAGGCTCGCGAGGCTCGGCCTTTCCAGCGGTCTCTACTACTTCGTTCTCGAGCTGCTCGACGGCCAGACTATGACGATGTCGGACCTCAGCGCGGCCGTCGGCGTGGACAACGGCCACTGCAGCCGGGCCGTCGAACGCCTGGTCGCCCTCGGCTACGTCAAGCGCCGCCGCGACAGGGCGGACCGCAGGACCCTTCACGTGCAGCTCACGCGCAAGGGCCGCGAAGCCGGTCGGCAGGTGAGCCGCGTCGTCCGCGAGTGGGTAGACATCATCCACCAGGGAATCGACCCCGGGGAAGTCGCGGTCGCCACCTCCGTCATTGACCGCTACCACGACAACGCGATGCGAACGCTGGGCAATCGGGGCGAAGCCGGCGGAACGCGTCAGCCGGCGAGCCGCTCCGCCTGAGGATCCTGCGGCGCCGCCGTTTGCCGCCCGGTCGCGCTCTACGAGCGTCTGTAGCTCTTGCCGATGCCGTCGAGGTAAGGACGCACGCGGTCCGGGCAATCGACGCCCAGCGCATCCATGCCCATGTCGACCACGGCGGCAACGCACTTGTCGTCGTCGGGCACAAAGGTGGCGGCCGCGAGACCGGCGGCGTGGACTGCGTCCACCAGCCCTCTGTCCCAGAAGCGCCAGTTCGGTGACACGCAGCCGGCGCCCGTCGCCCGAGCCGCCCCTGCCGTGTCGAACAGCCGCCCGTTGTAGTTCATGCCCGTGAGCACCGACGGCTCGAGGTCCTTGAGCCGCCTCAGGCAGTGATGGTCGAAAGACGTGACCATGACGTCGCCTACCAGGCGCTTCTCGCGCAGCTGTGCGAGAAGCGCCGCCTCGATGCCGACGGCCGGCAGAGAATTGCCCTTGATCTCGATGATCAACGGTATCCGGGTCCGGGCCCAATCGAGCAGCTCGCTCAGCAGCGGCACGCGCTCCCCGCGGAACGCCTCGCCATACCATCCTCCCGCGTCCAGGCGTCGTATCTCCTGCAGGCTCATCTCCTCGATGCACCCCGCGCCGCCGGTCGTGCGCGCGACATCGGCGTCATGCATGAGCACCAGGACCCCGTCCCGGCTCAGATGGATGTCCGTCTCGATCAGGTCGCATCCCAGCTCGTACGCCCTGGCAAAGGAGACCATCGTGTTCTCCGGAGCCAAGCTCATGGCTCCGCGATGTCCGATCAGGAGAACCCTGCCCGTGTTGGCCGCTTCGTCCACCAGCATGCATTCCTCGCTTTCCTCTCACAGCCAAGTCCGCCGCCCGCGCCGCAGCCCTCCGCGGCCTCACTCGCCTCTCTTGAGGATCCCTCGCACGACGCTCGCCGCCAGCAGCTGGAACGGGTGGTAGAACAGCAGCGGCAGCACCGCCACGCCGAGCATCTCGGGATTGCGGGCGAAATAGATGCCAAGCAGCGGCACCCCCATCGCGAGCGTCTTCTGCGGGGCGACAAAGAGGAGGGCCACGCGGTCATCCCGCTGCAGGCGCAGGAGTCGGCCGAGGCCGTACAGTAGCCAGAGGAGGGCGACGTGGGCGCACGCCAGGTAGGCGAGAGGCGGCGCCAGAGCCGCGACTCCCGAGGAGAACGCCGGATGGCCGGCTGACTTCGAGACCGCGAAGAACACGGTCACGAGCACCAGGCTGTTGGCGACGATGGCGAGACGGCGCCGATTTTCGTCGGCGAACCGGGCAAACCACAGGCGAAGCAGCTGGCCCGCAGCCGCGGGGGCGATCATCCTGCCGGCGAGGTCGGCAAAGACCGCGAGCATCTGCTCGCGGGGCAGGCCCTGTCCCGCGCCGCTCAGCAGCAGCGACAGCAACAGCGGCGACAGCACCACCCCGACGGCGTTGGACAGGGCCGAGTTGAACAGCGCCGCTGCGACGTTGCCGCCGGCCACCTGGGTAAAGACGACGCAGCTGGAGACCGTGGTCGGCAGCACCGCCAGCGCCATGATCCCGGTCATCAGCCCCGGCCCCAGGAGGCCGCGCAGCGGAAGCGACGTCAGCAGAAAGAAGAGAGGCGCAGCGACGAAGATGGCGAGCTGCACCACGAGGTGAAACCGCCAGCCCGCCAGTCCGCGCACGAGGCTCTCGGTCGGCACCGCGAACCCGAGCATGAGGAACTGCACGACGACGATCGCGCTGGTCGTGATCGATTCGGGGTTGAGCCGGCGGCCGGTCTCGGAGGCGAGAAAGCCGAGCGTCACGACGAGCGCGATCCCGAGTATGAACCAGTTGCGCTGCGCGAAGCCCGCCAGGGCCGCGGCCGCCTGCCCAGCGCGAGGTCTGCCTTTCACCCGAGCCCGCTCCTTTTGCCGCACCCGCGCGATGCTGTCGCCTGCGGCGGCATCATGCGCCATGGCCGGGCGTCGAGGCAAGCCGCTGCCGGCGCTTGACGCCTGCGGCCTCGCGGCAGTAACCTCGATTCGAGTCATGGGGTGGTTCCCGAGAGGGAGCCTGAGATCACACCCGTTGAACCTGATCTGGATAATGCCAGCGCAGGGATCCTCACCCGAGAACCCTCCCCCAGAACTTTCGGTGAGCTAGGAGTCGGGCGACCGCTGCCCGGCGCGCACGGAGGAGACTCATGAACAGAAGCGCTCTCTTGCTCATCGCGGTCCTTGCCGCCGCGGGCGGCGTCGCGGCAGCCGCGGAGCCGGACCTCGTGATCTACGCCTACGATTCCTTCGTCTCGGAGTGGGGGCCGGCGCCAAAGGTGATTCCCGCCTTCGAGGCGACGCACGGTGTGCGCGTCGAAATCGTCTCGGCCGGCGACGCGGGCCAGGTGCTCAGCCGCGCGATCCTGGAAAAGGACTCTCCGCGCGCGGACGTTCTCATCGGCCTCGACAACAACATGCTCGCCCGCGCCATGGAGGCGGGGGTGATCGAGCCCTACAAGCCGGCCGGCGCCGAGCGCCTGCCGAGCGAGGTGGTCTTCGACCCGACCTTCCACCTGACCCCCTACGACTACGGTTCCTTCGCCTTCGTCGTCGACACCCAGAAGCTCGCCGCACCCCCGAGGTCCCTCGAAGACCTGACCGACCCGCGCTTCCGCGGGAAGATCCTTCTCGAGGACCCCCGCACCTCCAGCCCGGGGCTCGGCTTTCTCCTGTGGACCATCGCGGCCTACGGCGACGGCTGGCTCGACTACTGGAAGCGTCTTTCGCCTAACATCCTCACGATCGCCGAGGGCTGGGACTCAGCCTACGGCATGTTCACCGCCGGCGAGGCTCCCCTGGTGCTGAGCTACACCACGAGCCCCGCCTACCACGTGGAGTTCGAAAAGACCACGCGCTATCAGGCGGCCGTGTTCGCCGACGGCCACTACGCCCAGGTCGAAGGCCTCGGCGTCGTGCGCGGCGCCCGCCACCGGGAGCTCGCGCGCAAGTTCGTCGACTTCGCCCTCACCGACGCGTTCCAGAAGGAGATCCCGCTCACCAACTGGATGTACCCGGTGATCGCGGCCACTCCGCTGCCCGACTCCTACAAGTACGCGCCCAGGCCACCGCGCTTCCTCTCCCTCGACGCCAGGACCGTAGCCGCGAACCAGGAGCGCTGGCTCTCGGCCTGGACGAGGCAGATGATCAGGTGAAGGCTGCTCCATCGCGCCTCGTCGCGATCACTCTGCTCTTCGGGGCCCTGGTGCCGCTGTTCTACTACCCGGTGTCGATGGTCCTCTCCGGCGCTTTTTCCGGGGGCCGCCTCGTAGCGCTCCTGCGCGACCCCTACGTGCTGCGGGTCGTCGCCTTCACGTTTCTGCAGGCCGGCTTGAGCACCCTGCTCGCCGTGGCGCTCGGCCTGCCGGGCGCGTGGCTGCTCTCGCGCTTCCGCTTTCCGGGCCGCAGCCTCGCGCGCGCGCTGACCACGATCCCCTTTGTGCTGCCCTCGATCCTCGTGGTGCTCGGCTTCGTGCTGTTCTTCGGCAACAACGGCGTGCTCAACCGCGCTCTCGCTGCGATCCTCGGCGCGAGCGAACCGCCGCTGCGCATCCTTTACTCGTTTCCCGCGATCCTGCTGGCCCACGCCTTCTACAACTTTCCCGTGTGCGTGCGCGTCGTCGGATCTCTCTGGGAGCGCCTCTCGCCGAACCCAGCGCTTGCCGCACGCAGCCTCGGGGCGCGCGGGCTGCACCTGTTCGCCTCGGTCACGCTGCCGCAACTGGCGCCCGCGATCCTCTCCAGCGCCATGCTCATCTTCCTCTTCTGCTTTCTCTCCTTTGCCGTCATTCTGGTGTTAGGCGGCGGGCCGCGCTGGACCACCATCGAGGTCGAGATCTACCGCCTGGCCCGCGTCGACGTCGACCTGGCGGGCGCAAGCGCCCTCGCCCTCGTGGGCACGACGCTGTCGCTGCTGCTGCTCGCCGTTCAGGTGCGCCTGGAGCGCAGGGCTTCGTTCGTCGAGCGCCTGGCTTCGGCTCCCGAGCCGTCGCACCTGCGCTCGCCGTGGGCGCGCGTCGCAGCGGGCCTGTATGTCGCGTTCGTGGCCGTGGTCGTGCTCGGGCCGATGCTCTCGGTAGTCGGCCAGTCGCTGCTGGAGCGCTCGGGCTGGAGCGGCGGCACGCGCCTGTCGCTGCGCTGGTACGCCCAGCTCGCCGCCGGGGCCGCCACGCGGTTCGGCGGCTCCTACCGCCAGGCGGTGCTCACCAGCGTGGGGCTCGGCCTGGGGACCGCGGCGCTCTCGCTGCCGCTCGGCGTCGCGGTGGCGCGCCTGCTGTCGCGGCGCGCCTCGGCGGGGTCGCGGCTGCTGGAGGCCGCGCTGATGGCGCCGATGGGAGTCTCCGGCGTGGTGCTCGGCCTCGCCTACGTCAGGGGCTGGGGCCTCGGCGCGGGCTCGCTCGCAGTAGTGATGGCCCACGCGGTCGTGGCCTATCCGTTCGTGGCGCGCACGGTGTCCGCCACGCTGGCCAAGATCCGGCCGTCGCTGCTGGACGCCTCGCGCTCTCTCGGCGCCGGAGCGCTGGCCACCCTCGTGCACGTCGAGCTGCCGATCGCGAGGGCGGGCCTGGCCACGGGTGCGGCCTTCGCCTTTGCCATCTCCATGGGCGAGATGAACGCCACGCTGCTGCTCGCCGGCCCGGGCACGGTCACGATCCCGATCGCGATCTACCGCCTGATCGGCTCCTACAACTTCTTCGCCGCCTGCGCCATGGGCACCGTGCTGATGGTCGTGTCGCTCGGAGCCTTCTGGCTGATCGAGCGGGCTGCCCCGGAGGCGTTCTGATGTCCCTGCAACTGCGCGACCTCCGCCTCACCTACCCCGGCCTCGACCTGCAGCTGTCGCTCGAGGTCGCAGACGGCGAGCTGCTGACCCTGCTGGGCCCCAGCGGCTGCGGCAAGACCACGACGCTGCGCCTGGTGGCGGGCTTTCTCGCGCCCGAACGCGGCACCGTGATCATCGACGGTCGCGACGTCACCTCGCTGCCGCCCGAGGAGCGGGGCGTGGGCATCGTGTTCCAGGACTACGCCCTGTTCCCGCACATGACTGTGGCGCAGAACGTGGCGTTCGGGCCGCGCATGCAGCGATGGGCGCGGCCGGACACCGCGGCGCGCGTCGAAGAGCTGCTCTTGCTCGTCGGTCTCGCCGGCTTTGGCAGGCGGCGGGTGGAGGAGCTTTCGGGAGGCGAGCAGCAACGGGTCGCCCTGGCGCGGGCGCTGGCCCCGCGGCCGCGGCTGCTGCTGCTCGACGAGCCGCTGAGCGCCCTCGACCGCGGCCTGCGCGAAGACCTTCGGCGCCAGATCCGACGCATCCAGCGCGACCTCGGCATCACGACGATCTACGTCACGCACGACCAGGAGGAAGCGCTCGCGCTCTCTGACCGCGTGGCTGTGATGAACGGCGGCCGCATCGCCCAGCAGGGCCGCCCCCCCGAGATCTACCGCAGGCCCGCCTCGCTCTTCGTCGCCCGCTTCGTCGGCACGTCGAACCAGGTGCCGGGGAGGGTCTTGGCGCGCGACGGCGCGGCTCTGCTCGTGGACAGCGCCTGCGGGCGGCTGCGCTGCGACGGTCCCGACAGCCTGGCACTCGGCGACGAGGTGGTCGTGGTGTTCCGTCCCGAGAGCTGCCGTCTCGTTGCACCGGGCGGAGACGGCGCCAACCGCCTCGCCGCCACGGTCGACAGCGTCGAGTACCTCGGCGAGCGCTCGGTGGTGCGGGCGCGGGCGGGAGGCTGCGAGCTGGTGATCGCGGCCGGCGATGAGGCGGCGATCGCGCCGGGCGACGCGGTCACCGTCGCCGTCGCCCCTGCCGCCTGCTGGGCGCTGCGGCAGTAGCGGGCGGGGGGCGGCACCCCCAAGGCAACGCGACCATCGAGGCCGTTGGTTCAGATGTGGCGGGGCCGCGGGCCTGCGGCCCTCCCGCTGTGAGGGTGCTGGCATCGGTTGATGCTTTCTTGTATCCATGCATATGATGCATCCATGCAGAAGATACAGGTTCTGTTTCCGGAACCTCAGATGCGCCGGCTCAGGGAAGCCGCGGCAAGAGAGGATCGGCCGATCAGCGAGCTCATACGCCGTGCCACAGAAGCCTATCTGGACAGACTTCCAGCCAGCGATCCGGGCGCAGAGCCCCGGGACATCCCCGTGTTCGACGGCGGCGAGACGCTGATCCCGCCCGAGCAGATGCGGGACGCCGCCTACTCCGACCGCACAGGGCCACTGACGTGAAGAGCCTCGACACCAACATCCTGTATTACGCCACGAACCTGAGGTGCCCGGAGCACGCCAAGGCAGCTGCCCTTGTCAGATCGGTACGGCTGAGCCCTCGCGAATGGATCCTGGCCGACCAGGTGCTGTTCGAGTACTACCGGCTCGTGAGGAATTCCGCAGTCGTGGAGCGGCCTCTCGACGCGCGGGAAGCAAGCGCACGGCTGCACTACTTCCGCGATGAGCTCGGCTGCCTCCACTGCTCCTATGACCAATCCCTGTTCGCGGAAATCGCCTTGCTCCTCGCCGACACCGGGATGCCGGCCTCACGGACCTTCGACCGTGTCCTCGCGGTCACGCTGAGGAGCAACGGCGTGCGGACCTTCTACACGCGAAACGTCCGTCACTTCCAGGACCTCGGCTGGTTCGACGTGATCGATCCCATCGGCAACGCGTGAGCGCGGACCCGGCGGCGGCTGCACCGACCCTCTCTCCTTGACACCGGCCAAGGGCCTGCCTATCGTTTGCTTCAGGACGGCAGGAATGATGAAGAAGGGCGCACGCGTCTTCTCGAGCGTCGAGCGGCACTTCATCGAGCGCTCGGGCATGCTGCCGCAGTACGAGCCCGAAGAGCGCATTCCAGTGATCGTGGCGCCCAACTTTCCCGAGCTCGGCCGGCTGGCCGCTCTCCGCTTTCTGGAGTGGGCGCAGGACAATCCCGAGGGTCTGGTCTCGCTGCCGACCGGCAAGACGCCGGAGCACTTTATCCGCGAGGTGCCGCGCCTGCTCCGCGGCTGGGACCAGCCTGCCACCCGCCGTGAGCTCGAAGAGGTCGGCCTCGATCCGGGCCGCAAGCCGAGCCTGGCGGGGCTGCGCTTCGTGCAGATCGACGAGTTCTACCCGATCAACCCGCTGCACCACAACAGCTTCGCGTTCTACGTGCGCCGCTTCTACCTCGAAGGGCTGGGGCTGGACCCCGAGCGCGCGCTGCTGATCGAGTGCGACCGCATCGGGCTGCCCGCGGGCAGGACGCTGGAGCAGGTCTGGAGCGAGGACCAGGTCGACCTGAGCCTACGTCGGCGCCACGCGCACAGCGAGCGCGAGCGAACGCAGCAGGCGGTGCTGGAGCGGGTCGACCAGTGGTGCGACAAGTACGAAGAGAAGATCCGCGCGATGGGCGGCATCGGCTTCTTTCTCGGCGGCATCGGGCCCGACGGCCACATCGGGTTCAACATCCGCGGCTCGAGCCTGCAGTCGACCACGCGCCTGGCCGCCACCAACTACGAGACGCAGGCCGCGGCCGCCCTCGACCTGGGCGGCATCGAGGTCGCGCGCAGGCGCCACGTCATCACCATCGGGCTCGGCACCATCACGTACAACCCGGCCTGCGTAGCGGTCATACTGGCGGCCGGCGAGGCGAAAAAGGCCATCGTCGCCGGCTCCGTCACGAGCCCGCCCGACGTGCGCTTTCCCGCCTCGGTGCTGCAGCGGCTGCCGGCGGCGCGGTTCTACCTCACGCGCGGCGCCGCCGTGGACCTGGCTGCCCGCAGGTGCGCGGAGCTCGAGAAGCTCGGCTCGATGCCCACCGAGGAAAGCGACCGCATCCTGATCGACCTGGCGCTGCAGGCGGGCAAACCGCTGCCGCAGCTCGCCGACGCCGACCTCGCCGGCTCGCCGTTCGGCCGGCTGCTGCTGTCGCGCGGGCTGTCGGCGGGCGAAGGCGCCGCCGTCGCGGCCCGGATGCGCGAGCGGCTGCAGGCCGGCATGCACACGCTCTCGGGAAAGACCTTTCTGCACACCGAGCCGCACCACGACGACATCATGCTCGGCTACCTGCCTCTGGTG
>CAZKGO010000022.1:0-3384 GCA_964552235.1 uncultured Spirochaetales bacterium | reverse complement strand
CGACGCACCACTTTGCCACGCTCACCAGCGGCTTCAACGCGGTCACCAACAGCTTCATGCTGGAAAAGGTCCGCGGCCTCGAGGATTTCCTGGCGGGGCCCGCCTGCGCCGAGCTGCTGGGCTCGGGGTACTTCGATCGCGGCAACCGCCCGGCCAGAGACCAGGACGTCTGGCACTACCTCGACGGCCTGGCTGCGCAGTCCAAGGATCTGATGCGCGAGGGCGAGATGCGCAGGCTGGCGCGCAACCTCATCGAGCTCTACGACGAGCGGGATCCGCGGGCGCTGGTCGATCGCGTGCACGAGATGATCAACTACTTCCAGACCCAGTACCCGGGCCGCAAGGACCTGCCCCACATCCAGCGCCTCAAGGGCATGTGCCGGGAGTGGGAGTCGGACTGCCTGTGGGGCTTCTTCGGCTGGAACAGCGACTTCGTGCACCACCTGAGGCTCGGCTTCTACCAGGGCGAGCTCTTTACCGAGGAGCCCACGATCGAACGCGACGTCAAGCCGATCACCGAGCTGATGGCCAGGGTCAACCCCGACGTCGTCACCGTGGCCCTTGACCCCGAGGCCAGCGGACCGGACACGCACTACAAGGTGATGCAGGCGATCGCCGAGGCCCTGCGCATGCACGAACGCTCGAGCGGCCGCAGCGACATCACCGTGCTCGGCTACCGCAATGTCTGGTATCGCTTCCACCCCACCGAGGCCAACGTCTACGTGCCGGTTTCGCTGAACATGTTCACCCTGCAGCACGCGGCGTTCATGAGCAGCTACCTGTCGCAGAGCAACGCGTCGTTCCCGAGCTACGACCACGAGGGTCCGTTCTCGGAGCTCGCTCAGCGCATCCAGGTCGAGCAGTACCGCCTGCTCAAGGGGTGCCTGGGCGAGGAGTGGTTCGGCGAGCACCAGAGCGCGCTCGTGCGGGCGACGCGCGGCATGGTCTTTGTGCGCATGATGAGCCTGGAGGAGTTCTACGGCCGCTGCCGCGCCCTGCGCACCGCCATGGAGGCGGAGTAGTACCCAGAACCATGCGCGGGTGACCGGCAGCCTGGCAGCCACCGGAACCGGGCGCGAGTGGAGAACCTTCACGATTTCTTGAGCTTTCTGCATATCGTCGTTGCTCGCTTCATGTGACAATGCCGATCCATGGCGCGCTCGACCGCGCCCGGGACAACTTCGGATCTGTTCGAGCGAGCACGCGGGTACAGGTCCCTCTACCTGATGCTGGTCCCCGGGCTGCTTTACTACGCCGTGTACCGCTACGCGCCGATGGTCGGCAACCTGATCGCATTCAAGGACTACTCGATCGCTGACGGGATTCTGCGGAGCCCGTGGGCGGAGCCCCGCCTCAAGCATTTCGTCTATCTGTTCAGCTCGCCGTACTTCGGCCAGTTGATGCGCAACACGCTGCTGATCAGCTTCTACAAGCTCGTATGGGGGATGTCCGTCGCCGTGACGTTCGCCCTGATGCTGAACGAGGTGCGGGGCGCCAAGTACAAGAAGGCCATCCAGACCATCACCTACCTGCCGCACTTCCTGTCGTGGGTGATCGTCTACGGCATCGCCTTCGCGATGCTGGGCGAAACCAGCGGCGTGGTCAATATCCTCCTGCGTGAGCTCACCGGCCGCACGGTCCCCTTTCTGACGTCTCCCCTCTGGTTCCGGTCGATGCTCATCGCATCGGAGGTCTGGAAGGATACCGGATGGGCCGCCATCATCTACCTCGCGGCCATCGCCGGCATCGATCCCAGCCTGTATGAAGCCGCATACATCGACGGCGCGGGACGGTTCGCCGCCATGTGGCACATTACGCTCTCGTGCATCCGCACCGTGATCGTGCTCACGCTCCTGCTCCGACTGGGGCGTGTGATGGACGCGGGATTCGACCAGATCTACGTCATGTACAACGTGCACGTGCTCGAGGTGAGCGACATCATCGACACGTGGGTGTACCGAACCGGCCTCGAGCAGCTGAACTTCAGCATCGCCGCGGCCGCGGGCCTGTTCAAGGCGCTCATCGCGCTGGCTCTCGTGGCGACCGTCAACCGGATTGCCCGTTCGCTCGGAGAGGCGGCATGGTGAGACCTCTCAAGGCTGGCGCTCTCGGTGCGATCGTCTATGCGATCCTGGGCTTCTCGGCTCTGCTTGTGCTTTCTCGGCTCTGCTTGTGCTGCTGCCGGTCCTGTTCGTGGTCTCGGCTTCGTTGAGCACATACGAAGAGATCCTGAAGCACGGCGGCTTCGTGATCGTTCCCCTCAGACCGACCCTGGCGGCTTACGGAACCTTTCTCGCTGACCCCACGATCCCGCGTTCCTACGGCGTGACCGTTTTCATCACGGTCGTCGGCACAGCGGTGAACCTGATCCTGACGCTCCTGACCGCGTACCCGCTCAGCCGCAAGGACCTGCCGGGCCGCAAGCTCCTGATTGGCGTGATCGTCGTCCCGCTGCTGTTCAGCGGGGGGCTGATCCCGACCTACCTCGTGGTCAAGGCGACGGGGCTCCTGAATTCTCTCTGGGCGCTGATCATCCCGCATGCGGTCTGGTCCTACAACGTGCTCATCATGCGGACCTTCATCGCCACCCTCGAGCCGAGCCTGTTCGATGCGGCGCGCATAGACGGGGCGGGAGAGTGGCGGGTACTGGCGCAGGTCGTCGTTCCGCTCTCGCTGCCTTCGATCGCCACGGTGGGGCTGTACTACGGCGTCGCGCACTGGAACGAGTTCCTGAACGCGATCTTCTACGTGACGGATCGCTCGAAGTATCCGCTGCAGGTCGTGCTCAGGAACATCCTCGTGACGTCGCAGATAGCCGAGGCGGAAGTCACACTGCCGTCACTGACACTGAAGATGGCCGCGGTCGTTCTTACGGCTGCTCCGATCATCGCGGTCTACCCGTTCGTGCAGAGGTTCTTCACAAAGGGGCTGCTCCTGGGAGCGGTCAAAGGATGAAGTCTCGGGAGAGGAGGTACGCAGAGCAGAGGGCAAATCGAGGACGCAGGTGCGTCCGTCAACCACAGATATGTTGCAGGAGGTAGTTGGAATGAGAATCGCTGTCACTTGCTTTCTTTCTTTGTGCGTGCTGGCCAGCTCGTTTGCCGGTGGCGCCACCGAAGGCGGCACGGTATCCGCCGCGCCCGTCAAGATCACGGTGTTCCGGCAGGGTGCCGGTGTTCCCCCAAAGGACAAGGACCTGATCCAGCAGTTCCTCGACAAGGAGCTGAACATCGATCTGGACTGGAACTCGATCCAGACGGAATACGAGAACCAGCTCAACGTGCGCATCGCCGGCGGCGACGTCCCCGACGTCTTCCAGGTTTCCGGCGACCGCTTCGTCGCCCTGGCACGGCAGGGGGTGATGCTCCCGCTGGACGCACACCT
>CAZKGO010000021.1:41466-57644 GCA_964552235.1 uncultured Spirochaetales bacterium | reverse complement strand
TGGCGCAGAACCCGCAGCGGGAGCCGGTGGACGACGCCATCGGCTGGATGCAGGAGTGGGCGGATGAGCGGGGCCTCGAGCTAAGCCCCGAGACCAACTACCCGCTGTGGGACGGCAGCAGACCGGACTACGACCTGGCGATCAGCGGCGTGCTGGACCCGTGAGGGCCGCGGCGGCAGGCCGCGGCGGCGTGAACCTGCGCGCGAAACTGGAGCGCACCCGCGGAGGTGCGGAGGTGGGAACCGCTTTACAGTGCGCGGCGCCTCTGCTATGATCCCCCTGTCCCGCATATGGCGGGTTATCTCTGCCACACGAGGAGGAATTGGATGACCGTGCGAGATCTTGTCGCCCTCAGACTCCCTCCGTGGACGTCGCAGAGGTAGAGGCCGGCCTCAAAGCTCCCTCGATTCCTCTGTGACGGGCATTCGACCGTCGTGACAGAGGACATCATCCATTGAGCTCAGGACAGTTTCTCGATCTCGTTTCTTTCGGCTGGGGAGTCACGTTTGAGCAGGCGCTCGAACGGCTGCAGGATCCCGGTCTCGAACCGGGCCGCGTCATCGCCTCCTCGCATGATCTCGCCCTGGTGCGAGCCGGCTGCGGCGAGCTGTGGTGCAGGCCCACCGGCCGCTTCCGGGTCGAGTCCGAGGCGGAGAACGCCGTCCCCTGCGCGGGCGATTGGGTGGCGCTGCGCCGCTACCCCGACGGCTCCGGCGGGGCGCTCGAGGCTCTGCTGCCGCGCACGTCGGTGCTGACGCGCGCCGAAGCGGGCGGCCGCGACCGGATCTCCGGAGGCCGCGGCCGGGCGCAGGCGCTGGCCGCCAATGTCGACTTCGTCTTTCTTCTGATGGGGCTCGATGCCAACTACAACCCGGCGCGCATGGAGCGCCTCGTGGCCGTGGGGTGGGCGAGCGGCGCGCAGCCCGTGGTGGTACTGACCAAGTCGGATCTGGTCGACGACCCCGACTCGTACGCCCGCGCCATCGAGGCGTCCGCGCCCGGTGTGCCCGTACGATGGCTGTCGGCGATCAGCGGCGACGGGCTCGCAGCGGTCCGCGCCCTGATCGCCCCCGGCACGACCTCGGTTCTCATCGGCTCCTCCGGAGTCGGCAAGTCGACGCTGCTCAACCGGTTTGCCGGCGAGCAGCTGCGCAGGACCGCCGAAGTGAGGGCCGACGACGGCCGCGGCCGGCACACCACGTCGCTGCGCGAGCTGTTCCTGCTGCCGGGCGGCGGCTGCCTGATCGACACCCCCGGCTTGCGCGAAGTCGGCCTTGCCCAGGACGACGGCAGCCTCGACATGGCCTTCTCGGACGTGGCCGCTCTCGCGGTGCACTGCCGCTTCCGCGACTGCACGCACCACGCCGAGCCCGGCTGCGCGGTCAAGGAGGCGCTCGTCGCGGGCACGCTCAGTCCCGAGCGATACGAGAGCTACCTGAGGCTGCGACGCGAGGCGCAGTTCGCTGCCGCCCGCTCCGACGATCGGCTGCGCCGCGAGCGCGAGCAGCGCAACAAGGCGATCGCCAAGTGGGCGCGCAGCTTCGCGAAGAACAGTGACAAACGTGGGTAGGCTCGCAACAACGGCCGGGCTCGGCGCGGCCACGCGGCCGCCGGCCGGCGGCGCCTTTGTGTGCGCCCGCTGCGGCGCGACGGTCGCAGGCGACGCTGCCGGCACGCGTCAGCGCAACCACTGCCCGCGGTGCCTGCACAGCCTGCACGTGGACATCACGGTGGGCGATCGGCGCAGCCTCTGCCGCGGGCTGATGGAGCCGATCGCGCTGTGGGTGCAGGACGACGGCGAGATCAGGCTGCTGCACCGCTGCAGCCGCTGCGGGGTCATCAGGGCCAACCGGCTGGCCGGCGACGACGACGAGGCGGCCGTCGAGGCCCTGCGCGGTCGGCTGCTGTCGGACTGACCCCCGGCCGCTATCTCAGCCAGCGCACCCAGGGGGCGCGGAACCAGAGCCACGCCCCGATGGCGGCGAGGGCCGCCACGTTCAGCCAGACCGCGGCGACGAGGCCGAGGCGCTCGGCCGCCTCGCCGATCAGCCAGCCGCCGATCGGCAGAAAGCCGAAGAACGTCAGGCTGTAGATGCCCATGATCCTCCCGCGCAGGCGGTCGTCGACCAGGGTCTGCACCAGAGAGTTGGCGATGTTGTAGAGCGCGATCATCAGGGCGCCGACAGCCAGCAGCGCGATCATGGCCCAGCGCGTCGAGCGGGCGAGGGCGAACAGGCCGATCGTGATCGGCAGCCCTACGAACGAGACGACGAGCGGCAGGCCGCGCACGCGGATCCTGGGCCCGAGCGCGGCGATGGCAAAGGCGCTCACCACGGCCCCGAGCCCGCGCGCCGACTGCAGCAGGCCGTTGGTCCGCGCGTCGCCGCGCAGGATCTCCACCGACCACGCGGGGAACAGCGTGAACACCGAGAAGCCGAACAAGGTGCCGGCACTGACGAGGGCGACGATCGCGACAATGTCGCGCCGCTTGCGGGCGTAGAGCACTCCCTCGGCGATGTCGGAAAGCCGCGCTGCCGAGCGCGCCGGGCCGACCTGCACGATCGGCCCCTCCTGCGCAGCCTGTTCGGCTTCTCTTGCCTGAGAGACGAGCCGCATCGCCCGCAGGGCGCTGACGGTGGCGAGGGGGGTGAGCACGCCGACGGCAAAGCATGTGCCCGGGCCCATGGCGGCGTAGAGCAGGCCGCCGAAAGCGGGTCCGAGCGCGGTGCCGAGGTTGAACATCGTGGAGTTCAGGGCGATGGCGTTCACCAGGTCGTCGCGCTCCACCAGCTCGAGCACGATAGCGTGCCTGGCCGGAGCGTCAAAGGCGACGGCGATGCCGTTGAGGGCGGCGAGCACCAGGATGTGGGCAGGCTGGACCAGGCCGGTGAACGTAAGGACCGCCAGCACCAGGGCGAGCGCGGCCACGGTCGACTGTGTGACCACCAGGATCAACCTGCGGGAAACCCGGTCCGCGACGAGGCCGCCGTACAGCATGAGCAGCCACGAGGGGAGCCCGCTCGCGAGCGACAGGTAGCCGAGCAGCGCGGCGGAGCCCGTGAGCTCGTAGGCGAGAAAGCCCTGCGCCGTGGACAGGGTCCACATGCCGAACACCGCCACCAGCTGTCCAACGAACCACAGGCGATAGTTGCGGTGCCGGAACGATCGGAAGGCGGTGGCCAGCGGCCCTTCCTTGCGGGGGGGCCCCTCAGGCATGGCGACGCCACCACGACGCGGCCCGCGAGTCGCGGCAGGGCCCGCCGCTGCCCTGCAGTGTCGGCGGTGAATCGAAGAGGATCGACATGGGGATGGCAACAGCGCTGTCGGACACTCGCTGGCCGCATTGGGCGACGAGACGCCGCGCCGTGTCAACTGCGCGCCCCGCGAGCCTCACGTATCGCGAGCGAGCGGCGCCTGCGACCGGCGGCGGGCGGCCGCCGGTCGGCGTCATTCGACGTCGAGGGACTTGAGTGTGTCGTCGAGCGCGCTGCGCTGCTCGAGCTCTTTCTGCCGCAGCGTGTCGATGCGCCCGCGAATCAGGCCGAGATCGGTCTCCTGGGTTTCAAGCTGCGAGACGTAGCGCTTGTAGAGCGCCGAGTCGCGCTCGAGCCGGGCCATGTTCTCGCGCATCCGCGCCTGGTCCGAAGAGATCTGCTGCTGCTTCCGCTCCTCCTCCTGCCGCTGGGCCACGGTCTCGGCCAGGGCGGCCTTGCGCGCCATCACGGCCGCGAGAGCCTCTTTGACCTTCGGGCTGACCTCTCCGGCCCGCATGTAGAACGCGATGGTGTCGTCGGAGACGTTCGACAGCAGCACCGTCTGGCTCACCATCCGCCTCTCTGCGACGGTGAGGATGCTCGTGGCCGCGTCGGCGCCGAGCTTGACGGCAAAGCGGTACGAATCGCGGGTGCGCTCTGCCACCGCTTCCGGGGAGACCAGCTCCCAGTTGGGATCGATCGGGTGCTCGATCAGCAGGTCCTGAGCCCGGCCCCCGGTGCGCTTGATGGTGTACGTGCGCGCCCTGCTCAGCAGGCGGGTCGCCACCAGAGTTCCCCTGGCGATGCGCACGCCGACCAGCTCCTCGGGGCTGCCCCGCTCGGAGGTCGCCACCTCGGTCTTGAGGTCCACGGCAAAGCTGATCAGGCGCTCGGCGAGCGCACCCAGGTCGTCGATGCGGGCGTCGCCGGCGTACACCCCGCCGTCGAACACCGTGATGGGCCCGGCCATCAGGTCGACTCCCGTGGTGTTGCGCAGCTTGACCCCGAGCAGCGGATGCCTGGCGAGAACCGACTGGTTGTAGATCGACACGCGTGCGGCTTCGATCGGCCGGCTGACGATCGGCAGCATCGCCGACTCGTGCCTCGGCAAGGTCACCGGGCCGTCGATCGCGTACTGGAAAAAGCTGCCGGCCTCGGCCGCCTGCGCGATCTCTCGCACCCCCTGCGACAGGTCCAGCGGCTGCTCCTCCTCGGCACGCAGCGCCTCAGCCATCGAGCTCATCCCGCGTGCGGCCGCCGGCGGCTGCCGCGACGGCGCCGCGGCCTTGGCCGCGCCGGCGCCGAGATCCCCCTCGTACTGCTGGGGGCGCACCGCGCTGTAGGACGGCAGCTGCACCTGGGGCCGCTCGACGTACAGCGGCTGGTACAGGTCCATCACAAAGGAGATCGGCCTGCCGGACACCAGGGTGACGCGCACGTCCTTCCACGTTTCGTCGGTCGTGTTCTCGACGATGCCCCACCCCTGGAGGAGCGACGAGCCCTCCGCGCCCTCCTCGCCGAGCACGAGGCGATAGCTGGTCTTCCAGACCGGGCTGGCCAGCAGGTAGCCGACGCGCACCTTGCGCGTGCCGTAGCCGGTGAGCGCGACGCTGACCCGCTTCCTGTCGCGATCACGGCTGGCCGCCAGGAGCGACAGGGCCTCCCGCAGGTCCCCGTCGACGCGCGGGTCGGCAAAGCGCAGCCCCGAGAGCATCGACAGGCGGGCGCTGCGCAGCCCGTAGTCGGTCATGAGGTTGAGGAACAGCTCGGTGCGGCCCGTGCGGTCCATGCGCTCCTCGACCCCGACGATCACGCCGACGATGCGCTCCGGGGCAAACAGCTCGACCCGCTCGCCGCGGGTCTGCTCGAGGATCGCGGCCAGGCCCGGGCTGTCCGACAGGTCGACCGAGAGCCCCTTGAGCGACTTGTCCAGCGGATCCTTGGAAGAGTAGCGCACGCCGCTGACCGTCCCGCCGTCGAGGTCCTGGACGACCATGCTCTTGAGCAGATCGTTGATGTCCTCGGTGCGGAAGTGGAAATCCACGGTCTGGTCGCCCGCAACCTCGCCGTCGCGCTGGTAGTAGGCGACGCCGCTGGAGAACATCACGACGTGCGACAGCGGTATCTGCGCAGCGGGCGGTGCCTCGACCGCCGGCTGCGGCTCCTGCCTGCCGCCGGCGAACGCCGGCGCGCCCGCGAGGGCTGCGCAGACAGCGAGAAGCACGAAGTCCGCGAAACGGATGCGACCCTCTTTTCTGTTCATGAGATCAGGTTACTGCCTGCCGACGTTCAGCGCAAGGAGGGACCCGCCGCACCCGCCGGCGACCGCGGCGAGAGCCCGGCCCTGCGCCCCCGATTGACGCGCGCCGGCAGTCCCTGCCACGTTTGTCCGCGATGGACGGCAGGGAGCGCTACGTGCGGGCTCTCACCTTTGCCCACCCCGACCGGGTGCCGGTGATGCACCACACGCTCGCGGGTGCGCGGCGCGTGCACGGGGCCGCCCTCGATCGGCTGTATGCCGAGTACCCGCCCGACGCGCTCGGTCCCTGGGCCTTCGCCGACTGCCCTCGCGGCCGCTGGGCCGCCGGCGTGGCGAGCCGCGACGACTGGGGCTGCCTCTGGCTGTGGAGCACGCCGGACCACATGGGGCAGGTCGTGGACCGCCCGCTCGCCGACTGGGCGGCTCTCGACGGATACCGCGCTCCCGACCCGACGGCCGGCGCCGAGGTGCTGCTCGAGCTGCGCCGGGCGGTGGCTCGCGAAGGTCACAGCCGCTTCGTCTTCGCCGATGGGGGCGAGCTGTTCCAGCGCATGTTTTTTCTGCGCGGGCTCGAAGACCTTCTGGTGGATCTCCTCGAAGACCGCGCCGAGGTCTACGTCCTGCGCGACCTCGTGCTCGGCCACTGCCTCGAGCGCATCGAGTTGCTGGGCGACAGCGGGGTCGTCGACGGCATCGTCGTGCGCGACGACTGGGGCGCGCAGAACGCGCTCCTGGTGCGGCCGGAAATCTGGCGCCGCGTGTTCAAGCCCGCGTACGCGCGCCTCGTGGAGGCGATTCACGCCGCCGGCGCGTACGCCAGCTTCCACTCCGACGGCATGATCGCGGAGATCCTGGGCGATCTCGTCGAGCTCGGCTGGGACGAGGTGAACCCGCAGGTGAGCGCCATCGGCATCGAGCGGGCAGCTCGCGAGCTGGGAGGCCGCGTCTGCGTGCGCGCCGACATCGACCGGCAGATCACGCTTCCGCGCGGTCGCCCCGCCGATGTGGCCGCCCTCGTGCGCAGGCTCTTCGACGCCTTTGGCCGCTTTGCGGGCGGCTACGTCGGCTGGGGCGAGATGGCCGCGGACGTGCCCCTGGCCAACTGCCGCGCCATGCTCGAGACGCTCTACAGCCTGCGGTACTGACGGCCGACCGCAGCGCGCCGATGACGGCTGGGCATACCTGAGTTCGAAAGAAAAGTATTGACTTCGAGGCTCCGGCGTAGGAAATTCGCCCAGGTCGCCTCCGGCGGACGCCCGCAGCCTCCGCAGTCCGTTACGCGCTGCTCCGTGCGGAGGGGCCTCATGGCGGTGTGCGATGGAGCAGACCAAGCCCGGGGCGCCCGACGCCGGCAGCCACAGCTTTTTCCAGACTTCCGCCAGAGGCGCGCCTTCGATCCCGGCGGCCCCTCCACCCGGAGCCCCGCCGCCGCGGTTCTTCCGGGCGCCGTTGCGCTGGCTCGCGGCTCACGTGCGCGAGCTCGCACTCGTCTGTGTGGGGATCTTCGCCGCCCTCGGCTTCGTGCTGATCGCCCGCCTCATCAAGCCGCCGGCCAAACCGCTCTCTTCGAGGGACGTGGCGAAGATCGTGGAGAAGACCCTCAAGGAGAAGAAGCCCGAGCCGTCGTTCGCCTCGCTGGCCTTCGAGAAGGTGCGGCCTTCGCTCGTTCTCGTGAAGGGCATGCACGCGGACGCTCAAGGCGGCGAGCCGGGCCTCGCCTTTGGCACCGGAGTCGTCGTCGAGGACGAGAGCGGGCTCATCCTCACCGCCCTTCACGTCGTGCGCGGGGCTGCGGAGGTGCGGGTCGTCTTTCACGACGGCTTCGAGAGCCAGGCCGAGGTCGTCTCGGCGCAGCCCGACAACGACCTCGCGGTGCTCAAGCCCGCCGTGATCCCCGACGACCTGATGCCCGCCACCCTCGCGGGCTCCGGCCACCTCGCCCCCGGCGACGACGTGGTGGCCGTGGGCAATCCCTTCGGCATCCCCAACTCGGTCTCCGTGGGCGTCGTGTCCGGCCTCGGCCGCAGCTTCAGGGCGCCGCAGACCGGCGAGACGCTGCAGAACCTGATCCAGTTCGACGCGGCCGTCAATCCGGGCAACTCCGGCGGCCCCCTGCTCGACCGCAACGGCGAAGTGGTCGGCATCGTCTCGGCCCTCCTGAACCCGACCGAGGAGGAGTTCTTTGTCGGCATAGGCTTCGCGGTCACGATCGAGACCGCGAGCGCCGCCCTCGGCATGCCGCCCTGGTAAGGAACGCACATGGAACAGCAGAACGCTTCGGCCACCCTCACGCAGCAGATCCTCTATGAAGTGAAGAAGGTCATCGTCGGCCAGGACCACCTGCTCGAGCGCGTGCTCATCGCGCTCCTGGCGCAGGGTCACCTGCTGGTCGAGGGAGTGCCCGGTCTGGCCAAGACCCTCACCATCAAGACGCTGGCCCAGGCGCTGCAGTGCGGCTTCAAGCGCATCCAGTTCACGCCCGACCTGCTGCCCGCAGACCTGGTCGGCACGCGCATCTTCAACCAGCGAAGCGGCGAGTTCAGCACGTGGCTCGGTCCGGTCTTTACCAACCTGCTGCTGGCCGACGAGATCAACCGCTCGCCGGCCAAGGTGCAGAGCGCGCTGCTGGAGGTGATGCAGGAGCGCCAGGTGTCGATCGGCGGCCAGACCCACAAGGTGCCCGAGCCGTTCCTCGTGATGGCGACCCAGAACCCCATCGAGACCGAGGGCACCTACCCGCTGCCCGAGGCCCAGGTCGACCGCTTCATGATGAAGGTGCTCGTCGACTACCCGAGCGAGCTCGAGGAGTTCGTGATCGTCGAGCGCATGACCGGCAGCCTCGCCGACGTCAAGCAGGTGGCCAGCGTCGAGCAGCTTGCGGCGCTGCGCCGCGAGTCGGACAAGGTCTACGTCGACCCGGCGCTCATCGAGTACTCGGTGCGCCTGGCCACGGCCACGAGGCGGCCCGCGAGCTACGGGATCCCGGACCTGGGGCGGTACATCACCTACGGGGCGAGCCCGCGCGCGTCGATCAACCTGATCCTGACGGCCCGCGCCCTGGCGTTCGTGCGGGGGCGCGACTACGCGCTGCCGCAGGACGTCGCGGACATGGCGCTCGACGTGATGCGCCACCGCCTCGTGCTGTCCTACGAGGCGCTGTCCGACGGCGTGAGCGCCGACACGATTCTGCAGCGGATCCTCGAGGTGGTGCCGGCTCCGGCGGTGCCGATGCAGCCGGGGCCGCAGCCCGGCCGCGAGGCCGCCGCGGAGCCGGCGAGGGAGGCCGCGACCGCAGAGGCGGAGCAGGATGTCGCAACCGGCAAGGAATCCTGAGCGCATCCTCAGGCGCCTCGAATGGACGGTGATCCGCCGGCTCGACGGGTTGCTGCAGGGCGACTACCGCACGCTCTTTCAGGGGTTCGGCCTCGACCTGGCTGACCTGCGGGAGTACCAGTTTGCCGACGACGTGCGCTGCATCGACTGGAACGTAACGGCGCGCATGCAGGAGCCGTACGTGCGCCGTTACCTCGAGGACCGCGAAGTGACGGCGTGGTTCCTGCTCGACGTGAGCCCGAGCGTCGACTTCGGCACGGTCGAGGTGCTCAAGCGCGACCTGCTCGTGGACTTTGTCGGGGTGCTCGCGCGGCTGCTCACCCGCCACGGCAACCGCGTCGGGGCGATCCTCTACGACGGGGCGAGGCAGCACCTCGTGCCCGTCGGGGGCGGCAGGGCGCAGGTGCTGCGCATCATCGGCGAGCTGGCCGCGCAGCCGCACCTCGAGCGCGCCCCGGCCACGGACCTCGCCCCGCTCCTGGAGAGCGCGCTGCGCACGATACGGCGCCGCTCGCTGCTGTTCGTGATTTCGGATTTCATCAGCGCTCCCGGGTGGCAGAGGCCCCTCGGCCTGCTCTCGCGCCGGCACGAGGTGCTCGGCGTGCGGCTCTACGACCCGCGGGAGAGCGAGCTGCCCGACATCGGGTCGGTGGTGTTCGAGGACTCGGAGACGGGAGAGCAGGTGTTCTTCGACACGCACGACCGCGGCTTCCGCGCCCGCTTTGTCGAGGCCGCCGCGCGGCGCGAGCGCGACATCGCCTCCGCGTTCCGCTCGAGCGCCGTCGACGCCCTCGCGCTGTCGACCGAGGACGACCTGGTGCGGGGGATCCTGCGGTTCGCCGCCTTGCGCAGGCAGCGCAAGGCCAACCCGGCGGCGTTCACGCGCTAGCCGGCGTGATGCCGGCCGAGGCCGGGTGAGGGAGAGGACGATGACGTTTTTCTGGCCGAGGATGCTCTGGCTGCTGCTGATCGTTCCCGCGCTGGCGGCGGCCTACCTGCTCGCGCAGCGGCGGCGGCAGAAGTACGCGCTGCGCTACGCGAGCCTCTCGCTCGTCAAGGAGGCTCTCGGCAGGGGTCCCGGCTTGAGGCGCCACATCCCGCCGATCCTCTTTCTGGCGGCGATGGCAGTCATGCTCACCGCGCTCGCCCGGCCGGCCGCGATCGTCGTGCTGCCGTCGCAGCAGGGCACGATCATCCTCGCCCTCGACAATTCCGGCAGCATGCGCGCCGGGGACGTCACGCCGAGCCGGATCGAGGCGGCCAAGACCGCAGCCAAGGCGTTCGTGGCCCGACAGCCGAAGAATCAGCGCGTGGGCGTCGTCGCGTTCGCCGGAACGGCCTCGCTGGTGCAGCCGCCGACCAGGGACCGCGACGCGATCAACGCGGCCATCGACCGCCTCACGCTGCAGCGGGCGACGGCCGTCGGCAGCGGGATCCTGGCGTCGCTGAACGCGATCCTCGAGGAGTTCGGAGAGCGGCCGCTGGCGTATCAGTACGAGCCGTTCGGCGGAGGAGGCTGGCAGGACGAGGCGCCGATCGGCTCGGGAGTGGACCTGTCGAGCGCGATCATCGTGCTGATGAGCGACGGCCAGAGCAACACAGGCCCGCCGCCGCTGGAGGTCGTCGACCAGGCCGCCAGCCGCGGGGTGAGGATCTACACCGTGGGGCTCGGCAACCCCGAGGGGACCATCATCACCTTCTACAACCGCTCGATGCGCGTGCGCCTCGACGAGGAGACCCTCAAGCGGATCGCCGACAAGACCAACGGCGCCTACTTCAGGGCAGGCAGCGACACCGACCTCAAGGAGATCTACGAGAACCTCGGCACGCGGCTGATCTTCAAACCCGAGCGCACCGAGATCACGGCGCTGTTCGCCGCCGTCGCCGCGCTGCTGCTGCTGGCGGCCGGCGCGCTTTCGCTGCTCTGGTTCAACCGGCTGCCCTGAGCCGGGCAGCCGGTCTCGCCCAACCGCCCCTCACTTTTTGCGGCTCTTGACGGCCTTTTCCAGCCGGGCTCCGTAGTCGGGGTCCGCCTTGGCGAAGTAGGAGATGCTGCGCTCGATCACCTCCGGCTTGCTCACCTTCGACAGGCTCTCGGCGATGTTGGCGATCAACCGCCGCTTCTCGTCCTCGTTCATGACACGGTAGAGGGCGCCGGCCTGGACGAAGTCGTTGTCGTCCTTGTGCCGGCTCGCCTTCTGGCTGCCCGCCACCCCGTGGATTTCGATCGGCTGGTACAGCGGCTCGCCGCTCTCAACCGGTCCGCCGTAGCTGTTGGGCTCGTAGTTCTTGGAGCGCCCGCCGTTGGCGTCGAAGCGCATGGCGCCGTCGCGGCCGTAGTTGTCGGCCTTGGCAGCACGCGGGCGGTTGACGGGCAGCTGCGTGTGGTTGATGCCGAGCCGGTAGCGCTGGGTGTCGCCGTAGGAGAACAGGCGCCCCTGCAGCATCTTGTCGGGCGAAGGCCCGATCCCAGGAACGAAGTTGGCGGGGTTGAAGGCGGACTGCTCGACTTCGGCAAAGTAGTTGTCCGGGTTCCGGTTGAGCTCGAGGCGCCCCACCTCGATCAGCGGGTAGTCCTTGTAGGGCCACACCTTGGTCAGGTCAAAGGGGTTGAAGCGGTAGCCAGGGGCGTCGGCGAGGGGCATGATCTGCATCTTGAGGGTCCAGGAGGGGAAGCTGCCCGCCTCGATGGCCTTGAGCAGGTCGCGGTGGCAGTAGTCCGGATCTGTGCCCGCGATGCGGGCGGCGTCCTCCGCCGTGAGGCACTTGATGCCCTGGTTGGTCTTGAAGTGGTACTTGACCCAGAACGCCTCGCCCTTCGCGTTGACCCACTGGAAGGTGTGGGAGCCGAAACCGTCCATCTTGCGGTAGCTTTCAGGTATGCCGCGGTCGCCGAACAGCCACGTGAACTGGTGCGTCGCCTCGGGGCTGTGGCAGAAGAAGTCCCACACGTTGTCCGGCTCCTGCACGTTGGTGTAGGGGTCACGCTTCTGCGAGTGGATGAAATCGGGGAACTTGAGCGGGTCGCGGATAAAGAAGATCGGCGTGTTGTTGCCGACGAGGTCGTAGTTGCCGTCCTCGGTATAGAACTTGACGGCGAATCCCCGCGGATCGCGCACCGTGTCGGCGGAACCGCGCTCGCCGGCCACCGTCGAGAAGCGCACAAAGACCTCGGTCTTCTTGCCCTTGGGCGAGAGGAACTTCGCCTTGGTCCACTGCGTCACGTCCGCGGTGACCTCAAAGGTGCCGTAGGCCCCGGAGCCCTTGGCGTGCACGACGCGCTCCGGGATCCGCTCCCGATCGAAGCGGGCCAGCTTCTCGATCAGGGCGTGGTCCTGCATCAGGACGGGCCCGTCCGCCCCGGCCGTCTGGGAGTTCTGGTTGTCGGCGACCGGCGCTCCGCTCTCCGTGGTCAGGATCCTCTTGTTCTCCATCGTCTGTCCTCCTGCCTATGTCGTTGCTCTGACGCTACGCGTCAGCCTCGCGTCTTCTTGCGGCACCTCTGGCACAGGCCAAAGAGCCGGATCTCGTGCCGCGATGCCCGCAATCCGCAGGCCCTGCTCAGGCTGCGGGTCAGCGCCGCATCGATCGGCAGGTCGAGGTCGGTCACGGACCCGCACCGCTCGCAGATGAAATGGTGATGGCCGACGGTGTTGGCCTCGAAGCGGTCAAAGGCGCCGCCAAAGTCGAGCCGGCTCACCAGACCCTGCTCGGCCAGCACGGCGAGGTTCCGGTAGACGGTCCCCAGGCTCAGGCGGGGCATCTCGCTTCGAAGCCCGTCGTAGATCTCCTTGGCCGTGGGGTGACTGCGGGTGTGCCTCAGGAAATCGAGAATCCGGTCCCGCTGTCTGCTGCGCCGCCTCTGGTTCGCCGCCATCATCAATCAATAATTGGAATCGTTATCGATTATGGCACAGGCGCGCTCCGCAGTCAACCTCGCCGCGGGCGCGGGCCGCCTCCGCCGGCGCCGCTCTCAGCCGAGCAGCCGCGCGAGGTAGCGCGATTGCACCTGCCGGCTGGCCAGCGCCTGCTTGAGCGGCGGCAGCTTGAGGATCACCCCGAGGATCGCCGCCATGGCCCTGTGGCTGGCGGAGGCGTTGTTGTCGAAGATCAGGTTCTGCAGCTTGCCCCGCTCGATGGCCATGAGGACGGCGCGATGGCTCGAGTTGACCGGCGTGATGACGCGGCCGCCGCGGGCGGCCAGCGACAGGGCGCCGCTCGGACAGGCGCGCACGCACACCCCGCAGCCGAGGCAGATCAACTCGTCGATGCGCGCCTTTCTCCTGCTGGGCGCCCGCGGGTCGTTGGCCGACACCAGGCCTGCGGCCTCAACCGGGCAGGCCTGGACGCACCTGCCGCAGCCGGTGCACCTGCCCCCGTCGACCACCGGCATGACGTTGGTGGTGTGGATCGGGTTCGGCACGCCGGAGCGCCGGGCTTCGATCATCGCCTCGCAGCAGCAGCCGCAGCAGTTGCAGACAAAGCTCACCCCGCGCTGCACGTTCTCCCCGAACTGGACCAGGCCGCGGCCCTGGGCTTCCTGCAGGATGTCGAGCGCCTCGGCGGTCTCGACCCGCCGCGCTACGCCGTGCTTGATCAGCGATGACGCCGCGGCGTTGAACGTCATGCAGTTGAGCTTGGCGCGTCGCAGTCGCGGCCCACGTGCTCCATCTTGTGACGGCAGTAGCAGACGCCGACGCCGCGGGCGCCGGCGCGGCCGCGCCACCTCGCTCGCCCGCTCGTAGTCCAGGACGTAGAGGCCCGAGTCGGGCGGAAGCACCGCCTCCTGAACGAACACGCGGCCGAGCTGCGTCTCGCCCCCGGTGAACGGGGCCTTGATGAACTCCTCGAGAACTCGAAGAAGCCGGCCATCGGCGGAGGCAGAAAACAGGTCTGCCTGCCCTGCGGGCCCTCCACGTCGAGCAGAATCGCGCGGCCGGCCGGCTCGTCGAGAATCCTGCGCGCTCGGGCCTCGCTCTCGTGCCACGCCCGCGCCGCCTGCTCGGCCGTGAAGGGCTTGATCGGAAGCAGCGCCACCAGGCGCGCTTCTCTCTCGCTGAACAGCAGCGCGAGGATCCTGTATGGCACCTCGGAACCTCGGAGGGCGGAGCGCCCTGGGGAAAGCGGTTCAGGCGCTCGCCCAGCGACCGGTATCCGGACTTGAGGGTGTGGTGAGCCGCAGCGGCTTCATCGTAGCCCCGCCCGGTCCGCCGGCAAAGCGAGCCGGAGGTCCCCGGCGATGCCCCGGGCCGCGGCGACCGGCGGGCGCTTGCGCCGGGGACCGGCGCGGGCGACAGCCTCCTGTCGGTAGGCCGGCGAGGGTCTATCATACAAGGCAGGTCCAGTGCGCGGCGCAGGCTCGGCTCGAGCGAGCGCGCTCGGCCGCGCGGGACAGGGGGACTTGTTCTGGAGGGCGAACTGCAGCTGGCCCGGATCGTGGACTCTCGCGATTTCGCCGCGGTCCTCGCCGAGACCCTCAGAATTATGGCTTTCCACTACGGGCCGTCGCTCGCCGAGAGTCTGAGCGCCCGCTACTCCCTCGTGGAGTCGCTCTACGATGGCCGCTTCGCAGGATACAGGCGCTGCCTGGTCGAGTACCACGACTTTCGCCACACGATGGACGTGCTGCTCGCCTCGGCCCGCCTGATCGACGGCTGCAACCTCGAGCGGCCGCCGCTGCCCCAGGACCTCGCGGCCGATCTTCTGCTCGCCGCCCTGCTGCACGACACCGGCTACATCCAGGAGGAGTGGGACACCGAGGGCACCGGCGCCAGGTACACGCGCGAGCACGAGCGGCGCAGCGTCGAGTTCATGCGCAGGAACGCGGCGGCCTTCGGCATCGGGGAGCGCTCCCTCCCCGGCATCGCGCGGATGATCCAGGCCACGGACCTCAAGGAGCAGTTCGCACAGATCCCCTACGCCTCGGAGCAGGAGCGGGCGGCCGGCGCAATTCTCGCCTCGGCCGATCTCCTCGGTCAGATGGCCGACCGCGAGTATCTGGAGAAGCTGCTGTTCCTCTACCGCGAGTTCCACGAGGCGGGGATCCCGGGCAACGACACGGAGTTCGACATCCTGAAGAAGACGCGTGGCTTCTACTTCGGGACCAGGAAGCGCCTGGAGGTGACCCTGCTCGGCGTGTACGAGCTCGCCCGCGCCCACTTCAGGGAGCGCTTCGGCGTCGATCGCAACCTCTACATCGTGGCCATCGACCGGCAGATGACCTACCTCGACGGGATCCTGGCCGACGCGTCGACCAACTTCCGCAGCAAGCTGCACCGGGGCGAGCAGAAGAGACCGGCCCAGATCCGCGCCCGGACCTGAGGGCCCCGCGCACGCGGTCCCTTTGACGGCCGCTGCCGACAATGCTATGCTCTGAAAGCGAAGAAGGGCATGCAGTGAAACGGTTTGCGGCTCTCGCGGTCCTCGTGGCGTCCCTCGTCGTTGCGGTGCACGCCCAGGATGGTCGTCCGCTGGTCCTCGTCTTCGATCTGAAGACGACGCACCTGTCCAAAGACGAGATGATCATCCTCGTCGACTACATCGCCTCCAACCTGGTCAACAGCGGCCAGTACCGCGTCATCGACAGGAGGCAGCGGGAGCAGGCCCTGAGCGAGATCGCCTTTGCGAGCTCCGACCTGAGCGAGGACGAGCTGCGCCTCAAGGTCGGCAAGTTCCTCGCCGCCAACTACATGCTCGACGGCAGCATCGGAGCGATCGGCGACCGCTTCCTGCTGAACCTCAAGCTCGTCGACGTGAGCACCGCCGAGACCCTCAGGACCGCCTCCCAGCGCTACGGCAACATCAACGAGCTGATCGACGACAGCGCCCGCCTCACTCTCGGGATGATCGGAGCTTCGGCCGCGGGCCGCTCTGCAGCGCCCGCCGCTGCGCCCGCGCGTCCGCCGGTGGCGGCCCGGCCGGCTCCGGAGCCTCCGGCAAGAGCGGCGGAGCCCGCCCGGCCCCCGGCCGCAAGACCCGAGCCGGCCCGACCCGCCGCGGAGACCTTTGGGGAGCTGGCCTTCGCGGCTGACGGCACGGTTCTAGACACCCGCACCGGGCTGGTGTGGGCCCGCGAGGTGCGCCAGGGCGTCACCTACGCCGATGCCGAGGCCTACGCGAGCGGGCTTCGCCTCGGCGGTCACTCGGACTGGCGTCTGCCGACCGATGCCGAGCTGCTGTCTCTCGGCCAGACGATCGGCCACATGAGCGGGCAGCCGTTCGTTCGGCGGGTCCTCGAGCTGCTCGGCTGGAGAATCACCAACGGCGGCAAGGGCGAGTCGTTCTGGACGCAGACGGGCGTGCGCGGTGATCCCCGCCGCGTTGTCACCGTG
>CAZKGO010000021.1:22834-41456 GCA_964552235.1 uncultured Spirochaetales bacterium | reverse complement strand
GGCAACAACTCGATCCGGGGCGCCATCGGGCGCCCGGCCTTCCAGCCCAAGGACGCTCGCCAGGACGTCCGGGCGGTCCGCCGCTGAGCGGGGGAACGCGCGCACGGGACAGAAAAGGCCTCGAGGCGGCCGCCTGGCGCCGCCGTCGAGGCCTTCTCTTTGTTGCGATTCGAGCTCGGCTACAGGAGATACCTGATCCCCACCGTGCCGTAGATGTGCATCCGGGTCACGTCGTCGGGGATGTTCGCGACGCCGTAGCCGAAGTTGAACGCGATCGGCACGATCAGCCGGGGGCCCGCGATCAGGTCCACCCCCGCCACCGCCACTATGAAGAGCGGGTCGATGTCCTCGTCGTCCGCCAGGTCGTCCCGGTCGAAGCTGTCTTCGGTGCCGTCGGAGTACTCCCAGTCGGTCTTCAGGAAGCGGTCGTACTCGAGGCCGGCCCCGACAAAGAAAGTCGGGTTGACGTAGTACTTGAACAGACCGACGATGCTCAGGAACCGGTCCTTGAAGTCGAAGGAGTCGCCAAGTACGAGCACGTCTTCCTCGCTGTAGGCGTCGACCACCAGACCGATCTTGAGCTCGCCGGCGAACTGCGGGGTGAACATGGCGTTGACCACCACCTCGCCGCCGAACAGGAAGCCGTTGACGGAGTCTTCGTCTTCGTATTTCCAGTAGGTCATGCCGAGCGGGACATCGGCGCCGACGCTCAGGTCGACGGCGAACAGGGCTGAAGAGCCCACCAAGGCCAGGAGAAGGACAACGACCGCGATTCGTCTCATGGGCAGCTCCTTTCCGGGATCGGGATTGCGTCACCTTAGGCGACAGCCCAAGCATAACCGATAACGCGCGGCTTTTCCACCGAGCGGCCGGCTTGATCATCGGCGGCGAGCGCCCCATACTCTGGTCGTGGAACCGATGAAACCAGTGCGTCTGCGGTGCGACTGGCAGGAGAATCCCCTCGGCACGGACAACCCGGCCCCGCGCCTCTCGTGGGCCGTCGAGGACCGCAGGTTCGGCGCCCGGCAAAGCGCGTGGCAGGTGCAGGTCTCGGACTCTCCCGATGGCTTTGACGAGCGGCGCCTGGCGTGGGACAGCGGCCGCGTGCGCGGCGGCCCGCGCGGGGGCATCCGCTACGGCGGGCCTGCGCCCGCGTCGCGCACCCGTTTGTGGTGGCGGGTGAGGGCCTGGGATGCGGCCGGCGCGGCCACGCCGTGGAGCGAGCCGGCGTTCTGGGAGACTGGCCTGCTGGACAGCTCGGAGTGGAAGGGCCTCTGGATCGGGCTGCGCCAGAACTCGGCCGACAGCGTGCCCTGCCCGTTCCTGCGCCGAGCCTTCGCGGTCGGCGGCCCGGTGCGCCGCGCGCGGCTGTACATCACGGCGCGGGGCCTCTTCGAGGCCTGGGTCAACGGCCGGCGCGTGAGCGAGGACCGCTTCGTTCCCGGCTGGACCGACTACCACAAGCGCATCGACGTGCTCGCCTACGACGTGACGGCCCTGCTGCGCCAAGGCGAGAACGTCCTCGGCGTGATCCTGGGCGAAGGCTGGTACTGCGGCCACCTGCTGTGGTACGGGGAGAAGAACCACTACGGCGACACCCCGAGCCTGCTCGCCCAGCTCGTGATCGACACGGTCGACGGCCGCACCGAAACCATAGCCACGGACCCGCAGTTCAAGGCGACCACCGGCCCCCTGCTCGCCTCCGACATCTACCACGGCGAAAGCTACGACGCCCGCCGGCAGATGCCGGGCTGGAGCGAGAGCGGCTTCGACGATTCCGCGTGGCGGCCGGCCGAGGCGCTGTCCGCGCCGGCCTCGGCGCGCCTGAGCGCCCGTCCCGCCCCCGCGGTGCGGCCGATCGAGGAGCTCGCCCCGCGGGCTGTCACCGAGCCCGCCCCGGGCGCCTGGGTCTACGACCTCGGCCAGAACATGGTCGGCTGGGCGCGCGTGCGCCTGCGCGCCGCCTCCGGCACGCAGGTGACGCTGCGCTTTGCCGAGATGCTGAATCCCGACGGCACCCTCTACGTCGCCAACCTGCGCAGCGCCCGGGCCACGGACCACTACATCTGCAGCGGCGGCGGCGAGGAGACCTGGGAGCCGCGCTTCACCTATCACGGATTCCGCTACGTCGAGGTGACCGGCCTGGCTGCGCCGCCGATCGCCGTGACCGGCGTGGTGCTGCACTCGGCCATGGAGCGCGCCGGCGAGCTGCGCACCAGCGACCCCCTGCTCAATCAACTGGCGAGCAACATCGTCTGGGGGCAGAAGGGCAACTTTCTCGAGCTGCCCACGGATTGTCCCCAGCGCGACGAGCGGCTGGGCTGGACCGGCGACGCGCAGGTGTTCATGCCGACCGCCTGCTTCAACTTCGACACTGCGGCCTTCTTCTCCAAGTGGCTGCGCGACCTGGAGGACGCGCAGAACGCCGAGGGCGCCTTTCCGCACGTGGCGCCCGACGTGCTCAGCCCCACGGTGGGCCGCTGGAGGGATGCGCCGGCCTGCGGCGCCGCGGCCTGGGCCGACGCGGGGGTGATCTGCCCGTGGACGCACTACCTGTACTACGGCGACCCCGCGGTGCTGGAGGCGCGCTACCACAGCATGAGCCGGTGGATCGCGTTCCAGGAGCGCACCAGCCGCGGCCTGATCCGGCCCTCCGACGGCTTCGGCGACTGGCTCGACCCCGACGTCGTCAAGCCGGGCCTCGCGCCGACGCCGAAAGACCTGATCGGCACCGCGTATTTTGCCCACACCGCCGGCATCATGGCCCGCGTCGCCCGGCTGCTCGGCAGGGTCGAGGCCGCGCGCGGGTACTCGGCGCTACGCGCCCGGGTCGTCAGCGCGTTCCGCCGGCAGTTCGTGAGCCCCGCCGGCCGCGTCGTGGGCGACACGCAGACCGGCTACCTGCTGGCCCTCGCCTTCGACCTGCTGCCCGGCCGGCTGGTCGAGACCGCCTTTGGCCACCTCGTGCGCCTTCTGGAATCGCGCAGCCGCCACCTGGCTACGGGCTTTGTCGGCACGCCGCTGCTGCTGCCGGTGCTCACGCGCTTCAACCGGGCCGACCTCGCCTTTGACGTGCTGTTCCAGAGAGACTACCCCGGCTGGCTCTACCCGGTGACCAACGGCGCCACGACGATGTGGGAGAGGTGGAATAGCTGGACGAAGGAAGGCGGCTTCGGCGACGTCTCGATGAACTCGTTCAACCACTACGCCTACGGGGCGGTGGGCGTCTGGATGGCTGCGGCGATCGGAGGGATCGCCCTCGACGAGCGGCATCCCGGCTTTCGCCGCTTCGTGGTGGAGCCGCTGCCGGACGCGCGCCTGACCTCGGCCGAGTGCCGGCACGTGGCTCCCTGCGGCGAGATCCGCACGCGGTGGGAGCGCGCGGGCGGCGAGCTGCAGCTCGAGCTGCTGGTGCCGCCCGACAGCGGGGCGGAGGTGCGGCTGCGCACGACAGCCGCCGCCGCGGTCCGCGTGAGCGGCCGCGCGCCTTCCGAGGCCGAGGGGGTGCTCGCGTTCCGGTCGGAGCCGACGCGCGTGCTGCTGTCCGTGGCGCCCGGCAGCTACCGCATCACCTGCCCCCAGCGGTAGGCTCCCCGCCGCTGCCGCCTGCATGGAGGAAGTCGTGGCGAATCGCACGTTCAGGGAGCCCGCGCGGGAGCTGCCCGTCGCGGCGGACAAGGACGTGGTGGTGGCCGGAGGCGGCCTCACCGGCGTGATGGCTGCGGTCGCGGCTGCGCGCACCGGCGCGAGCGCGCTGCTCGTCGAGCAGTACGGCTTCCTCGGCGGCGTGGCGGCGATGCACCTGCCGCTGCAGGGCTACTACGACAGCACGGGCACGCAGATCGTCCGGGGCCTGGCGCAGGAGCTGATCGATCGCCTGCGCGTAGTCGGCGGAGCCGGCGAGTTCATCGGCTGCGCGCTGCACAACCCGTACATCATCGTCGACCAGGAGGCGGTCAAGCTCGTCTGCCAGCAGATGATCGAAGAGTCGGGCGTCGAGCTGCGCCTGCACAACCTGGTGGCCGGCGTCCACGCCGACGGCGGCCGCCTGCAGGCGCTCATCGTAGAGAACAAGAGCGGGCGGCAGGCGATCGCCGGCAGGATCTTCGTCGACGCCACAGGCGACGGCGACGTGGCCGCCCGCGCGGGGGCGCCGTTCACGGTGGGCCGGCCCGACGACAGCCTCACGCAGTCGGTGACCATCACGATCCGGCTCGACAACGTGGACAACGAGCGCCTGAGGCGCCGCATTCTGGAGTTCCCGGACCGGTACGACCTCTACGTGATGCCCCACGCGCAGTTCCGCACCAGGGAAAAGCACATCGTCGTCGGGCTGAAGAACCTCGTCGATCAGGCCGCCGCTGAGGGGTTCGAGGGAATACCCTGCCCGCGGGTGATCTACACCCCCGGCCTGACCGACGGCTCGGCGATGGTGAACATGGTGCACGTTCACGGTGTGCGCTGCCACGACGAGCGCGACCTCACGCGGGCCGAGATGGAGGGGCGGAAGCAGGTGCCGATCGTGGTGGAGTTCCTGCGCCGCTACGTGCCGGGCTTCGAGGCGGCGACGCTCACCGCGACGTCAGGCTTTGTCGGCGTGCGCGAAACGCGCCACATCACCGGCGACTACCTGCTGAGCGGCGAAGATGTGCTTGCGGGCCGCAGGTTCCCCGACACGATTGCCACGGGCGGCTACCCGATCGACATTCACAGCCCGACGGGCGGCGAGGTGCGACTGGCGAGAGTGCCGGCCTACGGCATTCCCTACCGCTGCCTGACGCCAAAGGGGCAGGACGCGCTGCTGGTGGCCGGCCGCAGCATCTCGGCCGATCACACGGCGCTGGCGAGCGCGCGAGTGATGGCCACCTGCATGGCCGTGGGCCATGCCGCGGGAGTGGCGGCCGCGCTCGCGGCGCGGGAGGGGATCTCGACGCGGCAGGTGGACGTGAGGGGGCTGCAGGAGATGCTTCGCGCCCAGGGCGCCTGGCTGGTCGAATAGCCGCAGCAGGCGCGGCAGGTCTATCGGGCCGTCGGTGTCTCTTCGGCTGAAACGAGAGCGTCGAGACGGCTGAAAGAGAATCCGTTGCAGCGCAGCTCGTCGAGCCGCACCCGGCCCGTCTCTGTGATCGTGAGCTCGGTCGAACGGCGGTCGTCGGCGCCGAAGCGGCGCTCGAGCAGGCCCTTGCGCTCGAGGGCGTTCAGGATGCGGGAGATCCGCGAGGCCGAGAGGCCGAGCTGCCGCGCGCAGTCGCCGGGGGTCCTGCCCGTCCTGGTGACGCAGCAGAGGCACAGCCCCTCGTTCAAGGTCAGGCCGTACTTGCGCTTGAGCTCGCTCTCGAGGCGGTGGATTTCCCGCACGATGTCCTTGATGCTGCAGAGGTCCTTGTCCACACAACCCTCCCGGCCGCTGTCGTAACGATCAGAGGAAATCCTCCCCGTCGCCCGTGGGCCCGGCCGGCCTGCGCTCCGGGATCGGCTCCACGGCGGCACCGCTCTGCCCGAAGCGGTCGCTGAGGAACAGGCCGCAGTAGCAGTGGCCGTGCTCGGCGATGTCGAGCGCGGCGTAGGGACAAGGGCAGGTGATGTCATGGTCTGCGGAGAACGTGCCTGCGCCCTCGCGGCACGGGCAGAGGTAGTACCCGTGGCGGTCCCGATTCGCTGCCAGGCCTTCGATCACCGACGCGAGGTGCTCGGTGTCCGGGTTCAACTGCCAGCCGTTGCGCGCCGCGACGCGGCCGACAAAGGTGCGAACCCTGGCGGCCTCAGCCACAGGCCTGGCCATCGTGCTCTCCCAACGCTTCGTCCCAGGCTTTCCTGAAGAAGCCCGGCACGAACCGGCGATCGTCTATGACGAGAGCCGGGAAGACGATCCGGACCCCGCAGCGCCTCCACAGATCGTCCTTGAGCCGGCTCTTCTCCTCCTGAGTCAGCTGGTCGACCAGGAGGTACCTGTACGCGTATCCCTTTTCCTTGAGGTACTCCTGCGCCTTTTTGCACATCGAGCAGGTCGAAAGGCTGAAAAAGGTCAGGCTCGGCTGTTTCCGTGGACCATCAACGACGACGAAGCGTGAATTCTCCATCCCCGGCTCTCTGATGTTTTCGATCTGCAAATATTACTACCATCAATCCTTCAAAACAGCACATTGAACCTTTATCTTGACATATACGCCCATTTATGTGAAGTGCTTTGCAAATGATGCCATAGCGCTTGACAAAAGGCTTGCGGGCTGGCAATGATGTCCAGGTAGCAACTATCCCCAGCGTAGGAGCGACCTGTGAGCGACACACCAGCCGCGGCTCCCGCCGGCGCCGGCTCGATCCGGCGCTCGATCCGAAGCCAGCCCGCGAAGAAGCGGGCCAACCAGATTCCGCTTGGCCTGCTCGCGCTCGCGGTGATCGTGGTTGCGCTGCTGCTGTTCGGCGCCGGCTCGCCGCAGCTCGCCTTCTTCTGGCTCACCGGGACGATTTTCGGATTCATCCTGCAGAAGACCCGCTTCTGCTTTACCGCCTCGATGCGCGATCCCTACCTCACCGGCGGCACCAGTCTCACCAAGGCGGTGCTCGCGGCCCTCGCGATGACCACCATCGGCTTCACCGCGATCAAGTACGGCGCCTGGTCCCGCGGCCTTCCGATTCCCGGCCAGAGCTTCGTCGCGCCCATCAGCTTCTCTACCGTGGCGGGCGGGCTGATGTTCGGCGTCGGGATGGTCATCGCCGGCGGCTGCGCCTCGGGAACCCTCATGCGCGTGGGCGAGGGCTTCTGGATGCAGGTGCTGAGCCTGTTCTTTTTCGTCGTCGGCTCCCTGTGGGGCGCTCACGATTTCGGATGGTGGAAGCTCAACTTCATTGTGAGGGGCCGAGCCATCTTTCTCCCGGACGTCTTCGGCTGGCTCGGCGCCGTCGTCGTGCAGCTGGCCGTCATCGCCTGCCTGTGGATTGCCGCGGACAAGTGGGCGAAGCACAAGAACGCGGCGGAACACTAGAACTCGAGAGGAGAGGAACGTCATGCAGGAAGTAGAGCTGGATTGTCTCGGCGAAGCGTGCCCGGTTCCCCTGGTCAAGACCCAGAAGAAGCTCGGCGAGCTGGCCGTCGGCGACGTGCTGATCGTGCACATCGATCACAGCTGCGCCATGAAGAACGTGCCCGAGTGGGCGCGCGAGGCCGGCCACAACGTCGAGATCGAGGAGATCGGCGAGGGCGAGTGGGACGTGGTCATCGAGAAGGTCAAGTGACGGAGGCGCACGGCCGTGAAGAAGCTCTTTGAGAAGATCCGCCAGAACCCCTACTACGTCGCCTGGCTCAAGGACGCCTGGCCCTACATCACGGGCGCGGTGCTGCTGTCGGCCTTCCAGGTCGTGACCTTTGCGGTCACCGGCAGCCCGTGGGGGGTGTCCGCGGCGTTTGCGAGCTGGGGCGCGTGGCTCTACCGGCTCGTCGGCGGCTCCGTGGACAAGTGGTACTACTTTGCCAACGAGGGGGCCCAGGCGACGCTCGAGGCCGGCTTCTTCAAGGACGCGGCCAGTGTGCGCAACCTGGGCATCATCGTCGGGGCCCTGTTCTCGACGCTGATCGCCTCGGGGTTTAAGTTCAAGCGGATCAAGAGCGGACGGCAGGTCGCCGCCGCGGTGCTCGGCGGCCTGCTCATGGGCTACGGCGCGCGGATCGGCTTTGGCTGCAACATCGGCGCCTACTACAGCGGCATCGCCTCGCTGTCGCTTTCCGGCTGGGTGTTCGGGGTGTTCCTGTTCGCCGGGGCGATCATCGGAAGCAAGCTCCTGGTCAAGTACTTCATGTAAAGGTAAAGGCAATGAGAGAGAAGAAGGTCGAACGCTACGACGTCGCCATCATCGGCGGCGGCCCGGCAGGCATGACCGCCGGCATCTACTGCGGCCGCGCGAGGCTCAAGACGATCCTGTTCGAGAAGTCGCTCGTCGGGGGACTGGCCACCTACACCAACGAGATCGAGAACTACCCCGGCTTTCCCGAAGGGGGCACCGGGCTCGGCCTGATGGAGCTGTTCCACAAGCAGGCCAAGAAGTTCAACGTCGAGTTCAAGCTCACCGACGTCAAGACCGTCGACTTTTCCGACGAGTGGAAGAAGGTCGAGACCTTCCGCACGATCTACGAGTCGCGTGTGGTCATCGTCGCCTCGGGCGGCAGGCCGCGGGTGACCAAGGCACCCAACGAGGAGAAGTACCTCTACGACAAGGGCATCTCCTTCTGCGCGACCTGCGACGCGGCGGCCAACACAGGCAAGACCGTGATGGTGATCGGCAGCGGCGACGCGGCGATCGAGGAGGGCATCTTCCTCACCAGGTTCGCGGCCAAGGTCATCGTGTCGGTCATCCACGACACCGGCAAGATGGACTGCAACGAGATCGCCCGCGAGCAGGCTCTCGCGAACCCCAAGATGGAGTTCAAGTGGAACACGATGGTCGCCTCCTTTGAAGGTGACCCGCGCCTCGAGCGCGTCGTGCTCAAGAACCTCAAGACCGGCCAGCTCGATCCGGTGACCGTCGACACCTGCTTCGAGTTCATCGGCTACGAGCCGAACACCGAGATCTTCAAGAACGTGCTGCCGATGACCAGGCGCGGCTACCTGACCACCAACGAGATCATGGAGACGAGCATCCCGGGGGTGTACGCCTGCGGCGACGTGCGGGAAAAGGAGCTCAAGCAGGTGGCCACGGCGGTCGGCGACGGAGCGATCGCCGGATACATGGCCGAGCGCTACATCGCCGACAGCGAGATGTTCGAGAAGCAGATCATGCAGAAGGAAAAGGTCGGCCTGATCTACGTCTACTCGGCCATCGACGCGCCGAGCCGCGAGCTGCTGCCGTTGATGCAGGAGATCGAGAAAAGCTTCGACGGCAAGGTCAAGCTGAACGTGCTCGATCTCTACAAGGGCAAGCGCCTGTGCGATCGCCTGTCGTGCGACGTCGAGCCGATGACCATCTTCTACACCAAGGGCGGCGAGGTCGTGGAGATGTCCACGGAATGCGCCCGCCCCAAGGTCGAAGCCAGGCTGCGAGAGCTGGTCGCGTAAGGGGGACCGATGCGTAAGATGCTCGCCGCTTTGATCGCGGCCATCGCCTTGCTCGCCGGATGCGGACCTTCGGCCCCCGGCGAGAAGAACACCGAGATCGTCGAAGCCAAGCAGGCGCTCGCCCTCGTGCAGGCCGGCGCCGTGCTCGTGGACGCGCAGGATTTCCTGCGTTACAACCGGGCCCACGCAGCCGGCGCGGTCAACATCTCGCGTGCCGACATCGTGGTCAACGAGCCGTTTCCCGGCCTGGTGGCCCCCGCCGCGCAGATCGAAGAGGTGATGGGCAGCCGCGGCATCGGCAACGACTCGTTGGTCGTGGCCTACGACGCCAACCAGAACATGGACGCCGCGCGCCTGTGGTGGACGCTCAAGTACTACGGCCACGACAAGGTCAAGGTGGTCAGCGGCGGGCTGGATGCTCTGGAAGCCGCCGGGGTCGAGATCGCCGCCGGCGCACCCGAGGTCAAGACGGCGCAGTTCCGGGCACAGGCGCCCCGCGCCGAGATGATCGCGGACATGCCGACGGTGCGCCGACAGGTGGAGTCGCCGGACCGCAAGACGGTGCTGCTCGACGTGCGCACAGAGCAGGAGTTCGCCGAGGGAACGATTCCCGGCTCGGTGCTGCTTGATTTTGCCGGCAACAACTTCAAGGACGGCACCTACCGGCCGGTGCAGCACGTCCGCATCCGCCACCTCGAGCAGGGCGTCGACTACGACGACCAGGTGATCGTCTACTGCAAGACCTCGATCCGCGCTGCCCAGACCTACCTCGCGCTCTACAACGCGGGCTACCGCAAGCTCGCCCTCTACGACGGCGCCTGGGTCGAGTGGTCGGCCGACGCGGCGAACCCGGTGCAGAAGGTCGAGGCCGCGGCCGTGCGGGCCTCGGCGTCGGACAAGTCATAGATCATCAAACCCCGCTTGAGCGGGGACGAAAGGCAGAAATCCTCCAAGGAGGGAGTGAACAATGAAGAAGCTGTTCTCGGTTCTCGTGCTGCTCGTTGTGGCGGGGCTGCTGTCGGTCGGCGCCCAGTCGAGGGACCCGATCGGCGACGCGGTCAAGAAGTACTTCGCCGAGTGGCCGGCCAACGGCCGCATCTTCCAGGAAAAGGACGCGGTGGCCAAGGTCGCCGCCGGCGAGGCGATGACCCTGATCGACATCCGCAGCGCCGCCGACTACGCCAAGGGCCACCTCAAGGGCGCGATCAACCTGCCCTGGGGCACCCCGGCGATCGTCGACAACCTCAAGTACCTGCCCCAGTCGGGCACCGTGCTTGTCTACTGCTACACCGGCCAGACCGCGGGCCAGGCCGTGATGCTGTTCAACGCGGCGGGCGTCCCTGCCCAGTCGATCCGCTTCGGCTGGAACCTCGGCATCTCCAAGGTGCCGGACGTGGCCAAGGTGACGACGACCGCGGCGACCCCGGTGAGCACGGCCAGGACCTACCCGCTCGTTCCCGCTCTCGAGGCGGCCTACAAGGCCTACTACAGCGACATGGCGGGCAAGGCCGGCACGCCCTACGCCAACAACATCGTGCTCGAGGCCGAAGCCAAGAAGCTCCTGGACGCCGGCGACCCGAACGTGGCGTTCGTCTCGATCCGGCAGGCTGCGGACTTTGCCAACGGCCACATCAAGGGCGCCACGAACATCCCGTGGGGCAAGGGCATGGACGCGATGTTCTCGAACCTGCCCGCACGCAAGAAGCTGGTGGTCTACTGCTACACCGGCCAGACCGCGGGCCAGGCGGTTGCGGCTCTGCGCCTGCTCGGCTACGATGCCTACTCGCTGCGCGGCGGCATGGGCACCGCGGCCAACGTCCCGCAGGGCTGGGCCAACCAGGGCTACCCGGTGGTCAAGTAGGATCGCTCGCACTCGATCCAAGCAGAGGCCCGGCGACCGCCGGGCCTCTTTCCATTGAGGGAGTCATGGAAGGGTGGGGTGCTCGCATCATCCGCTTCGCCGCCGTCCTCGCTCTGGCGGTGAGCGGCCAGCTCGCGGCGCGGGCAGGGGCCCTGCGCGCGGCTGCCAGCGGCGTCCCCCTGAACCTCCTGCTCGCTGTGAGCGTGGCCTGCCTGCTCGGCCGCGGGCTGCTGTGGGTCCTGGTTCTGCGGCGCGAGCGGCTCGTCGACGCCTACCCGGTGCTCGCTCTCGCCTATCCCCTGGTGCTGGCGCTTTCCGCCCTGATCTTCGGCGAGCCGCTCACCGCCGGCAAGATCGCCGGCAGCGCCCTCGTGGTCTCGGGAGTCCTGCTGATGTCCCGCCCGCAGGGCGCGGAGGCGCGCCCGTGACGGCGCTCCTCGCCCTGGCGGGGGTGGTGCTCCTCGTGGCCGCCGGCCAGGTGGCTCTCAAGGGCGGGGCGGGCTCCCTCGTGACGGGCGCCGGCCCGCGTGCGCTGCTCCGCAGCGTGTCGCCGCGCCTCCTCCTCGGCCTCGCCGCCGCCGTCGGCGCCACGCCGCTGTACTTTTTCGCCGTCGCCCGCGTCGAGCTGGGGCTCGCCTACGCCTCCACGGCCCTCGCGCAAGGTCTGGTCGCCGTCGGGGGCCGCCTGTTCCTTGGCGAGCGGATGAGCGGCCGGCACGTCGCCGGCATCGGACTCGTAGCTGCGGGGCTGCTGGTGTGGAACCTGTGAGCGTGAGCGTCGTGGTGCCGAGCTACCGGGGGTCGCGCCGTCTCGGGGCTCTCGCCTCGCGGCTCATGCCCGTCGTGCGCAGCCTCGCCGGCGAGGTGGTGCTCGTCGACGACGGCAGCGACGACGACACCTGGGAGGTGATGACAGCGATCGCCGAACGCGAGGGCGCTGTAACCTGCGTGCGGATGGCCCGCCGAAGCGGGCAGCAGGCGGCTACGCTGGCCGGCTGCCGGATCGCTCGGGGCCGCTGGATCGTCACGCTCGACGACGACCTGGAGCACGCGCCCGAGGGGATCCCGCTGCTGCTCGCGCGGGCGCGGTCGGGCTGCGACCTGGTCTACGCCGTGGCGCCGGGCCGCGCGCTCGGTGCGGTGCGGCGCCTGGGCTCGCGCCTGTTCGACGTGGCCTTCAGCCTGGCCGTCGGCAAGCCGTTCGGGCTGCGGCTGACCGGTTTTCGCGTGATGAGCCGCGACCTGGTCGCACGCATGCTCGAGGAGCGGGCGGCCGCCATCTACGTGTCGGCGCTCGCCCTGCGGCAGCGGCCGCGGACCGCCAGCGTGCGGGTCGCCGCAGGGCCGCGCGCGGCCTCGCGCTACTCCCTCGCCCGGCTGGCGCGGGTGTTCGCCGCCACGCTCGCTGCCTACAGCCCGCTCGGCCGCCTCGCGCCCGCGCGGCCCGTCGGAGAGCAGCTCGCGATCGCCGAGGTCAGGAGGGCGGGAGTGTGAGCGCGGCGCGGGTGCTGGTCCTCGGCGGCGGCAGCAGCCAGATGAGCCTGCTTGCCCGCTGCCGGGAGCGCGGCCTGTTCACGGTGCTCGCCGACCGCGACCCGGGGGCGCCGGGCCGCGCGCTGGCCTCGGCCTTTGAGCCGGCGAGCACCTTTGACGCCGCGGCCGTGCTCGAAGCCGCGCGGCGCCGGGGCGTCGAGGCGGTCATGACAGCCGGCACCGACCAGCCGGTGCTCACCGCTGCGCGGGTGTGCGCCGAGCTCGGCCTTGCCTCGTTTCTCGACGTCGAGACCGCGCTGGCCGTGACCAACAAGCGAGTGATGAAGCAGCGGCTGCGCGACCTCGGACTGCCCACGGCGCCCTGGGCGCTCGTGGGCCAGGGCTTCGACGAACGCGAGCTGGAGGGGCTGCGCCCGCCGTACGTCACCAAGCCCGTCGACAGCCAGGGGCAGCGCGGCGTCTACAAGGTCGACGACGCGGTCGCCGTGCGCCGCGTGGTAGAGGACGTGCTGTCCTACTCGCGGGAGCCCCGGCTTCTCGTCGAGGAGCACTACCCGAGCCGCGAGGTCACGGTGTCCGGATGGGTGCACAGCGGCGAGACCCGCATCCTCTCGGTCACCGACCGCGTGACCGTCGAGGCGCCGCCTCACATCGGCGTCTGCGTCGCTCACCGCTATCCCTCGCACCTGCAGGCTCACGCGGCCGCCGTCGAGGAGCTCACGCTGCGCATCGTGGCAGGCTTTGCCGTCACCGAGGGCCCGATCTACTTTCAGTTCCTCGTCGGCGACCGCGGGATCGTCGTGAACGAGATCGCCTGCCGCCTCGGCGGCGCCTACGAAGACCGCTTCCTGCCGCGCCTCACCGGCGTCGATCCCGTCGACATGCTGATCGACGGCAGCCTGGGCCGCCCACGGGCGCCGCTGCCGCGCCCCGGCTTCGACCCGGCGGCTGCGCCGCGCTGCCTTTCGGTGCCGCTGCTGTTCTGCAGGCCCGGCCGCATCGCGGCGCTCTCCGACCTCGAGCCGGTGCGCGCGCTGCCCGGGGTCGCGGCAGCCGAGTGGCTGCAGCGGCCGGGCACCGAGATCGGGCCGATGGCCAACTCGACGCAGCGCGCGGCCTGGCTCCTCATCGAGGCGGCGAGCAGGGACGAGATCAACACGAGGGTCGAGGCGGTCTTCGACGCCCTCCGCGCTCGCGACGCCGCGGGCCGGGATCTCCTGCTGGACACCCGGGCCGAGGCCCGTCATCCTTTGCCGCTCCGATGAGTACGGCTCTTCGCGCGCTGGCGGTCCTGGTATCCGCGTCGGCGGCCCTGGCCGGCTGCTCGCGCACCCGGCCGGCCGGCATCTCGATCGCCGAGCAGTTCGGCCTCGCCTATGCCCCGGTGCAGCTCGTGCGGGAGCGCAGGCTCCTCGAGCAGGGGGCCGGCTCGCCGCAGGTGAGCTGGCAGCGGATGAGCAACACGGCCGCCATACGCGAGGCGATGGTGGCCGGCCGCGTGGACGTCGGCTTTGTCGCGATCCCGCCGTTCCTCGTCGGCCGCGACAACGGCATGAAGTGGCGCATCGTGACCGGGCTCTCGCGGTCGCCGGTGGCGCTGGTGACCTGGAAGCCCGGCGTCACGCGTCTGGCCGACTTCGCGGCCGGGGATCGCATCGCCGTTCCGCAGCCGGGCTCCGTGCAGCACATCCTCCTCGCCATGGCCGCCGAGCGCGAGCTCGGCGACGCGGCGCGCTTCGACGGCCGCCTGGTGACGATGGCCCACCCCGACGGAATGGCGGCGATGCTGGCGCGAGGCGACATCGCAGCCCACTTCACGACACCGCCCTACCTGAGGCGGGAGCTCTCCGAGCCGGGTTTTCGCCAGGTGCTCAGCGGAGTCGAAGCTGCGGGAGGCGACTTCACCTTTGTCGTAGCGGTGGCCACCGAGGCGGCTCTCGAGCGGGCGCCCGCTTCGATCGCCGCCCTGGTTCGCGCTCTCGAGCAGGCGGCCGCCTCGATCGCCCGCTCGCCCGCCGAAGCGGCCGCGACGCTCGCCCCGCTCTACGGGATGGAGGCGTCCGCCATCGAGCGGGAGCTCGCGGCGATGAGCTTCGAAGGCGGCATCCAGGGGGTCGAGCGCTTCGCCGACTTCATGCGCCGCCGCGGATACCTCAAGGCCCCCGCCGAGCCGCTGCGGGAGCTGCTCTGGACCGCACCCGGCGCCCCGCCGGCCGGGAGGCGGCAGCCGTGAGCAGGCCCTGGCTGCGTTGGGCGCAGCGGGCGGCTTTTCTCGCCGCCCTGGCCGCCGGGTGGGAGGCCGTGCGCCTGCTGGCGAAGCCGCAGCCGCAGCTGTACCCGTCGCTGGCGACCGTCGCGGCGTCGCTGCTCGACGCCCTTCGCGCGGGAGCGCTGCCGCGCCAGATCGCCCTGTCCCTCGCGCTCGTGCTCGGCGGGCTGCTCCTGGGCACGGTCGCCGCCTTTGCCCTCTCGTTTGCGGCGAGCGCCCACCGCCTGCTCGACGATCTGCTCGGCCTGCTCATCGCGATCCTCCATCCGCTGCCGGGCCTCGCGCTGCTGCCGGTCGTGATTCTCTGGGTCGGCACCGGCTTCGAGGCGGTTCTCCTCGTAATCGTCCACTCCGTGCTCTGGCCGGTGGCCACGAGCCTGCGCGCCGGCTCGCGCAGCCTCCCCGGCGCCTGGCGCATCGTGGCGCGTAACCTCGGACTCGGCCCCGCGGCCCGTTTCGTCCGCGTGACCGTGCCCGGCATCGTGCCGTTTCTGCTGGCAGGCGCGCGCATCGGGTGGTCGCGCGCCTGGCGCGCGCTCATCAGCGCCGAGATGGTGTTCGGGGCCGCGGGCGGGCTCGGCGGCCTCGGGTGGTTCGTCTACAGCAGGCGGGTCTTCATGAACACCGGCGGGCTCTTTGCCGGCATCCTCGTCGTGATCATCTTGGGCGTGGCCGTCGAGGAGCTCGGCTTCCGTACGCTCGAGCGCCTCACGATCGAGCGCTGGGGCGTGAGCGCATGAGCGGTCTGCTGTCGCTCGACCGCCTGAGCAAGATCTACGCGGCGCCGGTGCTGCGCGAGCTCTCGCTGGACGTGGCCGAGGGCGAGCTGCTCGGCATCCTCGGCCCTTCCGGCTGCGGCAAGTCGACGCTCTTGCGCCTCATGGCGTCGCTCGAGCCCCCGGACAGGGGGACCCTCCTCTTCGACGGCTCGGTCGCGACCGAGCCCGGGCCCGAGCGAATCCTGGTGCTGCCCGACGACAACCAGCTGTTCCCCTGGCTGACTGCCCAGGGCAACGTGGCGTTCGCCCTGCGCGCCTCGGGCCTGCCGCGAGGCGGGGCCGGACGCCTGCTCGAGCGCGTGCACCTGCCCGACGCCGCCAGCCTCTATCCCCACCAGCTTTCGAGCGGCATGCGGCAGCGGGTCGTGCTCGCCCGCGCTCTCGCCTCATCGCCGCGGCTGCTGCTGATGGACGAGCCGTTTGCCAGGCTCGACGCTCAGACCCGCGGCCTCCTGCACGCCCTCGTGCTCGAGCTGTGGCGGGCAGGAGGCCTCACGGTCGTGTTCGTCACCCACGACATCCTCGAGGCGATCCGGCTGTCGCAGCGCATCGTGGTGATGGGACGCGACGGGGCGCCGCGCGCCGACCTGGCCAACCCTCTCCGGGAGCCCCGCGACCTCACCAACCCCGGGCTCGCGGCGCTGTACGCCCGTCTGGAGGCGCTCCTCGAGGGCCCTCGCTCGCAAGGCGGTCAGCGGCCCGCGGGCGGCAGCACGCGGTAGACGGCAAAGCGCCAGGGACCGCGGCCAGAGTACGCGACCATGCGCATCGCGAACACCGGCTCCTCCCACTCGGCCGCGAGCACGCAGCGCTCCTCGAGGAAGCGCCGCAGCTCCGGGTACCACGGCGCGATGTTGCCGTGCAGGTCGTTCCACAGGGGCCGCTCCGCGTACACGCGGTCGAGCTCCTCGGGGTACAGAATGTACTCGATGCCGAAGCGCTCGACGTAGTCGGCGACCGTGAGCCGCGCCTCCTGCAGCGCCTCCAGGTCCGCGAACGCGTGCAGCCTGCCTGGCTCGAAGGCGAAGGCGGAGTTGAGAGGGCCGATCACGGCCGCGGTCGGGCTCACGTGGGCGCGGATGCGTGCCAGGTAGCGGTCGTAGCGCACCGGCAGCCACGCCGCCGCCTGCGCCGCGGTCGAAAAGCCGAGGGCGATGGCGAGCCCGGCCGTGGCAGCCGCGACTGGCCAACGCGACGCGGCCCGGAGCCGCCGCGCGGCCGCGTCGAAGAGCGCGGCGACCAGCAGGTACCCCACGGGAAAGACGAGCACGACGCTCGGCTGGCTGTACTTGCCGATGGCGACCAGGCCGATGTTCGCAGCGACGAGCATTGCGAGCGCCTCGGCGACCCGCCGCACCGCAGGCTTTCCGAACGCGGCGCGGGCAACGAGCAGCAGGACCGCGGCCACGGCGGCCGCGGCAAAGAGCAGCAGCGGCAGGCGCACGTCGGGCACGTGGTAGGTCCCGCCGATGCGCAGGTAGAGGCGGGCGTAGAAGCCCCGCAGCCCGAGGAGCTTGACCGGCAACGAGTCGCCGACCCCGTAGCGCCCGCCGAACGCGACGTAGGCCCGCGGGAACCCGGGGTCGAGCACGCGGCTGAGGGCGAGCCACGCCGCGGCCCACACTGCGAGCGTCCCGACGAACACGAGCGCGCGCCCGAGCGCCGCGCCGCGCTCGCCGCATCGCGCCCCCGCGACGTCGAGGGCATAGAGCGCCGCCACAGGCGCGGCCGCGACGAAGCTGTTGGCGTGCACGCCGATGGCGAGGCCGAGCGCCGCGGCGACGGCGGCCGGCGGCGCGCCCCGCGCGCGCAAGGCGAGGGCAGCCAGCAGGGCCGCGACGAGCACGATCTCCTGGCGGGCGAGATGCGATGCGGCAAAGAGCTGCGGATCGACGGCGACCGCGGCCACGAGGAACAGGCGCGCCGCCTGCGTTCGCAGGGTCTTCGCCGCGATTGCGGCAGCGAGGACGACGGCCGCCGCTGCCGCCGCGATCGAGAGCAGGCGGACGCTCGCGAGCGACCAGCGCAGGGCGACAAAGGGAGCCTGCAGGAGGTGGAACACCAGGCGCAGCGCGTGGGGGGCGCGCGGCGTGAGTGCGAAAAAGCCCTCGGTCGCGGCGGGCGAGCGCTCCGCCAGCATCGAGTGAGTGAGCGAGGCGAGCCACGCTTCGTCGGAGTGCATCGGGGGAAAGCGGGCGAGCGTCGGCAGGTGCGCCGCGAGCCACACCGCGGCGCAGAGCGAGACCGCGATCGCCCGCCGGGCCGTCAAGGAGCTGTCTGCGTTCGAGTGCATGCCGAGCGCCCCAGGGCATGGTATAACCGTGAGAGCGCACCGTTGCCAACAGCGCGAGGTGGGAGGTCGTCATGGCACCGAGACGCCTGGCAGTCGCCTTGGTCCTGTTGACTCTTTGTGGTGTCGTCGCGGGAGCGGGCGAGGGCGATCGCAAGATCCGTGAGACCATCGAGGAGGCCGAGGAGGCGGAGCGGCGCGCCAAAAAGGAGCGGCCCAAACCCCCTCGCGAGACAGACGACGAAGAGGAGGAGCCGGGCCTGTTCGGCATCATCGCCCGCGCGTTCTTCGAGGTGCTCTTCCAGGCAATGTTCGAGAACGCGGTGACGCTGCGCTTTGCCGCCTACCCGTACTCGCAGAGCAGCGGGTTCGTCTACAACACCTCGACGTTCATCCTGCCCGAAGAACGCAAGTGGGTGTCGGTCGAGCTGTCGGCCGACGCGGCCAACCATCTCGACGGCACGTGGGGCAACAGCAACCGCCTCGTGGCGCAGCTTGCCGGGCTTCACCTCAACGTCTACAACCTGTCGGTCTTCGCGGAGACCGAGGGCTTTTCCGTGCTCTCGGCCAACGCGGGCATCACCCTGTACGTGCCCGACTTCATGCTCAGCGGTTTCGTCGGGGGCTACACCCTCGACGTGCTCGAGAGGGCCTACTTCTCGTTCGGGTTCTGCGGCCAGCTGTTTCTCCCCGGCCGCGTGCACCTCGAGGTCTTTAACGTCAACGCCGCGATCGGCGACCAGATCTGGAGCCACTGGCAGGGGACGGCCGGCGTCTCGCTGGGACGCCTGTCGCTTGGTGCAGGCTGGCACCACAACATCGTCGCGGGCACGCTCTACTCCGGTCCCTGCCTGCGGGCCGCTCTCTGGCTGTAGCGGGGCG
>CAZKGO010000021.1:0-22734 GCA_964552235.1 uncultured Spirochaetales bacterium | reverse complement strand
GCTATCCGCTTCAGGCTCGCCTCGCTCCACCCTCCGGGGTGGTAGGTGTGCCTGCGCCACGGAGTCATGAAGTCGCTGTAGTGGCGGCTGGCCGGGTGCCCGCTCTGGCCGGGGACGTGGAGAAACAGGGACCTGTCCAGGTCGGCCCAGTCGATGATCTGGCGCACCATCGCGATGTGGATCACGTCAAAGGGCTTGCCTGGGCTCCAGGCCGTGACGCTCAGCTCGCTGAGGCCGCCGCCTACGGGCACGCTGCGGTTGAAGATGCTCTCGATCGGCTTGATGCCCGATGAGCCGAGGGTGGTGCTGCGGAACGTCGCCTTGTGGATCCTGCTCCATTTCCAGCGCTTGGGGTCCTTGCCGAGCCTCTTGGCCGCGAGCTGGTAGCCCTTGCGGAAAGCGCGGCCGAGGATGTCGTCGCGCCGCTCGCGCACCTCCGGCGTCCGGTTGTCGTCCCACCACGCGTTCGTCTCGTCCTGCAGCATGTACCACAGGTTGTTCTTCATCCGGCTGCGGTCGGTGGCGGGCCATCGCGACTCCGGGTACTGGTCGCGATAAACCTCCTCGATCAGCTTCTGCAGGAAGCAGGCAAAGAGGGCGGCGTCGCCGCTCTCCTCGCTCATGCGACCGTCCCAGCCGAGCAGCCGCTCGCGCGCCTTTTCCATGGCCGCCAGTTCCTTGGCGTCCGCCTCCGCGGCCTTGCGCAGCTTCGACTCCGAAAGCTCCTTGCGCTCCTCGTCGCGCAGCGCGGTCTCCTTGGCGTCCGGCTCCAGGCTCACCGGGCCAAGGTAGGGCAGTATCTCGAGAGCCCACGTGTCCAGCACGTCGGCGTGCATGGCCTTGATGTCGTCGACCGAGATGCCGCTGCCGTTGCCCTCGACGAGCCCGACGATACGGCGCGCCCGGTAGCCGTAGTCGGCTTCGGGATCGATCCGGTAGGAGTAGTCGGGGCCCGCCACCTGGTTGTTCGCCGAGACGATGTAGCCCTTGGCAGGATTGTACGTCCGGGGCAGGTGGTCGAAGGGCACGATCCCGGACCAGTCGAAGCTGTCGACCCAGCCGGGCACGGGAGTGCGTCCTTCCCTGCCGGGCCGTATCGGGTAGTGAGCCACGACCTGGAAGGCGATGTTGCCTTCGGCATCGGCATAGGAGAAGCCCTGCGTCGGGCCGTCCCAGAGGGAAAGGGCCTGGCGGAACTGCTCGTAGTTGCGCGCCCGGTTCAGACGCAGCACCGCGGCCACGGCGCCGCCCGGCTCCAGGCCGGGCCATCGCAGCGCCACGGCGGTCAGGACCATGCCTTCGGGCGGGATCCTGTCTGCGGGCAGCTCGTAGCCCTCCAGCACGCTGTAGGAGCCCTGGTCGCTGATGATCGGCCCGTGCCTGGTGGAACGTACGCGCAGCACGTACGGCTCGGGCTCCTTTCGGATCTTGATCGTCTCGTAGCGGACGTCCATGTCGATCCAGCGGCCGTTGTGCTCGTACTGGTCCGGGTTCTGCGGGTTGACCCGCTCGACGTAGAGGTCCTGGACGTCGCCGGCGCAAACCGACATGCCCCACGAGATCCGCTCGTTGTGCCCGATGACCACGCCGGGGACGCCCGGCAGAGAAAAGCCGCGCACCGCAAAGCGGTCGGCCTCGGCGGGTGCCCGGCACACCAGGTGCACTTCGTACCAGAGCGACGGCATCGCGATCGGCAGGTGCACGTCGTTTCCGAGGATCGGCTTGCCTGTGTCGGTGAGCCTGCCCGAAAGGACGCAGGCGTTCGAGCCGAGGCTTCCAGGCTCGCCGCCCGTGGCTGCGATGCGATCCTTGGGTGCAGGCAGCGCCTGCAGCTCCGCCGGCAGCTCGCTCCTGGCGACGACGATCGGCATCTCGGGCCGGATCGGGGAGAAGAAGTCCGCCGCCACGCGCAGTCCGGCTGAGCGGATGAGCGCGAGCTGCAGCCGCTCGATCACCTTGTAGCCGGCGAGGCTCTCGTTCATCATCTTGGCCCAGACCACGGTGTCGGCGCCGGTCCACGGCCTGATCTTCGCCTTGACCCCCTGCAGGCGCAGCAGCGCGAACTCGAGGGCCAGCCGGTGGGGCTTCCTGGTCGAGATGCAGGCGTTGACGCCGGCCGCGTACGCGTCCACGTCGCGCCTGGTGGCCGCGTCGAGCGTCTCGTACTCGCGGACCGCCGTCCGCCGGAAGCCCATTGTCCGCAGATAGACGTCGGTGTCCTTGAGCTTGGCGCCGAAAAGCTCGGCGAGCTCGCCGCTTCCCGTGCGGCGGTTCATCTCCATCTGCCAGAAGCGGTCCTGGGCGTGAACGTAGCCCTGGGCGAAGAACAGGTCCTCCGCCGACTGCGCCGTGATGTGGGGCACGCCGTAGCGGTCCCTCACGATCGCGACTTCGGAGTTGATTCCGGCCAGCCGCACCCGGCCGCGCACTCGGGGCAGCGGCGCTTTCCAGAACCACAGGCTGACTCCGACGATGAGCAGCACGACGACGAGCAGCGTCAGTCCCGCGATTCGGCCGACAGTTCGTTTCATACTGTCCTCCCTCCTCGCTCGCGGACGCGCTTGCACAAGAGCTCGAGAGACACCTCTCTTCAGTTCTCGTTCAGGCGCGACGCGGTGTCAACGCATATCCCGCTCAGGCGCCCCCGGCGCCTCTGGCGCGCCGCCCGCGGCCTGCGCCGCGCGCGGCTCCATTCGATAGATCCACACCTCCTCCTCCGGGAACATCACGATCTTCTCGAAGCGAAGCCCCGGGAACGAGCGCAGGTACTCCTCCCCGTCTAGCGCCCCGAGCGCCGCTGCGCTCTTCGAGGGGTCGTAGAGCCGGTACAGCTGGTCCAGCACGGCCTTTTCCGGGTACTCGACCGAGGCGGTGTACACGGGTTCGCCCGTCTCCAGGTGCCGCCGCAGCCGGGTCGCGATGCGACCGGCTTCCGCCTCATCCAGCCGGGGGATGAAGACGGGGTGATAGGTGATGTCCCTGCGCTCGCCCCTGATGTCCCGGTAGTAGTAGCGCAGCGGGTAGTCGGCGCGGCCGTCTGAGTTCAGCAGGTGGGCCCCGTGGGGCAGGATGGCGAACAGGCGGCGCACGTACCGCTCGACTTTGTCGTATCGCCTGCGCTCGGGCCTGGCCACGAACTCGACGGCGTCAAAGGTGCCCCTGGTCCAGGCCACCTCGGGGTAGCTGTCGAAGTACCGGCGCACGATCCCTCCGTCCCGATACCAGATCGGGATCCTGGGGTAGACGAAGAGCGGCAGCAGGAAGGCCGGCAGCGAGACCAGCAGGAGCGCCCGCCGGATCCTGCCCCCATCCGCCAGCCAGTCGATCGCCAGGATGAGGGGCACGGCCAGCAGGACGAAGACGGGAAGGGCGAAGGCGAACATGTCCCAGATGAAGTAGTTCGCCGACCATACCGCCTGTGCGACGATGCCGGTCGCGAAAAAGACCGAGCTCAGGCGCAGCCGCCGCTTGCGCCAGAGGAGCAGCAGCCCGAACCAGGCGAGCGGCAGGGCCGGCGACGGGTAGTTCAGCACGTGCAGCACGAGGTAGTTGAGCCGCCAGAACAGGCGCGTCTGCCGCGGCATGTCGGGCGTGAACATGTGCTTCCTGAAGTAGCTGCCGGTAGCGTCGTCGACGGTCTCCACAAAGCCCTTCCAGACCGCGGCCGCCGCCGGTCGGGCAGCGGCGTACGTGCGGGCGTTGCGGGCCACGTCCCGAATGAAGACGAACAGGTAGAGGGAGAATCCCAGCGCGAAGCACAGCGCCGCGGCCGCAAGGAGCTTGCCGTTCACCCGCCGGTCCTGGATGGCCAGGTGCACGAAGACGGCCGCGAAGGCAAAGATGAACAGGCCCATCAGCACGTGGTTGCTGCAGCCGAGGCCGAAGAAGAAGGCGGCGAGCAGCAGGCAGCGGGCCCGCCGTGTCCTGTCGAAGCGGATGACGAGATAGAGGAACGCCGCCATCAGGGCGGTGTTCAGTGTGTAGACCTCGATGGTCGTCGAGTGCCACCACAGCGAATGGGAGATCATCAGCACCAGCGATCCGATGACCGCGCTGAGCGGGCGTCCCGTGAGCTCGAGGCCGATCAGCAGGACGAAGTGCGCGGTGATGCTGCCGAAGAGGGCGCAGAGCAGCACCAGGGCGAAGTGGACGTCCACGGGCGCGAGGATCTTGAGCCACAGGTGGCCGACGAGATGGAAGAGGTTGTGCGTGTTCACCCAGGAGCCGAGGGAGAGCTCCACGACGTTCGAAGCGATCATGGTCGCGTCCAGCCAGGCAGTCGTGCGGCAGGACGTCGCCGTGTAGAAGACGGCAGGGACGATCCAGAAGAAAAGCCGAAGGGTGCGTGCGAGCATGGGTGCGCGGTCGTTCATGGGCAGCCTCCCCTTCCCGGCGCGGTTCTGGCGGCCCACAGGAGCAGCACGCCCACGGTCGCGACCCACAGCACGACGGTCCCGCACAGGCCCCGGTCCCGCAGCAGCACCTCCGCCAGGTCGGGGCCAGCGTTCCTGCGGTAGACCAGGTAGAGGTAGCGGAACACCCCGAACACCACCAACGGGACCGTGGCCACGAACCGCTGCGATCCCAGCTCGCGCATGTTCTCCGACAGGGCCACGTAGAGCACGTACGTGATGATCGTGAGCGTGGCGGTGATCACCAGCAGGCAGTCGAGCAGCTCGCCGTTGAGCTGCCCGAGCACGGCGCGATGCTCGGTGCTCCCGTTGGTGGCAGCCACTTCGCCCCGCCTTTTGCCGAAGCCGAGGAACATCGCCAGGAAGTAGGTGGTGAGGAGCATCCAGGTCGACAGCGCCACGCCTGCGGCCGCTGCGCCGGCGCCGATCCGCAGCACGAAGCCCGCGGCGATCACCATGACGTCGACGAACAGCATCCGCTTGAGCGCCAGGCTGTAGACCGCGTTCACGAGCAGGTAGGCGGCGATGATGAGCGCCGGCGCAGCGCCGAGGCAGAGCGCGGGCACGAGCGCGAGCGCGGCGAGGGCGGCGGCGAGGACCGCGCCCGCTGCCACCGGTATCCTGCCGCAGGCGATCGGCCGCTCTCTCTTGGCGGGATGGTGGCGGTCGCACTCGCGGTCGGCGATGTCGTTGATCACGTAGAGCGAGGAGGCAGCCAGGCAGAAAGCGGCAAAGGCCAGACCGGTTCGCTGCACGGGAACCCGCTTGCAGAAGCTGAGCGAGAAGGCGAGGGGCGCCAGCACGAACAGGTTCTTGACCCAGCTTTTGACGCGCATCAGGCGCAGGTAGTCGGCCAGCATCGTCGTCCCCCTCAGAAGAGCCTGCGGATGATCCGCAGGGCGCCGTGTTTCCACGGCAGCCGATGAGTCACTCCCGCGCGCGCACAGCCCGCGCCTGCTCCCCGTGCGCCGTTGCGCACGTACCACTCGTAGTTGCGCAGCAGCGCCTGCCTGTTGGAGTACCGGGGATCGAACCCGAGCATCCGCCGAGCCTTCTCGATCGACACGTACGAGTCCTTGACTGCGGTCTGGTAGATCCAGCCGTAGACCGGCGACAGCCTCATGCGCTCGAGGACGCGCAGGGCGGCGACTGCCGGCCCCCGGGGAAAGCTGACGGTGCGTCCGCCTTTTCCGGCAGCGTCGAGAACTGCCTGGAAGTCGTCCCTCAAGGCACCGAACTCGCGCGCCCCGATGTTGAAGACGTCGTTGACGCGCTCGCGCGGCAGGCTCAGGCACAGGGTGATCGCTTCGCAGAGGTCCTCGACGTCCAGCAGCTGGTACCGGTTGGCTCCGGAGCCTATCAGCGGAAAGCCGCGTCCCTCGCTCGCCCAGCTGTAGAGCAGCTCGAAGGCGCCGAGCCTCTCGGGCCCGACAAAAGTCTTGGGCCTGAGCACGGAAACGCAGAGGCCCTTCGCCCTGTAGGCGGCGCACAGATCCTCGGCCGCAATCTTGGCCCGGCCGTAGGCGCCGACCCCGACCTGCTCGTGGGATTCGTCGATCGGGCAGTGATCCGGCACGCCGTAGACCGCGGTGGAGGAGATGAACACAAAGCGATCGACGCCGCTCTCGAGCGCTGCCCGCAGGAGGTTCTCCGTGCCCGCGATCTCCGTGGAGAACACGTCGCGCTCGCTGCAGAGAGGAAGCGCCGCGGCCGCGTGCACGAGCAGGTCCGTGCCGGGCACCAGGGTCCGCACGAGCCGGCGGTCGCGGATGTCGCCCTGCACGACCCGGATGCTCACCCGCTCGGGGTAGTCGAAATCGGCCGCGTCCAGGCTCGTGATCGACCTGTACCCTTTCGCCATGAGGTGACGCACCAGGTTGATGCCCAGGAAACCCGCGCCGCCGGTGATCAGCACGCTGCGTTCCGCCATCTGGCCACCTCCCATCTCCGGCGGGCCGTCCTGCGTGGCTCGCGCGGCGCAGCCCCCCGGCCCCCGTCTCGACCAGGGGAGAGCAAGGCTCGTGCCAGCTCCGTTTTTCGGCTGGCTGCTTAATTGCTTTCTAGATAGGGAGTTGCTGAGGTCGCCCCCCGCGCTCGCCCGACGGCTCCATGCCGACGGCGCTCAACCGAGGATCCGTGCGAATTTCGCACTCTGCGTTTTTCTCTTTCTGGGGCAACGAGTTGGCAGCAGCGGCGCCGGGCCGGCGCGGCGACGGAAGTTGACCCTGGTTGCGTCGGATGTTCGCGCGGGCCATGATGGGACCGGGTATGGCCGTGGACCGCACACGCACGCTGACGAAAGGGCCGCGGGCCCACTTCTACGGCTACTACGGCGTCAATCCGTGGGATGCCGCCGGTCGCCTTCACCTGGCGCTCGAAACCGACTTCGACCGCAGGCCTCCGCTGGAGAGCGACTCGGCTCGCGTGGGCGTCGTCGATCGCGACACGGGTAAGTTCCGCGCCCTGGCCGAGACCCGGGCCTTCAATTTCCAGCAGGGCAGCATGCTGCGCTGGATCGCCGCGGGCCACGACGAGGAGATCACCTACAACGACTGGGACGAGGGCGTCGTGATCTCCCGCGCGCTCAACCCCGCCACGGGGAGGCTGCGGCGCCTCAGCCGCGCGGTCACCGACGTGGCGCCCGACCACCGCACCGCTGTCGGGGTCGACTACCGCAGGCTCTACCACTGCCGCCGCGTCGTCGGCTACGCGAACGCCGCCTTGCGGCCGCTCGACCCAGCGCCCGAGGACAACGGCATGTGGCTGATCGACCTGGCGAGCGGTGAGAGCCGCCTCGTGCTCTCGATGGCCGCGGTCGCCCGCGCCGCGGGCGTGCGGCCCACAGTCGAGACGCCGATCTGGATCAACCACGTGACCTTCAACCCGAGCGGCACGCGCGTGCTGTTCCTCTTGCGCATGCGCACGGGCCCGGCGAGCAACGCGTGGACCACGTCGTTGTGGACCGTGAACCCCGACGGCACCGAGCTCGAATGCCGCGTCCCCCTGGGCGGCTGGGTGTCGCACTGCGCGTGGCAGGACGACCGGCGCCTGCTCGTCACCACCGACCTGCAGGGCGAGCGAGCGTTCCTCCTCATGGAGGACCGCACGCCCCGCTGGCAGCGCTTCGGCCAGGGAGCGATGCCCGCCGACGGCCACGCCTGCTGGTCGCCCGACCGCCGCTGGATCGCCTGCGACACCTACCCGCAGGGCTCGGCCCGCGGGCAGGAGCTCATGCTGTACAACCCGGAGTCAAAGACGAAGGTGGTCCTCGGCCGCTTCGTCTGCGAGCCGGTGTTCACCGGCGACGTGCGCTGCGACCTGCACCCGCGGTGGTCCGCCGACGGCCGCGAGGTCTCGATCGACACGGTGGACGGCGGCGACCGCCAGATCGTGCTCATCGACGTGAGCGACATCGTGGGCGGGTGAGGCTGGGCCGTATCACGTGCGCCGCATGCGGCCCCCGCGTCGTCGCCTCCGCGCCGTCGCGGCGGGTTTTCCCCGTGTGCAGGGCTGCGGCTGGTGGTAGAATCGGGCGTGACGCGCGATCTTGCTACCGGAGGAGGGAGAAGATGGATAAGCTCGACCTGCTGGTCAAAGGCATCCCCGTCCAGCTCCACAGCATATTCAAGGGCTTCTGCGCGATGAAGAACCAGTCGGTCAACGACGGCATGATCGAGGCGATGACCATCTACATCGAGAAAGCCGGCGGCGGCAAGAACGCGGCCGTCGACGAGATCATGAGAAAGCTGTACGGCGGCAAGAAGAAGTAGGGCGAGCGGCTACTTTTCCGGGACTGCGTAGTCGTCGAGCCGTGCCTGCAGCTCGGCGAGCGCGCTGTCGGCGTCGCGGTCCCCTGCCACCACCCTCGCGAAGCGCTCCCTGATCGGGTCGGTGAGAGCGCGGCCGGCCGGAGGAAAGGCCTCGAGCACGGCGTTCGTCATCGCCGCCTTGCGAGCCTCGCGCGCGGCCATCTCCGCCGCCGGAAGCGCGTCGTAGACCGCCAGCACCGCGGCGTCGTTGCCCTCGCCGATGAGCTCGGCGCTTGCGGCTTCGTAGCTGCGCACAAAGTCGACGAACAGCATCGCGGCGGCCTTGTGCTTGGAGTCGACGGAGCGGTTGACCGCGTAGCCGGCGAGGTCGAGGCGCGAGGCCCGGTTGGCATCCGGCTGCGAGGCGTCCCACTTGGGCGCGGGGCTCGCCGCCCAGTCGTTCCTGACGGCCGGCGATGCCTGTGGGTCCTTGAACCGGTTCGCCTCGGCCGCCCGCGCGAGCGCCATGGCGGCCCTGCCCGCGGCGAACAGCTGCCAGGCCCGCGCGCGGGAGTACCCCGTCACCGAGGCGGGCGCCGACCGGTCGACCAGCACCATGTCGGCGAGCATCTTCCACGCGTTGCGGCCCTCGGGGGAGCTCACCACCAGGCGCTGGCGCCCCGCGTCGACGATCCGGCCGCCCTGCGCGTACACCATGGCGGCGAGGGGATAGACGACGTCCATCTCGCCGCCTGCGGCGAACACGCAACCCCAGACGTCCTTTGTCGTGACCTTCTTCGCTGTTTCTCTGAGCTCCTGCCATGTCGCGGGCGGTGTTTTCACCATCGAGGGCCTGTAGAAGAGCATCTCGGTGTCGGCCTGCCCGATCGAGCCGTAGATGTGCCCGTCCGCCGCCGTGAGACCCTTGCGCAAGGGGGCGGGATACAGCTTCCACAGGTTTGCATCGCTCCAGAGGGCATCGAGCGGGTGCAGCCACGGGCTGCCGACCAGCTGCATGTAGGTCGTCGCATGGTCGTAGCATAGGACGTCGACCGCGTCGCTGCCGGCCGCGAGGATCGTGACGGTCCTCGCAGCGACCGTCGGCTCGGCCCACGGCAGCAACTCGACCTCGATCCCCGTCAGTTCCTGGAAGCGCTTCGCGTTGGCCACGGTGGCCGGGTCATCCTGGAGCGGGCCGAAGTTGGAGACCCTGATCCTGGTCACCCCGGCGGCGGCGTCCTTCCATCCGTCGGGCCTCATGTACTGGATGCCGCCGACCCGCTCGCTCATCGGCCGCGGCGAGCCCCACCTGATGAGGGTGTAGGCGCGGGCGCTGCGTCCCCGGCGGCATCCCGTCAGGGTGGGCACGCCCGCGGCGAGGACGAGCGCAGCGGCGATCAGCAGCAGTCTCTTCACAAGGGCCTCCCGCACGGGTGTACCCTAGTTGCGCGAGGGGCCGGTGTCAAACGGGCGGAAACGGCCCCGTGCGGACAGCTTCCACCCGGAGCGAAGTTGTGCTATGAATGGGGGTGCGATGACGCTGCGGCAGCAGTGGCGGCGACAGCTTACGAGGTACCGGTACTACCGGCAGATCTACCTCCTGATCGCCCTGGGCGTGGTCTACTTCGCGATCTTCAAGCTCGGCCCCCTCTGGGGCATCCTGGTGGCGTTCGTCGACTACAACCCGTACAAGGGGCTTCTCGGCAGCACGTGGGTCTGGTTCAAGAACTTCGTCGACTTCTTCAACAGCAGGAACTTCCCGCAGATGCTGCGCAACACCCTGGTCATCAACCTGATGAACCTGGTGTTCTTCTTCCCCGCGCCCATCGCCCTGGCGCTGCTGCTCAACGAGATCCGCAGCGAGCGCTACAAGAGGCTCAACCAGACCCTGCTCTACATGCCCCACTTCATGTCGTGGGTCGTGATCACCGGCCTCACCTTCTTCCTGCTCTCCGTCGACGTCGGACTGGTCAACAAGGCCCTGATGAGCATGGGCGCGGAGCCGATCTCGTTTCTTTCCAACCCGCGCCTGTTCTGGTGGATCGTGCTCGCACAGAACATCTGGCGCGAGATCGGGTGGGGGACGATCATCTTTCTGGCCGCGATCTCGCAGATCGACCCGTCCCTGTACGAGGCGGCGACCATCGACGGAGCGGGGAGGATCCAGCAGATCTTCCGCATCACGCTGCCGAGCATCCTGCCGACCATCGTCGTGCTGTTCATCCTCCGCATGGGCCGCATCATGGAGGTGAGCTTCGAGCAGATCCTGCTCATGAGCAACCCGTACGTGAGGGAGGTGGGCGAGGTGTTCGACACCTACGCCTACACCGTCGGGGTGCAGCAGGGGAACTTCAGCATCGGTGTCACCGTCGGGCTGTGCAAGAGCGCGATCGGGTTGGCGATGGTCGTGGCCTCCAACGCCCTGATCAAGCGCACGGGCCAGGAGGGGATCTACTGATGGCCGCGTCCAGGCGCATCACGATGCTCGACGTGGTAGCGGTCACGGTCGTGACCCTGACCACCGTGGCGTGCATCGCGCCGTTCCTCTACGTGGTCAGCATCTCGCTCACCGACCCCGATGTGTACGTGCCGTTCCGCTTCCGGCTGCTGCCCGAACGGGCGTCGCTCACGATCTACCGCTACATCCTGACGACTCCGGCGTTCCTGAGCGCCCTCAAGAGCACGGTCTACATCACAGTCGTCGGCACGCTCATCAACATCGGCGTCACCTTTTCCATGGCCTGGGGCCTGACCAAGCGCGGGCTGCCGCACCGCAAGCTGATCATGGGGGTGGTGATCTTCGCCCTGCTCTTCGACGCGGGCCTGGTGCCCAACTACCTGCTCGTGCGCTCGCTCGGGCTCATGAACACCTACTGGGCCATCATCCTTCCCGTTGCCACCAACTCCTGGAGCCTGATCGTGGCCCGGAGCTTTCTCGACACGATCCCCCAGGAGCTCGAGGAGTCGGCCAAGATCGACGGCTCCTCGGACATCACGATCTTTCTGCGTATCATCATGCCGCTTTCTGCGGCGGCCGTGGCCACGCTCACGTTGTTCTTCGCGGTCGGGCACTGGAACGTCTACGTCCGGCCGATGATCTACATAAGCGACACGGCCAAGCGCACGTTGCAGGTCTACGTGCGCTCGCTGGTGGTCGACGCCTCGGTGGGGGGGGCCGGCAACGCGATGGCGCTCGGCCGCGAGGAGGACAGCCTGCCCTCGGAAACGATCCGCTTTGCCACCGTGGTGCTCGCGATGCTCCCGATCCTCGTGGTCTACCCGTTCCTGCAGCGCTATTTCATGAAGGGCGTGATGCTCGGCTCGGTAAAGGGGTGAGCGCCGTGAAGCAAAGGCACTCCCGGGCGGCGTTGCCGCCCGAAAGGTTCGAAATATCAGGAGAGGAGGAGCCACGATGAAGAAGGCTCTGGCAGTGTTCATCTGTATGCTGGTGATCGCCCAGGCGGTGGTGGCCGGCGGCGCCGAGGAGTCCGCGGCTGCGGGCGCCAAGGGCCCGGTCAAGATCAAGGGCATGGCCAACCAGTACAAGTATGCCCCGCCCAAGGACAGCGAGTTCTGGAAGGCGATGGAGAAGAGGTACAACGTCGACTACACGGTCGACTGGGTGCCCGCCGACACCTACAACGAGAAGGTCGACCTGGTGCTCGCCTCCGGCGACCTGCCGGACACGATGCAGGTGCAGGTGCTCACGCGGCCGAGCGTGCTCAAGGCGATCAAGGCCGGCGCGTTCACCGACCTGACGCCCCTTCTCGGGGATTTCAGCAAGTATCCCAACCTGGCCAAGCTGAACCCGACCGGTTGGAACTACAGCAAGGTCGGCGGCAAGAACTACCTCGTCCCCCGCACGCGCGGCAACCTGGACAGCGCCCTGTTCACCCGGGGCGACTTCCTCAAGAAGCTCGGGATGAAGACGCCCACGACCCTGGATGAGTTCACCGCCTACATCAAGAAGGTCGTGACCAGCGATCTCGACGGCAACGGCAAGGTCGACACCATGGGCGTGTTCCCGAACGAGGGCTACTTCTCGGCGGCCTTCGGCACCAAGACCCCCGCGTTCACGGCCGACGGCACGGGCATCGTGCACAAGTTCCTGACCGAGGGCCATGCCCAGTACATCGCCTACATGCGCGAGCTCTTTGCCGCGGGCGCCGTGCCCAAGGAGTTCGCCCTCATCAAGGGCACGCAGCAGGAAGAGCTCTTCCTCGCCGGCCGCGTCGCCTGCTGGGTCAAGAACGCCTGGCACAAGTACCGCGCCGAGCAGGAGCTGCGCAAGGTCAACCCTGACGCCTCCGTGGTCCTGCTCACGCACCTCGACGGCCCGGCCGGCTTCGCCCACATCTGGGACCTCGGCTATTTCGCCGGGCAGCTGCTGTCCGCCAAGAACACCAAGGAGAAGACCGAGGGGATCCTGAACTTCTTCAACGCCACCGCGGCCCCGAGCGAGTACAACTTCGTGAACTACGGCATGGAGGGCGTGCACTGGACGCTCAAGGACGGCTTCCCCTCCCTGACCGAGAAGGGCAAGCAGGAGGTCACCGCCTCCTTCAACGCACCCTTCATCTTTGCCACCGCGGAGTTCGCCAAGGTCGACAGCCCGCTCGCGCCGATGTCGTACAACCTGCAGACCCGCGAGGAGATGAAGGTCCTCTACCAGAAGAAGGGCCAGGTCAACCTCTACGACGTGCTGCAGTCCGACGGCTGGACCGCCTTCTGGGCCCGCACGGCCAACGAGTTCGCCGCCCGCGAGACCGACGCGATCACCGGCAAGATCAGCATGGACCAGTTCCGCGCCTACCAGCAGCAGCTCCTCAAGGACCCCGACGTTCAGAAGTCCTTCAAGGAGTTCAGGGAAAGCTATAGGCAGATCTTCGGAAAGTAACCCCGACGGCGGCCTGCGCCCGGCTCGCGCGAGCCGGGCGGGCCGCTCTTCTCATCGGGACCTGGCAGAAGGAGACAACGCCTCATGATCATCAAGGAAGTCGCAGCGAGCCTCTACCCGTGGGACCTCGCCGACGAAGGCATCGAGAGCTGCGTGCACAACCTCACCGAGAGGGCGGGGGTCAACAGCATCTACCTCGTCGGCGTCATGCACCACGAAAAGCGGCCGCTCACAAGCCTCTTTTACACCCACAACAAGGTGCGCAAGTGGTACGCCCCCGAGAACAGCCGCATCTACTACCCGATGGACGCGAAGAACTTCGCCGACACCCCGCTGAAGCCGATGTACTCCGAGCGCGAGTTCCTCAAGGGCAAGGACTGGCTCAAGGTCCTCACCGACCACGGACGCAAGAAGGGCCTCAAGACCGGAGCCGAGATCTCGCACACCTTCTACGACACGGACATCGCGAAAAAGGAGCACCCGGACGTGCTCCAGAGGGACGTCAACGGCGAGATCCTGGACCGGTTCTTCTGCCAGAACAACGAGAAGGTACGCGCCTACATGCGCGCGATCTTCTACGACACCGTCAAGAACCACGACGTCGATTTCATCCAGACCTGCATGATGCTGTTCAGTCACGGCAACTCCGTTCACCCGCCGTGGTTCTTCGACACCTGGATGAAAGGCCACCAAACGAACGCCCGTCTGGCCGCGCTCCTGGGCGTGGCGCGCGGCGGCTGCTTCTGCGACGCCTGCAAGAAGAAGGCGACCGCCATGGGCTACGACTGGAAGGAGATCGTCTCGGACATGAAGACCCTCGAGCGGGTGGCCAACGCGACGGCAGGCAGGAACCAGGACGTGGTCATGGAGAACCACCTGCTCCTCGGCTCCAACCTGACCGAGGCCGGGCTGATGCTCGAGCACCCGGGGCTGTTCCAGTTCCTCCAGTTCAGGGCGCGCAGCATTACGGAGGCCTTCAAGCTCGTCTACGAGGGCGTCAAGGAGGCCAACCCCAAGGTCGACTTCCGCTACAACAACTACCTCCACCACCCGGAGCTCGCGGGGCTGGAGTACAAGATGGTCGCCCCGTATCTGGATTCCGTGCGCGACTCCGACTACAGCGAACAGACCGGCGCCCAGGACGACTTCGTCTACAAGCGCAACACGCTGCTGAAGATCCGCCGAGGCATCGGCTTCGACAAGGCGCTGATCGCGGCGCTGGCCGTGCGGCCCAACGCCACACCCGAGCTGCTGATCCGCTCTCTCGCGGTCCTCGCCGAGCTCGGCCTCGACGGCATCTCGCTGGGCCACTACGACGGCGCCCACATGGAGCACCTGGACGCGATCAAGCAGGGGATGGCGCAGGCCAACATCACCGTGGGCTGAAGGCGCGCCCGCCCGCCGACGCCGCGTCCCCCGCACGAAAGGAAGGACCGTGAAATACTGGAGAGAACTTACCACGGGCATCTACCCGTGGGACATGCACGACGAAGGCATCGAGACGATTCTCGACAACCTGCAGAAGCACGCAGGGTGCAACGCCGCCTACATGCTCGGCGTGATGCACCACGAGAAGCGGCCGCTGCACGACAACTACTATCACCACAACCCGGTGCGCAAGCGCTACCTCGTCGAGGACAGCCGCTGCTACTGGAAGCCGGACCCCGCGAACTACAAGGATTCGCGGATCAAGCCCCTGACCAGCGACCGCGACTTTCTCAAGGGCACCGACTGGCTGGAGCTGTTCTGCAGGAGCCTGCGCAAGCGCGGGATGAAACCCGGCGTCGAGATCAGCCACACCCCGCTGGACAAGGAGCGGGCGGCCGGCGAGTTCGCCGACTGCATCCAGCGCGACATCTACGGCAACCCGCTGCGGCCGCTGGTGCCGGGGCAAAGCAATACCCACGCCGGGCAGCTGCTGTGCTGGAACTCCCCGGACGCTCGCGCCTACGTGGCGGCCCTCATGGTCGACCTCGCCAGCCGCTACGACGTGGACATGATCCAGGCCTGCACCTACCTCTACTTTGACGGCTTTCCCAAGCTGCACTCGCTGCTGGGCGTGACGCTCGGCGGCTGCTTCTGCGACAACTGCGCCCGCGAGGCCGGAAGGCAGGGGCTCGACTGGGAGGCGATCCGCCGCGTGGTACGCCGCTTCGCCGACATCATGATGCGCAGGAGCCTCGAGAACAACGAGGACTACATGCTCATCGAGCGCTCGGACGCCTCGGAGGTGACCTTTCTCCTCGAGAATCCCGAGCTCTACCAGTGGCTGAAGTTCCGCTGCGACTCGACCACCCGCTACTTCAAGGAGATCTCCGAGGCCGTGCACAAGGCCAACGCGAAGATCGACCTGCGCTACAACACCTGCTGGCCCCGGCCCGACCACGTCGGGCAGGACTTCACCAGGAGCGCGCGCTACCTCGACTCGATCCGCCTCATGGACTACGCCGAGCAGACTGGCGATGAGGACAAGGTGCGGAACAAGTACCGGTGGCTGTCGAACATCCGCAGGCAGGTCGGCGAGGACAAGCCGCTGATCGCAGCGATCGCCCCGCGCGCCAAGGCCACGCCCGAGCTGATCAAGCTCGGCATCAGGACCGTCTCGCTCGCCGGCTGCGACGGCCTGTCGTTCGGGTTCTACGACGGGGCCACGATCCAGCGCCTGGAGGCGATCAAGCAGGGCATGGCCGAAGCGGAGGTCGCCGTCCGGACCGGCTGACGGCGACCCGCCGTTGTCTCAATCGGCGCAGCGGGCTACCTTAGGCAGGGGCTGCCTTGCAGGGGCGGCGCCCTCCAGGGAGGCCCGATGAAGACCCGACTGATCACCCGCCTGGCGACCGCCGCGGCGCTCGTGCTGGCAGCGGGCGGATGTACGCTTGTCACCTCGGCAACGGTGAGCGAGCTGCAGATCCCGCCGCCGGGCAAGCCGCCGACGGTCACCGACAGGCCGCTGCCGCCGCTGGACCTGAGCGGCCTTGCCCCCGACGAGCAGGTGGGGGCCTCGATCTATCACCAGTACACCCGCGCTGTGGTCAACGTGACCGCCTACGTGGCCCAGCAGAGGCTGCTCGGCGGCCGGCGCATCGACCAGGGCACGGGCTCAGGCTCGATCATGGACCAGAAGGGCCACGTGCTCACCAACTTCCACGTGATCCGCGGGGCCGCGGTGCTCTACGTCACCCTCTACGACGGCAGCGCCTACCCGGCGACGGTCGTCGGAGTCGACCCCGAGAACGACCTCGCCGTCATCCGCTTCGACCCCGCGGGCCGCAGGCTCACGACGATCAAGCCCGGCAGCGGCCGCGTGGTCGTAGGCCAGCGAGTCTACGCCCTCGGCAACCCCTTCGGCCTCGAGCACACACTGACCACCGGCATTGTCTCGGCGATTGGGAGGCCGATCGCCACAGACGAGGGCATCCTGATCAAGGACCTCGTCCAGACCGACGCGGCCATCAACCCCGGCAACTCAGGCGGCCCGCTGCTGAGCTCCAGCGGCGAGATGATCGGAGTCAACACGATGATCTTCTCGCCCTCCGGAGGCTCGGTAGGCATCGGCTTCGCCGTTCCGATCTCCACGGCCCTCCGCGTGGTGCCCGACCTGCTCGAGCACGGGCGAGTCCAGCGCGGCTGGATCGACATCGTGCCGGTTCCGATCTTCCCCATGATCGAGCGGCTCGGCGGCCTGCCCGCGAGCCGCGGCATCATCGTCTCCGAAGTCAAGCCGGGCAGCGCGGCCGCGGCCGCCGGCTTGCGGGGCGGCAGCCGCGCGATCTCTCTCGGCTTCTGGAGCCACACGATCTACGTCGGCGGCGACATCATCCTCGAGATCAACGACACGCCCGTCGCCACCCTCGGGGAGTACCTGGGCGCGCTCGAGGAGACCAAGCCCGGCGCCATGGTCACCCTCACGATCCTGCGAGGCTCGGAAAAGACAGAGGTGAAGGTCAAGCTCGGCGAAAGACCGGCGCCTGCAAGTTAGGCCCCGGGTTCGGTGGAGGCATCCGTGGCTGCCGACAGCGAAGCGCTCGCGATCCTCGTGGTCGACGACGAGCCGAACCTGCGGCGGACGCTGGCCGCATGCCTCGAAGGCGACGGCCACGCGGTGACCGTCGCGGGCAACGCCGCCGAGGCGCTGAGCGCCGCGGCGCGCACGGTCTTCGACCTCGCCTTTCTGGACATGCGGCTCGCCGACCAGGACGGGCTCGACCTGATACCCCAACTCGCGGCGACCTCGCCGTGGCTGCGGGTGGTCGTGATCACCGCGTACGCCTCGATCGACACCGCGGTCGAGGCGATGCGCCGGGGTGCGGCGGACTACCTGCCCAAGCCCTTTTCGCCCGACCAGGTGAGAATGGTGGCGCGCCGCGTCGCCGCCCTGCGCAGCCTCCAGCAGCGGGTCGGCGCCCTCGAGGAGGAGGCGGCCCGCGCCAACCCGGCCGCCCTGCTGGAGTCACGCGATCCCGCGATGCAGCGAGCGCTGGAGACCGCGCGCAAGGTGGCGGCGACCGATGCCGCCGTGCTGCTGCGGGGCCCGAGCGGAACGGGCAAGACGCTGCTGGCGCGGGCGATCCACCGGTGGAGCCTTCGAGCGCGCCGGCCGCTGGGCGTCGTCTCGTGCGCCGCGCTCAGCCCGCAGCTTCTGGAGAGCGAGCTCTTCGGCCACGCCAAGGGGGCCTTTACCGGGGCGGTGCGCGACAGTCCCGGACGCATCGCCGCCTGCGAAGGAGGCACGCTCCTGCTCGACGAGATCGGCGACCTGCCCCCGGGGCTGCAGCCTAAGCTGCTGCGCTTTCTGCAGGACCACGAGTATGAGAGGGTGGGCGAGGCCGCGGTGCGGCGGGCGAACGTGCGGGTGCTGGCTGCCACGAACGTCGACGTCGAGGAGGCGGTCCGCACCGGGGCTTTCCGCGAGGACCTCTACTACCGCCTGGCCGTGATCACGATCGCGCTGCCTCCTCTGGCCGATCGGCCCGACGACGTGGAGAATCTCGCCCGCCACATGCTCGCCTTTTTCTGCGCCGAGAACCACCGCCCGATGCTCGATCTCGCACCCGAGACCCTGTCGGCGCTGCGCTCGTACGGCTGGCCGGGCAACGCGCGCGAGCTGCGCAACGTGATCGAGCGCGCCGTGATCCTCTGCGGCGGCCCGCGTATCGTGCCCCAGGACCTGCCAGCGCCGATCACGGCCCGGCCGCAGCCGGTGCGCCTCGGGGACCCGGTGACCCTGGCACGCATCGAGGAGGAGCACATCCGGCGCGTGCTCGCCGCCTCGCCGTCGCTGCAGGAGGCGGCCCGCGTCCTCGGAATCGATCAGGCTACCCTCTGGCGCAGGCGCAAGGAGTACGGGCTCTGACGCACGACCGCCTTGCGCTCTGCAAGACGGGCTCCCGCAGGTCGTGCATGCGGCAACGCGCCTTCGAGTCCCCTCCGCTAACTCCTTTCCCTGTCGTAGATTGAAGTCGGCACGCTTTGTGCTGTGCTGATGGCATGGCACATCGCATCCTCGTGGTCGACGACGAGCCGAGCCTCCGGCTCACCCTCTCCCAGGCCCTTGATCCGCTCAAGCTCGAGGTCGATGAGGCGAGCGACGGCAGGGACGCTCTGCGCAAGCTCGACGGCTGCGACTATGACCTCGTGCTGCTCGACCTCCGCATGCCTGAGATGGACGGCATCGAGGTGCTCAAGCGGATGCGCAGCGCCGGCTGCAAGGCGACAGCGCTCGTCGTGACCGCCTACGGCACGATCGACAGCGCCGTCGAGGCCATGAAGCTCGGCGCGGTCGATTTCCTGGAGAAGCCGTTCTCGCCCGACGAGATCCGCACGGTCGTCTCCGGGGCCCTCGAGCGCCGGCTCGCGGCGCCCTCCTACGAGGAGTGCCTGGAGCGGGCCAGGGCCGAGATCGAGCAGACCCGCTTCGGCGAGGCCGCGCCGTGGGTCCGCCGCGCCCTGGCGCTCGAGCCGTCCAGGGCCGACGCCTACAACCTGCTCGGCGTGCTGGAAGACCTTACCAGCCACCCGAACCAGGCGCAGAAGTACTACCGCGCCGCGCTCGAGCTCGACCCCAAGCACAAAGCAGCGCGGGACAACCTCGAGCGGTCCACCACGATGGGCGAGGGTAGAGGAAGGATCCAGCTCGGCGACTCCCCGCGGCGCGGCGGGCGCAGGAGCGTCGCATGAGGCGCCGGCTGCCTCGGGTCGTCGCGGTCGCGGCACCGCATGGGCCCTTTTCCCGCGCTGCCGACGCGATCTCCGCGGTCGGCTTCATCCTCGCCTGCGGCGCGGCCATGACCGTGCTGCCGCTGCTCTGGCTGCCTCTTGCGCCCTCCGAAGTGACCTACGCTCCGGCATTCATCGCACCCGCGCTGATCGAAGCGCTGCTGGCCGCGCTGCTCATCGCCGCGACCACGCGCAGCAGGCAGCACCATCTCACGATGCAGCAGGGGGCGGTGGCTGTCGTGGTCGGCTGGATCGCGGTCATGGCGTGCTCGGCCTGGCCGATAGCGCGCTCGACGGGTCTCGGCTGGATGCCGGCCCTCTTCGAGGCGGTCAGCGGATGGACGACCACCGGTCTCACGGTCGTCGACGTGGCTGCCGCGCCGCGGATCCTGCTGCTGTGGCGCTCCACGATGCAGCTTGCCGGCGGAGCGGGCCTGGCGATGCTCATGGTCGCGGTCGTGGGCTCTTCCGGCGCCGCGGGGCCCTACACAGCCGAAAGCCGAGGCGACCAGGCCGTGCACCACGTCGGCAGCTCCGCCCGGCTGGTGATCGCGCTCTGCGGCATCTACGCCGGCGCGGGCACCATCGCCTACGCCGCGGCGGGCATGAGCTGGTTCGAGGCGCTTAACCACGCCTTTGCCGCGGTGTCGACCGGCGGCTTTTCCACGCACCCGCAGGGCATCGGCCACTGGGATTCGCCGGCCATCGAAGCGATCACGCTGGTGCTGATGGTGCTCGGCAGCCTCAACTTTCTCACCGTCTGGCTGCTGGCGCGCCGCCGCGCCCCATCGGCCGGCGCCGCGGCCGAGCTCAAGGCCCTCGCCGTGATCCTGCCCGCCGGCGCCCTGCTGCTGTTCCTCCTCGCCGTCCGCGCGGCCTACCCCGCGCTCGGCAAGGCCGCCCGCGTGGCGATCTTCGAATCGGTGAGCGCTCTCACGACCGGCGGGTTCTCCACGGCGAGCTACAGCGGCTGGCCGCGCGGCGCCTGGCTGGTGCTCATCGGCCTGATGGTGGTCGGGGGCGGCAGCTGCTCGACGGCAGGCGGGATCAAGCTGCTGCGTGTCTACGAGCTGGCGCGGACCGCCATGTGCGAAATTCGCCGTGCGTCGCTTCCGCGGACCGCCGTGGTCGGCTGGCGCGCATCGGGCGGTGCCGGCAGTCCCAGCGAGGCAGAGCTGCGGCAGACCGGCATCTTTTTCTTCGTCTACATTTCCGTGCTGGCCGTCGGAACCATTGTCCTGGCCGCCCAGGGCATACCGCTCGACCAGGCGCTCTTCGAGTTCGCCTCCGCGCTGGGAACAGTGGGGCTCTCCGTCGGCGCCACGAGGGCGTCGGTGCCGCCCGCGGTGCTCTGGACCCAGATGGCGGGGATGCTGCTGGGCCGGCTCGAGCTCTTTGTCGTGTTCGCCGCCCTGGCTGAGTCGCTGCGGGGATTCAGCCGGCTGGCTGCGTCTGCCCTGACACGCAGGGCAGCGTAAAGGTGAAGGTGCTCCCGCGGCCCGGCTCCGACTCGACCCAGATGGTGCCGCCGTGGGCCCGCACGATCTCCCGGCAGATCGCCAGGCCGAGGCCGGTGCCAGGCTTCGCGGTGTCGCCCTTGACGCGGACGAACTTGTCGAAGATGCGGCCGTGGTACTCGCGCGGTATGCCCGAGCCGGTGTCGGCCACCGACACGTGAGCGACGTCGGCGCTGCTGGTGGCAGACAGAGTCACCCGTCCGCCCGCGGCCGTGTGGCGCAGCGCGTTGGAGAGCAGATTCGTCAGCACCCAGACGATCTTGTTGCCGTCGGCGCGCACGCGGGCCGAAACCGGTACGACCTCCAGCAGGACGCCCCTGTCGTCGGCCTGCTTGCGCATCACCTGCCTCGCCTGCTCCATCAGGTCGTCCAGGGGATAGGATGCGATCTCCATTTCGATGCGGCCCGACTCGATCTTCGAGAGGTCCAGCAGGTCGTTGACGAGCGCCTTGAGCCGCTGCGTCTCTTCGGCCGCCGCCTGGAGCAGCTCGCGGTCCTTGAGCGGCAGGGTGCCGCCGTGCCGCTCGCCCAGCAGGCCGACCGCCATCTCCACGGTCGTCAGCGGCGTGCGCAGCTCGTGCGAGGCGATCGCCACGAACTCGCTCTTGAGCCGGTCGAGCTCCTTGAGCTTGGTGACGTCGCGCAGCAGGAGAACCACGCCGCTGAGCCTGCGCTCGCCGGCGAATATCGGCGTGATCGAGTACAGGTAGTGACGCGCAGAGTCGCCTGTACCGAGCGTCAGCATGTCCGGCTCGCCTGCCGGGAGGTTCTGCCTCTTCTCCACGGTCTCCCGCAGCCGGGCCACCAGCCGCCGATCCTCGAGCACCTCGAGCACGTGGGGAGAGGAGCCCGGCCGCAGGCGCACGCCCAGCGCCTGCTCGGCCGCCGGGTTCATGTTGACGACGTGCAGCTCCTCGTCGACCAGCACCACGCCGTCGTCGATCGCCGCGATCACGGCCTCGCTCTTGCGCTGCTCGGCCAGGAGGCGGCCAACGTTCATCTCATGGTAGGTCTGCAGCTTGTCGACCATCGCGTTGAAGCTGCGGGCGAGCTGGCCCAACTCGTCTCCCGACTGGCCGGGGACCCGGGCGTCGTAGGAGCCCTGGGCTATCCGTCCGGTGGCGGCGATCAGGGCATAGAGCGGCCGCACCACCAGGCGCGAGAGCACGACGCTGAACGCCAGGCCGACCATGAGGGCCGAGCCGCCCACCGCCACCATCGAGACCGTGGCCGTGCGCGCGATGCGGGCCGCTGAGCGGCTCGCATCGTACATCGCCGCCTGGTTTGCCTCCAGGAGCCGGCCGGCAGCCTCGCGCACCGCGGCGTAGGAGAACCGAGCCTCGCCTTGCGGTCCCCCGGAGCGCAGGAGTGCCGCGGCCTCGGCGTTTCGCCGTCTCGCCGCCTCCTCCACGGCCGCGACCATCTGCGTCTCGCCGCCGATCGTGACGTTGTCCTTGGCCCGCGCGAGCCACTGCTGGAACTCGGCCTGCGCAGCATCGAACTGCTCGCGCGCCCGGGCGGTCTCACCGAGGCCCCAGAGCAGAAGCGCGTTCTCCTGGCTGTCCGCAGCCTCGATCATGTGCTGCGCAGCCAGGATGCTCTTGTAGTTGTCGCGCAGGATGTCGTCGACCGCGGTGCCCAGTCGTGCGAGGCTCGAGACCGCCCACGCCAGCACCCCGGCGGTCAGCAGGAACGAGGGTGCGTAGCCGGCAAGGACTTTGCCGTGAAGCGACCACTTCATCGCAGCAGCGCAACCACGGGAGCATCGTAGCGGCACGGGCGCGGGCGGGTCAAACGCCTCAGGGTGGTCTTGGCAGGAAGGGGTCATCTGGCTCTTCGGGCAGGCCCTCGAACTGCCAGTCCAGAGGCTGGGGCTCCTCGGGCCCGCAGAAGGTGCCCAGGAACAGCAGCATCTGGCCGTTGAGCCAGCGCAGCATCTCTTC
>CAZKGO010000020.1:0-59345 GCA_964552235.1 uncultured Spirochaetales bacterium | reverse complement strand
GAAGTGTTTCCGCGGAAACTCTCGTGCCATCCTCCAGGGCGGCAGCCGACTGGCCGTCGGCAGCCGGCGTCCCGCTTTGGGCCTTGCCCACATTGCCAAAGCGCTCCCTGGGGTCGAAGGGGAGATCGCGGTTCCCGGGGCCCGCGCTGCCCTATCGCCCGGCGCGCCTTGCCAGGTCCATCCCCACCTGTAGCAGCCTCATCACCCGCTCGCCGCAGTCCTCGAGAGCCCGAGTGGACTCGGCCAGGGCCTCGGCAAGCGGCATGGCCCGGTCGACCGTGCTCACGACGGCCCGGATTCCCATCGCGTACACCGCCTGCGAGCCGCGGCCGATGTCGCCGGCGACGGCGATGACCGGGATCCCGTGAGGCTGCACGCGGCGGGCGACCCCCACCGGCACCTTGCCGAACGCCGTCTGGGCGTCGAGCCGGCCCTCGCCGGTGACCACGAGGTCGACGCCCGACAGCAGCTCCTCGAAGCGCACAATGTCGAGAACCGCGTCGATCCCCGCCGTGAGCCGTCCGCCGGCAAAGACCATGAGCCCGGCGCCGAGGCCGCCGGCCGCGCCGGCGCCCGGCACGTCGAGGACGTCGCGGCCGAGGTCGCGCTTGACCACGCCGGCGTAGGCGCGCAGGGCGGCGTCGAGCCTGCGCACCATCTCGGGGGTCGCGCCCTTTTGCGGGCCGTAGATCGCCGAGGCGCCGCGGTCCCCGCAGAGAGGATTGTCTACGTCGCAGGCCACCGTGATGCGCGCCTGGGCGAGCCTGGGGTCCAGAGCCGCAACGTCGATCTTTGCGAGGCGCTCGAGCTCCGCCCCGCCGGCGCCCAACTCGCGGCCCGAAGCGTCGCGGAATGACGCCCCCAGCGCCTGGGCCATGCCCATTCCCCCGTCGTTCGTGGCGCTGCCGCCGATGCCGATGAGGATCTCGCGGCAGCCCGCGTCCAGGGCCGCCTTGATGAGCTCGCCGGTTCCGTAGGTCGTCGTCACGAGGGGGTTGCGCCTGTCGTCGGGCACGAGGGGCAGGCCCGAGGCGGCCGCCATTTCGATGACCGCGCGGCCCCCGCTCATCAGGCCAAACTGCGCCGTGCGCCGTTCGCCCAGCGGCCCAACCACCTCCACGTCGCGCAGCTGACCGCCGGCAGCCGTGAGGACGGCCTCGACCGTTCCTTCGCCGCCGTCGGCGATCGGCACGATCACCGTCTCGATGTCCGGGGCCGCGCGCCGCATGCCGCGCTCGATAGCGCGCGCCACGTTCAGCGCCGTGTTCGTGCCCTTGAACGAATCGGGAGCAATGACGATTCTCATGCGATTCACCCCTCGACTTGACGTTTGTGAGTACATTACAGCAGGCCCCCGTGGGGGGCAACCCAGCTTCGCTGGGCTATGGCCCAGCTTCGCTGGGCAACGCCGCATTCACAGCGCCGGGACGGGACCGGGCAGCACTGCGCGCTCAAGGAGACCAGGAATGAAGAATCGCGCTCTCGGCAGGACAGGCTTCGAAGTATCGGAAATCGGCTTCGGGGCGTGGGCCATAGGCGGAAGCTGGGGCCCGCAGGACGACGGCGAGTCGCTCGCCGCCCTCGAGGCGGCCCTCGACCGGGGCGTGACGTTCATCGACACCGCAGCCGGCTACGGCAACGGCCGCAGCGAGCGCCTCATCGGCCAGGTAGTGAAGCGCCGCAGGGAACGGATCGTCGTCGCGACCAAGACGCCGCCGACACCGGGCCCCTGGCCGCCGTCGCCTTACTGCAGGGCCGACGAGCGCTATCCCGAAAAGTACCTGCGGGAGAACATCCGCGAGCGGTGCCGCAACCTCGGCGTCGATCAGCTGGACGTGCTGCAGCTGCACACCTGGACGCGGGCCTGGAACCGCGCTCCCCGGCCGCTGGAGGTGCTGCAGCGGCTCAAGGCCGAAGGGTTGGTGCGCGCCGTCGGCGTCTCGACTCCCGAGCACGACCAGAACAGCGTCATTGACCTGATGCGCGCCGGGCTCGTCGACACGGTGCAGGTGATCTACAACATCTTCGAGCAGGAGCCGGCAGCGGAGCTGCTGCCCGTCGCCCGGGAGACCGGCACGGGCGTCATCGTCCGCGTCGCCTTTGACGAAGGCAGCCTCACCGGCAAGTACACCGAAAGCACGACGTTTGCCGAAGACGACTTCCGCAGGCGCTACTTTGCCGGAGACCGCCTCGCGCGTGCGGTCCGCCGGGCCGAGGCGGTCCGCAAGGAGATCGCCGGAAGCGGCTACACGATGCCCCAGGCCGCGCTCAAGTTCGTCCTCGCTCACCCGGCCGTGAGCACGGTGATTCCCGGCATCCGCACAGTGGCGCAGGCCGAGACCAACGCGGCCGTCTCGGACCTTCCGCCCATGCCCGAGGCCCTGCTGGTCGCCCTGCGCAAGCACGCGTGGCTGCGGGCCTTCTGGTACGCGGGCAAGTAGGCCCGCGTGAGCCGCCTCAACCGCCTGGCCGCGGAGAAGAGCCCGTACCTCCTGCAGCACGCCGGCAACCCGGTCGACTGGCACCCCTGGGGCGAGCCTGCCTTTGAGCGGGCGCGCAGCGAGGACCGGCCGATCTTTCTCTCGATCGGTTATGCGACCTGTCACTGGTGCCACGTCATGGAAAGGGAATCCTTCGAGGACCCCGAGGTCGCCCGTCTCCTGAACGAGACCTTTGTCTGCGTCAAGGTCGACCGCGAGGAGCGGCCCGACGTCGACGGCCTCTACATGGCCGCAGCCCAGATGATGGGCAGCCGCGGGGGATGGCCGCTCACCGTGTTGCTGACCCCGAGCGGAGAGCCTTTCTACGCGGCCACCTACCTGCCCCGGACGAGCAGGCCCGGGCAGATCGGCATGCTCGACCTGGCGCCCCGCGTGGCCCAGATCTGGCGCTCGCGCCGCGCCGACATCGACCGCTCGGCCGCGGAAATCACCGCGGCCCTCGGCCAGGCGCTCGATCCGCCGGAGCGCCAGCCGCTCGAGGCAGCGCCGCTCGCCCGCGCGGTCGTCGAGCACTACACGACCATCTACGACCCCGAGCACGGCGGCTTCGGGGGCCCCCCCAAATTCCCTTCGCCCCACGCCCTGCTCTTTCTCCTGCGCGCCTCGCCCGAAACGGGCTCCCTGGTCGATGAGACGCTGCGCCGGATGCGCATGGGCGGCATCTGGGATCACGTCGGTTTCGGCTTCCACCGCTACTCCACCGACGCCGAGTGGTTGGTGCCTCACTTCGAGAAGATGCTCTACGACCAGGCGCTGATGAGCCTCGCCTGCGTGGAGGCTTTCGCCGTCACGGGCCGCGAGGAGCATGCCCGCACGGCGCGCGAGTGCCTCTCCTACCTGATGCGCGGCCTGCGCTCGAGCGAGGGGGCCTTTTTCTGCGCAGAGGACGCAGACAGCCAAGGTGAGGAAGGCCGCTTCTACACCTGGACAGCCGACCAGATCCGACAGGCTCTCGGCAGCGACGCCCCGGCCGTGATGGCGGTGATGAACGTGCGGCCGGAGGGCAACTTCCGAGACCAGCGGTCGGGCCTTCGCACCGGCGCCAACATCCTGCACCGGCGTCCTGCCCCCGCTGCCGACGGCCTCGACGCTGCGGCGTGGGAGCGCTGCCGCCTGCGGCTGCTGGCCGCGCGCGAGCGCCGGCCCCGCCCCCTGCGCGACGACAAGGTGCTGGCCGACCTCAATGGCCTCGCCATCGCGGCGCTCGCCCGGGCGGGCCGCGGCCTCGGCCAGCCGGCTTTTGCGGCCGCGGCGCGTTCCGCTGCCGACTTCGTGCTCGGCCGCATGCGCACGGCCGACGGCAGGCTGCTGCACCGCTACCGCGACGGCGAGGCGGCCATCGACGGCCTGCTCGACGACTACGCCTTCATGCTGTGGGGCCTGATCGAGCTGCACCAGGCCACCCTCGAGACCCGCTGGCTCGCCGAAGCGGCGCGCCTGGCCGATGTCATGCTCGCCGATTTCCGCGACGACAGCGGCGGCGGCCTCTTCGCCTCGCCTCGCACGGCTGCGCCGCTGCTGGTGCGCCGCAAGGAGTCCTTCGACCACGCTACGCCGTCAGGCAACTCGGCCGCGGCCCGCGAGCTGCTGCGCCTCTCGCGCCTGACCGGCAACGCCGGCTACGAGGACGAGGCGCGGGCAATTCTCGACGCGTTCTCCGGCAGCCTCGCCCGGCACCCCGAGCACCACACCCACATGCTGCAGGCCCTCGAGCTGGCATCGGCGCCGTCGGTCGAGGTGGTGGTGGTCGCAGCACGGCCTGCGGAGGCCGCGCGCAGCCTTCCCCTGGAGGCCCTGGTTCTCGGAAAAGACGCCTCGGGCGACGAGGAGCTGGAACGTCTCGCCCCGTTCACCCGCGGAATGCAGCCGCTCGGCGGCGAGCCCACGTGGCACGTGTGCCGGCAGTTCGCCTGCGAGCTGCCGACCAGCGATCGCGACCAAGCGCTGCGGATGATCCGGCGGGCTCTGGCCGCGGTCTGATCGACGCCGCGGCAGGGCGGCCCCTCAGCCGCCGCCGATCATGGTCCCGGGATCGAGCAGGCGCTCGAGCTCCTCGGCGGGCAGCACCCGTTCCTCGAGCGCCACTTCGCGCACGGTGCGCCTCTCGCGGAACGCGCGGTGGGCCAGCTCGGCGGCCCGGTCGTAGCCAATGCGGGCGGCCAGCGGCGTCACGAGGGCGAGGCTCCATTCCAGCCAGTGGCGGCAGCGCTCGCGATCGGCCTCGATGCCGGCCACGCAGCGGTCGGCCAGTGCGGTGCAGGCGTTGGAGAGCAGATCGATCGCGCTGAGGGTCTCGTAGGCGATGAGCGGCTGCATCATGTTCAGCTCCAGCGGCCCGTTCTGCCCTCCGATGGTCACGGCCACGGCCTGGCCGCAGACATGGGCGGCCGCCTGGATCACCATCTCGGGGATCACGGGGTTGACCTTGCCCGGCATGATCGAGCTGCCGGGCTGCAGCGACGGCAGCGCGATCTCGCCGAGACCCGCGCGCGGACCGCTTGCGAGCAGGCGCAGGTCGTTGGCGATCTTGATCAGGCTGGTGGCCACGGTGTTCAGCGCGCCCATCAGCTCGACCTGGGCGTCGCGGCAGGCGATCGCCTCGAAGAGGTTGGCCGCGGCCCGGAACGGGACGCCGGTCGCAGCCGCGATGAGGGCGATGACCCGCCCGGCGAACTGCGGATGGCAGTTGATGCCGGTGCCGACCGCGGTCCCGCCGAGGGCCAGCTCCTCCAGGCGTCCAAAGGTCGCCTGGACGCGCTCGGCGCCGCGGGCGACCTGCGCCGCGCAGCCGGACAGCTCCTGGCCGAGGGTCATCGGAACCGCGTCCTGCAGGTGCGTGCGTCCGATCTTGATCGCGTCCGCAAGCTCGGCTGCCTTGGCTTCGAAGGCTGCGCGCAGCCGCTCCAGGGCAGCCACCAGGCGGCCCGCCTCCAGGCGGTCGGCTATGTGCAGCGCTGCGGGGATCACGTCGTTGGAGGACTGGCCCCGGTTGACATGGTCGTTGGGGTGAACCGGCTGCCGCCGCCCGATCGGCCGGCCGAGCAGCTCGTTGGCCCGGTTGGCGATCACCTCGTTGACGTTCATGTTCGAGGAGGTGCCGGAGCCGGTCTGGAACACGTCCACGGGAAAGTGACGGTCCCAGCGGCCCTCCTCGACCTCGCCGGCCGCCGCTTCGATGGCTGCGGCGAGGGCGGGCTCGAGAAGGCCCAGCTCGGCGTTCACCCGGGCCGCGTGCTTCTTGATCAGGGCGAGCGCCCTGATCATCGGCAGCGGCATCGTCAGGGGCGAGACCGAGAAGTTCTCGACGGCCCGCTGGGTCTGGGCGCCCCAGTAAGCCCACCCCGGCAGCGCCACCTGCCCCATTGAATCGGACTCGAATCGCTTTTGCGGCTCGCTCATGGGGACACCGCCATGCCGCGCAGCAGCGCGTGGAGGATTCCGCCGTTGCGGTAGTAGTCGAGCTCGACCCCGTTGTCGATGCGGGCGAGCACTTCGAACTTCGCGGCTCCGGCCGTGACCGCCAGCCTCTGGGCCGGCCTGCTCACCGGTTCGATCTCGTAGAGCTCCTCGCCCGTGAGGCCGAGAGAGGCCGGGGTCTGGCCGTCGACGAACACCGCGGGCAGCACTCCCATGCCGATTAGGTTGCTGCGGTGGATGCGCTCGAAGCTCTCGGCGATCACCGCCCGCACCCCCAGCAGCAGCGGCCCCTTGGCCGCCCAGTCGCGGGAGCTGCCCATGCCGTAGTCCCTGCCCGCGATCACGATCAGGGGCACCCCTTCTTCGCGGTAGGCCATGGCCGCATCGTAGATGCTCATCAGCCTGCCATCGGGCAGGTGCCGGGTCCAGCCGCCCTCCCGGCCGGCGGCGAGGCGGTTCCTGATGCGGATGTTGGCAAAGGTGCCGCGCATCATCACTTCGTGGTTGCCGCGCCGGGCGCCGTAGGTGTTGAAATCGGCCGCCTCCACCCCCTGCGCCCGCAGCCACGCGGCCGCGGGGCTCTCGTTCGGGATCGCGCCCGCAGGCGAGATGTGGTCGGTGGTCACCGAGTCGCCCAGCACCGCCAGGGCGCGGGCGCCGCGGATCGCAGCCACGGGCGCCTGCTGCCTCGAGAGCCCCTGGAAGAAGGGCGGCTGGCGGATGTAGGTCGAATCAGGCAGCCAGCGGTAGCGGTCGCCCTCGAGGGGCCGGATCGCGTTCCACTCAGAGCTGCCCGCACGCACGTCGGCGTACTCCTCGCGGAAAAGCAGCGGCGTCACCGTCTGCTCGACCAGGCGGCTCACCTCGTCGTGGGTCGGCCAGATGTCGCGCAGGTAGACCGGCTCCCCGTCGCTCCCGGTGCCGATCGGCTCGCTGTCCAGGTCGATGGCCACGGTCCCGGCCAGGGCGTAGGCGATCACCAGCGGCGGCGAGGCGAGGTAATTGGCCCGCACCTCGGGGTGCACGCGGCCCTCGAAGTTGCGGTTGCCCGACAGCACCGCGGCCACGACCAGATCGCCGGCGGCCACGGCGCGGCTCACCGCCTCGTCGAGGGGACCGCTGTTGCCGATGCAGGTCATGCACCCGTAGCCGACAAGCTGGTAGCCGAGCCGGTCGAGGTACGGGGTCAGCCCCGCGGCAGCGAGATAGCGAGTGACCACGCGGGAGCCGGGCGCGAAGCTGGTCTTGACGTAGGGCGGGACCCGCAGCCCCTTCTCCACGGCCTTCCGGGCGAGGAGGCCGGCGGCGATCATGACCGCGGGGTTGGACGTGTTCGTGCAGCTGGTGATCGAGGAGATCACGACGGAGCCGTCGCGGAGCTCGACCTCGCCGCAGCCGAGAGCCGCACGGGCGCTGCGAGATCCGTCCCTGCGCAGGCTCGCCAGGAACCCCTCGAACCGCCGCTTCGAGTCCCCGAGATCGAAGCGGTCCTGCGGCCTCTTCGGGCCGGCCAGGGAGGGCCGCACCGAACCGATGTCCAGCTCGAGCACCGAGCTGAAGCGCGGCTCGGCCGCGCCCGGCGTCCGCAGCATCCCCTGGGCCCTGCAGTACCGCTCGACCAGGTCGACCAGGTCTTCGCCGCGCCCCGTGGCCCGCAGGTAGCGGAGGGTCGCCTCGTCGACGGGGAACAGCGCTGCCGTCGCTCCGTACTCGGGGCACATGTTCGAGATCGTGGCCCGATCGGCGAGGCTCAGCCCGTCGAGGGCGGGCCCGAAGAACTCCACGAACTTCTCCACGACCCCATGCGTGCGCAGCATCTCGGTGACGGCGAGCACCAGGTCGGTGGCCGTGACGCCCTCGCCCAGTGCGCCGGTGAGCCGCACGCCGATCACCTCGGGCATCTGCATGTACAGCGGCTGGCCGAGCATGGCCGCCTCGGCCTCGATGCCGCCGACTCCCCACCCGAGCACGCCGACGCCGTTGATCATCGTCGTGTGCGAGTCGGTGCCGAGCACGGTATCGGGAAAGGCCACGGTGCGCCCGCCGACCTCGGCCAGCCGCACGACCCGCGCGAGGTGCTCGAGGTTCACCTGGTGGACGATTCCGGTGGCCGGCGGCACCACTGAGAAGTTCGCAAAGCACCCTGACGCCCACTTGAGGAACTGGTAGCGCTCGCGGTTGCGCTCGAACTCCAGGCGCGTGTTGAAGGCAAAGGCATCGGCGGACCCGTAATGGTCCACCTGGATCGAGTGATCGATCACCAGGTCGACGGGAATCAGGGGATTGATCCGCCCGGGATCGCCGCCCAGAGCCGCGCAGGCGTCGCGCATGGCCGCGAGGTCCACGACCGCCGGCACGCCGGTGAGGTCCTGCATGATGACCCGGGCCGGCTTGAAGGGGATCTCCCCGGAGGCGGGGCTCGGCCAGCGCAGGAGGCTCTCGAGGTGCTCCTCGGTCACGGTCCGGCCGTCGATGCTGCGGGCCGCCTGTTCGATCAGGATCCTGATCGTGACAGGCATCCCGGCCAGGTCCACCCCCGCTCGCTTTCCGATCCGCTCCAGGCTCACGTACGACACGCTTCCCGCGCGCGTCGCAAGGACCTGCAGGGCGTCATAGTCGGACCTCATCAGCGCTCCTTTCGCAGCGTACGTATAGCAGGAAATCCCTTGGGGGGCAAAGGGAGGGTCAGGCGACGGGATTGACCGCCCGGCTGCAGCCGGCAGGGCTCGACAGCTGCAGCGGCAGCCCCGCGGCCCGCGGGGCTTGACGGCAGCGTCGGCCTGCCACCGTCGGGGCTTGACCGCCCGGGCGCAGCCGGCTACACAGAGCCCGGCTCCGATGAAAAACATCTTCGAAATCCTGATGCTCCTCTGCTTTGGCGCGGCCTGGCCGTTCTCGATCTACAAGTCGGCCACGACGCGCGAGGTCGGCTCCAAGAGCCTGCTGTTCCTTTTCGTGATCCTCGTCGGCTACATCGCGGGTATCCTGCACAAGCTCACGTCGCAGAGGGACCACGTGATCGCTCTGTACGCGCTGAACGGCGTGATGGTGCTGGCCGACCTGCTGCTCACCCTCAGAAACCGGCTGTCTGCCTCCCGAGGCCCGCACCCGGCCGGCCGGTCCGCCGGCACGTGACCGAACCGATCCTGGTGGTAAGGGAGCGCGCGGCCGACGGTGTTTGCGCGCTCGCCCCGTTGACCTTTGCGGCTTGTCGATCGCCCCGCGTGCTGCCATACTCCGCGCAACCCTGCCGTCGGGAGGATGCCCTGACTCGCTGCAGACCACCGCGCACTCTGCTGCGCCTCGCATCAGCGCTGCTGCTCGCATCCCTGATCTCCGCGGTCCGCGCCGACGACCTCCCTGCCCCGTCGGCCGGCGACGCCCTGGAAGCGCTGTACCGCGGCGACGCGGCCGCCGCCGTTGCCATCTGCGATGCCCTGCTCCAGCGCGAGCCCGGCAACGCCGTCGTCCGCCGCAACGTCGCCCGGGTGCTGCGGGAATCAGGCCGCTTCGAGGAGGCGCTCGCCCACTACGACGCCCTGCTGGCTGGGGATGCCGCGCGCGAGGTGCGCATCGCCGCCGCCGAGACGGCGCTGCTCGGCGCGCAGCCGCTGCGCGCCCTCGGCTACCTCGAGCTGGTCGACCGCGCGGCGGACAGGCTGTACCTCTCGGCCCTCGCCCTCGCAGACGTGGGCCGCAAGAGCGAAGCGCTCGCCGCCGTGGCCGAGAGCCTCGAGCTGGACGCCTTCCAGCCCATGGCCTGGTTCCGACAGGCCGAGCTGCAGTACGGCCTCGGGGAGCTGGACCGGGCGCAGGAGTCGTTCCTCAAGGCCCTCGCCCAGGAGCCGAACCTCACGGCTGCGCTCCTGCCGCTGGCGCGCATCCACCTCAGCCGGGGAGAGCACGAAAAGGCGCACCGTCTCCTCGCCCGCGCAGCGGCCAGCCTGCCCGCGAACGCGGCCGTACGCGAGCTTCTGGCCGCCCTCGAGGAGCAGAGGCCCGCCCTCGTCGAGGGCGCGCGCGAAGCCCGGAGGCAGCGCCGCGAAACCGCAGCACCGCGCAGAGCGGCGGCGCTGCCGGCCGACCGCGCGGCCATCCCCTCGGTCCGCATCGGCCTGCTCGAGAAGGCGCAGGTCGTCTCACTCAAGATCGGAGGCCCGTTCGAGGTCTCCTCGTCGGGCGCGGCAGGGGCCGCCGTCGGCTCGGCCGCAGCTGTGCTGAAAGCAGGAACAGCCGCCGTCGGCTCGGCCGGGGCCGTGCTGAGCGCGGGGGCGGTCGACGGCGAGGTGGCGATCACCGACGAGGCGGGCGCCCTGCTGCTGCGCTCGGCCGGTCCCGTGCGCCTGGCCTACGCGGACCCGCTGGACACGACGGTCCTGTTCGACGTCGAGTACGGGCGGGGCAGCTTCTGGGCGGGCACCGAAGACCGGATGTACCGCGGCGTCATCGAGCTGGCGGTCCGCGCCGAGGGCCTCACGGTGGTGAACGAGCTGCCGGTCGAGGAGTACCTGTACTCGGTGCTGCCGTCGGAGATGCCCTCGAGCTGGCCCGCGGCCGCGCTTCGGGCCCAGGCGGTGGCTGCCCGCAGCTACACGATGGCCAACCTCGGCAGGTTCGCCTCGCGCGGCTTCGACCTGCTCGGCAACGTGTTCTCGGCCGCCTACCGGGGAATGCTCGCCGAGACGCCGGCGGTGCGCGCAGCGGTGGACGACACGCGGGGCCTCGTGCTCATGGACGGCGAAAAGCCCCTCGCCGCCTACTATTCGGCCAACTGCGGGGGTCACACAGAGACCACGGCGGTCGTCTGGGGCTTCGAGTCGGGGCTCCCGGCCGCCGCCGATCCGCGCCTCGACGCGGGAGCCTTCCCGCTGCCGCCCGACGACCTCGCCCGCTGGCTGGCCGAGCGGCCGGTCACCTACTGCTCGCACCCCCGCTACTCGAGCCGCAGCGCCTATCGATGGCAGCTGTGGGTGGGGCGCGAGGAGATCGAGGCGCGGATCGGCCGGGACCTCGGCAGCGTGACCGGCATCGAGCCTCTCGGCCGCGGACGCAGCGGCCGCATCCCCGCGGTTCGCGTGCGCGGCACAGCCGGTGAGCTCATCGTCCGCGGCGACTCCATCCGCTGGAGCCTCGGAGGCCTGCGCAGCAATCTGTTTACCGTCGAGCCCAGTCTGGGCGCCGGCGGGCTGCCCGAGTACTTCGTGTTCACCGGCGGCGGATGGGGACACGGGGTCGGAATGTGCCAGAGCGGCGCGGCCGGGATGGCGGCCGAAGGCCGCACCACCGAACAGATCCTCGCCCACTACTACGGCAGCGCGGAGATGAGGCGGCTCTGGTAGGCGGCGGTCCCCGCCACGGCGCGGACGACGCGCGGAGTCAGCCCTGGGGCTTGTCGAGCGCGCTCTCCAGGGCGTGCCAGGCGAGGGTCGCGCACTTGACGCGCACCGGGTAGCTGATCACGCCCTTGAGACACGCGAGGTCGCCCCACTCCTCGAGGGCCTCGGCAGCGGTCTCGCCCCGCATGATCGAGAGGAATTCTCCGATGCGCTCGCGCACCTGGGCGAGCGGCCTTCCTTTGAGCTCCTCGCTCATGATCGAAGCCGAGGCCATGCTGATCGCGCAGCCCTTGCCGTCAAAGAGGATCTCCTCGACGATTCCGGCCGGGCTCACCCTGGCCACGAGCTTGATCGTGTCGCCGCAGGTCGGGTTCTCGTGGGCCGCCGATTCCGGGATGTGGTCGAGCCTGGCCGCGTTGCGGGGGTTGCGGTAGTGGTCCAGGATGATCTCCTGGTACAGGTCATCGAAGGCCATGGTGAAAGAACTCCTGCGCCCTGCGCAGGCTCGAGGCGAGGACCGATGCCTCGTCGACGGTGTTGTAGAAGTAGAAGCTCGCCCGCGTCGTCGCCGGCACTCCGAGCCGGCGCATGATCGGGTGAGCGCAGTGATGCCCCGCGCGGACGGCCACGCCTTCGCGGTCGAGGAACTGGGCCACGTCGTGGGCGTGGATGTCGCCCAGGTTGAACGAGATCACGCCGCCGCGCTGAGGAGCCTCGCCGTAGACCCGCAGGTGCGGAACCTCGCGCAGCTCCTGGAGGGCGCTGCGGACCAGGTGCTCTTCGTAGCTGCGGACGGCCGCCATGCCGATCCCGCCGAGGTAGTCGACCGCGGCCCCGAACGCCACCGCGTCTCCCACGTTGGGCGTGCCCGCCTCGAACTTGTGCGGCAGCTCGTTCCAGGTGGCGTGGTCGAGCCAGACCGCGCTGATCATCTCGCCGCCGCCCTGGTAGGGCGGCATCTGCTCGAGCAGACGCTCGCGGCCGTAAAGGGCGCCGGTACCCATCGGGCCGCACATCTTGTGGCTCGAGCAGGCCAGGAAGTCGCAGTCCAGGGCCTGCACGTCCACGGGCATGTGCGGAACGCTCTGCGCGGCGTCGACCAGGACGGGTACGCCCCGGGCGTGGGCGAAACGGATCACCGCCTCCACGTCATTGATGGTGCCGAACACGTTCGACATGTGCACGAGGCCCACGAGCCGCACGCGATCGCTCCAGAAATCCTCCAGGCGGCTGCTCTCCAGGACGCCGCGCTCGTCGAAGGGCACGAAGCGCAGGCGCGCGCCCTTTTCGGCGGCGATCAGCTGCCACGGCACCAGGTTGCTGTGGTGCTCCATCTCGGTGAGCAGGATCTCGTCGCCCTCCTTGAGGTTCGCCCGCCCCCAGGTCTGGGCGACCAGGTTGATCGCTTCGGTCGTGCCGCGGGTGAACACGATTTCGCGCGGGCTGCGGGCGTTCAGGAACCGCTGCACCTTGCCGCGCGCTCCCTCGTAGGCCGCCGTGGCCTCCTCGGCGAGGGCGTAGAGCGCCCGGTGGACGTTGGCGTTGCTGCGCCGGTAGTAGGCGTCGAGCGCCCTGATGACCGCGGCCGGCTTCTGGGTGGTGGCCGCGTTGTCGAGGTAGACCAGCGGCCTGCCGGCAAAGGTGCGCGCCAGGATGGGGAAGTCCCTGCGGATCGACGCCACCGTACGCTCGCCCACGCGCGCGGCCGCTCGGCTCTTTGTCATTCAGCCGTCCAGTTCCACGTAGATCACGCCGTTGTCGACCCTGACCGGGTAGGCGCGCACGGGCAGCGTGGCGGGCAGGCCCTTGACCGCGCCGCTGCGGATGTTAAACCGGGAACCATGCTTGGGGCAAGAGACCTCCCCGTTCCACACCTCGCCTTCGGACAGCAGCGCGTACTCGTGCGAGCACACGTCGTCGAGCGCGAACACCCCCTCCTCGGTCCTGAACAGCGCCAGCCGCCTGCCCTCGCACACGACGCCGAGGCCCTCCCCATCGGCGAGAGCCGACTCGTCAGCCACGCGCCTCCATGAGCCCACGTCTCTACGCCCTCGCCTCGAGAGCGGCCAGGACTGGCTCCCTCATGATCTCCGGCATCTGGTCGGCCAGCTCCTGGAAGTGGGCCGTGACCAGGGCCTGCGTGGCCTCGCGCGGCGAGAAGCCGCGGCTCTGCAGGTAGAACAGCTGCTCCGGGTCGATCCTGCCGGTGGTCGATCCGTGGCTGCAGCGCACGTCGTCCTGGTTGATCCGCAGGCTCGGAATCGAATCCGAGCGGGCACCGTCGTTGAGCACCAGGTTGCGGTTGGTCAGGTAGGCGTCGGTCTTCGGCGCGCTCGGCAGCACCTCGATCAGGCCCTGGTAGACCGTGCGCGCCCCGTCGCGGACGGCTCCCCTGTAGTGGGCGCGGCTGTAGGAGCCGCCGGCGGCGTGGTGCTGGACTGTGCGCAGGTCCATGTGCTGTCTGCCCTCGGCGAAGTAGATGCCGTTGAGGTTCGCGGTTCCCCCGGGCCCCGCCATCGTGCAGATTAGGCGCGCCTTGGCGAGCCGCCCGCCCAGGGAGGCGGCAAAGTGCAGGAGCTCCGCGTCGCGGCCCACGGTCGCCCACCCGTTGCCGAAAAAGGTCGACTGCGGGCTGAGCCGCTGCTCTTCGAAGTAGGCGAGCCTGGCCGCGTCGCCGACCACGATCTCGAGGCCCGCGTTGCACAGCAGGCGGTCCGACTCGCCGGACAGGATCCGCACGGCGACCACCGCCCGCGCCCCCTTTTCGAGGACCACAGTCATGTGGGGCATGGTCAGCGTGCCGTCGCCCTCCTCGGCGATCTCGACCAGGAACGGCTCGGCGATTTCGACAAAGGGCGGCACGTGCAGCACCATCCCGTGAGTCAGGCCCTGGTAGTGCCACGCGATCAGCCGGTTGTCGGCCCTCTCGAGGCCCGCCCTCAGGGCCGGTTCCGCAGCGTCGGCCGCGCCGTTGCGCGAAGCGAGCAGGCTGGCAAAGCCCACCCCTTTCGCCGCCAGGTCGCTGCGGAGGCCGGCTTCGAGCAGGACGCCGGCGCGGAAGCGGGCGACCGCGGCCAGGCCCTCGGGCACGGCGCCGGCGGCCGAGCCCTGGGCGGCGCCCGCCGCGGCGGGCTGCACCGGCGCCGGCCGGTACGCCGCGAAATCCAGGGTCGTGATGTCGGTGCGCCGCCACTCCTCTTCCTGCGGCGTCGGCCAGCTCATCGCCTCGAAGCGGTCCCGGGCCCCGGCCCGCACCGCGGCGAGCCAGGCCGGCTCCGCGGCCGCGGCGGGTGCGGTTGGTTTTCTCGCCATGCGTCCTACCTCACGCTCACCCGACCGAGCCTTCCATCTCCAGCTCGATCAGGCGGTTCAGCTCGACGGCGTACTCCATGGGCAGCTGCTTGACCAGCGGGTCCAGGAAGCCGTTGACGATCATCATCGAGGCCTCATCCTCGTCCATGCCGCGGCTCATCAGGTAGAACAGCTGCTCCTCGCTGATGCGGCTCACCCTCGCCTCGTGCTCCATCGACACGTCGTCTGAGTCGATCTCCATGTAGGGAAAGGTGTTGGTCCCCGAACGGCCGTCGAGGATCAGGGCGTCGCAGACCACGCGCGAGCGTACGTTCTTCAGGTTCGGGTTGACCTTGACCAGGCCGCGATAAGTGGCGATGCCTCCGTCCTTGCTGATCGACTTGGAGGTGATCACCGAGCTGGTGTTGCCGGCCACGTGCACGACCTTGCCGCCCGTGTCCTGCTCCTGGCCCTTTCCGGCAAAGGCGATCGAGAGGATCTCGCCGTGGGCTCCCTCGCCCATCATGTAGACGGCGGGGTACTTCATCGTGCGCTTGCTGCCGATGTTTCCGTCGACCCACTCGACCGTCGCGTCCTCGTAGGCCACCGCCCGCTTGGTCACCAGGTTGTAGACGTCGCCCGACCAGTTCTGCACCGTCGAGTAGCGCACCCGGGCGCCCTTTTTCGCGATGATCTCCACCACCGCGCTGTGCAGCGAGTCGGTGGTGTAGATCGGAGCGGTGCAGCCTTCGATGTAGTGCACGAAGCTGCCCTCGTCGGCGATGATCAGCGTGCGCTCGAACTGGCCGAAGTTCTGGCTGTTGATGCGGAAGTAGGCCTGCAGGGGGATGTCGACCCTGACCCCGGGGGGCACGTACACGAAGCTGCCGCCCGACCAGACGGCGCTGTTGAGCGCGGCGAACTTGTTGTCCATGTACGGGACAATGGTCCCGAAATGCTCCTTGACCAAGTCCGGGTGCTCGCGGACCGCGGTCTCGGGGTCGGAGAAGATCACGCCTTTCTTCGCCAGGCTGTCCTGCAGGTTGTGGTAGACCATCTCGGAGTCGTACTGGGCGCCGACCCCGGCCAGGAACTTGCGCTCGGCCTCGGGAATTCCCAGCCGCTGATAGGTCTCGCGGATCTCCTCGGGCAGGTCCTCCCAGCGCCGCTCCTGGCTCTCCACGGGCTTGGCGTAGTAGTAGATGTCGTCAAAATCCAGCCGCGACAGGTCGGCGCCCCAGTTGGGCATCGGCTTCTTCCTGAACACCTTGAGGGCCCGCAGCCGGAACTGGCGCATCCAGTCCGGCTCGCCCTTGTGCTCGGAGATCGCGTTGACGACGTCCTCGTCGAGGCCTTTCCTAGTCTTGAAGATCGACTTGTCGGGGTAGGCGAACCCCGCCTTGTAGTCGCCTATGTCAGCGAGCTGCTGCTGGCTGCTCATCGAGCTCCTCCTCCGTGATGCCGAACTGCTCGCGCACCCAGTCGTAGCCCCGCTCCTCCAGCACGTGAACCAGGTCGGCGCCGCCCGAGGTGAGGATGCGGCCCTTGACCATGATGTGCACGAAGTCGGGGTGGATGTGGTTCAGGATCCTCTGGTAGTGAGTGATGATCAGGGCGCCGAACTCCGGTCCCCGCAGGCGGTTCACGCCCTTGGACACCACCTTGAGGGCGTCGATGTCGAGCCCCGAGTCGGTCTCGTCGAGCACCGCGAAGCGCGGCTTCATCATGAGCATCTGCAGGACTTCCATGCGCTTCTTCTCGCCCCCGGAAAAGCCCTGGTTGAGGTAGCGGTTGATGAACTGCTGGTCCATCTCCATGAATTCCATCGCGGACCGCAGCTCCTTGATGTAGGCCGAGACGTTCATCCGGGCCTGGCCCGCCTCGTGGACCTGGATCTCGAGCACGCGCTTGAGGAACTTGCCCACGGTCACGCCCGGGACCTCCACCGGGTACTGGAACGCCAGGAACAGCCCCTTGCGCGAGCGCTCGTGAGTCTCCATCGCGAGCACGTTCTGCCCGTCGAGCAGCACCTCGCCGCCGCTCACCTCGTAGGAGGGGTGTCCGAGCAGCACGTTGGCCAGGGTGCTCTTGCCTGACCCGTTGGGGCCCATCAACGCATGCACCTCGCCGCTGCGCATCTCCAGGTCGATGCCCTGGAGTATCGGCTTGCCGTCGATGCTCGCCTTGAGGTCCTTGATCTGCAGTACGCCAGCCATCGTACAGGCTCCTATATCGGGTATCCGAGGCTCACGCGCGCCTCTTCGGTCATGAAATCAGGTCTCCAGGGCGGGTCCCAGACCAGGTTGACGGTCACGTTGTCGATCCCGGCGAAATCCTGCAGGGCCGCCTCGATGTCGTTGCGGATGTACTCGCCGGCGGGACAGCCGGGATAGGTCAAGGTGAAGTCGACCTCCACCTTGTCGCCGGTCACCTCGACCCTGTAGACGAGGCCGAGATCGACGATGTTGAGGGCCAGCTCGGGGTCCAGCACATTGCGCAGCACGTCCAGCACAGCCTCTCTGTCGATCTTCGTCTCAGCCACCGCTTCCCCCTCTTCGGGCCCTATGTGCCCGCGCCGACCCTCCGCCGCTCGGCAGGGATCCCGTTGAAGCGCCGCAGCGTGAGGGAGTTCAGCACGTCGAGCCACATGGTCTGCACGGTCTCGAAGCCGTGCCGTATCGTGCAGGTGTCCGCCTTGCCGCAGCTGCCGGGCTCTTCGATGCAGGCGACGATGCGCTGCGACCCGCGCACCGCGTCGACCACGTCGCCCACCGTGATCTCGTCGCCCGACCGCTGCAGCCGATAGCCTCCGCGGGGTCCCTGCACCGACGCCACCAGGCCCGCGTGGGAGAGCCGCTGCAGGATCTTCGAGAGGATCCCCGCGGGGATTCCCAGGCTCTCAGCCATCTCCCGAGCCGGGAAAACCCTCGCCTCGGCGTCCATGGCGCGCAGGGCGAGCAGCGCGTACTCCACGTCCTTGTTGATCCGGAACATGAGCGGTTCCCTTAATCGGACTTTTTTAGTCCGATTTTTTGTCAAAATAACACATCGACCGGGCAGCGTCAAACAGGTCGAAGGCTGCGGCAGCGCGGCTTGTCCCGCGAGCCGTCGTGGATCCGCGCTGCCGCCGTTCGCGCGCTTCGCGGCTCGACCGCCCGCCGGAGCGCAGGTGTTATACTCCCGGCCGTGGAAGTCCTCCTCGTCGTGTGCCATCCGCAACCGCGAAGCTTCAACCACGCGGTGGCCGAGCGGGTCCGCGAGGCCCTGGCGGCTGCGGGCCACGCGGTGCGCTTCCACGACCTGTACGCCGAGCGCTTCGACCCCGTGCTCACGGCCGGCGAGCTGCGCCGCGGCTTGAGCCTCGAGCCGCTGGTGCTGGCCCACGGCAACGATCTCGAGGCGTGCGGCGGCCTCGTGCTCGTGCACCCGGACTGGTGGGGCGGGCCGCCCGCGCTGCTCAAGGGGTGGGTCGATCGCGTGTTCCGTCCGGGCCTCGCCTACGAGCACGAAGGCGAGGAGTTCATGGCCAAGCGGGCGCGCGGCCTGCTGGCAGGCAAGCGAGCGCTGGTGTTCGCCACGACCGACTCGCCGGCGGGCGCCCCCGCCCTCGAGGCGTTCTGGCGCGAGGGCGTGTTCGCGTTCTGCGGGCTGGAGCGCAGCCGGCTGCACATGCTGCCCGGCCTGCGCGAAGCCTCCTCCGGCGAGCGCACAGCGTGGCTCGCGCGCGCAGCCCAGGCCGCGGTCGACTGGTTCGCCGGCGACGGACCCTAGGACTGCCGCGCGGGCCGCCGCATTCACCGCAGCCGCCGGATCAGCTCGTCCCGCTGGGCGTCGGGCACATCGACGAACACCAGGCCGAAGCCGTCTTCGTGCAGCCGCACCACGCGCGAGCGCAGGGTCGCCTGCCAGCCGCCCGCCTTGGCGAGCGTGAGGGTCACCTCGTCGCCCTCGCGGATGCCGGCGGGCCGTCCCTCGACGCGCGCCCCGCCGCCGCTGAGGTCCGCCAGGCGGACCTTTGCCGACGATCCGTCGGGCAGCCTAAGGGCCGCCTCCCCGCGCACCCGGCGCCTGACGAACTGCCGCTGCTGCACGTGGGCGTTGACCTCGGCGTGGGCAAGGCGCAGCGCGCCCGCCGGGGCGGACAGCACCCGCGCCTCGACGTCGTAGATGCCTGTGGGCCGCGGGATCCGCAGCGTCACGCGCGCGGCCTCGATCGGCCGCTCGACCCGCACCTCGAGCCCTTCGGCGTCGAGGGCCGTCACGCGGGCCGGCACCTGCGCGGTCCCCTGCAGGACGAACAGCGGCGCCCCCGGCTCCAGCTCGACGGTCGAGTGCAGCCGCTCCTGGGGCCCCACGTCCTGCAGCCCGAGGTGCAGGCGCAAGCGGGCCAGCAGGCCGGCCTCCACGCCGCCGCGCGCCGCAGCCGTGTTGAAGGCCGCCGCGCGGGAGAGCACGCTCGTCCAGCGGGCGGGGTCCGGCGAGAACGCCCGCGCCAGCGCGGCGGCGGCCTCCGCCTCATCGGGGGCCAGAGCGCGTGCGGCCAGGGCCGCCTCGAAGCGCTCGATCGCCTCGGCGCGGGCGCGCGCGCGGCGGCGCCGCACGCTGAGCGCCGACAGCAGCACCGGTCCGCCGATCGCCACGCCCAGCATCACGAAGAACAGCGCCACCTCCAGCGGATCCCTCCGGAAGCCGGCGGACAGCTGGTCGAGGAACGCCTCGAGCTTCTCGCTGCTGAACACCCACATGACGACCTCCAGTGTCCTCCTTCGCGCCCGATCGCGCAAGCCCGCGTCATGCGGCTTTGCCGCCCGGGCCGCGCGGGCATTATCTTGTGGCCGGGCGCCGGCGACGGCGACCCGCGATATCATCAGTCAAGGAGCGACCCATGGCATTCACACTGCCAGAACTTCCCTACAGGCTCGACGCCCTGGAACCGCACATCGACGCGCGCACGATGGAGATCCACCACGGCAAGCACCACGGCACCTACGTGGCGCGGCTGAACAGCGCCCTCGAGGGCAAGGGCCCCCTCGCCTCCAGGAGCATCGAAGACCTGCTGAGGAACCTCGACGCGGTGCCTGTGGAGATCCGTACCGCCGTGCGCAACAACGGCGGCGGCCACTACAACCACAGCCTGTTCTGGCGGATCCTCGCCCCGGGCGGCGGCCGGCCGTCCGGCGATCTCGCGGGGGCCATCAACGCGGCGTTCGGCAGCTTCGAGGCGTTCAAGAGCCAGTTCTCGGACGCAGCCGCCAACCGCTTCGGCAGCGGCTGGGCCTGGCTCAGCCTGGACAAGAGCAGAAAGCTGGTCGTCACGAGCACGGCGAACCAGGACAGCCCGTTGATGGAGGGCATGACGCCGATCCTCGGGCTGGACGTGTGGGAGCACGCGTACTACCTTAAGTACCAGAACCGCAGGCCCGAGTACATCGCGGCGTTCTGGAACATCGTCAACTGGGCTGAGGTCGAGCAGAACTACAAGAAGGCGCTATAGAGGGGTGACCGTTTCTCCAGGATCGTCTCCGGTCCGGCGGGTGGTGAAGATGCGCGGCCTCGCGGCCGCCCTGCTCCTGCTCCTGGGCCTTCGCGCCCGGGCTCAGAGCGCCGACTCCGCGCTCATCGCCCGCCCGATCGATCCGGCGGCCCTCGCCGCCGGCACCGACAACGCGTGGCGCAGGCCGGAGCTCGAGGTCTACCGCTGGGACGCGGTGCCGGGCTTCCTCATCGTCGACACGATCGACTACCTGGTGCAGCAGCGGCTCTTTCACAGGCTGGCCTTCTACGTGGAAAAGGCGGGCCACGCCGGCCGCCTCCAGGACTACGACGAGATCGCGGGGCTGCGGGGGTACCTCGCCCACAACTACTACAACGAGGACCTGGCGATCTTCTTTACCCGCGCCGAGAGTGAGGGCATGGCCCTGCTGCCCGAGGAGCAGCTGCTGGTCTCGATCCTGCTGGCCAACGGGGCGCTGCGCAGGCGCGTCGACCGCTACGAAGCGCGTCCCGGCGGGGTCCTGTCGCTATCGCGGGAGTCGGGCGCGGCGCTGAGGCGGCTGCACGTGCACCACGAGATCAGCCACGCGGCCTTTTACCTCGATCGGAACTACGCCGCCGCCTGCCGCCGCCTGTGGGCCGGGCTTTCGCCGGATCTCAGGCAGTTCTACGCGCTGTTCCTCCTGTGGCGCGGCTACGACGTCAGGGACCGCTATCTGCTGGTCAACGAGTTTCAGGCCTGGACCCTGCATCAGCGCGAGGACGCGGCCGAAGACTACTTCCGCAAGTTCGCCCGGTCGCAGCTCGAGCGCGAGCCCCCGTACGAGCGCGACACCTACCGCGCGGTCGTGGAGGCCGAGGGAGAGCCGTTCCGGGACCTGCACCGCGGCCTGCGCGACGCGCTGCACAGCAGCTCGCCGGTGGTGGCCCAGGCGCTGGACAGGCTGCGGTAGGCGGGCGGCCGCCTCCGCGCCGATCGCTCTTGTCAGCGACTGCCCCTTTTCCGTAATATTGTGTCGAGGATCGGGAGGGTTCGGTGGAGCGCCAGAATCGCTTCGACAGCGAGACCCTCGAGCGGCACAGGCAGAAGCTCGAGGAGCCGTCGATGTACAAGGTCGTGCTCCACAACGACGATTTCACCACCAAGGACTTCGTGGTACACGTCCTGCGCGTCGTCTTCCACAAGCCTCCCATCGAGGCCACAAAGATCATGCTGACGGTGCACCGCACGGGGCGCGGCGTCGTCGGGGTGTACACTTGGGATGTGGCCCAGACCAAGGCCGCGCGGGTCCACGAGATGGCTCGGGAGCAGGAGTTCCCGCTGCGCTGCACGGTCGAGGAAGCCTAGTTGCCCGGAGGTTCGCTTGAAGGTCAGTGACGAGGTCCAGGGCGTGCTCAAGGCGGCCTACATGGACGCCAAGGAGCGCAGGCACGAGTACCTCACGCCCGAGCACGTGCTCTACGCCGCTCTCTTTTTCGACGAGCCGCAGGAAATCCTGCGGCGGTGCGGAATCGACCCCGAGGAGATCAAGGAGGGGCTCGAGCAGCACTTGGCCAGGCGCATTCCCGTCGTCGACAAGTCCGAGCCGGCCCAGTCGCTCGGCTTCCAGCAGGTGATCCAGAGGGCCGTCTTTCACACCGAGGCCGCGGCCAAGGAGTCGGTCGAGCTCAGCGACGTCCTGGTGTCGATCTTCGACGAGGAGAAGTCGTTCGGATCCTACTACCTGCGCAAGGCGGGCCTGTCGCGCTACAACCTGCTGCGGGTCATCTCGCACGGCGGCGATCTCGGCGACGACGTCGGCGGGGAGCCTGAGAGCGGCGACGAAGAGGAGGCCGCCGAGAAGGCGGAGGGCGAGGAGGCCGAGGGTCAGGCTACCCGCAAGCGCGGCCGCCGCAGCGCGCTGGCGGCCTTTACCCGCGACCTCACCGAGGCCGCCCGCAAGGGCGAGCTCGAGCCTCTGATCGGGCGCGAGGACATCGTCGAGCGCACCATCCAGGTGCTCTGCCGCAGGCTCAAGAACAACCCGGTGCTCGTGGGGGACCCGGGCGTCGGCAAGACCGCCATCGCGGAGGGCCTGGCCGCCCGCATCGCCGAGGACAAGGTGCCGGACCTGCTGCGCGGCTACAGCGTCTTTGCGCTGGACATGGGCAGCGTGCTGGCGGGCACGCGGTTCCGCGGCGACTTCGAAGAGCGCATGAAGATGGTGCTCAAGGAGCTGGAGACCCGCCAGAAGGTGATCCTGTTCATCGACGAGATCCACACCGTGGTCGGGGCCGGGGCGGCTTCGGGAGGAACGCTGGACGCGTCGAACCTGCTCAAGCCCGCCATCGCCACCGGCCGCCTCCGCTGCATGGGCTCCACGACCTACGACGAGTTCAAGAAGCACTTCGACAAGGACCGGGCCCTCTCGCGGCGCTTCCAGAAGATCGAGGTGCCGGAGACCACCCCCGAGGAGACCTTCCAGATCCTGCAGGGGCTGCGCGCCCGCTACGAGGACTACCACCAGGTCAGGTACACCGACGAGGCGCTGCACGCGGCCGTGGACCTGTCGCACCAGTACATCAACGACCGGCACCTGCCCGACAAGGCGATCGACGTGATCGACGAAGCGGGCGCCTACAACCGGATCCTCACGTTCAAGAGCGGGCCGCGGGAGAACCCCACCCTCTCGCTGCAGGAGATCGAGGAGGTGGTCTCGAAGATCGCCAAGATCCCGGTCAAAACGGTATCGCTCACCGAGGCCGACCGCCTCAAGAACCTCGAGGCGCAGCTCAAGGCCTCGATCTTCGGCCAGGACGAGGCGATCGAGGCGGTGGCCCAGGCGATCAAGCGCTCGCGGGCGGGGTTCCGCTCGCCAGACAAGCCGGTGGCCTCGATGCTGTTCGTCGGTCCCACGGGCGTCGGCAAGACCGAGCTGTGCCGCCAGCTTGCCGAGACCCTCGGCGTGGCCCTCCACCGCTACGACATGAGCGAGTACCAGGAACGGCACACGGTGGCCCGCCTCGTCGGGGCGCCTCCGGGCTACGTGGGATACGAAGAAGGAGGGCTGCTCACCGACGCGATCCGCAAGACGCCCCACGCCGTGCTGCTCCTCGACGAGATCGAGAAGGCGCACCAGGACGTGTTCAACGTCCTGCTGCAGGTCATGGACTACGCCACGCTCACGGACAATCAGGGCCGCAAGGCCGACTTCCGCAACGTGATCATCATCATGACCTCGAACGCCGGCGCCCGCGAGCTCGGCAGGTCGTCGATCGGCTTCGGGGCCCGAGCAAAGAACCGCGAGGCGATCGACGATGCGGTCCAGCGCATCTTCGCGCCGGAGTTCCGCAACCGGCTCGACAAGGTCGTTACGTTCAACCGTCTCGACGACCGCATCGTGCTGCAGATCGTCGACAAGGAGCTGCGGGCCTTCGCGGCCCAGCTCGCCGAGAAGAAGGTGAGCCTCGAAGTGACCGACGCCTGCCGCAGGCACCTGGCCGAGAAAGGCTACAGCGAGGAGTTCGGGGCGCGCAACGTGGCCCGCCTGGTCCAGGACAAGGTCAAGTCGTTCTTCGTCGACTCGGTGCTGTTCGGAGACCTGGCCTCCGGCGGCAGGGCCGTGGTCGACCTCGAGGGCGAGCAGGTCGTGATCCGGACCGAACCGGCGGCACCGGCCGCACCGCCGCGGCCTTGACTGCCCGCGCGGGCGGCCGCTATCCTACAGGCTGAGTTCAGGGGGCAGCATGGCGCACTTCGTCGAGCCGAGGTCTGAAGAGCCCAAGATCATCTACAGCGATGACTCGATCCGGATCGTCAAGGTCCGCACGCAGATCCACACCGGCGAATGGAACAAGGAGTTGATCATCGAGATCAACGCCGGCACCGACGCCGTCGGCAACGACCGGTGGCTCGAGCTCTCCGGCGCTTCGCTCGACAAATGGCTGCGCAAGCGGGGCCTCCACCAGGTCGACTGGAACTCCCTCGCGGCGATCGCCAAGGCCATCCTCGTCGAAGAGAAGAAGAGCGACTACGACTACATCTTCTACATCAACCGGGGCCGCTACCGGGTCAAGGGAGAGCCGCCGGCCGACGGCGCCGAAGTCTCCTGAACGCCGCGCCGCCGGCGCCCGTCCCGCGGCGGCCGTAACCGGCAGCCTCTGCGGTCACTGCGGCGCAAAGTGGACAAGCGGCGCCTTTGCCGCTATCCTGTGACGTGCAGATGGATTCGAGGATCCCCTCCGACCGGGCGACGTCGCTGCGGCAGAGCACCGTCCACATCCTGAAGGCCTGCACCCGAAGGAACCGCAGCTCCGAGGTCGCCTTTGCCACGATTGCGGACTACGCCCAGCGCTACGTCGAACGCTACCGCGGCCAGTACCCCCAGCTGGAGGCCTTCGGGACAGACGTCCCGGCCGCCCTGCGCGAAGCCCTGGCCGACCTGGCGCGCTCGGGACAGTGCCGCCTGCGTCTGAGCGGCGACGCCATCGAACGGGTGGACTTTCCCCTGTTCTACGTCGAGGCTGTCCGCGAGGCCTACGCCAGGGCCGAGACCTCGCCGGAGGCCCCTTTCCCCAGCGAAGCCGCCCTGGGAGTGACGATTCCGAACGAGCTGATCACCACCGTGAACGTGACCACGGACCTGACCGGTCTCGTCCAGGGAGGCGAGCCGGGCACGCCTCTGGTGCGGCTGCTCTTGCCCGAAAGCCTGCGCAGCATCGTGGTCCCCTCGCAGGTCGTGCGCACGGGACTCCTGGACGTCGCCCTCGGCAAGCTCAAGCACTACCTCGGGCAGGCGAACAACGCGGCCTACGTGCAGACCCGTCTGGCCCCCGCCTACCACGGCAACCAGACGGCCGTCGCCGACATGATCAGCAGCATCGCCATGCGCGTGGGCAGCGCCCGCCAGACGATCGAGGACGCCTCGGACGCCCACTTCCGCTTCTGGGCCCAGCTCACCCACGTCATCGTCGCCGAAAAAAAGCCGGGCGAGGACGAGGCGGCCGAGAGCGCGGCGCACCAGGCCGCGCATCTGATCGGCGCCTACACGGTCGCCCTGCGCAGCGCCGGCCAGAGCCAGCAGAACGAGATCCGCGCGTCGATCAGGGCCGTGGAGGCCCAGTTCTCCAGGGCCCCGTTCGTCTACACCCTCAAGGAAATCTACGCGCTGCGGGACTCCAGCGGCGCACCCGTGTTGAAAAAGGGAAGCCAGGAGGCCTTTCTGGCCTTCCTCAAGGACAAGATGCGCCCCCCCGCCGGCAAGGTCGTGCCTGAGCTGATCCGGCTCAAGGTCGACGAGCGCACCGAGAGCTTCGTGCACCGCGACCGGCTGATCCCCGTGTTTCTCGACATGGCGGCGACCGTGGCGGTCGAGGCCGAAGAGGCCATCGCGTCGGAGTGGGAGCAGGCGCTGCGCAGCGGGCAGAAGCCGCCGGCCATGTTCAACGAGGCGGCGTTCGCTGCCGACGTCTCGCGGACCGTCCAGAACATCGCCCCGCTGTTCGCCCGCCTGCTCGACGAGGGGCTTCTCAACAACGTCCAGCGGGAGACGAAGCCCGAGTCGCGAGTCGCCCTCGAGCTCTCGCGCTGCTTCGAGCCGCGGGGCCAAAAGCTGAAACCCGTGGCGCAGATCCTCGGCCTCGAGCGCAAGGCGCTGCTCGCCCGCGCCCGCGCGGCCGTGCCCCTGTGGATGCGCAACGGAGTTCTGCGGGCGATCGCGGCGTTCTTCGGCCGGATCCTGGCCGGCTGGAAGTCGGCGGTCGAGGCCGCCGACCGGCGCGCCGCCGCGCCCGTGAAGCCGCAGCAGGACCAAGGCCGCAGCGGGGTGGCCGCCCCCGAGCCGGCCGAAGCGGGTGCGACGACCGTCAAGCGCCTGGACACCCCGACCGCGGCGCGGTCCCGCGGCAGGCCCGCCACGCTCAAGCAGCGCACGGCGGTCTGGAAGCGCGACCTCGAACGGCTGCGCGACCGCTTTGCCGGCTCCAGGCGAAGCCTCGCGGCCTCACTCGAAGAGCTGGCCGAGCAGTGGAATCCTCTCGTCGAGCCCAGGGCCAGGACCGACCTCAAACAAGACGTCGACTCGATGACCCGCAGCTTTATGCGCGGCATCATGCGCCACGGGGCGAGCATGAAGGCGCCCGACGCCGAGCGGATCGCCAGCCTCGCCCAGCGGCTGTCGGGCAACCCGGCCTTTGACCGCATCCGCCGCAAGGACCTGTTCGTCCGCTACGTCGAGCTGATGATGATCAAGGTGCTCGCCGACGAGCACGGAGTCAGCCTGTAGCGGGCGCCGCTCACTTGTAGGTTTGTCGCCCCGTCGTGGTCTGCGCCGTGATCCGCAGCGGCCCGCTGCCCTTCTCGATCCTGCCGCGCGCCTCCGTGCCGCCGATCTCGATCTGCCCGGTCACCGATCGCAGGGAAAAGGTGAAGTCTTGGAGCGGGTTCGCGAAGTCCATCTCGATCCGCCCCGTGGTGCTGCGCAGGCGCGAGTCCGCGGTCACCCGGACGTTGCGCCCCTCCAGCCTGCCGGTCGTCGACTCGAGCTCCAGCCCGCCCTGGACGTTGGCCAGATCGATATTCCCGGTGCTCGACTCGGCGCGCACGTCGCCTTCGAAGTAGTCGTACTTGTGGTTGCCCGTCGACGAGCGGGCCTCGACCGTTCCCCGGCAGCTGCGCACGGTGATGTTGCCCGAGGTGCTCGCGAGCTTGATGCTTCCTTTGACCGTCTCGACAAGGATGTTGCCGCCGGCGGTCTCGACCACCAGGGCCGTCGACTCGGGCACGCGGAGATTGATCTGGGGCGCCCGGGAGCCGATGCTGCGCACGCGATCGCGCCGGTCGACGAGCAGCGTAAGCTCGCTTCCGCTGCGGCTGTCGCTCACGCGGTCCCCGGCGTCGGCGCTCAGCACCTCGACCCGCACCGCCGCCCCGGAGGTGCCCTTGATGCTGACGTCGAAGATTCCCGCCTTGCTGATCACCACCCGATCCACACCCTCGTGCTCGAGCGTCTGCACGACCTTTTCCTGGGCCGGCGCCCCGATCGCGAGCGCGGCGCACGCCACAGCGGCCAGCAGCCTTCTCATGTGGTTCCTCCCCCGACTCTCCTGCAGGCTGCGAGCGCGGCGGGGCTCACCGTGAGAGCGCCGAAGCCGGCTGCGCCGACGACCCCTGGACGTCCCGGGTAGCGGCGCAGCAGCGCCTGCAGAAAGCGGTCGTCGTTCGCGCTGAGCACCAGGGGCAGCCTCACGAAGAGCGCCAGGTCCGCGGCCAGAGCCTCCGGATCCCAGCGATCGGTGTTGGCCCCGAAGTCGATGCGCAGGCAGCGCGCGCCCGCCCCGGCCAGATCCCGCGCGCGGTCCGCCAGCTCGGAGCTGTCGCCCGAGGCGGCGGCTTCAGGCCCGATCTCCCCCAGGGCGAGACCCGGCGCGATCTCCTCGACCTCGAACGTTGAAGCGATCAGCGGCCTCTTGGCGCCCGTCAGCGGCGCAGCCTGCAGACCGGCGAGCCTCTTGCGCATCTCGGCGATGAACTCGGGGGTCGTGCCGCAGCAGCCGCCGATCAGGCGCACGCCCGCAGCCAGGAACCGATCGGTGAACGAGGCAAAGTGCTCGGGCGTCTCGCGATAGAGGACGGCTCCCTCGACGACCTCGGGCAGCCCCGCGTTGGCCTTGGCCACCAGGGGTCCGGAAGCGACCCGGGCCATGGCTGCGAGCACAGGCACCATGCCGTCGGCCCCGGTCGAGCAGTTGGCGCCCACAAAGGCCGCTCCGAGGGCCTCGCAGACCACCACGCAGGCCTCGGGCGAGTTGCCGGAGAGCGTCCGGCCTCCCGCCTCGAAGGTGGCGGTGGCGATCACCGGCAGACCCGTGCGCTCCCGCGCAGCGAGGATCGCCGCGCGCAGCTCGGCCAGGTCACCGAAGGTCTCGAAGTGGATCATGTCCGCGCCCGAGGCTGCCAGCAGCGCGGCGTGCTCGCCGTAGAGGGAGCAGGCGCGCTCGAACGAGAGCTCGCCCGCGGGCTCCAGCATCTGGCCTGTGGGGCCGACCGAGGCGGCGACCCAGCGCCCGGGCCCGGCTGCCTCGCGCGCCAGGCGCACGCCTGCGCAGTTCAGCTCCTCGAACCGCTCGGCGAGCCCGTGGCGGCCGAGGGTCACGCGGTTGCCGGGAAAGGTGTTGGTCTGGATCACGTCGGCGCCTGCGGCTGCGTACTGAGCGTGCACGTCCCGCACCTGGTCGGCGTGGGTGACGTTCCACAACTCGCAAGCCTCGCCGGCGGCCAGCCCCAGGCGCTGCAGCATCACGCCCTTGGACCCGTCGTACAGCAGCGGCCTCGCAATGGCCGCCTCGCGTGCGTCCTTCACCTTGTCTCTCCCCTGCCCAGCTCCTGGAGGGGCACGGCCTTCCACCCTGCCCGCGAGAGGCTCCAGCACTCACGGTATCCTGCGCGGGCCAGCGCGTCCAGGGCCCCGGCAAAGTGCGCGGCCACGTGCTCGGGTCTGTGGGCGTCGGAGCCGAGCGTCACGGGAATCCCCCTGCCGGCCATCCACGCCAGGACCGGCTCAGCCGGGTAGAAGCCCGCGCGGGAGCCGCGCGACAAGGCTCCGGTGTTGATCTCCACCACGCACGACGAGGCGGCGATCGCCGCGAGTGCCCCCTCCACGGCGTCGCGATACCAGGCACCTGCGTCGCTGAGGAACCCGTCGTCGTTCTTTCTGACCAGGTCGAGGTGGCCGATCACGTCGGGCCGATCTTCGGCGGCCATCGCGGCGACCAGGGCGTAGTACCTCTCGGCCGCCCGCCGCCGGTCTCCGCCAAAGCTCTCGCGCACACCGCGCGTCCATTCCTCGGCCGGCCCGTCGACGGTCCACGGCGTGCCGTCGGCCAGCCGCTCGAGGTAGTGGACGCTGCCGATCACGAAGTCGAGGGCGTTCTCGCGGCGGATGGCCCGAGGCGAGCTCAGGTTCGGGATGTAGTCCGCCTCCAGACCCACGAGCACCTCGATGCGGTCTGCCGAGCCCAGGGCCGCGGCGCAGGCCTCCTGAAGATAGGCCGGGAGGTCCGAGGCCTTCATGTGCCAGTCGTCGGCGAACGGGCAGGGCGCGTGGCCGGACAGGCCGAGGACGCCCAGCCCCTTTGCCGCGGCGGCCTCCACGTAGTCGGCCGGAGCGCCTCTTCCGTCGCAGAAGCGCGAGTGAGTGTGGTAGTCGAAGAGCAGCGCCAAGGTCCTACTCCGGCCTGGCGGGTCGAGCGGGCGAGCCGAGCAGCGGCAGGAGATCGGGATGGCCGCCTTCGCTCGCGTAGTCGGCTGCACGCTTGCCGCGGCCGTCGGCTGCGCTCGCGTCGGCTCCATGGCGGACGAGGAGCCGCACGATCTCGGCGTGGCCTTCGTAGGCGGCGATCATCAGGGCGGTGGCGCTCTGGAAATTGCCGGCGTTCACGTCGGCGCCGCGGGCGATCAGGAGGCCGGCCAGGGCCGCATGGCCCTGCTTGGCCGCGATCATCAGCGGAGTCCAGGACTCGAAGCCGCGGGAGTTGGGGTCAGCGCCCGCGTCGAGCAGCAGAGCGGCCGCATCCATGTGCCCGTACCAGGTGGCCATCTCCAGCGGGGTGCCCGACAGCGGCCCCGCCGACGCGACCTGGGCCCCCTTGTCGATCAGGAGGCGCATCATCGCCACGTCGCCTCGTGCAGCAGCCAGGCCCAGCGGGCTGTCGCCGTTCTCTGCCCTCTGGTTGGGGCTCACTCCCTCCCCGAGCAGCGCTTTGACCTGCTCATGCTGGCCCTCGGCCACGGCAGCCATGAGCAGGTGGAAGCGGTTGAGCTCGCGCGCGGCTGCCTCGGCCTGCTGCTCCGGAGTCTGGGCGGCCGGGACCTTGCGGACGCAGCCCGCCGACGCGGCCAGGAGCGTCAACGCCAGCAGCCCCCGGACCGCGGACCGGCGCCGCGGGCGAGTAGGGGTTCGGTTCACGTACCTAGGTTATACACCGCTGCCTGCCCGGATGCCAGGGGCGCCCCCGGGCCAGGCTCGAGCGCGCCCGTTACTTGCGCTTGCCGCGGGCGGCGGTCTTGCGCGCCTGCGCCTTTTTCACGGCGCCCTTTTTGGCCGCGGTCTTCCTAACCGCCGCCTTCCCGGCCGTGCGCTTTTTCGCCGCTCGCTTGGCCGCCGGCTTGCGGGCCGCCGGCTTTTTCGCGGCTTTCCCGGCGGCAACCTTCGCCGCCGCCATCTTCCTGGGCGCTGCCTTGGCCGCTCTCACCCCGCTTGAGGCGACCATGGTCGGCGCCGCCTTCTCGGCCGCGGTTGCCGACGAGCCGCCGGCGGCCTCCCTCACGCCGCCGAGCAGCCGGCCCAGGCGCTTGGCGCGGTCCTTCACGAAGCGGGTGACTCCCGCCAGTATCCACTTGGGCGACAGATGAGCCTCCTCGATGACCTCGTCTAGCGTGCCGCCGGTCCGCCAGCGGTTGTCCCAGTCCGACGAGAGCGCATACTCCTCGGCGATCTTGTTGAAGATCCAGTCGTGCATCAGCCAGCGCGCCTGGGTGGTGACCACCATCGAGTCCATGCGGTCGCCTTCGGAAAGCACCTGCATGCGGTAGCTCTCGCTCTGCAGGGCGAACAGCTGCGGGCTGGTGGCGCAGACCACCTTGACATTCAGTTTGTCGAGGTCGCCCAGGATCTTGACGATGTTCGCCATCGCGCTCGTGCCCTGGGCGATGACCACCCCGCCGCGGGGCCTGCCCGCGGCGAAATCGCGCACGACGTACGCCCCGCGGGCCGCCTCGAAGTGCGACGGCATGCCTAGGGCCGCCCGGTCGGGGATCGTGATCGGCGGGCGGGTCAGGTGCAGCGCGATCAGGGGAACGTCGGTGGCAAGGGCGGCGCCGAGCAGGACCGGCACCTCGTTGTGCTCCCAGGGGTACAGATTGATGATCCGGCCTTCGGGGAACAGCTGGGTCGCGCCCGGCGAGAAGATGCCGAAGTGGGTGCGGCTGTCGTCGGCGGTCTCGGGTCCCGAGTGGCCGGCCACGTAGATGGCCTTGCCGACCTTGTACTGGCAGTCCTGGGCGAGCTGGCTGTAGAGCCTCATCGGGCCGTAGAGAAGGTAGGAAAAGGACCCGTACGTCGAGGTCGCGCCCCAGAAGCCTTCGAACTCCCGCTCCGGGTTCTCCGAGAGGTTGACCGATGCCATTCCGACCATGATGCCGGCGTTGGCGAACTCGGTGATCTCCTGCGTCAGCAGCGCCCCCTCGGGCGACCCGCCGCGACCGAACCAGCCCCAGCCCTTGAAGTCGCCGTACGCCTTGGCGAAGCCGCTGATGTTGGTCGACTCGGCGAGATCGGCCGACGAGGCGACAAAGATCGGCCGGCCGTACTCCCGGGCACCGAAGGAGTTGATCCACGCGCCCCACCTGGCCAGCGCGTTGCGGTTGGCCGCCGAGGCGCCGGGAGCCAGGTAGAGGTCGGCCGGGTAGCTGCGGTAATCGAAGAGCCGCCGGTCCTTGAAGGGGCTGCCCTTTCTGCCGAGCCGGTAGCCCGAGATCTCCGAAGGCACGCTCTCGCCGAGCTGCACGAGGCGGTCGGCCAGGTAGTCGATGAGCTCCTGGTCCTTGTGCAGCACGTCGATCACGGCCTTGAGGTTCGCCTCGCACTCGGCGCGAAGCGCCGCCTCGTCTTTGGGCGCCGGGCCGTCCACGTTGACAAAGGCCGCCCCGTACTCCTGCGCGAACTCCTTGCGCAGCTGCCAGTACTTCTGGTCGTTGATCTTGTGCGGCACACCGTGGGAGGCGTTGTCGTAGGTGAGGTAGCCGCGGCCCTTGCGCGTCTTGACCCAGGCGACGCTCGGCGCCCCCAGGGCGTTGTCCTCGAGCGCCATGGCAAGCATCGTGCGCGTCACCGGGCCCCACTCGCTGCCCTGCTCGGTGCCGAACACGCGCCAGCCGTGGCTGCCGAACCAGTCACGAGGAGTGCCGTAGACGGCCGAGCTCACGGTGTGCTCGTCGATCCCGAAGTCGTTCCAGTCCACCACGTAGTAGAGGTTGTCGAGCCCCAGGCCCCAGGCCGAGTTCATGGTCTCGTGGGTGACGCCGGGGGTGAGCCCGCCTTCGCCCTCGAAGATGAAGACCTTGACGCCCTCGGCTCCGGCGCGCTTGAGGGCGAGCGCCTGGCCGGCGGCAGCCGGGCTGCCGTGGCCCGAGGGGCCGGTGTTGAACTTGAGAAAGAGCGTCTTGCCCTCCATCTCGGCGTGACCCGACAGGCCCTTGTTCCGCCGCAGGTTGGCGAGGTCCTCCCAGGTGAGCACGCGCTCCTTGCCCCCGGGGGCGAGGTAGCGGGGGTTGCCCGTCTGGCGGTGCTTGACCCGCAGCGCCTCGTTCAAGAGGGCGAGCGTCGCGTAGATCATCGGCACGGTGTGGCCTGCGCCGAGCACGAAGCGATCGGCGAACCGCTTGCCCGGGTTGCGGATGTCCCAGCGCATCACCCCGCTGAGCAGGGTCACCAGCAGGGCGTGCAGCTTGGACCGGGAGCCGCCCGGGTGGCCGCTCTGGCGGTAGTTGAGCATGATGTCCAGAAGCTGCTCGATCAGGTCCTTGGACTTTTCCCAGTGCGGAAACACCGGCACCAGCGCGTCGTACCTCTCGTCGACTCGGCTCATGACAGGTCTTTCTCCTTGATGTCCGTTCTTGGATCGTTCTGCGCCGCGGAGCCTCCCGCGGCCGCTTCCTATCGTAGCGTCAGCGCTCCGGAGTGTAAAGCCGCTGCGCCGCTTTTTGTTCAGTCCGCCGCCTGCGTGAGCTCGGTCAGAACCCGGCCCGAGGACTTGGGGTGCAGGAACGCGATGAGTGTGCGGTGGGCGCCCGGCCGCGGGCGCTCGTCGATCAGCTGGACCCCCTTGGCCCGCAGCTGCGCCGCGGCGGCGGCCGCGTCATCGACCTCGTAGGCGAGGTGGTGCAGGCCTTCGCCCCTCTTTTCGATGAATCGGCCCACCGGGCTGTCGGCAGCCGTGGGCTCCAGCAGCTCGATGCGCACCTCCCCCACCCGGAAAAAGGCCACACGCACCTGCTGGTCGGCGACCTCCTCGCTTCCCTCCATCGGCAGCCCCAGCACGTCCCGGTAGAACGGGATGTGCTCAGCCAGCGAGCTCACCGCGATCGCCACGTGGCTCAGCTTCTTGATCATCGGCCTGCCTCCTCGAGAACGTTCTGCGCGAGGGCGGAGGCGACCGCGTAGGGCCTCCCGCTGCCCGCCAGCAGACTGTCGACCGCGCTGCCCAGGCGCCCCGACAGGTCCACCCGCCGGTCCAGCGCTTCGCCGATCTTGCGGGTCACGATCGCGCGCAGCTCCCTCTCCAGGCGAGCCCTGCGCCTGCGCGCGAGCTCGCCGCAGCCCTCAAGGGCGTCGGTGTAGGCGTGCAGCTCGGCCGCAAGGCCGTCCATGCCCTGGCCCCCCTCGGCCGACACCTGCACCACCGGGTTGGGCGGCCGCTGCGGCGCCGGCTCCCTGAGGCTCAGCGCGTACTGAACCCGCTCCAGCAGCCTGTCGGAGCCCGGCAGGTCCTGCTTGTTGAGCACGAACAGGTCGCCGATCTCCATCACTCCGGCCTTGAGCATCTGGATGTCGTCGCCCGATTCCGGCATCAGCACCAGCAGCACGACGTCGGCCAGCTCGACGATTTCGACCTCGTTCTGCCCGACCCCGATGGTCTCGATGAAGACCGTGTCGAAGCCGGCCGCGTCGAGCACCAGCACGGCGTCGGCCGTGGCGCGCGCGAGGCCTCCGAGGTGGCCGCGCGAGGCCATCGAGCGGATGAAGACGGCCGGGTCGGCGGCGTGGCCCTGCATGCGCAGCCGGTCGCCGAGCAGCGCCCCGCCCGAGAACGCCGACGAAGGGTCGACGGCCACCACGGCGACCCGCCGGCCCGCGGCACGCTCGGCCTCGATCAGGCGCTCGACGAGGGTGCTCTTCCCGCTGCCGGGCGCGCCGGTGACGCCCACGACGCGAGCCCGCCCGGTGCGCGGGTACAGATCGTCGACGAGCTGCTCCCTGCCCTCGCCCTCGTTCTCGACCAGCGACAGTGCGCGGCCGATCGAGCGCGGCGCGCCCGCCAGCACGCCTGCCAGCAGATCCACCGCCTACCTCGACTGCGCCCGCAGGAATGCCACGATCTCCTGGATCCTGGTCCCGGGCCCGAACACCGCCAGGACGCCCTTGCTCTTGAGGAACGGCACGTCCTCCTCGGGAATGATGCCGCCGGCGATCACCCTGATGTCGCCCGCGCCCTGCTCCCGCAGCAGATCCATCACCCGTGGGAACAGCTCGTTGTGAGCGCCCGAGAGCACGCTCAGGCCCACGAAATCCACGTCCTCCTGGACCGCCGCCCTGGCGATCGCCTCGGGGGTCTGGCGTATGCCAGTGTAGATCACCTCGAAGCCCTCGTCGCGCAGGGCGCGGGCGATGTACTTGGCGCCCCGGTCGTGTCCGTCGAGCCCCGGCTTCGCGATCAGCACGCGCACCTTCCTGTCCATGACCCCGCCTTTCAGAGCACGACCAGCTCGCGGTGCTCGCCGAACTCCTCGCGCAGCACCCCGCAGATCTCCCCGAGGGTCGCGTATTCGCGGACGGCGTCGAGGATCCGCGGCACCAGGTTCACGTCCTCCCGCCGGGCGCCCTGGCGCAGCGCCTCGAGAGCCTCCCGCACGCGGGCGTCGGAGCGCTCCCGCTTGACCTCGACCAGGCGGGCGATCTGCACCTCGCGCAGCGCCGGGTCCACCCGCGACGGCGCCGGGCGCCGCTCCTCGGCTGCCGCATAGCGGTTGACCCCCACCACGACGCGCTCGCCGACGTCGATGGCCCGCTGCATGCGGTAGGCCGACTCCTGGATCTGCTGCTGCACGTAGCCCTTGTTGATGGCCGCGACCATGCCCCCGAGCTCGTCGATGCGCCGCAAGTACCGCTCGACCTCGGCCTCGATGCCGTCGGTCAGCGCTTCGACGAAGTACGAGCCCGCGAGCGGGTCGATCGTGGCCCCGACGCCGATCTCGTGCGCCAGCACCTGCTGCGTGCGCAGCGCGAGGCGGACCGACTCCTCGGTGGGAAGCGAGAGCGCCTCGTCGCGGCAGTTGGTGTGCAGGCTCTGCGTGCCGCCGAGGACGGCGGCGAGCGCCTGGATCGCCACGCGGACCACGTTGTTGTCGGGCTGCTGCGCCGTCAGGGCCGAGCCGCCGGTCTGGGTGTGGAAGCGCAACATCATCGAGCGGGGGTCCCGGGCGCCGAACCGCTCCTTCATGACCCGGGCCCAGATCCGGCGCGCAGCCCGGAACTTGGCCACCTCCTCGAGCAGGTCCATGTGGGCGTTGAAGAAAAAGGAGATCCGCCCGGCGAACTCATCGACGCCGAGCCCCGCCTTGATCGCGGCCTGGACGTAGGCGACGCCGTCGGCCAGCGTGAAGGCCACCTCCTGCGCCGCGTCCGAGCCGGCCTCCCGGATATGGTAGCCGGAGACGCTGATCGAGTTCCACTCGGGCACCTCGGCGGTGCAGAAGGCAAAGGTGTCCGTGATCAGGCGCATCGACGGCTCCGGGGGAAAGATGTAGGCCCCCCGCGCCACGTACTCCTTGAGGATGTCGTTCTGGATCGTGCCCTTGAGGTCCTTGCGCGCCACGCCCTGCTTCTCGGCGACAGCGATGTACATCGCCAGCAGCACCGCGGCCGGAGCGTTGATCGTCATCGAGGTCGAGACCTTGTCCAGCGGGATGCCCTCGAAGAGGGTCTCCATGTCGCGCAGCGTGTCGATCGCCACCCCCACCTTGCCGACCTCGCCCTCGGTTCTCGGATCGTCGGAGTCGTAGCCGATCTGGGTCGGCAGGTCGAAGGCCACCGAAAGCCCGGTCTGGCCCTGCTCGAGGAGGTACTTGTAGCGGCGGTTGGATTCCTCGGCCGTGCCGAAGCCGGCGTACTGGCGCATCGTCCACGCCCGGCCCCTGTACATCGTCGGCTGCACCCCCCGCGTGAACGGGTACTGCCCGGGAAAGCCGAGCTTTGCCAGGTATGCCTCGTCGCTCACGTCGCCGGGAAGGTAGAGCCGCTCGACGGGCCGGCCGCTGCCCGTGACGAACTCCTTTTGCGACTCCGGAAAGCGGGCCAGCGTCCTGGCCAGCAGTCCCTGTTCCCAGGCCTTCTTCTGTTGCTCGATCCGCTCACCCATGCGCGCCTCTTGCAGCGCTCATTATAGGGAACGCTCGCTGAACTGCAAGGGCGGGCCTGCCCCGCCCGCTTCGCGGCCCCGGCGGCCGCCGGTCACAAGTTGACACGACCGGCCGCGATGGGCAACCTGCGGAGCCGGGTCGTACGTTGGAAAGCTGGAAACGCAACTTCTACTCGATATGGGCGGCCGAGTTCCTCGCCATCGCGGGGTTCGGCGCGCTCGGCCCGATCCTTCCCTTCTACATCCAGCAGCTCGGAGTCACCGATTCCTCCCAGGTCAAGCTCTGGGTCGGGCTGGTGCAGAGCGCCGGCGGGGTGTCGCTGGCCATCTTCGCCCCGATCTGGGGCCGCCTCGCCGACTCCTACGGTCGGCGCATCATGTTCCTCCGCGCCTTGGTCGGCGGGACGGTGATGATGTTCTCGATGGGCCTCGCGACCCATCCGTGGCAGCTGGTGCTCTTCCGGGCAGTCGGCGGCGCGTTCACGGGTACCATCTCCGCCGCGACCGCGCTCGTCGCCGGCTCGGCGCCGCCGTCCAAGGCCGGTTCCACCCTCGGCATGCTCCAGGTGGCGATCATGATCGGCTCCGCAGTCGGGCCGGCGCTGGGCGGCGTGCTTGCCGACCTGTTCGGCTGCCGCGCATCGTTCTTCGGCACCTCGGCCCTGCTCGGCGCAGGGGCCCTCATCGTGCTCTTCCACGTGCGCGAGGAGTTCGCGCCGCAGCCTCTCGAAGGCCCGTTCTGGCGCAGGCTCGTTCCCGACTTCGCGGTCCTGGCGCGGTCGCGGGAGATCGTCCTCTTTCTCATCGTCGTCATCACGCTCAGCCTGGCCGGCGGAGCCGTCGGCCCGATCCTGCCGCTGTTCATTCAGTCGATCGCACCCGCCGCGGGGCTCCTTGGCACCACGGCGGGACTGATCTTGGGGGGCGGGGCGCTTACGAGCGCACTCGCGGCCGTCGGGGTCGGGCGGGTGAGCGACCGAGTCGGCTACCGCAATGTCCTGGTGTACTGCCTGGCCGGAGGCGTCGTGACGCACCTGCTGCTCATCGCCGTGCGGACTCCGGGGCAGCTCGCCGTTCTGCGCCTCCTGTCCGGAGCCGTGCTGGGCGGAGCCACGCCCACGGTGAACGCGCTCCTGGCCACCCGGATCGATCGCAGCCGGCTCGGCACAACCTACGGCCTGTCTACGAGCCTGAGCGCGATCGCCAACGCCCTCGGCCCTGCCATGGGCGCCTCCATCGGAGCGCTATGGGGTTTCGTGCCCGTGTTCGTCGCGGTGGCCGCGATCCTCGCGGCAGGGACCGCGCTCGTCTTTGTCGCCATGCCCGGGGCCCTCGCGCGGACCGCGGCACCGCAGCGATAGGCCGTGCCCTCAGCCTTCGAGGGCGCTCCAGAGGTCTTCGAGCCCGCGGAACAGCACGGCGGTCATGCCCAGGTCTGCGGCCGCTGCCACGTTCGCTTCGGAGTCGTCGACAAAGAGGCACTCACGGGCGGGGAGCTTGAGGTCCTCGAGGGCGCGCCTGTAGATTCCAGGCTCCGGCTTGACCATGCCCACCTCGCAGGAGAAAACGACAAGGTCAAACAACTCGTCGAGCCAGCTCCACTGCCTGCGGATCCGCAGCCCTATGTCCCACGGCATGTTCGAGATGACCGCGGTCCGGTAGCCGCGACCGCGAAGCGTCCTGACCGCCTCGAGCACGTCGCCGTTGACCGACGTCCAGCTCTCGGCGTCGAGGCGTATCAGCTCCGGGATGCGGGAGGCGCCGTCGACGGCGCCCGCTTCGGCCAGCACGCGCCGGAAGTACTGCTCGCCGCTCAGAGTGCCGCGATCATACTCGGCGCGCCAGCGGCGGTAGGCCGCTGCGAGCGGCTCGGTCCGCACGCCGAGCAGCGCGCCCATCTCGCCGACGAACCCGGGGCGCTGCGAAAAGCTGATCACGCCGCCGAAGTCGAAGATCACGCACGAGTACTTGTCTCTCATTCCGCGCGATAGAGTAGCGAGGCGGCGCCCAGGCCGCAAGAGGGCCGGCAGCAGGCTTGCCCGCGGAATGCTTCGGTGTTAGAGTCTAGACACGAGAACAAAATCAGGGAGGTGCACCATGAGACGCCTGCCAGCGATCGTACTGCTTCTGATGGTCCTGGCCGCCGGGGCGGTGTTCGCCACCGGGGCGCAGGAGGCGGCCACGGGGCCGGTCAAGCTGCTGTTCTGGACCCACGAGGACAAGAACCGGGCCATCATCGAGGATCGTTACATCACGGAGTTCCAGGCGCAGAATCCCGACGTGACCATCACCAAGGTCCTTCACCCGTCGACCAAGATCCAGGAGGTCACGCTGACCGCCTTTGCGGCGAACGAGGGGCCCGACATCTTCAACTTCTCGATTGAGGACGAGTACGCCTACATCGTCAACAAGCGCGTGGCAGCGGTCACACCGCAGTCGCTGGGGATGTCCTCGACGCAGCAGATCATCGACTCCTACATCCCCAAGGTGCTTGATCCTGTCACGGTCGACGGCAAGCTCTACGGCCTGCCGCTGGAGCTCACCAACTGGTGCATCTACGTCAACAAGAAGATCTTCCGCTCCGCCGGCCTGGACCCCGACACCCAGTACCCCAAGACATGGGAAGACATGGTGGCGGTCTCCGAGAAGATCGTCACGCGCAACGGCGACATCATCACGCGCAGAGGCTTCGACTTCCGCTACCCCTACTACCTCGTCGCCACGGTCCCGATGGTCGAGCAGCTCGGCGGCGAGCTCATCAGCAAGGACGGCAAGGACCTCATCATCGGCGACCAGGCGTGGATCAAGTGGCTGGACTACATGAGAGCCTGGGGACCTCACGGCAAGAACCTCGGCTCGCCGACCTACAAGAACGCGCGCTCGCTGTGGAATTTCGACAAGAACGAGGTCGCCATGTGCACGACGGGCCTCTACCAGCAGGCGCGGATGAGGACCGACAACCTCGCCTTCTTCCAGAGCAAGGACTGGTCGGTCATCCCCTTTCCCGTGTACAAGGGTGCAGCCAGGGACGTCGCGGCCTGCTACTACGGGCACTACTACATGGTCAACGCGCAAAAGCCGGCCAGGAGCCAGTCGACGGCCTGGAAGTTCATCGGCTACATGCTCTCGCACCCCGAGGAGTACCTGGAAAAGGTGAGCCTGCCTCAGCCGACGAAGAAGCTGATGGCGTCCAAGGCGTTCACCGAGATGCCCTACTCCAAGGTCTTTGCCGACGACATGGCGCGCGCCCACATCGTCTACTACGGGGCCAACAGCGCGAAGCTGCAGGACCTCATCAAGAAGGCCGTCGAGTCGGCGATGCTGCAGAACGTGCCGAGCGACAAGGCCCTCGAGACGCTCCGAAAGGACGCGAAGGACCTGTTTGCGGGCAAGTAGCCCGCCGGCCGGAGGCGAGCCGGCCCGGCCGGCTCCCGGGTTTGATGGAATGGCAGACAGGAAGCGCCGTGACTCGCTCAAGGCGCGGCAGGACAGGTGGGGGTTCGCGTTCGCGGTCCCGGCCCTCCTGTTCTTCTGCGTTTTCAGCTTCTACCCGATCCTCAACGCCATCTACACCAGCTTTTTCAACAAGCAGGTGCTGAGCCTGGCTCCCCCGCCGTTCGTCGGCCTAGGGAACTACGAGTACCTGTTGAAGTCCCCCGACTTCTGGAACTCGATGCGGGCCACCGCGGTCTTTACCCTCGGTACGTTCTCCGCGCTGGTGGTGATGAGCCTGTTGCTTGCCAGCCTGATCTTCAGCCTGCGCAGGGGCGGGAAGGGCCTGCAGATGGCCTACTACTCGCCGGCGGTTCTGTCCTCGGTGGTCGCCGCGACGATCTGGCTGCTGATCTTCGACCCGCGCGGTCTGGCGAACCAGTGGATCAACTGGCTGATGAACACCCCCGGCGTGGATCACAAGTGGTTCGTCAATCCGGTCATGGAGCAGCTTTCGACCATGTTCGTGTACTTCTGGAAGTACGTCGGCTACTTCGTCATCATCTGCATCACCGGCATGGCCTCGATACCGCCCAGCATCTACGAGGCTGTGAGGATCGACGGGGCCACCGGCTGGCAGACCTACTGGGGCATCACCTTTCCGCTGCTGCGTCCGACGGTCGTGCTGGTCTCGATCATGTCGATGCTCCAGTGCCTCAAGACCTTCAGCACCCAGTACCTGTTCACGCTTGCCGGCGCTCCCGAACAGCCGATCAACGTGATCACCATGAGCATCTACAAGACCGGCATACGCGACCAGAAGATCGGGCGGGCCAGCGCGATGAGCATCATCCTGCTCATCATCATGATGGTCCTGACCTGGGTCCAGCTCAGGAGCACTCGAAGCGAGGACGTGAGCTACTGATGAGGCGGCACAGAGGCCTGCAGGCAGTCACCGGTTCGGCAGCCAGGATCTTCGGCGCAGCGGTCCTGGCGATCGTGATGATCTTCGTGATCGCTCCGTTCGTCTTCATGATCACCGCCTCGTTCATGCCGGCGCGCGACATCATCAGCATGCCGTACCCCTGGATCCCGAGGAGCTTCTATACGGCGAACTTCGCCAAGGCGATCGCCGGCAACGACAAGAGCTACATGTTCTTCCGCTCGTTCCTCAACTCGCTCATCGTCGCCTCGACGGTGGCCATGACCACCGTGCTGCTCGGGTCGTTGACCGGCTACAGCCTGTCCAAGTTCAGCTACCGCGGCCGGGACCTGGTGTTCATGGCGATCATGGCAACGATGATGATCCCCTTCGAGACCATCATGATCCCCCTGGCCATGGTCGCGGTGCAGCTCAAGCTGCAGAACAGCTACGCCGGCCTGATTCTGCCGTTCCTGGTCAACGCCTTCGGCATCTTCCTGATGCGGCAGTACCTGATCACGTTCCCCGACGAGTTCATCGACGCGGCCCGGGTCGACGGCATGGGCGAGCTCTCGATCTACCGGAAGATCGTGCTGCCGAACACGGGACCCGCCATCGCGACCCTGTCGATCCTCGCCTTCAGGAGCCAGTGGGACACGCTGCTGTGGCCCCTGCTGATCGCGCAGCACGAAAAGATGAAGACCCTGCCGCTGTACATCGTCAAGTTCACGGGCGACATCAACAGCGACGAGGGCTCCCAGATGGCGGTGGCGCTGCTGGCCAGCATTCCCATGATCATCCTCTTCTTCTCGATGTCGAAGTACTTCATCAGCGGCTCCGCCCTGCATTCCTCGAGAAAAGGCTGACGCGGCCCATGAGTTTCATCTTCGACATGGGCAACGTCCTGTCCCTCGATGTGGACGTGCTGCCTCCCATAGCGGAACGGCTGGGCCTCACGATCGAAGAGATCGTGAATTTTGCCGGCGACGACTTCGACGAGCTGCTCACCGGCTCGATCTCGGCCGACGAGATGTGGGAGCGCTTCAATGCGCACTTCGGCACCGACGTGCGCGAGGACCTGCTGCTCACCCTCTTCCATCCCGTGATCGACCAACGGGTGTGGCAGCTCATCCTGGAGCTCAAGGCCGGCGGCCACAGGGTGGTCTGCGGCACCAATTCCTTCGAGAGGCACTACCTCTACCACCTGGAGCGGGGCGAGTACGCGGTCTTTGACCGGGTCTACGCCAGCCACATCATCAAGGTCGCCAAGCCGGCGGTCGCCTTTTTCCGGCACATCCTCTCCGAGGAAGGCTGGCGGGCGGCCGATACGTACTTCGTCGACGACAGACCGGCCAACGTGGCCGCGGCCGCCAGCCTGGGTATGCACGCGCTCCTGTACGAGTCCTACGAGGGCCTCCGCGAGTGGCTCGACGGGAAGCTGCCCGCGCCGCAGGCAAGAGGCGAGGGTGAGCCATGACGCATCGAGAACGTGTGATCGCGGCCCTCTCCCACCGGCAGCCCGACCGGGTGCCGATGGACCTCGGGGCCACGAGGAACTCCAGCATGGTGGCGGAGGCCTACCAGCGGCTGGCTCCGCGGCTGGGAGCCCGCGCGGACGCCCCGCTCAGCCACCGCATGATGCGGGCCGTGACGGTGGACGAGGCGGTCCTGAAGGCCCTCGACATCGACGTCCGCGGAGTCTTTCCGGCCGGTCCCCCGGCGGTCGAGACGGGCCAACGCAGCTACCGCGACGAATGGGGAGTCGAGCGCGTTCGGCCGCCCGGAGCCTTCTACTATGACCAGGTCCATTTTCCCCTCGCGGGCCCCATCTCGGTGGCCGATATCGCGCGTTACCCGTGGCCCGACCCCGACGACCCCGCGCGGGTGCGCGGGCTGCGCGAACGCGTGCGGGAGATCCGCGCCGCCACCGACTGCGCCATCGTGCTCAACCTGCCGAGCGCCTTTGTGCACGCCAGCCAGTACCTGCGGGGATTCGAGGACTGGTTCGTGGACCTGGCCGCGGACCCGACTCTCGCCTGCGCCCTCTTCGACGCGGTCCTCGAGGTGAACCTGGGAGCCTGCAGCGCGATCCTGCGGGAGGTCGGGCAGCAGGTGGACGTCGTGGTCGGCTCCGACGACCTGGGCCTGCAGGGTGGGCTCATGATCGCACCGGAGACCTACCGCAGCCTGCTCAAGCCCAGGCACGCGAAGTACTTCCGCCTCATGCACGACATGTCGCCGGCCAAGGTGCTCTTCCACTCCTGCGGATCCGTGGTCGACATCCTCGACGACCTGATCGGCATGGGAGTCGAAGTGCTGAACCCGGTGCAGGTGTCGGCTGCAGGCATGGACCCGCCCGCGCTGAAGAAGCGGTTCGGCTCGAGGCTCAGCTTCTGGGGCGGCGTCGACACCCAGCGGGTGCTTCCCTTCGGATCCGTCGACGAGGTCAGGGCCGAAGTCGAGCGCCGCGTCGAGACCCTCGGCCGCGACGGCGGCTACGTTCTCGGGGCGGTGCACAACATCCAGCCGGACGTGCCTGCGCAGAACGTGCTGGCGATGTACGAGCACGCCCGCAAGTACGTGCCGGCCTGGGCCGGCTGAGCCGCCGGCACCGCTGCGGCCTCAACGGCGCCGCCGACGAGTCAGTCCTGGACCCATCGCAGCCGGCACATCGTTTCCCCGAACAGCGGCGTGTGGCTCGACGAAACGTACTCCCGGCCGCCGATCTGGTAGAACTCCGGAGCAGCGCAGGGCAGCCGGCCGACGAGCTTTGAGCTCGCATCGCCGATGCCGAAATCGAACGGATCCTCGCTGCGGAACACCAACGTGACGCAGCGGTAGTAGTCCACGGTGCGGAAGAGGTAATAGTAGCCTTGTTTGTAGAGGACAAAGGGGCACTCGGCGTCGGTGCGGCCCTTGCCGTACTGCGGATCGCGGTGCACGAGCTGCCACTGCGACCAGTGCAGCAGGTCGTCGGAGGTCCTGACCGCGAAGCCGGCGCCCTTCTCCGGCCGGCTGTGGTCGTAGTAGCCGGCGTAGTAGAGGTGCCACTTGTCGCCCACCCGGATCACGCAGGGATCGCGGGTTTCGCCCGGGCCCAGGAACAGCCGGCTGGAGCCGTCGGGGTTCCTGTGCCGCTCCCAGTTGACTCCGTCCCTGGAAGTCATGAGGCAGATCTGGTGAAGGCTCGAGTCGGGGGTGTCCCCGGACTTGTGGGGCGGCTGAGGCTTGCCCTGCGCGTCGATGCCGGCGCGATGACCGCCGTAGAACATGTAGTAACTGCCCTCGTGGGTGACGAAAAAGGGCGACTGCAGCCACTCCTCTCCATACCAATCGCCGATGCACTCGCCGGCCTCGCGGTCGGCGCGGATGAACTGCCCCGTGTCTGTCCAGGGACTCTTCGTGATGTCGTCGGTCTCCCAGTGGTAGAGAATCCGCCCCACCGCAGTGGCGCGCACGCACCCCCACAGGTGCCACTTCCCGTTCCGGTCCTGCACGATGTGGTGGTCGACGGGGGCGTTGTGCTCCCTCACGCGGTTCTTCTCGAAATCGACCCGGTGCCGCTCGTCTCCTTCGATACGTCCCTCGAGGTCGGGGCTCGGCCCGATCAGCCACCACCGTCCGTCCAGGACCGGTCTCAGCTTTCTCTTCATTGTTGCGTCCTCCCACGCGATGTGCGCAGCACCCCGCAACCGCGGGGCTCATCGATACGGGTCTGCGGCGTCACGCAGCCCATCGCCCAGGAAATTGAAGGCCAGCACCGTGATGATCACGAACACCGCCGGCAGGACAAGCCACGGGGTGACGGCCACGGACCTCATGTTCTGGGCGTCCTGCAGGAGCACGCCCCAGCTGACCGCCGGGGGCCGCAGCCCCAGGCCGAGAAAGCTCAGCGCGGTCTCACCCAGGATCATGCCCGGGATCGCCAGCGTCACCGAAACGATGATGTAGCTCAGAAACGACGGCACCAGGTGCCGCTGCACGATCTGCCAGTCTCCCGCTCCGGCGATCCTGGCGGCCATCACGAAGTCCTCATCGCGCAGCGAAATGATCTTGCCCCGCACGACGCGGGCGACCCCGGTCCACCCCACGATCGAGAGGATGATCGTGATCGCGAAGTACACGCGCATCACGGGCCAGTCGATCGGCAGCGCGGCTGACAAGCCGAGCCACAGCGGGATCGTGGGGATCGAGCGCAGGAACTCGATCAGCCTCTGGATCAGGTCGTCCACGACGCCGCCGTAGTAGCCGGAGATGCCGCCGAGGGCCACCCCGATGATCAGGGAGAGAAAGACCCCGACGAGGCCGATCGTGAGCGATGCCCGCGCCGCGTGGACCACCCGCGAGAACAGGTCGCGGCCCAGCGCGTCGGTTCCGAAGACAAAGATCCCCTGGCCCGGCTCCTTGAGCCCGAACAGGTGCAGCCGCGCGGGGAACAGCCCCCAGAGCATGTACGGGTCTCCCTCGACGAAAAAGTACACGGGGTAGCGCCGCGAGGGATCCGGCTTGTGGACCCGCTGGAACGTCCGCATGTCGAGCTCGCTCTTGGTGCCGTAGACGAAGGGCCTCAGGTGAAAGCCGTCATCGGCGAAAAAACGGACCCGCTGCGGCGGCGCCGTCACCGACTGGGGAAAGCGCCTGAGGATGTCGTAGGGCGCCACGATCTCACACAGGAGCGCCAGCGTGTACATCACGGCGAGAACGACAAGGGCCACGAGCGCCACCTTGTGCCTGCGGAACTTGCGCCCCATGAGCTGCCACTGGGTCGCCACATAGTAGCTTTCCTGGCCGTCGGGCCTGGCCCGGCCCTCGGCCGCGGCGCGCGCCTGATTCGCAGCCATGCGGTCGGCCCTCACGTGTAGCGGATCCGCGGGTCGGCCGCGGCCAGCAGGATGTCCGAGATGATCGTGCCGATCACCGTCAGGATGCTCAGGAACATGATAAAAGACCCGGCCAGGTACATGTCCTGCGACAGCAGCGAGGTCACGAGGACCGGGCCGGTCGTGGGCAGCCCCAGCACGATCGAGGTCACCGTCGAGCCCGAGACGATGGTCGGCAGTGTCCACCCGATCGTGCTGATGATCGGATTGATGGCGATCCGCACAGGGTACTTGATGAGCAGCTTCTTCTCATCGACGCCCTTGGCGCGCGCGGTGACGACGTACTGCTTGCGCAGCTCGTCCAGGACCGTGGCGCGCATGACCCGGATGATGCTCGCGGTCGAGCCCATGCCGATCACGACGATCGGCACCCAGACGTGCTTGAGCAGGTCCGCGAACTTGGCCCAGCTCCACGGGGCCGAAGCGAACTGCAGCGTGAAGAGCCCTCCCATGTTGAACCCGAAGTACTTGAACCCCACGAACATGAGGATCAGCGCCAGCAGAAAGTTGGGCATGGCCAAGCCGATGAAACCGACGAACGAAAAGGTGTAGTCGAGCAGCGAATACTGGTTGGTCGCCGAGAAGATCCCGATCGGCACCGCAACGGCGTAGGTGAAGATCAGGGTGAGGACCGAGATGATCATGGTCAGGGTCAGTCGCTCCCCAATGAGCTCGTTCACCGGGCGGTTGTAGAGGAACGACCTGCCGAAGTCGCCGTGCAGGAACTTCCAGATCCAGAGCCCGTACTGGACGTAGAGCGGCTTGTCGAGACCGTACTCATGGCGCAGGTTCTCCAGCAGCGCCTCGTCGACCTCGGCGCCCGAGGCCTCGAGGTTCGCGATCTGGGTGGTGACATAATCGCCGGGAGGAAGGGTGATGATGGCGAACGCGACGATCGAGACCAGGACGAGCAGAACGACCATGTACCCCATGCGGCGGGCCAGATAGCTCAGCATCGGCTCTCCCGGAAATCCTTGCCGGCGCGGCCCCGCTCCGCCGCGGGCTGCGCGGCGGAGCGGGTCCGTTCGATCGAAAGCGGCACTACTGCCGGTTCCTCGGCGCCTTGAGGTAGTACTGGCACGGCTCGACGAAGGCCGGCCCCATGTAGTCCCACCCCGTCGTCGCCTTGGCCGGCACGTTGCCCAAGTGCTTGTTCTTGACCACCGGCTTGGGGATCCGCGCGATGCCGATCGACATGATGTGCTCGGCCTGGTACTCGAGGATCTTGCGGCCGGCCTCGATGCGTTCGGCGTTGTTGACCGTGGTGCGCATCGTCTCGACCCACTTGCCGACCTGCTTGATCTCCTCCGGAGGCTCAACCCCGCTCTTGCCGCTGGAGGCGAACCACTGGTGCCAGGGACGCGCCATGCAGGTGTGCCAGATCGAGTCGTAGGGCGCGTAGATGCCGGTAGCGAAGGTGAACCTGTGCTCGCTCTGGTCGTCGGCGTGCCAGACCGTCATCTCGACCTCGTTGGCGTCGATGACCTGGTTGTACAGACCTTCGCCCACTTCCTTGATCTTGACCTCGAGGCCCAGTTTCTTCCAGTACTCGACGCACAGCTCGGCGGTCTTGATGTAGGACTCGTTGCGCCGCATGTAGGTCAAGGTCCACCCGAGGGGGCCCTTTCCATCGGGCCGCAGACGGTACTCGCGCCGGGCGTCCCACTTGAGCCCCATCTCGTCGAGCATCCTGTTGGCCCGCTCCGGGTCGTACTGGGCATAGGCCTGCTGGAATTCCGGTTTGAAGTAGCTCGACTCGGGGATGTTGCTCACCTGCACCGGCTGCCCGAGTCCGAAGAACAGTACGTCGATGATCTCCTGGCGGTTGATCGCCAGCGAGATCGCCTGGCGGAAGCGCTTGTCGAAGAAGATCGGCTGAAGCACCGGGTCCTTGGGATAGGGGTTCAGGGTGAAGAAGATGTCGGAGGAATCGGCGGTGTTCCACATCAGGATGTCGTACCGCCCCTCCTGCTCGCCCTGCTTGTACAGCGGCATGTTCACGACGCTGGTCTGGAACCCCGTCGTCAGGTCGACCTCGCCGCTGACCACCTTGGCGTTGAACAGCTCGACGTTGGCCACGTCGGTGACGTGGACGCGGTCGATGTACGGGAGCTGGTTGCCCGCAGGGTCGACCTTCCAGTAGTACGCGTTGCGAACGAAATCGAGGCCGTCGGTGCGGCGCTTCTCGAGCCGGTACGGGCCGATGGTCGGAAGATCGACTTCCTGCGGGATCGTGAACGAGCGGCGGCGCTTCATGTTGAAGACGTCGAACCAGGTGTTCGCGCCCTGGGTCGCCTTGATCAGCTCCTGCATCTTCGCTTCGCTCACGTACTTCTTGTGGAACTGGCTCAGGTAGTGCTTGGGCCAGTGGCACCCCGTCCCGACCGAGTGGGCGAGCTGGAACAGGATGCTCGGGTTCGGTGCCGCGAACTCCCAGCGGACGGTGGTCTCGTCGACCTTGACCATCTTGAACACCTGGCCGCCCGGCCGAAAGTAGTCCGGGATCGCTTTGGTGAGGTCTTTTTCCAGCAGGATGTCTTCGTACCAGAACAGCATGTCGTCGACGGTAAAGGGGTGGCCGTCGGACCACTTCATGCCTTTTCGGAACTTGAGCGTGAGGACCTTCGCGTCGGGCGAAAGCTCGTAGTCGGCATACCCTGCCTCGACGCCGTTCTTGCCGAGATAGAGGACCTTGTCCATGCCGATCATCTGCCGCGTGTCCCGTATGCCGTCGAAGCCGATGCCGGCGCCGTACAGCGTCCCGCCGTACTGGCCGATCTCGCTCACGACCTGTACGATCTTGGGGTTCTCCGGAAGCCGCTCGGCCAGCGGCGGAAGCTTGCCCGCCTTGACCAGTTCGGCAAGCATCGGGGACTCGCCGGCCGCCTTGACCGGGGCGGCCGCCTCTTTTGCGGCGGTCTCCGCCGAGCCTCCGGCGAACGCCGACAAAGCCACCGTCACCGAGAGCAACAGCGCCCACAGACTCTTCATGCCGCATGCCTCCTTGGCAGCTCGACGGGTGCGTGCGCCGTCGGCAACACCGGCAGGCGCTGCCTCGTGAGCCGTGATGTCCGCAATCGTGGAACGCCCACAGCCGTCTGTCAAGTTTCCCCACGCGGCCACCTGGTGTATGATGAGGCATCCCTTTGATCGGAGGACCTCCATGCCAGACCCGGCCCCGTTCCCTGTGACCCTCGAGATCGACTACCCCGACCGGCAGCTGAACCGCCTCAGCAGCGCCTTTCGCATGGTCACGATCATCCCGCCGGCGGTGATCGTCGGCCTGCTCGCGGGCCCCCCGTGCGGATCGACGAACGAGGCTGCACGGTTCGCAGTGTCGACCGGACCCTTCGTCTTTCTGCCCCTCGTCCTGATGCTCCTGTTCCGCCACAAGTATCCGCGCTGGTGGTTCGACTGGAACCTGAACATGACGCGGTTCGCCGCCCGCGTGGGCGCCTACGCGGCCCTGCTCACCGACGAGTTCCCCTCCACGGAGCGCGAGCAATCGGTGCACATCCAGATGCCCTACCCCGACGCGAAAAAGGACCTCATGCCCGGCATGCCTCTGGTCAAGTGGTTCCTCGCGATCCCGCACCTGTTCGTCCTGGCGTTTCTCGGGATCGCCGCGTTCTTCTGCGTGCTCTTTGCCTGGTTCGCGATCCTGTTTTCCGGCCGGTATCCGAGGCCGCTGTTCGACTTCGTGGTGGGCACCGGGCGGTGGGGGCTGCGGGTCAGCGCCTACGCGTTTCTGCTCGTGACCGACGTCTACCCGCCGTTCTCGCTGAAGTAGAAGGCGGAAAGTCGAAGGCTGCGGCAGGGCGCCCGGCCGCGCTACCTGTCCAGCGCTGCGTGCAGTCTGTTCCTGATCTTGAGGGCATCCCGCTGGGTGACGCCCTCGCGCCTGCCCTGCTCGAGGTACCAGCTCGCGTCCCTTCCGTCGGCGTCCACCGCCGTGACGTCGGCGCCGGCGTCGAGCAGGAGCCCCGCGGTCTCCACGTCAAGCAGCCGGGCAGCCACCATGAGCGCCGTCGGCCCCGGCCTGCCGGCGCGATCGGCCGCCCTGGCATTGGCCGAGGCTCCGTTCGCCAGCAGGGCGCGCACGGCATCGGTGTTTGCCTGCGCCGCCGCCTCGACCAGGGCCTCGTCGAGGACTGCAGGATCGACGCCCTCCCTGCGGATCAGGTCGGCGAGCGACAGGTAGCCGGAACTGACGGCCCGAACGAACGCCGCGTTGCGCCCGCTGCCGTTCGTGAGGCGGCCGCGCAGCAGCGCCCGTGCGGCCTGCAGGCGGCCTCCGGCGATCGCCTGCGCCAGCGCATCCGGGGCCTGCTCCGGCGGGACCCTGCCGGCCGCCACCCTTTCGATGAACTCGGTGTTGCCGCAATCGACGGCCACGGCGACCGCGCGGCCGTCCAGCGGAGCACCCTTGTCGATGAGAAGCCGAGCCACGGCGAGCTGCCCGCTGCGGATCGCCAGCGCGAGCACGTCGGCCGTGGCCGGCGCTCCCTGGTCGGTGAGCAGATCGACGGCCGCGCTCTGGCCCGCCTCGACGGCGAGCACCAGCGCTGACTTGTCTCGGTGCGCTGCGCTGAATTGCCGCTCCTCCTCGGTCCTGAAGCGCGGCTCCTTCCCGGCCGCTTCGGCCCGGCCGCTCGGATTGGACCATGTCCCGCCCCGGTAGGCGGCCTGAGCGGAGGCGCCCTTGTCGAGCAGCGCCGCGAGCGTGACGACGTCCCCCTTGAAGGCGTACCAGGCTACGGGGGGGATCACCGCAAGTCCGATGCGCCTCGGGCTGTCCAGATCCAACCGGTCCGGCAACTCGAGCAGGCGCAGCACCACATCGGCCCGTTCGTGGGCAAAGGCGGCATCCAGAATTCTCCGCCGCAGCTCCGGCGTGCCTTGGCTGATGAGCCGCTCGATCTCCTGCGGGGCGACGGCGTCGAAGCGCTCGCTCAGCCGGTCGACGGCGCGGCCGTCGTCGCTCTCGCGCCGCTGCCTCAGCACCGCCATGACCGCCGCGTTCGCCTTTTGCGCGGCCAGCTCCTCGGCGGTCTTGCCGAGGCTCTCGCGCAGCCGGGGATCGGCGCCCGCTGCGAGGAGGTCCTCGACGATGCCCTTGCTGCCGTTGACCGCCGCGTACATGAGAGCCGTCCAGCCTGCGCTGTCCACGGCGTCGACGGCGGCCTTGTTCGCGACCAGGAGCCTCACCACCTCCGCCCCGCCCGCCCTGGCCGCCAGCATCAGCGGCGTCCTGCCGGAGCTGTCCGCAGCGTCGACGGCCGCCCCGGTGCGCAGCAGCTCGCCCACGCGGGCCGCGTCGCGGCGCTCGGCCGCGGCCAGCAGGTCCGCGTTGACGTCGGCCGCCAGGGGAAGGAGGATGAATCCAAGAAGAAGGCAGAATGCCGAAACGCGCGTCATGGCTCACCTCGGGACCCGGCCGGCCTGCGGCGCGGCTGATCGCCGCTATTATGCGGATGCGGGGGCGCAAGGGCAACCGAGATCGAGTGGATTCGGCCGATGGAACAGGCTAAGATCCTGCCATGGAAGTCATCGTCGTCCTGTTCGTGGCGCTCTCGGCGATCGGCTCTGCGATCGTTCCCGCCGCGCTGTGGTCGGCGCGCGGCCGCCGGCGGATCATGCTCGCCGACGCCGCCGGCCGGCTCGGGCTGCGGGTCGTCGAGGGCGCCCGAGCGCTCGACCAGGCCGCTCTGGCCGAAGCTCCGCGCTGAAGCCTGCCCGTGCCTGCCTCAGGGGTGCCGCTGAAAATCGACTTTCTCAAGAACCATCCCCAGCACCTGTTGACCGTGGCCCGCTGGCTCTACGACGAGTGGGACCACGTCACGGCCGCGGACCTGGACGAGGTGGTCGACGCGATCCTGGACCGGATGAACGACGACCGGGTGCCCCTCACCCTGATCGCCCTGCGCGGCGGGGAATGCGTCGGCACGGTGGGGCTGTGGGAGGGCGACCTGTCCTCGCGACCCGACCTCTCGCCGTGGCTGGCGGCGCTGTACGTCCACCCCGCTGCCCGCAGCGAGGGCGTCGGCAGCGCGCTCATCGAGGCGCTCGTTTCCACCGCGCGCAGCCTGGGCATCGGCAGGCTCTACCTGCACACGGAGACGGCTGCCGCCTACTACCGCAGGAAGGGCTGGCGCTTCCTCTTCCGCACCCTCAACGACCGTAATGAGGAAACCGCGGTCTTCGACCTGTCGATCGCCCAACGAGGAGCCCGTGAGTGAACCACTGCAGCCCCGCCGTCCGAACATCGTGCTGATCCTGGCCGACGACATGGGGTTCTCGGATCCGGGATACTACTGATCCGAGATCCGCACGCCGAACGTCGACCGCCTGGCCGCCGGCGGCGCGAGGTTCAGCCAGATGTACAACTGCGCGCGCTGCTGTCCGTCGCGCGCCTCGCTCTGCACGGGGCTGTATCCGCATCATGCCGGAGTCGGTCACAGGGTGAACGACGTGGGGACTCCGGCCTACCAGGGCTTTCTCGACGACCGGTGCCTCACCATCGCCGAGGCGCTGCGGGCCGGAGGCTGCACCACCCTCATGTCCGGAAAGTGGCACGTCGGGGGCGACTATGATCCGAGGAGACCCGAGAGCTGGCGTCCCGGCGAGCCGGGCTTCCCGACGCCGCGGCAGAGAGGTTTCGATCGCTTCTACGGGATGCTGAGAGGCGCTGGGAGCTACTTCGATCCCAGGGTCCTGATGGTGGAGGACTCCTGGGTCGAACCTCAGGGGCACGACCACTACATCACGGATGCCATCAGCGACTACGCCGTCGACCGGATCAAGGAGCACGGCGCCGGCGGCAAGCCGTTCTTTCTGCACGTTTCCTGCACGGCGCCCCACTGGCCCCTGCACGCCCGCGAAGAGGACATCGCGCGCTACGAGGGGAGAATACCTCTGCGGGTGGGACCGGGTGCGCACGCGACGCCGCGAAGAGCTGAGGGCCGGAGGGCTGCTCGACTCCAGGTGGGCGATCTCCGCTCGCGACCCGCCGGCGCCTCCCTGGTCCGACATTCGCGAGAAACGCTGGGAAGATCGGCGCATGGCCGTCTGCGCGGCCCAGATCGACCGGATGGATCGCGGCGTGGGCCGGATCATGGACGCGCCGAGCGGCCTGAAACCGGAGCAGGGCGCCCTCGTGCTCTTGCTGTCGGACAACGGGGGTGCGCCGAGTTCCTCGCCGAGGACACCGACCGGGCCCGGCCGTTCAGGTACAACTTCCCGCCTCGTCAGGGCGGGCAGATGATCGTCGGCAACATCCCGAGCGTGCGCCCGGGACCCGCCCACTCGTTCCAGAGCTACGATCTGCCCTGGGCGAACGCCAGCAACGCCCCGTTCCGTCTGTTCAAACGGTGGGTGCACGAAGGAGGCATCTCCACGCCCTTTGTCGCCTACTGGCCCCGGGCGGATACGGTCGTCGCAGATCGTCCATGCCGTGAGCCATTTCCTGGACATCATGCCCACCTGCCTGGAGGCAGCCGGAGTGCCGTATCCCGCCGAACGCGACGGACACCCTGTGCCGCCCCTGGAGGGCCAGAGCCTGCTGAGCGCCATGACGGGCCGGCAGTGGTCGAGACAGGTCCCCCTCTTCTGGGAGCACGAAGGCAACAGGGCGGTTCGCGACGGCCCGTGGAAACTCGTGAGCCAGCACGGGTCGGACTGGGAGCTCTACGACATGGTCTCGGACCGCACCGAGATCAACGACCTGGCTGAGGGCAACCGCGGCATCGTCGAGCGGCTCAAGGGCTCCTGCCAGGCATGGGCGGATCGCTGCGGAGCGGTCCCCTGGCCGCCGCGTCCTGGAATGGACAGGTGCGACGGCACGACCTACCGACGCCGTTCGTAGTCGAGGCCCGGCGGGCCGCTGCCGCCGCTCACATGCCCAGGTGCTTCATCAGCTCGTAGACCACAAAGGCGGGCCACACGAGGGCCTTGAGGAATCCCAGTACGCCGCCCCAGAAGCCGGCCGCGTGGCCGATGTAGTAGACCGCCGCGCCGATGAATCCGAGCCCGTACCCTGCGCCCGTTGCGCCTGCCGAAGCTCCGCTTTTTCTGCAATCCTCTCCCATCCTGGTCCCTCCATCCCGCACGCCGGGAGCGTGAGCGCCGCTCGTTTGTCGCACACCTATATATGTCCGAGGGAACCTGGTTCTGTCACCCGGGCGGACTGACCGCCTCCCGCCGCCTCGTTTGACGCGCCCCGGTGCGCCCGCTATCGTCGGCGTCGAGCGGCGCCGCCGAGCGGACGCCGTGGCAGGAGGAGCCATGCCGAGCGAGCACGATTTCCCATCCCCGATCCGCGACGCGCAGCCCGCGCCCCGAGCGGATTTCACCGTAGCCTGCATCTACTACCCGGGCTTCCACCCCACCCCGTTCATGGAGGCGTGGCACGGCTTCGGCTGGAGCGAATGGGACATCACGGCCCGCTGCCGGCCGCGGTTCCCCGGCCACCGCCAGCCGCTGGCCTGCCAGTGGGGCCCCTTTGACGAGTCCGACCCCGCGTGGTCGACGCGCGAGACCGCGGCGGCGGCGGACGCGGGCATCGATGCGTGGATCTTCGACTGGTACTGGTACAGCGGCGTGGAGATCTGGAACGAAGCGCTGGACCGGGGCTTCCTGCACGCCCCCAACCGCGACCGCATCAGGTTCGGCGTCATGTGGGCCAACCACACCTGGCAGAACAACCACCCCGCCTCGCTCACCGAGGCCCTCCCGAACCTGCTTCCGATCCGCCACAGCCCCGAAGACCTCGACCGCGTGATGGACACGTGGATCGACCGCTACTTTCACCAGCCTAACTACTGGCGCATCGACGGCAAGCCCTGGTGCTCGTTCTTCCTGCTCAGCTCGCTCCTCGATCACCTCGGAGGCGACGCGGGCGTCGGCAGGGCCGTGGAGCGCATGCGCCGCCGCGCCCAGGCAGGCGGCGAGCCCGACATCCACCTCGGCGTCTTCACCAAGAGCGCGGCCCAAGGCAGGCTCGCTCACTCCCTCGGCTTCGACCACGCCACCACCTACAACATCGTGCAGGGCCTGGCCGAGAGCGCCCGCAAGCCCCTCGTGGACTACGGCGACGTGATGCTGGCTCACGCGGACCAGTGGATGCAGTTCCTCGAGGCCGGCGTTCCCTACTGGCCGGTGGTGACCCAGGGCTGGGACGTGTCGGCCCGGGTGCACCCGTACGAGCCGTGGCCGCCCGTGCGCTGGAGCTGGCCCTGGGGCCACATCGTGGTGGAGAACACGCCCGAACGCTTCGGCGAGCTGGTGGCTGCGTGCCGGCGCTTCCTCTCGCTGCAGAAGCACTCGCCCCGCGTCATGGTGCTCAACGCGTGGAACGAGTGGACCGAGGGCTCGGTGCTCCTTCCCACCGAGGACCAGGGTGAAGGCGTCTTGCGGGCGCTCGAGGCCGCTCTCGGCTGACGGCGGCTGGCCCGGCAGGCTCCGGTGCAGCGGCGGCCCTCTCAGCTCACTCGATCCGCGCCCCGACGCCCCTGGGCGCCCGTTCGCTCGGGACCAGCAGGCCCTTCATGTCGATCGAGCCGTCGGGCTTGCGCCCGGGAACTACGGCGAGGTCGACCGTGACGAACGCGTCGGCCGTGAGGACCTGTCCCAGCGAGTTGACCGATTGGGCGCCGTTCCAGAAAAAGTTGTCGGGCGATGCCAGCTCGGGCATCTCCCTGTACGCGTCGGCGGCCGCTCCTTTCATCGAGACGGTGTTGCTCACCTTGAACCGCCGCGCCCCGCCGCCCTTGCCGTAGAGGCTGATGTTCCGCCCGCCGTTGCCAGCGGCCGTGCAGTTCTCGATGATGACCGCCGGGTTCGAGTTGCTGCTGATGCCCGATGTGCCGTTGCCGAAGGCGACGCTGTGCACCAGCCGATGGGCCACGGCGATCCCGTCGCCGCCGAGCTTGAAGCCGTTCCCGTCGCCGTTGCCGGACCCGTCGGAGAGGGAGCCGTTCCTGTACGCGACGCACCGTTCCATCAGGACCGCGCCGATGGGGCCGGTCTCGATCTTCGAGAACAGGTCGAAGCCGTCGTCGATGTTGGAATAGGCGATGCAGCCGCGGAACACGTTGCCCTCGCCGCAGGTGAGCTTGGCCGCGAAGCCGTCGGCGTTGTTGGCCGCAGGGTCGAAGTTGTCGTGGGAGGTGCAGTTGAGCACCAGGTTGTTCCGGGGCCATTTCTCCGGGGGCTCGCAGCTGCTGCCGCTGATCTGCAGGCCCGTGTCGCCGCAGCGGTAGGTTCGCACGTTGACGATCCTGTTGTTGCTGCCGCCGATCTGCAGGCCCTTGACGTTGCCGACGGTGTTGCAGACGTCGATTCCGTCGATCGTCCAGTAGTCGCCCCAGAGCTGGAAGCCGCCGGTGGCCAGGCTGAAATCCAGGACCGCGCGCTCGCCGGGCGCGGACCTGAGGATCCGATGCGTGTTGGGGCTGCCGTTGCTTCCCCGCGGGATCACGACGGCGTGAGTCGGCTGGTATGTGCCTCCTGCGAGGATGATCGGCTGCCCCGGCTTTGCGAAGCGGAGCGCGGTATCGAGGTCGAGCGGGTCCGCGGGCGAGCCTTTGCCGAAAGGCAGACCGTCCGGCGTGACGTGCAGCTGGGGAGCATCGTAGGAGTGATGGAGAACGTAATAGGTGAGGCTGACCGGGTCGGAGCCTTGGACGTACTTCCCCTTTTGCCGGTCGAACGAGGCCATGACCTGCCGCTCGCCGGGACGGTACCCCGGGTCAGGCGTGAACGTGATGGCCAGGATATTGGTCCCTCTCTTGAGCTCGATCCGCTTGGTGAAATCCGTGTTGGCTCGGACCGGCACGTCCGTGGCGACGATCCTGCGGTTCTCGCCGACGATGGCGATCCTGCCGTCGGCGTTCGCGTTGACTACGAGGGGATAGGTCGACGTCACGTAGGTCGGAGGCGAATCGATCTTGACCAGCAGGGGAACCAGCTCCGGAGGCTCCTCCCGGGCGGGCGGATCCTGCGACGGATCGGTGACGATCATGGAGATGTCGCTCACGGTCGCGTTGCAGCCGCGAGCGACAGCGAAGCCGACGTAGACATGATCCGGATCCAGCTGCAGGAGCTTGTCCGGGCCATACATGACGTATTCGGTGATCGCATCGTCGCCGGCATACCCGCTGTTGAGAATCGCGTGATAGCCGGTGTTGCTCTTCTTCAGGGTCAGCCGGTACACGTCACCGGCCTTGACCAGCGCGGCGTCATCGTAGCTGCAGGCCCTCGAGACGCTGGTCGCGCGCTCGGCGATTCCGCTGTCGCCGAGGGCGAGGACCTCACGGGTGACGCCGCTGACGAAGCGCGCTCCCACGGTGTCCTTGCTCGTGTGCTTGACCCCGCCGATCGTCTCCTCGAACTTGGTCGCGATGATGGCTGCGGAATTGGTGTAGTGGTTCCTCGAGCTCACACCGTGCTCGCCCAGGCTGTCCATGGCGAGCAGCCCGAAGCCTTCCTGGCCGTCGGGCGCAGGATTGATGTAGTCGATGGTGAAGGTGGCGCTCAGCTCGAAGTTCTCCTTTTTCGGATCGATCACGGTGTAGTAGTAGGAGATCCCGTCGTGAAAGGCGGTGAACTTTCCGCCCTTCTGGTCGATCTGGCCATCGGGCAGCGTGCTGCACGAGGTGAGCTGGAACTCCAGGTCGTCGGCATCGATGAGCCGCATCCTGTTGAGCTCGGCCCTGGTGGACTGGCCGAACCAAGCGAAGGTCCACTCGCGGTCCGCCTCCGCCCTGATCGTCTTGGCCATCACCGCCGAAGCGACGCGCTCGGCGCCGCGCACGACGGTCACGCTCACGGCGTACTTCTGACCGACCGTCAGGCCGTCGATCCTCGCCTGCGTTTCCCGGGTCGTGGTCGCGGTTCTGGATGCTCCGGTTGCCTGGCTCGTGCAGCTCAGCTCGTAGCTCTCCGCTTCGGCCACGGCGTTCCACTTGACCATCAGCGCTCCGCCGCCGAGGTTCAGGGCGCGGACGACGGGAGTCTGCAGAGGCAGCCGGAAGGCACACGCCCTGGTTTCCGACTCCTTGGGCTCGGCGGCATCCTTTCTGAGCGCCGTGATTCGGAACAGGTAGGTTCCGCTCGAGGTGGGAGCGAACTCGACAGTCCTGGTGTCGTGCTTCGACTTGCCGATCAGCCGGGATTGCAGGACAGCCCCGCCCGCGTCCAGCATTTCGACCGTGGCCCTGTCGGCGCCGTCGGTGCCGGTCACGAGAGTGAACACGGCCGCGATCCGGCCCGGCGCCTCGGCCCTGGCGTCGATCGAGACCCACTTCGGCGCAGCGACGTCGGCCCAGGCCTTTCTTTCGCCGGAGGAGTCCGTCCCTTGGGAACGAACCGTCGTCGACACGGCGCCGACGACGAGAAATGCCAGCAGCAGGCGCTTCAACGGACCAGCCTCCGGGAGCTTGCGCGCAGACGGCCTATTTCACCACGATCCGGTAGATGTTGATCCCGCTGTTGGCGGAAAAGAGAACGTACTCGCCTTCCTTGGGCACGGTCAGCTTGGCGATGCCGGCTGCCTTTCCGTCGTCCGGCGGCGCGGCAAGCTCCGCGATCACGGAGCCCGCGGCATCGACCGCCTTGAGGACCCGCGCGTCGGTCTTGCTGCTGCTGGCCAGGTAGATCGTGACCTCCGCCTTCGCCTTGGTGGTGAAGTGGATCGAGCGGTAGTCGAGGGCGCCGCCGCCGTTCAGCTTGATCCTGGCGTTGAACACCTCGCCGTCGGCCGCGGTTCGCGCCGCATCGATGGCCTCGATGGTCACGCCCTTGTCGCTCCTGGCATGGATGGTGAAACCGTCGAACTTGGCGGCCGCGGTCAGCTGGGCCGCCTGCAGATCGTTGGCATTCAGGGTTTCTTCCGCGAAAGCCCCGAACGGGATGACCGAGCTCAGGACGAGCGCCATTACGATCACGACACTCCTGTGGTGGTTCCTATTCACGTTCGCACCTCCTTGGTTCAGCATACACGATCCGGATGGCTCTGTGGGAGTCCACGCCTCGCCGGGGCGGCCCGGCCGGCCCTCACGCGTCGGCGGACCCTTCGACGCAAGGCGCCGGTGCTACGGTTGGCAGCGGGGGTCGCGTCGCGCCGGTGAGAAGCCTTCGTCATTTGCTCATCCTCTCCACCCTCCTCGGCTGCGCTTGGAGCCCCGCCTCAGTCTCGGGCCAAGGCGGCTACCCGCACGCCGAGCGCTGCATCATCGCCGTGCCGGACGTCGAGAACCAGGTCGGCGGCGAGGACGCCGACGCCATCGCCCAGCGATCCACGGGCCTGTTCATCAGGGAGCCGCTCGGCACCAATCGCCTGCGCATCGCGGAGCGCGAGAAGCCGGGCCTGATCCTCGCAGCCTCGCCCGTGGCGCACTCCTGGCCGCAGCCCAGGAGCAGGCGCCCCTGGTCAGCGCCGAGCACGTACGTGTGGCCGCCACCGAGATCCTCTGATGTCCTGCCACAACTGGGACCATCTCAAAGAGCACTCCCTCACCCTCGCCTCCGCGGTCGGACCCTCGACTGCGTGGCTCGCCCAACGGTTGTGGAGCCAGGCCGCCCAACGGGCCTCAGGCGATTGCCTGGAGTTGCTGGCCCTCGCCCGCCGCTACTCCCCCATCCGCATCGAGGCAGCCGTCACCCGCATGATGTGGCACAACGCCCAGGACTTGGCATCCCTGTATCTGGTCCTGGCCTACGACCTGGACCAAGTCGCGCACCACCCCGACAACGATCTCGATGGCCAGTTACGCCTGCCCCTCAACGCCCCACACAGGTGCAGCTGTTGAATTCCACCAAAGTCAGCTCGATTCGCTGTCCAAGAAAGGTAAACGTCCGGCGTGACCATGGGCGCGGGCGGGGCCGCGGCGGGCAGCTTGGC
>CAZKGO010000019.1:0-61538 GCA_964552235.1 uncultured Spirochaetales bacterium | reverse complement strand
CGGCGCTGGGGGGGGCACCAACCGCCTTTGTTTTTTATTTTTTGGGGGGGGGGGGGGGCGGCCCGCCCCCCCCCCCCCCCCCCCCCGCGACGCACCGGTTCCTACCGCTTCTTCATGCGCTCGTACGCGGCAACGTAGATCGCCTTGAGGTCCTCGATCCCGGCGCGCTTGGCCTGAGCCGCCATCTCGTCGTACCTGGAGATGTTCGCCTGGCCGAGGATGATCTTGGATACCGCCTCTTGGATCAACGCATTCAGATCGTTGGTGATCGACGCCACCTTGGAGGCCTCGGCCGTGGTGAAGCGCAGGCCGGTCAACGACTTGTCGACGGTGTAGTCGGCCCAGATCTTGTCGCTGGAGGCGGCCTGAGGCGTGAAGGAGATGTTCAGCTTCCAGTAGCCTCCCCACTGATACCCGACAAAGGACATCGGGGCGAGGCCGTGCTTGATCAGGGCCGAGTCGAAGGAGAGGCCGTCCGGGTTCTTGGTGACCAGGTCCGTGAAAACCACCTCGCCGTTGACCATCTTGTAGGCCACGCCTTCGGGGCCCAGCTGGGAGAGCAGATGGCCTTCGTCCGTGAAGAAGTAGTCGAAGTAGCGCACCGTCTCAGCAGGGTGCTTGTTGGCCGTGGTGATCCCGGCAGCCGTGTCGGGCATGACCTTGAGCCAGGCCAGGCGCTCGCCCTTTGCTGTGGTCGGCATCGGGACCGGGTTGAGCGAGAAGACGGTGTCGCCGGCGTTCTGCTTCTGCCTCATGTACAGGCCCAGCTGCCCGGTTCCGGCTCCCGACCAGAGGGACCCCGCCAGGTTGTTCAGGACTTTGTTGTCCAGCATCTGCCTGTTCGTGGACAGGGCGTCCGGATCGATGAGGCCCTCCTTGTACCACTTCGCCATGGTGAGCAGCCATTCGCGGTACTCCGGCTGCTCGATCGCCGTGACCAGCTTGCCGTTCTCCGGGTAGAAGAGCTGGTTGGTCTGGATGCCGAACATGCGCTGGGTGAACAGCAGGCCCGAATTGCTGTGGTAGCCCTGGGCGACGAGCGGCAGCTCATCGGCTTTGCCGTTGCCGTTCGGATCCCCCTGCTTGACCGCCTTGAGGAAGTTGTACCATTCGCCGACGTTGGTCGGGTGCTTGACCTTGAGCTTCTCGGCCCAGTCGCCGCGAACGACGAATCCAAAATGGTAGCGGTAGGGGCCCAGAGGCCAGTAGTAGGGCATGCCGTAGCACTGCTTCTCGTCGGTGTAGGTGTAAGGCCTCAGGCCCGGGTTCTTCTGCCAGTACGCGAGCAGGGCCGGAGCGTTGGCCTTGAGCAGCGGGTCGATGTCGATGATGATGCCGTCGGCGATCATCTTGCCCGGCCCTCCGGCTATGCCGTCCCAGTCGGTGTACATGACGTCGGGCAGGTTCCTGGCAGCGATCATGGTGTTGCGCTGCTCGTTCTCGCCTCCCACCGGCGGATGCAGAAACACCAGCTTGACGTTGCTCTTTGCCTCCACGTGCTTGAAGAACTCGATCCCGTCCCACGAGTTCATGACCGTCTGCTGTTTGAACCCCAGAGGCGTCCAGAACGTCAATGTGAGCTTTTCCTTGGGACCGGCCGCCTCCGTTCCGCCGGCTGCCCACGCTACGGCCGCGAGTGCCAGTGTCATGACAACGATCGAGAGCGTACGCTTCATGAGCTTACCTCCTGCTGCCTGATGCGATTTCGCCCTGCAGGGAGCACCGCTCCCCGCCGCATTTTGAATGGGAGGCTCATCATAGTCCATGCCCGGCACCGCTGTCAAAATCGAGGCGCAGGCGTCGACCGGCCCGCGGACGCCGCCTCCAGCCGATCCATGAGCCCCAGCAGCTCCAAGGGGGTGTCGATCGTGTACGCCGGCACCTCGCTCGCGTCGGCAGGGACCTTCGATCGCCGCGGCGACCACCGCAGCCACACGCTCACCAGCCCCAGCTCGTTGGCTCCCTTGATGTCCCGCGCGAGATGATTGCCGACCATCACGACGTGCCTGTACTCGGACCTCGGCACGCCCATCGCGTCAAGCGCGGCCTCGAACATGCGCGGGTCAGGCTTGCTGACCCCCACCTCCTCAGAAATGGATAGGGCCGAAAACAGATGCAGGAGGCCGTGCTGGGCCAGCACGTTGCGGAACGTGTCGGAAAAGCCGTCGGCCACGAGCCCGATCCGGTAGCCGCGAGCGACGAGACCGCGCACCATCGCGGCGGCCCCGGGGATCAGCTCGGCACGCAGCGTGGCGCCTCGCTCGTCCTTGACCTCAGTCGCCTCGTCGACGATCGTGTCGCCGCAGTCGAGCAGCACGTGGTATCTCGGCGCGCTGGTCACTGGATGCCCTTGACTTCGAGGCTGCCGGCAAAGTGACAGGCCGCGAAGTGACCGGCGTTCACCTCGCGGAGAACCGGCACCTCGCTGCTGCATGCCTCCCCGGCGTAGCGGCACCGCGGGTGGAAGGCGCAGCCGGGCGGTGGGCTCGCGGGGCTGGGGACCTCGCCCGGCAGCACGATCCGCGCCATCTTCCGCCGGGGGTCGGGCTTAGGAACCGCCGACATGAGCGCCTCGGTGTACGGGTGCAGGGGCGAGGAGAACAGCACGTCGGTGGACGCCATCTCCACGATCCTTCCGACGTACATCACGGCGACACGACTAGAGACGTGCTCCACGACCGACAGATCGTGAGCCACGAAGACAAAGGTCAGCCCGAACAGGCCCTGGAGCTCCTTGAGCAGGTTCAGGACCTGCGCCTGAACCGAGACGTCCAGGGCCGACACCGGCTCGTCGGCCACGACGAGCCGCGGGCCCGTGGCGATCGCGCGGGCGATGCCGATGCGCTGCCGCTGTCCCCCCGAGAACGCGTGGGGGTAGCGCCTGAGGTGGCTGGCGGCGAGACCGACCACGGAGGCGAGGTACCTGACCCGCTCGTCGATGTCGAAGCCCGGCCCCATGTCGTTGACCCGCAGCGGCTCGGCGATGATGTCGTAGACAGTCATGCGCGGGTCGAGAGACGAGTAGGGATCCTGGAAGATCATCTGGATCTCCTTGCGCAGCGCGCGCATCTGCCTCGGCGCGAGCTTCAGGAAGTCCACGGGCTCGCGGCCCGCGGGCCTGTACAGCACCTCGCCGCTGGAGGCGGGGATGGCGCGCACCACGCACCTGCCGAGCGTGGTCTTGCCGCACCCCGACTCTCCCACGAGCCCCAGGGTCTCGCCCTGCCGGATGGAGAAGCTCACCCCGTCGACGGCCTTTACGTGACCCCTGGTTCTCTTCCACCATCCGCCGCTGATCGGGAAGTGCTTCTTGAGGTTTCTCAGCTCGAGGATCACGTTCTCGTCGGTCACAGGCTGCCCCTCGCCGCGTCTCGGGCGGCCACCACTTCAGGGCACAGGAAGCAACGGACGCGATGTCCGGGCGCCACCTCGGCCATCGGCACGGCCTCGCGGTCGCAAAGGCCCTTGATCATGAGCGGACAGCGATCGAAGAAACCGCAGCGCGGCGGCAGGTCGAGGGGCACGGGGACCGTCCCTTCGATGGAAGCGAGCTTGCCCTTGTCCCTGCTGCCGATCCGCGGGATCGACTTGAGCAGGCCCGTCGTGTAGGGATGCCGCGGGTCGTGAAAGATGTCGTCGGCGCCGGCCAGCTCGACAATCTTGCCGAGGTACATCACGGCTACGTCGTTGCACATTTCGGCAATCACCCCGAGGTCATGGGTGATGTAGAGGATCGACATGCCGAACTCGGCCTGCAGCCCCTTCATGAGCTCCAAGACCTGCGCCTGGATGGTCACGTCGAGCGCGGTCGTGGGCTCGTCGGCGATGAGGAGCTCCGGATTGCAGGACAGCGCCATGGCGATCATCACCCGCTGGCGCATCCCTCCGGAGAACTCGTGGGGATACTCGTCGATGCGCTTGCCCGGATCGGCGATGCCCACCTTTGCCAGCATCTGGACGGCGATCTCCCGCGCCTGTCGCCTGTCGCGCGTGCGGTGCAGCAGGATCGCCTCCATGAGCTGGTTGCCCATCGTGTACAGCGGCGAGAAGCTCGTCATCGGCTCCTGGAAGATCATGGTGATGTCCTTGCCGCGGATGCTGCGCATCAGCTCGCCGTCCGGCGGGAGCGCGACGAGGTCTAGGGTCTCCTCGCCGCCGTTCCTGCGCCGGTGGAGCCTGACCGATCCCTCGACGACGCCCGGATGGGGCACGATTCCCATGATCGCCTGGGAGGTCACGCTCTTGCCGCAGCCCGACTCGCCGACAACGCCGAGGGTGCTCTTCCTGCGGAGCACGAGGTCCACGCCGTCGACCGCCTTGAGCAATCCCTCGTCCAGGCCAAAGTGGACCGCGAGGCCTTCGATCTCGAGCAGCACATCGGCTTCCGCGTTCACGATCCGCTCCTCGGAGGCCTATCGGTACGGATCCGCCGCATCGCGGATTCCGTCGCCCAGGAAGTTGAAGGTCAGCACGGTCACCACCACGTAGAGGAGCGGGATGAGCCGCCAGGGGTAGAGAACGACGTTCTGGATCTGCTGCGCCTCCTGCAGAAGCACCCCCCAGCTGGTGGCCGGCGACCTGATGCCCAGGCCGAGAAAGCTCAGGCTCGTCTCGGCGATGATCATGCCGGGAATGGCGAGGGTCATGTTCACGATGAGGTAGCTCAGGAACCCCGGGACCATGTGCGTGGCTATGATCCGCATCGTCCCGCACCCGGCCACCCTCGCGGCCGTCACGTAGTCCTCTTCGCGCATGGAGATGAACTTGCCCCGCACCACGCGGGCCAGACTGGTCCAGCCGATGAACGACAGGATCACGCTGATGTAGAAGTAGACCTCGACCACCGGGATCTCCGGCGGTATGGCCGCGCTCAGGGCCATCCACAGCGGGATGGTGGGAAAGGACTGGAGCACCTCGATGACGCGCTGGATCACGGCGTCGACCCACCCGCCGAAGTAGCCCGAGATGCCCCCGATCAAGACGCCGAGGACGAGGCTGACGAAGAACCCGACGAAGCCGATGGAGAGGGAGATCTTCGAGCCGAGGATCACCCGGGAGAACAGATCCCTCCCCATCCCGTCGGTACCGAAGACGAAGACCGCGCCTTCTCCCTCCGCGTCGAACAGGTGGATCCTGGCCGGCACGATTCCGAAGAGCCGGTACTCGATCCCCCGGGTGAAGAAGCGGATCGGGTACCGCGTCGACCTGTCCTCCTTGTAGACGCGCCGCATCTGCTCGAGGTCCCGCTCCATCCTGATGCCGTAGACGAAGGGCCGCAGATGGAAGCGGCCTTCGGTGTCCACGAAGTGAATGCGCGTGGGCGGGCAGTTGGTGTACCGGCTGTCGTAGCTGGTGAGCTGCTGCGGCGCCACGAAATCCGCGAACAGGGCGCCCAAGTACAGCAGGCCGAGCACAGCCAGGCTCAGCCGGGCGATCTTGTGCCTGCGGAACTTACGCCCCATGAGCTTCCACTGCGATGCCGCGTAGTAGCTGTCTTCGCTGCCGCGCTGCTCCCGCTTTCCCACGGGTGCCTACCTCTCCACCTTGCCGTACTTGATCCTGGGGTCGAGCCAGGCCAGGAGGAGATCCGAGATCAGGGTTCCGGTCACCGTGAGGATCGTCATGATGAAGAGCAGCGCTCCGGCCAGGTACATGTCCTGGTTCAGCAGCGCTCCGTACAGGAGCGTGCCCTGGGTCTGGAGATTGAGCACGATCGCCGTAATCGTGGAGCCGGAAAAGATGCCGGCCAGGGCCCAACCGACGGTGCTGACGATCGGGTTGACCGCGGCGCGGACCGGGTACTTGAACAGGAGCCTGCGCGGGGCCACTCCTTTTGCCCGGGCGGTGATCACGTACTGCTTCTTCAGCTCGTCGAGAAGCTGGCCGCGCATCACCCTGATGAGGCTGCAGGTGCCCGACGTGCCGATCACGATGACGGGGATGATCATGTGCCTGAGGAGGTCAGCGAACTTGGCCCAGCTCCAAGGCGCCTCGATGTACTGGGGCGAAAAGAGCCCCATCAAGAGCACCCCGTACCACTTGTAGGACAGGAACATGAGGATCAGGGCGAGGAGGAAGTGAGGCGTCGCCAGCCCCATGAAGCCCACGAAGGTGGCCGCATAGTCGCCGAACGAATACTGGTGCGTTGCCGCGTAGATTCCGATGGGGACCGCCACGATGTAGGTAAGGAGGAGGCTGCCGATGGAGATCATCATCGTCGTGGCCATCCGCTCGCTGATGAGGGCGCTGATCTGCTTTTTCCACTCGAACGAGATGCCCAGATCGCCCTCGGTGACGAGCTTGGTGATCCACTTTCCGTACTGAACCCAGAACGGCTGGTCGAACCCGTACTCCTTGCGCAGCTCCTCCAGGAAGTGGGCGTCCACGATCTCCCCCTCGCGGGCGGCCATGGCGGCGTAGGTGCTCATGTAGTCGCCCGGGGGAAGCTGGATGATCCAGAAGGTGATGAGGGAAATGAGAAGCACCGTCGGGATCATGACGAGCAGCCGTCTGGCGATGTACTGGAGCACGGTCCCTCCCGGTGTGCGCGGGACGGCGGGCGGGCCCCGGGCGGGGGCCCGCCTCGAGCGATGAGCGCTACTGCCGCATGAAGAACGTGCTCGGGTTGCCGACGCTGTACTGCCGCATCTCGTCGCACCAGTACAGGCCCTCGGGCACGTTACGGAGCTTGTTCGACGCCAGGAACAGGTGCGGCTGGATGCCCGCGATGCCGATGACCCAGACGTTGCGGGCATGGACCTCAGCGATCTTGTCCGCCCACTTGGTGACATCGGCCTTGGTGGTGGAGCCCACGAGTTTGTCCCAGTACTCCAGGAGAAGCATGACGTCCCCCTCCGGCTTCACGCCCTGCTTGCCCTGGCTCTGCCGCCACATGCCGTAGAAGCCGTACCACTCGGTAAGCACCCGCAGCGGGAGCACGACGTCGGGCCGGTAGGCCACGTTGAACACGTCGAAGCCCCACACGCCAACCTGGTGCTGGTTGGAGTAGACCAGCTCGTGGTAGTAGGTGCGGTCGACGATCTTGACCACGCACTTGATGCCGACCTTGTCCCAGTAGTTCGTCACGAGCTCGATGATCTTCTCCCTCGTGGCATCGTTGACCGCGTGGATGATCAGGGTGAGCTCGCTCCCGTCGGGCCGGGTCCGGTACCTGCGGGCCGCGTCCCACTTGAGGCCCGCCTTGTCCAGGTAGCTGGCGGCCAGCGCCGGATCGTACTTGACGAACTTGCTTTCCCACTCCGCGGAGTAGTTGGGCAGGCCAGGCAGGAACGAGGCCTGTCGAGGGGTGAGCAGACCGTCGTACACTATGTTGTTGATCTCCTCGCGGTTGATGGCGTGGGAGAGACCCGCGCGGAAGTTGACGTCCTGGAAGATCTTTCTCAGGCCGAGGTCCTCGACAGTCTGGTTGAGGTGGAAGGTCTCTCCGTTGCTCGTGCCCTTCCACTTCAGGATCCTGTAGCCGCCTTTTTCGCGGTTGGACTGGAACACGGCGAGATCCGCGGTCCCGACGCCGAAGAGGTCCACCTCGCCGGCGAGCGCCTTGAGCTTCTGCTGCTGCTTGCCGACCTTGTCCACGACGATCCTGTCGATGTACGGGAGTTGGTTGCCCTGCTCGTCGGTCTTCCAGTAGTAGGGGTTGCGCTCCATGATGAAGCGGTCGGAGTTCGGATCGTTCTTTGCCACCCAGGCCCTCAGGGTCGGCCGGTCCGGGAAGACCCAGTAGTAGTAGCCGGTCCAGGAGCCCATGGTCTTCAGGTCGCCGAAGCCCCGCGCCTTGGCGATCTCCAGGGCCTTGGCGTCTCCGATGAACTCCGGGAGGATCGTCTTGTAGTAGTGCTCGGGAGCGAAGAACCACTTGTTGTCGATGGCCAGGCGCTCGAGGAACAGGGGGAAGGACGCCGCATGGGTGACCTTGACCGTGTACTGGTCGATCTTCTCGACCTTGGCCTGGACCTTCTTGCCGCCCACCGTGCTGAAGTAGCAGTCGTAGAGCTTCTTGCCGAAGGTCTCCTTGAGGAGCATGTGCTCCCAGTAGAAGATCACGTCGTCGGCGTCGAAGGGCTCGCCGTCGGACCACCGCATTCCTTGCCTCAGGTGCATCGTGAACTGCGTGTAGTCAGCATTGATGTCGACGCTCTTGGCCACGTTGGGCACGACGCCCGTGCCGTCGGGCTTGAAGCGAAACATGGCCTCTTCGGCGAACATCAGGCTCCACTTGTCGTTGGAGTAGTTCTCCCAGACCAGGCACAGGTCGCCGCCGTACTGGCCGATCTGCTCGGCGACCTTCTCCACCATCGGGTCTTTCGGCAGCCTCTGGGCGAGCGGCGGCAGCTGGCCGGCGACGACCTTGTCGTGCAGCATGGGCGACTCGTGCCACTCGCTGCCGCCCTTGCCGCCGGCCTTTGGCGCCGCCTTCTCGGCCTGGGGGTTCGCGAACACAGCCGCGGCTGCCATCGCGACCAGCGCAAGCAGCGCGACGCGCCGCAATAGCGACTTACGCGTGCTCATAGGGCCTCCTCCTCGCACGGGGATTGGCGGGAAGCGGCTGCGGGCGGGGACGCGCTTCCCGCAGGTACGTGCAACTACTATTCTCTACAGCCGGTCCCATCTGTCAAATCCCGGGGTCCCGAGCGGGTCTGCGCTCAGGGCACGTTGCCCGTCGTAGCTTTGAAGGCCTCGAGGTCGAGCTGGCGGTCCACGTGCGGGAAGCCGTTGTCCCCCATGGCGAGCCGATCGCTGGCGAACGACGCCTCGGCAGCCCACCCGTCGGCCACGCGGCTGAGCTGCCCGGCGCCCGTGACCGGCAGCTTGCTTCCGTCCTGAACGGGGTTCCCGTAGCGGGCGAACCAGCGGGAGAGCCTCTGTCGCAGCTCGGCCACGACAGCCGCGCAGGAGCGGTCGTCGATGCGGTTTCGCCGTTCGTCCGGATCGCGCCGGAGGTCGTAGAGCTCGTGCAGGCCATAGGGATAGCGATGAACGTATTTCCACTCCGCGGTCCGGATCATCCGCACCGGCCCGTACTCGGTGTACACCACCACCTCGTCCCGGGCTTCGCTCCGCCGCCCGAGCAGCACGTCGCGGAAGCTCACGCCGGGCCCGCCATAGTCGGCTGCGGCACCCGACAACCCGGCGTAGTCGAGCAGCGTGGGCATCACGTCGTACTGGCTCATTATCGCTGAACTCCGCCGCCCGGCGGGAATCACACCGGGGTGGCTGGCGACCATCGGCACCCGCACGGAGTTCTCGTACATGTTCAGCGGAAAGGTGCCGTTGCCCTTGCCCCAGAAGCCGTGATGCCCGCAGGAGAAGCCGTTGTCGCTGGTAAAGATCACCAGCGTCCTCTCGCGCAGGCCGAGCCGGTCGAGCCGGTCCAAGATTCGCCCGATGTTCGCGTCCATGGCGGTCACGGCCGCGAAGTAGCCCTGCAGGCAGTCCCGTTTGCCGTGGCTGAGCGCCGTGAGCGGACCCGCCCAGGGATGGCGGGGCTCCTGCGGGCACGAGCGGAACGCGCACTCGCCGTAGCTCTCCACGATCTCGGCCGGATGGCCCGTCCAGGGGCTGTGAGGCGCGGTGTAGTGGACCCCGAGGTAGAACGGCTGCTCCCGGTTGTCCTCGATGAAAGCGAGGGCGTCGTCGGTGATCACGTCGGTGACGTAGCCCGACGTCGGCTCCACGCGCCCGCTGCGTATCATCGGCTGGTCGATGTAGGAGCCGGAGCCGCTGCGGTGGCAGAACCAATGCGAGTAGCCGTGCTGCGCGTGGAGGCTGTCGCCCAGGTGCCACTTGCCCGACAGCCCGCACACCCAGCCGGACTCGGCCAGCGCGTCAGTGAGGCAGCGTACGCCGTCCAGGTAAGGGATCTCGCCGGGAGGCATGTTCCCGTCCCGGATCCAGTCGTGCACCCCATGGCGCGAGGGTATAGTCCCCGAGGCGAGGCTCGCCCGCGCCGGAGAGCAGACCGGAGAGGTGCAGAAGAAGCGGTCGAAGACTACGCCCTCGGACGCCAGGCGGTCGATGTTGGGCGTCCGCATCTCCTCGTTGCCGTAGCAGCCGGCAGCCCACGGGCCCTGGTCGTCGGAGAGGATGAAGACGATGTTCAGCGGCGGCCTTCTGTCTGCTGCCATGGTGCTGCCTTCCTGCCCGCAGGCGTCAGGGATAGAACGCGCGCCCCTTGTGGTACGAGAGGTGGATGTGCTTGCCCCGCATCCGCAGCACCGTCTCGCCCTTTCCCGGCGGCCAGGGGAGAACGCCGCAGCGCCCAGCCCACTCCTGGTACAGCGCGGCCATCCTGCGCACCTCGCCGGGGTTCGCGGCCGCCAGGTCTTTGAGCTCCGTCCGATCCTCGTTCATGTCGTAGAGTTCCCAGGGACGGCCGTGCTCGGCCACGAGCTTCCAGGCTCCCAGGCGGACGGCCCTGTTGCCCTCGTGCTCCCAGAACAGCGGCCGCTGCCTCGACCAGGGGCGGCCGCGCAGCAGCTCGAGAAAGCTCTCGCCTTCGAGGGGAGCAGGCGCGCTCACGCCGCCGGCATCGATCAGCGTCGCCGTGATGTCGACGAGCTGCAGGGGCGCGTGGCTCACCGCTGCCGCGCCGATCGCCGACGGCCAGTGGACGATGCACGGCGTGGCTATGCCGCCCTCGTGCACCCAGTGCTTGAAGAGGCGAAAGGGCGTGTTGCTCACGTTCGACCAGGGCAGGTCGTAGGTCATGAACGTGTCTTCGCCGCCGGGCCGCAGCCCGGGGATGTTGCCGATCCTGATCGGCCTGCCGTCCCGGGTGCTCGCGCCCCAAAGAGAGGGATCGGGCTTTCCCGGCTCCTCCAGCAGGAACTCCGCGCAGCCTCCGTTGTCCGAGAGGAAGATGATCAGGGTGTTGTCGTACTGCCCGGTCTCGCGCAGACAGGCCAGCAGGCGGCCAACCCCTTGGTCGACGCGGTCGATCTGGGCCGCGTAGACCGCCATGCGCATCGCCTCCCAGTCCTTGTCCGCGACTTCGCCCCAAGGAGGCGCATCCTCGTCCCTCGGGCTGATGGGCCACCGTGGGTCGAGCAGGCCGCTGCCCTTGAGCTCCTCGTGGCGGGCCGTGCGGATCGCGTCCCACCCTGCGCGGTAGGTGCGCTCGTACCTGGCGATGTCCTCCTCGAGGGCGTGCAGCGGCCAGTGCGGAGCGGTGTAGGCGGCATAGAGAAAGAAGGGCTGTTTCAGCGACGCGGCCTCGCGCACCATGGCGACGGCGTGGTCCGTGAGGACGTCGGTGATGTAGAACCCAGGGTCCTCGGCGCGAACGAACCGCTCCTGGTCCATCAGCGTGACCGGGTCGTAGAACGAGCCAAGCCCGTTGAGAATCCCGTAGAAGCGATCGAACCCCCGCTGCGTCGGCACGGGGTGCCTCTCGTCGCCGGCCGTCCGCTTCCAGCTCTCCCGGTCGAGAGCGCGGTAGTTGCCTCCCACGTGCCACTTGCCGGACATCAGCGTGCGGTACCCGGCGGTCCGGAGCATCTCTGCGATCGTGGCTGCCTCGGGCCTGAGATGGCCCTGGTAGCCGGGAAAGCCGAGGTCAAAGGTCATCTGGCCGACGCCGGCCTGGTGAGGGTGCAGTCCCGTCAGCAGAGAGGCACGCGCCGGACAGCAGCGGGCGCCGTTGTACATCTGCGTGAAGCGGATGCCGGATGCCGCGAGCCCGTCCAGGTTGGGGGTCCGGATCTCTGAGCCGTAACAGCCGAGATCGGAAAAACCCAAGTCGTCTGTGAGAATGATCACGATGTTGGGTCGTGTTTCGGGGGCTGCGAACACGCGCGTCCTCCTGGCGGTGATCGCCGCCTCGACCGACTATGGGTGCCCGCCCGAGCTGCTGTCAAGCGCGCGGGAGCGGCAAGGCCGCATGCCAGCGCCTATGCGGTGCAGCGCGAACGTCGGTGCCCTCTGCAGAAAACACTTGACAGATCGTCCGATGTGCCCGAAGGTGATGAGACGCGAAGTGGGTTCCGCTCCGCGAAAAACCACGAGGAGGTTTCGATGACGGCAAAGCGCGTTTTGGTGATCTTCGCACTGGCCCTGAGCGCAGGCCTGCTCTTCGGCAGCCCGCAGACGGAGCAGGCCCAGAAGGCCGCGACCGGTGGTTTCAGCTGGCAGAAATACGCCGGCCAGGAGATCCGGTTCCTCGCCGTGAAGTTCTACTACACGAACCTGATCAAGGAGAAGCTTCCGGAGTTCGAGAAGCTGAGCGGAATGAAGGTCACCCTGGAGGACTATCCCGAGGACCAGTTCCGCCAGAAGATGGTGGTGGAGTTGGCGGGCGGCAGCACGACCATCGATGCCTTTACCACGGGCACCAACTACGAGGGACGCAAGTTCATCAGCGCCGGCTGGTACGAGGACCTCAACCCCTACCTCGCAGATCGCGGCAAGACCTCTCCCGACTACGACACGGCCGATTTCCTGTCCACGGTCTATGACGCGCAGGTGTTCGGGGGCCATCGGGTGGCGATCCCCCTGAACGCGGTGACCTGGATCCTCTACTACCGAGACGATCTGTACAAGCAGGCGGGCCTGGCCGTGCCGAAGACGATGGACGAGCTCAAGCAGTGGGCTGCCAAGCTCAAGCGCGGCGACGAGGTCTACGGCTTTGTCGGGCGCGGCCTCAAGACCCAGGCTCCGGCCGAGTTCGGACCCTTCCTCTTCATCCACGGCGGACGATGGCTCGATGCCAACCGCAAGCCCGCCTTCAACTCGCCAAAGGGGGTCAAGGCCCTGGACACCTACGTGGAGCTCATGAGCAAGTACGCGAACCCCGGGGCCGCCCAGAACCACTGGTACGACGAGGTCGCACTCATGCAGCAGGGCAAGGCTGCGCAGATCTGCGACACCGCAGCCTGGCTCGGGGAGTTCATGAACGCGGAAAAGTCCAAGGTCATCGGCAAGCTGGGCTACGCCCACATACCGCTGGTCCCCGGAGAGCAGGAGTTGTCCAACCTCTGGTCGTGGAACCTGGCCATATCCCGTCTGAGCAAGAAGAAGGACCAGGCCTGGCTCTTCATCCAGTGGGTGACGGGCAAGGACATGCAGCAGTACATCCAGTCCAAGAACTACATGACCGCGCGCAAGTCGGCGTGGGAGAGCGAGGCCTTTGCCAAGGTCACCCAAAAGGGCTGGCTCGACGCTGTGCTCGCCTCGTTCAAGCACGCCACGCCCATGGGACACCCCGAGGTGATCGAGGTGCAGCAGATCGAGGACGTGATCGGCACGGCCATCGTGGACGCGATCCTGGGCAAGCGGACCTCCAAGGCCGCTCTCGACCAGGCAGCCGACGAAGTAGCTGCGATCATGAAGGCCACCGAGTAGCAGGTTCAGACTCGACACGGCGGAACGGCCCGCACGGGCCGTTCCGCTCGCCCTCGCTGGACGGTCAAGGCAGCCATGGCAGAGCAAACCCTGGGGCGCTCCGTCTCACGCTGGACCGACAGGCACTTCGACCTCCTGATGATCCTTCCGGCCGTCGCCGTGCTCCTGGCCATGGTCGGCGGGCCGCTGATCTACACCATCGGCTTGAGCTTCACCAACTGGCACATTTCCTCGCTCAGGGGCCCCAAGTTCAACGGCCTGGTAAACTTCGGCAGGATCTTCCAGGACAAGTACTTCTATCAGGCGCTCTGGGTCACCTTCTATTTCACCTTCGGTTCTCTCGCGCTGCAGATCGTTCTCGGTGTGGGGCTGGCCGAGTTCCTGAACAAGCGGTTCGTCGGAATCGGAACGGTTCGATCGATCCTCGTGCTGCCGATGGCGGGCACGCCGGTGGCCATCGCGATCCTCTGGCGCCTGATGCTGCATCCGACGCTGGGGATCCTCAACCACCTGATGCGCACCGTGGGCATCGCGGCGCAGCCCTGGCTGAGCCAGACCCACACCGTCCTTCCGGCCCTCATCGTGATCGACGTCTGGCACCAAACGCCCCTCATCATGCTCATCGCGATGGCCGGCATGGCGGCCATAGACCCGAACCTCTACGAGGCCGCGGTGATCGACGGCGCTTCGCGCTCGCAGTCGTTCCGGCACATCACCCTGCCGCTCATCCGCCCGGCGGTGGTGGTGGCAGCGATGCTGCGGCTGATGGATTCGCTGAAAACCTTCGACATGATCTACGTGGTCACCCAGGGCGGGCCCGGCAACTCGTCGAGGATCCTCAACCTGTTCATCTTCGACCAGGGCTTCCGGTACTTCCAGATGGGGTACGCCAGCGCGCTGGTCATCGTCATGACCCTGCTCATGCTCGGCCTGACGCTCGGCCTCATCCGCATCCGGAGGTCAAGGGCATGAGCGCGGTGGCAAAGAGATCGCCCCTGGCGACCGCGGCCTTCTACCTCGGCCTGCTGGTCGTGCTGCTGGCCTTTGCGTTTCCGTTCGCGTGGATGATCTTCGGCTCGATCAAGCCCGGCGAGAAGCTGATGCAGATGCCGCCGGACTGGCTCTACCCGCCGACCTTCAGGAACTACCGCAACGTCTTCGTCCAGACCGCATTCTTCCTGCGGACCCTGAACAGCTTTGTCCTGGCGGGCTCGGCGGTTGCGCTCGGGCTGGCCGTCGGTCTGCCCGCCGCTCATTCGATCGCGCGCTACGAGCGCAAGGCGTTCGGCTTCGCCATCCTCATCGTGCGGATGATCCCGGGGATCAGCTTTCTGGTGCCCTGGTTCATCATCTACAGGACGATCGGGATCCTCGACTCCTACCCCGGCCTCATCGCCAGCCACCTCGTGCTCACGCTGCCGCTCATCATCTGGATCATGATCGGCTTCTTCGAGGACGTGCCGCTGGAGTTCGAGGAGGCCGCCATCATCGACGGGTGCAGCAAATGGCAGTCCTTTGTCCGGATCGCGCTGCCGCTGTGCCGCGCGGGGATCGCCACGGCGGCGATCCTGGCCTTCATCCTTTCCTGGAACCACTTCCTCTTCGCCCTCATCCTGGCAGGTCCCCGCACGAACACGCTGCCGGTGATCGTGTTCGAGTTCATGACCTACGAAGAGATCGACTTCGGCGGAATCTATGCGGCCGCGACCTTGATCACCGCTCCGATCATCATGCTGGTGCTCGCGATCCAGAATCAGTTCGTCGAAGGGCTCACGATGGGCGGCCTCAAGGGTTAGGCTCCGCGGCGACCTTTCGCGCAGCGCAGGGGATGCAGGCATGGGCGTGCTCGCAGGCAAGGTTTGCGTGATCACAGGGGCTGCGTCCGGGCTCGGCCGGGCAGCGGCAGTGCTGTTCGCATCCGAGGGCGCGCGGGTCGTCATCGCGGACCAGAACGAGCCGGCAGCCAAGGCTGTTGCCGACACCATCGGCGAGGCGGGAGGCTCGGCCCTCGCGCACGCGGTCGACGTCACCGATGCCGGCAGCGTCGAGCGCATGACCGCGGCCGTGGTCGAGGCGTGGACGCGGATCGACTGCCTCCTGCACTGCGCCGGCATCGCGCGCGGCAGCCACCAGTGGGGCCCGGCCGGCTGGCTCCCCATGGAGGAGTTGCGCGAGGAGGATTGGGATCTCATCGTGGCCGTGGACCTCAAGGGAACGTTCCTGGTCAACCAGCGGATCGGCAGGCAGATGATCCGGCAGAAGGCCGGGGTCATCGTGAACGTCGCCTCCCTCTCCGGAGTCGTGGCGAACAAGGGGCTCCTCGGCCACGGCGCCTACTGCGCCTCCAAGGCCGGAGTCATCGCCCTCACCAAGGTGCTTGCCACGGAGTGGGCCCGCCACAACATCAGGGTGAACGCCATCAGCCCGGCCTACATGAACACGGGAATGCTGGAGCGCACCAAGACGATCCCCGGCCTCTACCAGACGCAGCTCGACATGACGCCGATGGGCCGCTATGGTGAGCCGGTCGAGTTCGCCCGGGCCGCGCTGTTCCTGGCTTCGGACGATTCCGCCTACGTCACCGGCCACAACCTGCTGATGGACGGCGGATACACGGCCTGGTAGGCCGGCGTGGCGCACGGCCGGCGAAAGGGTGCAATCGATGCCGCCTAACATTCTCCTCATCACCGCCGACGACATGAACTACGACTCGCCGGGCATCTGCGGCTGCACCGCCGCCGAGGTGACGCCCAACATCGACCGGCTGGCATCCGAGGGCCTGCGGTTCGTGCACGCCCACGTCACCTCGACGGTCTGCCAGCCGAGCCGCCAGTCGCTCATGACCGGGCTGTACCCGCACCGCAACGGCGGTCTGGGCTTCGACCCGATCCGCGAGGACGTGACCACGCTGCAGGAGCTGCTCCACCGGGCCGGCTATCTCAACGGGATCCTCGGCAAGGTCAAGCACCTGCAGCCGGTTCCCAAGTTCTGCTGGGACATGCAGTACGACATGATGGACCTGGGCTACGGCCGCGACCCCGAGCAGTTCTACCGCCACACGCGGCAGTTCCTCGAGCTGGCCAGGACCCGGGATCAGCCGTTCTTCCTCATGGTCAACTCCCATGACCCGCACCGCCCCTTTGCCGGCAGCGACGACGAGGCGAGTCCGACCTACGGCTGGGAGAAGGAGTTCACGCCGCAGATGCGCAGAGACTACGGACCACCCCCGGGGGTGTCGCGCACGTTCCGCCCGGAGGAGATCACCGTTCCGGGATTCCTGCCGGACCTGGCCGACGTGCGCCGGGAGGTGGCCCAGTACTTTACCTCGGTGCACCGCTGCGACGAGACCGTGGGCAAGGTGATGCTGGCTCTCCGTGAGCACGGCCGCGACGCGGACACCCTGGTGATGTTCTTGAGCGACAACGGCATGGCCTTTCCCTTTGCCAAGACCAACTGCTACCTGGCCTCGTCGCGCACGCCGTGGATCGCCCGTTGGCCCGGCAGGATCGCCTCCGGCCGCGTCGACGCCGACCACATGATCGCAGGCGTGGACTACATGCCCACGATCCTGGAGGCGGCAGGCCTTGCGGCGCCCGCGGACATCGACGGCCGCTCGTTCTACCGCGTGCTGATGGGCGAGAGGGACCCGTCGCGCGAACGGCTCGTGACCTTCTTCAATATCACCATCAGGAGAGACGCCTACCCGATGCGCGGGCTGCACAGCCGGAGGTTCGGCTACATCTACAACGGATGGTCGGACGGCAGGACCGTCTTCAGGAACGAGTCGCAGGCCGGGCTCACGTTCAAGGCGATGCAGAGGGGGGCGCTGAGCGACCCGGCGATCGCCGAGAGGGTGCGGTTCTACGAGTACCGCGTGCCCGAGGAGCTCTACGACTACAGCGAAGATCCCTGCGCCCTGCGCAACCTGGTCGACCATCCCGACTACGCCGAGGAGATCCGCGGCATGCGCAGCGCGCTGCTGGAGACGATGCAGACCACCGCGGACCCGCAAGCACAATCCTTCGAGAAGCTGCTGGAGGCGAAACGATCATGTCGCTGAAGAACTGCCTTCCCTGCACACCCCAGGTGCCGTACGCGGACGTCGCGCGGCTGAACGCGCTCGACCAGCGGCGCGACCGCGGGAGGCTGCGGTGCGCCACGGTCCAGGGCGGCCAGGTGGCCGAAGGCGCGGCCATCGAACTGCTGCGCGTCGACGGCGAGGGCGCCCTGCGCACCTTTTTCGTGGAGCTGACCGGCTCGACGCGCGAGGCTGTGGCGGGATCGCGGATCTCGGTCTACGTGGACGGCGAGCAGACCCCTTCCGTGACGGGCACGATTGCGGACTTCTACCTTTCGGGGCGCGAAGCGCACCTGTTCAACGGGGACTACGCGGGCAAGACCCTCGAGCGCGACGACGGCCGGACCGCGGCCTTTTACCGCTACCTGTTCGTTCCCTACAGGCGCTCGTGCGTCGTCACGCTGCAGGCGCGGGACGGCGAGCTGCGGCGCGTCCTCTCGCAGCTCTACCACAGCAGTGAGGCCGGGGCAGCAGACGCCGACTATGGCCGCTGGAACAGGGCCTTTTCCACCGAAAAGAGGGGGCAGTGCGGCATCCACGGACAGAGCGTCGAGGTGGTGCACCTGCGTGGCCGCGGAGTCTTCCACAGCCTTCAGATCTCGCTCGAGAACCCCGACTCGCGGGGCCAGTACATGGAAGGCAACATCGAGATCTACCTCGACGGCGAGGACTTCCCCTCCTACCAGTCCAGCGGCACCGAGGAGTTCTTCATGGGCGGAGTCTACTTCGCCAGCCTCCACGAGAGCAGCTACTCGGGCTGCACGCGCACCTTCAACGACGGATCGGAGAATCCCCGCAACCTGGTGAGCGCCCACCGGCTGTTCATCGAGGACCCGATGACCTTTGACCGCGAGCTGCGTGTCGTCTGGCACAACGGCGAGCACGGCCAGGGACCGCCCGAGTACCGCGGAGTCACCGACTACACGTTCCACGGGATCTATTACCTCGACACGGCGGCGGTGGAGTCGGCGCGGGCGATTCCGGCGGGGCGGCTGTCGGTGGCCGACTTCGCCGGCCGCATCCGCGCCCTGGACCGGGACGCCGACTCAGGGGCCTTCGCCTCAGCCAACCTCGAGTGCCAGGTCGAGCCCGGCAAGCTCACCACCCTCGGCTCGGTGTCGGGACGGGGAACCGTCGGCGCCGTTTTCCTGGAGGGGGTGCCGGACAGCGGCCCCGGCGAGCTGGTGCTCGAGGTCGACGGCGAGGCGGCGGTTGCGGTCGAGCTTCCGCTCTTTTTCTTTAACGCGCCGGCCGGCGCCGACCCGCGGTCAACCAAGACGAGCGCGCGGCGCCGCTACGTGGGCGCGCAGGGCGGATCGCCCGCGGAGGGCACCTACTTCCGCTACCTCGACGTGCCGTTCACGGAGCGTTTCTCCGTGGCGGTACGCTCGTCAGTCCAGGCGCGGATCACCGGGCGCATCGAATACAGGGAAGGCCCGTGCGGACAGGGAGCGTGGGAGAGCTCGAGCAGGCGACAGACCGTGGGCTACGACCGCGAGGCTGCGGTGGATTTCCAGGGCGAAGGGCTGCTGCAGGAGGTGGTCCTGTTCGCCGGCGGATCGGTCATCGACGGCGAAGTGCACGTCCAGGTGGACGGCGAGCCGGGATCGATCGTGTTCTCGCCGACCGCCGAGTCCTTTTTCCTCGCGGGCCGGGACCCGGGGAGTGCCGCCGGCGGGCCACGCACCGTGGGAGCCGGCCCCTGCCAGGGCATCGTGGAAAACGAGGCGGGGCGATTCCTCGCGTTCCGGCTCTTCCGCCGGGACCCGATTCCGTTCTCGCGCAGCCTGCGGCTCGTCTACTTTCACCGGCATCACGAGCCCGTGAACGTCACCATCTATGCGGCGGTCAGGCGCCCTCGGCCGGCCGTGGCCCAACCCGCCGACGCATCGCAGCCTGACCTGGTCGCTCTGCAGGCGCGGCTCAACCAGCTCGACGGCGCCTCCCACCTGCGCTTCACGAAGTGCTACAGCTCCATGGAGTCGCGCCGGGGCAGCCTCGAGCCCGGGCAGACCAGCGTCCTGTGGGAGGACTTCGGGCCCGGCGCCATCCGGCTGATCCGCCTGGGCACGCCGCCGTGCGGGCCTGCGCTGCTCGCAGCCCGCCTGCAGTTCTTCGTTGACGGCGCGAGCCGTCCGGCGATCGACACCACGGTCGGACGCTTCTTCAGCGCCCGCATGGACGACCCGATCTACTGGTACAACAGCCGCTGGCTGAGCCGACCTTCCAAGATCTACCGCGAGCAGCGCTCCGGCCACGTGAGCTGCTTCCGCTACCTGCTGCTGCCCTACCGCAGAGGCGTTCGCGTGACGCTCACCGCGCCCGACACCGGCGGCATCTGGGGCTTCAACCAGCTCTACTACCAGGGCGGCACGAGCACGCAGGTCGACTTCGGCACGCAGGAATACTGGGAGGATCTCGCATTCACCGGCACGGTGCCTCCGCATTCCCGCGTGCTCCTGGCCGAGGTCAACGGCAGGGGGCGGGTCGCGAGCTGGCAGCTCGTCGTTGAGAACGCCGAGTCCGAAGCCTGCCTCCAGGGCAGGGTCGAGATCCTCGTCGGCGAAAAGCCTCGGCCAGTGGTCGATTCCGCTTTGGCCGCCTTCTTCATGTCGTGCGCCCGGATGTCCTCCCACCAGGCCTACTTATCGGGCTACACGGACTTCTGGCAGGACAAGCACCGCGAGGAGCAGGGGCACTTCGCGAGCGCCCTGGTCGGCTGGCCGCGCCGCGGCACCAGGGCTCCGTACGCGAGCACGCTCTATCGGCTGTTCGGGGCCGACGACCCGCTGCCGTTCGACGGGACGCTGCGGGTCTACTGGACCAACGCCGCTGACTCGCCGACGGAGGTGCGTTCCGACCTGCTCGTTTCGACCGCGGAGCCTTCGACCGGTCAGAGCTCCATGGCGCTGTAGATCCGGAGGGTCTCGGCCGGCACCCTCAGGTCCTCCATCATGGCGAGCAGGCGCTCTCTCAGCCGCCGCGCCTGCTCGACGGACACCGCGGTCCGGTTCGCGCGCGACAGCAGGTTGGTCTGCTCCCCCGGGTCTCTGACGAGATCGTAGAGCATGCAAGGCTCCTCGAGATTGCACTCGAGGAAGGGGTTGAGCACGAGCTTCCACTCGTTGGAGCGGATGCCTCGCTGCCCGGCGATTTCGCCGTAGGCGAACTGCCTGTCTTGCCCCCCGCTTGCGCCGGTGAGCAGTCCCTTGAGGCTCCTGCCGTGCATGTGAGGAGGCGGCTCGATGCCCGCAAACTCCAGGATCGTCGGCGCGAGGTCGACGCCGGTCGTGGCCGCCTCCAGGCGCCTGCCCGGCCGGATCGCCGCGGGCAGGCGCATGATCAGGGGCACCCTGGCCGACTCCTCGAACAGCTTCATTTTGGACAGTGTGCCGTGGCTTCCCATCATCTCCCCGTGGTCGGAGACAAAGATCACGAGGGTGTTGTCTGCGAGGCCGCTCGCCTCCAGCTCGTCGAGGAGCCGTCCGACCTGGTCGTCGACCTCTTTGACCAGACCGTAGTACAGCGAGATGTAGGTGCCCAGGCCTTCGGGAGAGAGGGTGAGCACGTCGGGAATCGAGCTCGGCTTTCTGACACGGCAGTCGTCGCGCACGTTGGACGGCATGGGCATCGCGGCCGGGTCGTACATGCCAAAGTAGGGCCGCGATGCGATGAGCGGTGCGTGAGGGTGGAGGATCGAGCAGGTCATGGCGAAGGGCTCTTGCGGCCTGGAGCGCAGGAACCGTACGGCGTGACCAACCGTCCACGCCGTGAGGCTCGCCTCCGAGGGAACGCTCGCCTCGCCTGCCTCGTTGTGGTGGGGCATATCGAATCCGTCGCGCGCAGCCCGCAGCATCATCGCGTCCACGGCCGCCGGCCTGTACTCGCGGCCGCTGTAGCGATCGACCAGCCAGCCGTCCCGGGGACCGGGAAACGGATGCCGTTCGTCCAGGTACTCCTTGTACTGCCCGAGGTGATGGGCAAAGTAGACGCCTTGGGTGTAGCAGCCGCGGTGCGCTGCGCCGGTGTGCCACTTGCCGAAGTAGTGGGTGCGGTAGCCGTTGCGGGCCAGGATCTCGTCCACAGTCTCGACCTGCTCCGAAAGGCCCTGTTCGTCGAGCTCGGCGTTCTTCCTGAAGCCGTGACCGTGGGCGTAGAGGCCCGAGAGCAAACATGCGCGCGACGGGCCGCACAGCGGATAGGCGCATGTCGCGCTGGCAAACAGCACGCCGCCGGAGGCGAGTCGGTCGAGGTTCGGCGTGTGGACGATCGGGTTGCCCGCGCACGACAGCGAATCGAACCGCTGCTGGTCGGTCATGATCGTGAGGATGTTGGGTCTGCGGTCGGCATTCATGCTCGTCTCCTGCGTGCGCTCACACGATCGAGTAGGGGTCGGCCGCGTCCCGCAGGCCGTCGCCGACGAAATTGAAGGCGAGGACGAAGACCACCACAAACAGCGCCGGCGCGAGCAGCCACGGCGCGAGCACGACCGAATGGACGTTCTGCGCCGACTTCAGGAGCACGCCCCAACTGATCACCGGCGCCCGCAGGCCTACGCCGAGAAACGACAGCGCCGTCTCGGCCAGGATCATCTGCGGGATGGCCAGCGTGATCGCCGCGATGTTGTGGCTCATGAACGACGGGATCAGGTGCCGCATGATGATGGCCGACTCCGGGGCCCCGGCCACCCGCGCGGCGGTCACGAAGTCCTCGTTCTTCAGCTGCATCACCTTTCCCCTGGCGACCCGGGCCAGGTTGGTCCAGCCCACGCTGGAAAGGATCAGGGTGATGGCGAAGTAGGTCTGCAGGGGAGACCAGGTCGAAGGCAGGGCAGCGCTGAGCGCCATCCAGAGGGGTATCTGCGGAAAGCTCCTGATCACCTCCATGCCGCGGGAGATCGACTGGTCGATCCTGCCGCCGAAGTAGCCGGAAACGCCGCCGAAGAACAGGCCGAGCACAAAGCTGACCAGCACGCCGAAGAGCCCGATCGACATCGAGATCCTGCCGCCATGGATGATGCGCGAGAACATGTCGCGGCCCATCGAGTCGGTGCCGAGCAGGAACACCGGCCCCCCGTCGGCGGTCCCGAACAGGTGCAGGTCCGCGTCGAACAGCCCCCAGAGCTTGTAGCGCTGACCTCTCGCCAGCAGGCGAAGAGGGTGGCGCTCCGCCCTGTTCTCCACGTAGATCCGGTCGAGGGTGGACGGGTTCAGGGCTTCGGAGGTGCCGTACACGAACGGGCACAGATGCAGGCCCTTGTCCGAGACAAGGTGCAGCCTCATCGGGGGGGCGTGGATGTAGCGCTCGTGGCGAAAGAGGGGATCGTAGGGCGCCACGAACTCGGCGAACAGGGCGGTCATGTACAGGAGGGTGATCAGCACCGCGCAGAACACGGCGACCCTGTGCCTGCGGAACTTGATTCCCATCAGCCGCCACTGCGAGGCGCAGGCGGTGTCCGCGGAGCGCTTCGGAGCCTGCCCGGCTGCCTGGATTTCCCTCATAGCTGAATCCTGGGGTCCACCACGGCAAGCAGGATGTCCGAGACAAAGGTCCCGATCACCGTGAGGGTCGCGACCAGCATGATCAAGGTCCCCGCGAGGTACATGTCCTGGCTCATCAGCGCCCTGAGGAGAAACGGGCCGGTGGTCGGCAGGTTGAGGACCACCGCCGTCACGGCAGCGCCCGAAATCAGCGCGGGCAGCTGCCAGCCAACGGTGCTCACGAACGGGATGAGGGCGACCCGCACCGGGTACTTGAAGACCACCTTGAGCTCGTTGAGGCCCTTGGCCCGGGCCGTCGCGACATAGGGCTTGCGCAACTCGTCGAGGAGGTTGTTGCGCATGATGCGGATGAGACCCGCGGTCCCTGCCATCCCCACGATGATCATCGGGATCCAGAGGTGCTTGAGCAGATCGATGAGCCTGCCGAGAGTCCAGGGGGCATCCACGTACTGCTGGGAAAACAGGCCCCCGACGTTCAGTCCCAGGTAGCGCATCGCCAGGTACATGATCACCAGGGCGAGCACGAAGTTGGGCACCGAGAGCCCGATGAAACCGACGAAAGTGGCGGCGTAGTCGCCCAGGGTATGCTGCCGCATCGCGGAGTAGATCCCGATGGGGAACGCGAGAATCCACGAAAAAAGAAGCGACGAGAGGGAAACCGCGAGGGTGAGGGCGATCCGCTCGCCGACGAGGTCCTTTACCGGCTGCTCCCACTCGAAGGAATAGCCGAAATCACCCTGCAGAAAACGCGCCACCCACTTGGCGTACTGGACGGTGATCGGCTCGTCGAGGCCGTAGCGTCTCTTCAGCCCCTCGAGCTCCGCCTGGTCGACGAACTGCCCGGTGGCCTCCAGCTGCATCATGTAGGTGGTGAGGTAGTCGCCGGGAGGCAGCTGGATGATGATGAACGAGATGACCGAGATGAGCAGCAGCGTCGGGACGGCGGCCATCGCGCGTCTCAGGACGAAATGCAGCATACTCCGCGATTCTCCGCAGCGTTTTCAGCCGAACGGGACCGGCCGCGCCGTGCGAGGCAGCGGCCGGCCCCTTTCTCACAAAACCGTGCCTACTTCCAGTACCACTGCTCCGGTACGTGCGGGCTCGCGAAGTTGTACGTCACGATCCACATGCTCCCCTCTTTCGGCGTATTCTCTAGACCGATCTTGAAGGTCGCCGGGGCAGGCACTTCGCCCACGGTCCCGATGTAGTAGAGGTTCTCGACGTGGATCTTCAGGATCTGCCTGCCGTACTTCACGTAGTCGGGCGAGCCGGGCACCGTCATCCTCCAGGCATCGATGGCGTTGAACAGGTCCTTGATGACCTGGGGCGGCTCCTCTCCGCTCGCGCCCTTGGTGTTGTACCAGTTGAACCACGGGTGACCAATGTTGAGCACTCCCCACGGAGGTCGGTAGAGGTTGGCGCTCGTCGTGACCATCCGGATCTCGTTGCCGTTGCCGCCGAACTGGAACGCCGCGCAGTCGTGCTCGTTGGCCATGCCCCTCTCCTGGAACAGGCTGCGCTCCAGGATCTTCATGTCGGTCTTGACGCCGACCGCCTGCCAGTACTCGCGGATGAGCTCGAGGATCGATTCTGCCGGAGCCACACCGACGGGGGTGCCGTGGATCGTGAACGCGAGCGTCTGCCCGTCGGGCCTCAGGCGGTACTTGTGCTCGGCGTCCCACTTGAGCCCGATCTCGTCGAGGAGCTTGTTGGCCCGGTCCGGGTCGTACTGGGCGTAGTAGGAGCCCATCCACTCCTCGTACAGTCCGTCCGTCGAAGGCAGCACGGCCTGGCGGGGCACGCCCCTGCCGAAGAAGAAGTTCTTGTTGATGACGTCGCGGTTGATCGCCAGCGACATCGCCTGCTTGAACCTGATGTCGTTGAACAACTTCCGGAGGACGGGGTCCTTGTGGGTCGGGTTGAAGCCGAAGCCGAGGTTCGATCCCAGCGGCTGCTGCATCAGGATGGTGCGGTACTTGCCGGTCTCCTCGCTGCGCTTGTAGAGGGGGAACTGGCTCAGCGTCAGGTCCTGGTTCGCGAAGCTCACGTCGCCCGACATGACCTTGAGATTGAGGATCTCCGTGTCCGAGTAGTAGATCTCAAGCTGGCGGTCGATGTAGGGAAGCTGGTTGCCCGCCGTGTCGACCTTCCAGAAGTAGGGGTTCCGCTCGTAGACCTTCTGCGTCGTGGTGCTCTCCTTGAGGGTCCATGGCGCCATCTCGGGCCGCTTCGGGTCCCGGTTGTTCATGCCGGCAAGCGCGTGAAAAGAGAGGGCCTTGGTCCAGTGGTCGTAGCCCTCCTTCTTGGCCAGCTCGCCGGCCTGCGGGTTGTACTTGATGTGGTACTGCGAGAGGTAGTGTTTGGGAGCGAACCACAGCCCGCCGTCTCCCAGGGCGATCACGGTCACGATGCTCGGGTAGTGCCCCGCGAAATCCACTCGGACCGTGTAGGCATCGACCTTGGTGAGCGTCATCAGCTTGCCGCCCGCCGAAAAAACAACAGGCTTCCGGGGCGTCACTTCGCTGTTCGCGATGATGTCCGTGTACCAGAACATCACGTCGTCCGCGTCGAACGGGTCGCCGTCGCTCCACCGCAATCCCTCGCGCAGCCGGATGGTGAGGGTCTTGTTGTCGGCGCTGAGATCCCACGCGGCTGCGATGTTCGGCTGGATGCTGCGGAGGTCGTGGGAGAAACTGACGAGATGCTGCGTGCGCAGCGAAGCGGAGTCGTATCCGCGGGCAGGGCCCAGGGAGCTGGCGCGCAGATCGCCGCCGTACTTGCCGATGCCGTCCAGCGGCTTGACCACGATCGGGTCCTTGGGAAGCCGCTCCCGGAGCGGCGGCAGCTTGCCTTCGGCCACGAGCTTCGCCAGGGCGGGGGCCTCGCGGAACTCCGTGATCTTTCTGCCTGTGGCCTTTTCGTAGTCGGCGGGCGTCGAGTAGGCGACGATCGACCCGCCGGCTGCCGCCGGTCCCGCGGTCTTCGCTGCCGCGTCCTCCTTTGCCTTGCCCTCCTGGGTGCCGGTAGCGAACACCGCCGCGGCCAGCACGAGCGCCAGACCTGCCAGTACGCATCTCCTCGCCATTTCCCTCGCGCTCCTTTCCTCTCAATCCGGGTGGGTCCGAGCCACGGCCCGAACGCCCGCACACTCCGGCGCCCCCATTGAGTCGCGCTGGCCGACGGCTGTCAACGCCGGCTTCCGCCTGGTTCGAGGGGCGGAAGCGCTGGCTTGGGCCGAAGCTCTCGTGGTACAACTTTGCCGGCGCCGGCAGGCTCGTCGAGGAGGATCCCGTGACAGACACCCCGCTTCGATTCACTGTGATGACCTACAACATCTGGGCGACCACCCGTTGGCCCGATCGGGAGCAGCCCCTGCGGCGTCTCCTCGAGCTGCACCAGCCCGACATCCTCTGCCTGCAAGAGCTTCGCCCCGCCACGCGCGCGGTGATCGACGAGGCGCTCCCCGGGCATGGGCGGGTCGACGACCCGTTCGAGGGATGGATCCGCGAGGGGAACTCCTGAGCCGCCGCGGGACGTCTTGCAAGTTGACCGCGTCGATGCGACAATGGGCGGGGCTGGACCGATGAGCAACACGATCTTCGGCGGTAGCAACCTAGGCAAGCGGCTGCAGAAGCTGCAGCGCCACGAGGCCCTGCAGCTTTCGGGCGGGGGCCACAACGTGCCGATCGTCGGCCGCATCACCATCGGCCGGGAGCGGGACAACACCATCCACCTCGACGACACGCTGGTGTCCCGCCACCACGCCCTCGTGCACAAGATCAGGGACGACTACTTCGTCAAGGACCTGGACAGCACCAACGGCACGTTCGTCAACGAGGCGCCCGTGCCCAGGGGCAAGTACGCCAGGCTCAGGCGGGGCGACGTGCTGCGGGTGGGCAGGACGGAGCTGCGGCTCCAGTAGCGGCGATCAGAACAGAGGCCGCTGCGCGCCCTGCAGCCGCGCATCGACCTCGGCGACGACCGCGTCGAGGTCGCGGGGCTGATCCACGAAGTCGAGGCGGTCGGCGGGCAGCACCAGGACCGGGGCGAGATCGAAGCCTGCGATCCACTCCTCGTAAAGCGCGTTGAGCTCGGCGAGGTACTCCTCGCTGATGCCTGCCTCGAAGCCGCGGCCGCGCAGGGCGATCCGCCGCAGCAGCACCGGCACCGAGGCGCGGAGGTACACCACCAGGTCGGGCGGCGGCAGCAGGGTGCGCAGCGTCTGGTAGAGCTCGAGGTAGGTACGCCAGTCCCTCTCGCTCATCCTGCCGTGGCGATGGAGATTGCGCGCGAACACCTCGGCGTCCTCGTAGAGCGAGCGGTCCTGCACCACGGAGCCGGGCTCGTCCATGAGGGCCCTGTGCGAGCGCACGCGGTGAGTCAGGAAGAACACCTGGGAGGCGAAGGCCCAGCGCGCCATGTCGCGGTAGAAGTCCTCCAGGTAGGGGTTCTCCGCCACCGGCTCGTAGTAGGGCTTCCACCCGGGACGCCCGCACATCAGGCGTACCAGGGTGGTCTTGCCCGCTCCGATGTTGCCGGCGAGGACCACGAACTTCTTCAATCGTCGACCACCCATCCCTCGGGAGTCTCGCGCAGGAGAGGCGAACGGAAGACCCATAACGTGCGATCGCGCCAGCGCTGCGGCAGCCGCGTCGTCCATGCCTCGCCCTGGCACATGGCGAAGACCAAGGCGCAGGGATCGGCGCCGGCTTTCTCCAGCAGGCGCATCACGGCAGCCGCGGTGGCCCCCGAGCTGATCGTGTCGTCGACCACGACGACGCGGCGGCCCGCCAGGCGCGGCACCAGGTTCGGGTCGAGGTAGACGGCCTTGCCCGGCTGGGGGGTCGTGATCGAGGTGACCGGCTCGGAGAGCCTGTCCTCGTACCAGAACTTGCGCGAGTAGCCGAGGGGCACGTAGTTGTGATGGCCGAGCAGGCGCGCCATCGGCGCAGCCAGGGTCAGGCCGAGGGTCGGCATGCCGATCACGACCTCCGGCTGTAGCGGCCGGGCGATGTCGGCCATGAAGCTCGCCAGGGTGTCGACCACTTCGAACGAGGCCTGGTTGGCGATGAACGAAGCGACCGCCCGGCCCGGTGGGTGGAGCCTCCTGCGGATCGGCAGCATCAGGACGCGGCCGTCGGGTAGACGGGCCGGGTAGCCGTAGCGGAAGACGCCCCCGCCGTCTTCCGGCAAGGCGGCAGCCGGCAGCAGGCGCTGCCAGTAGTCGGTGGTCGCCTCGACCCAGCCGCTGCCTTCCATGGGGAGGCGGCTCAGCCGACCTCGATCTCGTAGACCGTGCGGAACTCCCGGTCCGGCTCGAGGGCGAGGCAGCCTTCCTTGACCGCAAGCTCGGGCGAAGAGCCGGCCCGGGGCGCCACGCCGTGCCAGGGCTCGATGCAGACGAATGGCACGTCGCCCTTGGGCGACCAGATGCCGAGGTACGGAAAGCCCGGAAAGCGCACGGTGACGAAACGTCCCGAGGAGCGGCTGCGCATCGTGACCTCCCGCGAGACGTGGTCGAGCAGCACGATCGCGCCCCGCTCGAAGAGAGCCGGCGAGACCGCGACTCGATCCTGGCCGCTAAGGAACGGCTCCGACTCGCCGCTGCGCAGGTTGTCGGCGTTCACGAGGTGGCGCCGTACCGTTTCCTTCTTCTGGAAGATCAGATCGAAGTCCTCCCTCTTCTCCCCCGGCACGATGGGCGCGCGGAAAGCCGGGTGGGCTCCGATCGAGAAGATCATGCGGGTCCGGTCGTCGTTTCTCACCCGCCACTCGACGGCGAGCGTGCGGCCGCTCGCGCGGTAGGTGACGCCGAGGGTGAAGCGGAAGGGATAGAGCGCCAGCGTCCTGGAGTCGGCCCGCAGCTGGTAGCGCAGCAGGTTGCGCTCTTCGCCGACAAAGGCGAACTCCCAGTCCCGCGCGAAGCCGTGGTTGCCCATCTTGTACGTGACGCCGGCGTGCGTGTAGGAGCCTCCGGGCAGGGCGCCGACGATGGGAAAGAGCAGTGGCGACTGGCGCGGCCAGAACTTGGGGTCCGCTTGCCAGAGATACTCGGTCCCGTCCTTACCCTTGATGCTGGTGAGCTCGGCGCCGAGCGTCTTTGCCGAGACCTCAATCTCCGAAGTGCGTAAGATGGCCATGGGGTGAGGGTAGCGCCGTCGAGGCGGTCGGTCAACGCGCGGGACGGCGGGCCGCTGGCTCGGCCGCTACTTGAGCTTCACGTGCTGTCCCTCGATCCCGTAGACGATCCACTCGCACATGCTGCCCACGTGGTCGCCCAGCCGCTCGAGAAAGCGCCCCACGAACAGAAGCGAGATCGCCTGGCGGATGTTCTCACGGTCGGCGTACATCGAGTCGAGCAGCTCCTTCACGAGCAGGTCGTGAATCGCGTCGATCTCCGTGTCGAGGGTCGCGACGCTGCGGGCGCCCGCTGCGTCGACCCGCAGGAGCGCGGTCATCGAGTCGTGCAGCATCCGGATGCCCAGTTCTGCCATGCGCTCGATGTGGGCGATTTGCGACAGGTACTTTTGGCCGGCGTGGCGGATCGTGACCTCGGCCAGGTGCACGGCATGGTCGCCGATACGTTCCAGGTTGGACACGACCTTCATCGACGCCATCAGGCTGCGCAGGTCGCCGGCCACGGGCTGCTCGGTGGCGATCAGCGTGACGCACTGGTCCTCGATCGCGAGCTGGCGGCGGCTGATCTCGGGGTCCTCGCTTAGGATCTCCTCGGCCAGCGCCGTGTCCTGGCGCATGAGGGCGACGAGCGCCTTGCGCATGGCGCCCTCCACGTAGGTACCGAGCTCCACGATTCCGCCGTGGAGCTTCCTGAGACTCTCTTCGAAGTGCGCCCTGACCGTCATGAGCTCTCCTCGCCCGGCTCTATCCGAAGCGGCCGCTGATGTAGTCTTCGGTGCGCTTGTCCCGTGGGCGGACGAACACCTGCTGCGTCGGGCCCAGCTCCACCAGGTAGCCGCTCCTGCGCTCGTCCACCATGAAGAAGGCAGTATAGTCCGAAATCCGCGACGCCTGCTGCATGTTGTGGGTCACGATGATGATGGTAAAGGTCTCGGCCAGACTGCGCATCAGCTCCTCGATGCGCATCGTGGCGATCGGATCGAGGGCGCTCGCCGGCTCGTCCATCAGCACGATGTCGGGCTCGACGGCGATCGCCCGCGCGATGCACAGCCTCTGCTGCTGGCCGCCCGAGAGGCGCAGGGCGTTCTGCTCGAGCTTGTCCTTGACTTCGTCCCAGAGGGCGGCCGAACGCAGGGCGCGCTCGACCAGCTCGTCCATCTCGCCCTGGTAGCCGTTGATCCGCGCTCCCCAGGCGACATTCTCGTAGATGCTCTTCGGGAACGGGTTCGGCTTCTGGAACACCATGCCGATGCGCCGCCGCACCTCGACGGGGTCGACGTCGAAATCGTAGATGTTCTTCCCGTGAAACAGAACCTGCCCTTCGGTCCTGGCGCTCGGTATGAGCTCGTTCATCCGGTTCAGCGAGCGCAGCACGGTGCTCTTGCCGCAGCCCGACGGGCCGATGATCGCCGTGATCCGGCGGCGCGGAAAGCTGAGGTTCACGTCGCGGACGGCTTGGAAGCTCCCGTAGTAGATGCTGAGGTCCCTCGCCTCGATGGCGGAGGACTCCTCGGCTGCGGCCGGCTGCGACGGTGCGGCCGCGATCTCGGGCTGGGGCGCGTTCACATCTCTCTCCTGAGGGCCGCATAACGGTTGCGCAGCAGAACGGCGGCCGCGTTCATGCTCAGCAGCAGCGCCAACAGAACGATGATGGCCGCCGCCGCTACGTTGCGGAATACCGCCTGCGGCCTCGCAGTCCACTGGTAGATCTGGATCGGGAGGACCGTGAACTTGGAGAACAGGCTCGTTGGATCGACGGTCACGAACGTGGAGGCGCCGACGACCACCAGCGGCGCGGTCTCGCCGATCGCCCGCGAGACAGCGAGGATGGTGCCGGTGAGGATCCGGTCCATCGACGCGGGCAGAACGTGGTGCCAGATCGTTTGCCACCGGGTCGCCCCCAGGCCGTAGCTGGACTCGCGCAGGCTGCGCGGCACCGCCCGGATCGCCTCCTGCGAATTGATGATGATCAGCGGCAGGATCAGGAGCGCCAGGGTGAGGCCGGCCGAGACGATCGTGCGGCCGTTGGCGGTCGTGCCGTGGGCGACGCCAAAGAGGGCGCCGCTGGTCAACGGCTCCATGAAGCGCACGAACACCGCAAGGCCCAGCATGCCGTAGATGATCGAGGGTACGCCGGCCAGGTTGTAGATGTTCACCTGGATGAGGCGGTTCAACGCCGTGTCGTTCGCGTACTCCTCGAGGTAGACGGCTGCGCCGACGCCGAGCGGAAAAGCGACAATCACGGTGACAGCGATCATCCAGAGCGTGCCCAGGACTGCCGGACGGATTCCCGCCCGGTCGGGATCGGCGGACTGGGGCCGCGCGACGAACCCCGGGCTCACCCAGGACCGAAACTCGAGCTCCGCGTCCGGCAGGTTTTCCCGCACGAACCGCCCGATCTCGCGGGAACGGAAGAGCGACTCGACGAGGCTCCAGCTCCTGACGGTGTTCCGCTTCAGGACCTCTTCGAGAACAAGATCCAGCAGGTCCTCCTGGCTCCGCTCGGCCACGGGCCTCTCGTAATCCCATCGGCGAAGCAGTCCCCCGGAGACGTGCTCCCGAAGGATCGCGAGCAGTTCGTCCCGCGTGAGGTCCGACGCGGTCCGTCCCGCCGGCAGCACGGAGGCAGGGGGCACCTTGTACTCGAGGGCCACGAGACCGAAGGACTCGTTGATGATGTTGAACAGCAGCGCGCAGAGGGCCACGATCCCTACCACGGTCGAAACCTGGAACACGGCGGCCCAGGCTATGCCGCGCCTGTGACGGCGCGAGAGGTTTCTTCGGACCAGCTCGAGGTTACGGAAATGCTCACTGTCGCCCCCGGGCAGCTCGACGCGGACACCGCCCCGTCGCAGCGGTCTCGCGGGTGCCCGCGCGGAGGTCTCTGTCATTCGTAGCGCTCCTGGAACCGGCGCACGATCATCCGGCTTGCGATGTTGAGGGCAAAGGTCACGAGGAACAGCACGATTCCGATGGCGAAGATGCTGTTGTAGTCGACAGAGTTGTACGAGAGATCGCCGCCGCTGATGCGCACGATGTGGCCGGTCATGGTCTCGGCGCCCTTGAAGGGATTGAGCGTCAGGTTCGGGCCTGCGCCCGCGGCCAGGGCCACCACCATCGTCTCGCCGACCGCGCGCGAGAGGCCGACAATCATGCTGGCCATGATGCCCGAGAATCCCGCCGGAACGACGACGCCCAGCGAGGTCTCCAGGCGCGTGGCCCCGACGCCGCAGGCCGCCTCCCGCAGCGCCCTCGGAACCGCGTTCAGCGCGTCTTCGCTCATCGAGGAGATGAGGGGCAGGATCAGGATTCCGATCACGATGCCCGCCGAGGCCGTGTTGTACACGTCGACCGTCTCCGATCCGAACACGGTCCGCAGCAGCGGGGTCATGAAGGTCAGCGCGAAGTACCCGTACACCACCGTCGGGATGCCCGCCAGGATCTCGAGGATCGGCTTGAGAATCGCGCGCGTGCGCGCCGAGGCATACTCGCTCAGGTAGATGGCAACGAACAGGCCGAGGGGACCGGCCACGATCATGGCGATCAGGCTCGTCATGACAGTCGCGCTGACTAGGGGGAGAATGCCGAACTCACCGATGGCGGGCTGCCACCTGGTCGTCGCGAAGAACCGGCGCAGAGTGACGCCCGGAGTGAGAAAGAAGTGCAGGGACTGCTCCCCGAGGATCACCACGATGCCCGCCGTGACCAGGATCGACAGCGCGGCGCAAGCCGCGATCGCGGCCGCAATCAATTGCTCGCCGCGCCGGCGCCTGGGGCTGAGGTCCAAGCCTTCTTTCTTTGCGAAGTTCGAGAAACCCGCTTCGCTCATCACTCCTGCCTCGCAGGCGGGGCCCCGCAGGGCCCCGTCCCGCGCGGGAATCTCGATCTAGTATTTGCCTTCCATCGCCTTGACCCAGGCTTCCTTGGCCTGCTTCAGCGCCTGGGGGTTGGCCGGGAAGTAGCCGACCTTCTTGATCTCCTCGTTGACATAGGTGAGATAGAAGTTGATGAAGGCTGCCACCTGGGGCTTGGCCTGCATGATCCCGGCGTCGGAGTAGATGAACAGCGGTCGCGCCAGGGGGTAGGTGGCCGCGTCCACGGACTCCTGGCTCGGCGCGACCCCGTCGACCGAGAGGACGTTCAGCTTGTCCTTGTTCTCCTGGTAGTAGGCGTAGCCGAAAAAGCCGATGGCGTAGGGGCTGCCGAGGATGCCCTGCACGAGGATGTGGTCGTCCTCGGAGAGCTGGGTGTTGGCGGCCTTGAGGATCGGCTCCTTGTTCTTCTTGAAAATCGCCTCGACAAAATACTCGAAGGTCCCGCTGTCGGTGCCCGGGATGAAGCGCCTGATCGGCTCGGCCGGCCACGACGGGTTGACGTCGGACCACTTCTCGGCGGTGGAGAAGATCTTGGCGAGCTCGGCCTTGGTGGCGTTCTTGAGGAACGTGTTGCTCCTGGCCACGCACACCGCGAGAGCGTCGGTGCCGACGCGGAACTCGATCGGGGTCCGCTTGATCTTGGCGGCGTTGTCGAGGTCGCTCTGGCGAATCTTCATGCTGGCGTTCGAGATGTCGGTCTCTCCGGTCTTGGCGAACCGCTCGAACCCGGCGCCGCTGCCGATGCTGTCGATGGTGACGCTTCCGGCAAAGCCCTCCGTCTTGAACCGCTCCACCATCCGCTCGGACAGCGGGAACACCGTGGAACTGCCCGCTGTGATGATGGCGCCGCTGGCGGCCACCGGGTTGACGCGCGGCAGAATCCCGTCCTTGTCGTCCTTGACCGCCTTGTCGAACAGGGGCACCGGCCGGGCGGCCGGCCTGGCAGCCGGCTCGGCGGCCTCGGCTCCGCCGCCGGCAAAGGCCGCCGCGGCCGCTGCGAGCAAGGCTGCCATCGCGATCAGCTTTCTCATGAAACACCTCCCGTGTTGGTTTCGGGGCAAACATGCAGGCGGCACGAATGAGGTGGTATTAGGGAATTGTTAGTTTCGTGTTAGGACCGATCGGGCAGCCGGATCGTGAAGGTGCTGCCCCGGCCGACCTCGCTCGCCACCGTGACGCTGCCTCCGAGGGTCTGAGCCACGTGCTTGACGATGGCCAGCCCGAGGCCTGTGCCGCCCTGGGCCCGGCTGCGCGCCTTGTCCACCCTGTAGAACCGTTCGAAGATGCGGTCGAGGTGCTCGGCGCCGATGCCGCAGCCGCGGTCCTCCACCTGGATGGCGAGACCGTCGCCCTCGCGCCGGGCCCTCACAGACACGACGGCCGACTCCGGGGAGTACTTGACGGCGTTGTCGACGAGGTTCGCCGCCGCACGCTCCAGGAGGGCGGCGTTCGCCAGGCACGCAAGGTCGGACGCACACTCCAGCGTGACCTCGACGCGACGCGCCTTGGCCTGGCCGCTGCACGCCTCGATCGCCGCCTCGAGAACGGGACGGATGCGCACAGGCTCCAGCCCGATGTCGCCCCGCTGTTCGTGCTGATCGAGACGGGCCAGGCTCATGAGATCCTCGATGATGGCGGCGAGCCGGTCGGCCTCGCGCCCGATGATCTGGAGGAACCTCGCGGCGCTTTCGGGGTCCGAGACCGCCCCTTCCTGAAGCGTCTCGACAAAGCCCTTGATCGACGTCACCGGCGTCTTGAGCTCGTGCGAGACGTTGGCGGCGAAGTCCCTGCGCAGCGTCTCCAGGCGCCGCAGCTGCGTGACGTCGCGGATGATCAGCAGCATGCCGGCCACGGCGCCGTCGGCCTCGCTGAACAGGGTGGCCCGAGCCAGCAAATGGCGCTCGCGCTCGCCGTACAAGGTGAGGCTCTCCTCGAGAGGACCCGCGGCTGCCCGGGCTCGGTGGATGAACTCGAGAATCTCGCGGCTGCGCACTACTTCGGCCGCGCTGCGCCCCGCGGCCTCGCCGCGTGAGGTGCCGAGCAGCGACGCCGCGGCGTCGTTGAGATCGATGAGCAGGCCTAGCCTGTCGATCGCCACGATCGCGTCCGGCATGCTGGCAAAGATCGTCTCGACGAGCGCGCTCTGCCGCAGGATCGACGCGATCCGGTTTTGCAGCTCGCCGGCCATCGCGTTGAAGGCCTCGGCCAGGGCGGCGAGATCGGCAGGCGCACGCACGCTCACGCGCCGGTCCAGGTCGCCCGCTCCATACGCGCGGGCCGCCCGCGTCAGGGCGACGACCGGCCCGGTGAGCCGGCGCGCGGCGATCCACAGGGCCGCGGTTGCCAACGCGGCGACCAGGAGGCTTCCGAGGGCGCTGCGGAGCCAGACCTGCCGCAGGGCCGCCCGGGTCGAGGCCACAGGGCGCGACGCGCGCAGGACCGCCGCCACCCGTCCGTCGCGCAGCAGCGGCAGGGCTGCGTAGACCAGCGTCTCACCGAGGGTGTTGCTGCGCCGCACCGAGGTGGCCGCCTGCCCCGAGGCGGCCGCCGAGACTTCGGGCCGCAGGAGGTGGTTGTCCATGCCGACCGGGTCAGTCTGCGAGTCGGCCATCACTGCCCCATCGACGCCTATGATGGTGAGGCGAACACCGGTATCCCGCAGGACCTGCCGGCACAGCGAGCCCAGGTCCGCCGGCGCCTCGAACGCCTCGAGCACGCGGGGTTCGAGGAGCCTCACCGCGCGGGCGAGCTCCTCGGCTGCGGCCGAGAGGCAGGTGCCTCGGAATACGGCTGCGTTGAGCAGCGACAGTACAGCGACCGCACCCAGGGCCGCTGCGCTTAGCCTCAAGGCGGCATGGAGCGACGCCCGGCGCGGCACGCTATCCTTCCCTGAACCGGTAGCCGACGCCCCGCACCGTCTCCACCAGTGCCCCCTGCTCGCCGAGCTTGTGCCTGAGACCGAAGACCAGAACGTCGACCGAGCGGTCCGTCACGTAGTAGTCGGAGCCGCGGATCGCCTCGACGATCTGGGCGCGCGTGTACACCCAGCCGGCATGGGCCGCGAGGTGCGCCAGGAGGCTGAACTCCGAGCTCGTCAGAGACACCGGCTTGCCCGCGACGAGGACCTCGTGCCTGCCCGTATGGATGCTGATGTCGCCGCGCACGATCGTGCCGTCGGCGGGCACACTCTCGGCCCTCGAACGGCGGCGCAGAAGCGCTCGCACGCGAGCGACGAGCACCCGCGGGCTGAAGGGCTTGATCAGGTAGTCGTCGGCGCCCGCGTCGAGGCCGCGCACGATATCCGCCTCGTCGCCCCTGGCGGTGACGATCATGATCGGGACCGAGCTCGTCGCCGCATCGGCGCGCACCCGGCGGCACACGGCAAACCCGTCCGTGCCCGGCAGCATCAGGTCGAGGAGAATCAGGGCGGGCGTCTCGTCGCGGATCGCCCGCAGCGCCTCCTCGCCGGTGGTCACGCCGCGAACGACAAAGCCTTCCTTTTTCAGGTTGAACGTGATCAGCTCGAGGATGTTCTCTTCGTCCTCGACGACGAGGATGCGCTCTCTCGCCATCCGATCCCCCGCATTCGACAGAGTAGCCGCCGGCGGGCCCCGTTTCAAGTCGGACCCCGCGATGGCCCCACGCTCGCCGCAGTCGGCACCCGCCTACAGGTACCAGAACGCATCGTCAAGAAGAAGGCCGAAGCCGCTCGCATCCTCCTCGACTTCGGGCTGAGGCTCGCTGTCGGCCAGCAGCCGGATGCGGGTGAACACGTAGCCGAGGCTGTCCTCCTTCAAGACGACCCGCCAGTAGGGACTGCGCGGTGCCAGGCGCCAGGGGGTGTACCCGCTGTCGTCCAGGTATTTCGTGCTGCGCCCGGTATCGAACCAGTGGACGAGCCCGATGCGGCCGCCGGCGATCTCCAGGGCCGTGAGGCCGGTCTTGCCGATGACGCAGCCGGAGTTGAAGATGCAGGGAACGTGCAGCAGGGCGTCGTCGTAGAGGCTCGCAAGCTGGCGATCGCCACCGGCTCCGACCCGGCCCAGGTCGGCCTTGAGCTTGCGGATCGTGGCGCCGAAGCGTTGCTGCTCCTCGCCCGACGATTCCGCGTAGCGGCGGCAGAGCTGCTCGATCTTGAAACGAAGCGTGTCGGTCTTGGACATCGACTCGAACAGCGGCCTGTGGGTGTGGGCGATGATCGACGCGATGCGCCGGCGCGCCGAGAACTCGTAGACCCGCTTCTCGATGACGAACTTCTTGGCACGATCGTGGGCCACCGAGCGGTTGCCGATTCCCAGCGGCTGCGCCAGGTAGCGCAGGACCAAGCCGACCAGCCTGTTCCAGCTCTCGTACAGGATCGTCGCCTGGTGGCTGTGGAAGACGAAGAGGTTGTCGCCGCCGTACACGAGGCGCAGCGCATCGATGCTCTCTCCGCGCGCCAGTGTTTCCTTGTCGTGGTTCCCCGCAAGCCTAGTGAATCCCGGCCCGCGCTCGAAGGCCGAAAAGGTCTCGAAGAGCTCGGGCCATCGGCCGCGGATCGCCTCGGCGGTGAACCGCTGCCGCTCCTCGACATCGCCGTTGAGGATCAGCCAGTACCCGCGGGCGAGGTAGTAATCCCGCAGGACGGCCAGACAGAGATCGGCGTTGCGCGCAAAGTCGTCGCGAGCGCCGCCGTTGCCCATGTGGAGGTCGCTGAGCACCACGATGCGGTCGCCATCGCCGATGGGGAACACCGGCGCCTTCGCGTAGAGCTCGTCGAGACTTTCGTTCACGTCGATGAGAGGCAAGGGAACCTCCTCGGAGCGCCGCTGCGTGTCCGATGTTCGGCAAGAACCGCTAGAATCGCGATAGCGCTCGGCTAGGTTCTTGTTAGCGAGCGCGGAAGGCTACTCGTGGACGTGGTACTTCTCCCGCAGGCGCGTTGCCACGAGCTCCATCGCCAGCGCCGCAGCGAGGATCAGGTAGGTGATGTAGCCGATCTCGCGCATGTCGAAGAAGTAGCCGCCGGCCATGTACAGCTGGTACCCGATGCCCCCCGCCCCGGCCGCGGCCCCCATGGCCACCGCCACCTCGAAGTTGATCTCGAAGCGGATGAAGGTCCAGGACAGGAGATAGGTGATCGAAGAGGGTAGGACCGCCTGGAAGACGATCTGCAGCCAGGTGGCGCCGCTGGCCCGCAACGCGTCGACCACCCCGTGGTCGAGCTCTTCGAAGGACTCGGAGTAGTTCTTGAGCAGCTGACCGACGGTGTGAAAGCTCATACCGATCACGGCCGCCACCGCGCCCAGGCCCGCACCGATGGCGAAAATCAGGACCCAAAGCACCGTCGGGACGGCCCGGATCACCGAGACGAAGCCCTTGATCGCGTTGCTCAGCTTCTGGCTGGTCAGGTTGCGGGCGGCCAGGAGCCCGAGGAACAGCGAAATGATCGCCCCGATGAGCGTGGTCAGGAAGGCCAGGGCGAGAGTAATCAGGACGTAGCGCAGGGCCGCCAGGAACGTGGGCAGGTTCGGGTGCTCCATGGAGGCGAAGTGCCCCGGGACTGCCCGCGGCGCCCCGAACATCAGCCCGAAGTAGCGCACCGTCTCGGCAGCCGCGGATGCGAGGTCCGCTCCGCGGGTGTCCATAGTGGCGAGACCCCAGACAGTGAGCAGGAGCAGGGCGACCAAGGTGAGGTTCAGTGCCCGCTTGGGGCCGCCGGGCCTGCGCACAACGATTCTTCCGTTCCGCGGATTCCGCCGGATGCCGATCACAGGATGACCCTCCTCAGGGCGTTCGACACCGTCTCGATGGCCAGGGTGACCACGACGATGCACAGCACCACGAGAGAGGCGCTCTTGTACTGCAGGCTCTTGTAGTAGATGTCGAAGACGAAACCGATCCCCGCGCCGGTGACCAGGCCCACCAGGGCGGCGCTGCGGATGTTGGTCTCGATCATGAACAGCAGCCAGCTGAGCATCTGCGGCATGGAGGAGGGGAAGACGGCCTGGGTTACGACCTGGGCCCAGCTGGCGCCCGAGGCGGTAAGGGCCTCGACGGAGCTGGCCGAGACCTCGTCGATCGTCTCGGTGAAGGCCCGGGTGAGGAAGCCGAAGGTGACGAAGAACAGGGCCAGAAACCCGGTGAACGTGCTCTGGCCGAAGGTCAGAAGGAAAATGAGGGCCCAGGCCACGACCGGGATGTTCCGGGTGACCGAGGCGATGGCGCGGGTCATCAGGGAGAACGCCGCGTGCACTCGAGTGGTCTGAGAGCCCAGCAGGGCCATGACCAGGGCGGCGGCCGCCGCCGCCACCGAGGCGGTGATCGACATGAAGACCGTCTGGAGCAGCTTGTCCAGGATACTCGGAAGGCGAGACAGCGCCTTCTGGTCGGGCACGAAGTTCCGGGCCATCCACACGGCCACGCGAGGGACGGCGGTGAGCACCTTCTCTGCCTGAAACTCGGTCAGAGCGCCCGAAACGAGGGCCAGCAGCACCATCACCACCAGCACCGCGGTCAAACGCAGCTTCTTGCGCCGGAAGAAACGGGTGGCGGACAGGCCTTCAGTTAAAGATGAGCTCACCGGCTTCGGCTCCGTAGATCTCGCGGATGGTGTCTTTGTCCAGCTTGTTGGGCTTGTTGTCGAAGACCAAGTGCCCTTTGTTGAAGCCCAGGATGCGCTCGGCGTATTTCTTGGCGATGTCCACCTGGTGGATGTTCACCACGATCGTGATGCCGAACTCCCCTTGGATCTTCCGCAGGTGATCCATGATGATCTTGGCCGAGCTGGGATCCAGCGACGCGATGGGTTCGTCGCACAGAATCATGCGGGGATCCTGCACCAGGGCCCTCGCGATTCCGACCCGCTGCTTCTGTCCGCCGGAGAGCTGGTCGCAGCGGCGGTAGACATAATCCTCCAGGCCCAGCTGTCCGAGCACCTGGACGGCCTTCTCCTTCTCCTCCTCGCTGTAGGTGCCCAGAACTCCCTCCAGGTCGCTCTTGTAGCCCAGGCGCCCATGCAGCACGTTTTCGATCACCGTCAGTCGCGTTACCAGGTTGTAGTGCTGAAAGATCATGCCGATCTTGGCCCGGGCGCGGCGCAGCTCGGAGCCCCGCAGGGCTCGCATGTCGAGCTTGTCGAAGCGGATGCTGCCGTCGGAGGCCTCGATCAAGCGGTTGATGCACCTGACCAGGGTGGTCTTGCCCGATCCGGATGGACCGATGATGGCGACGAACTCCCCCCGCTTCACCTCGAAGCTGACGTTCGACAGGGCGCGAACGTCTTTGTAGAACTTGGTCAGGTTTTCGATCTCCAGTAGCGCCATCGGGACCTCCAGACTGCAGGATCAGGAAGAGCGGGAGGCACCCGCGGCCGCCGGAACGGCGCGGGCGCCGCCGCCTGCGAAGCGAAAGCTCGATCCAGTCCGACGCCTTACTTCAGCCCGGAGAGCTGCCGGATCGGATCGTACCACTTGTCCTCGACCGGGAGGAAGCGGTGACCGGTGGTGAACATCGACTTCACCGCGGAGCCCTTGGGCGGGAAGATAATCTGGTTGTTGGTCGTTGCCTCCGAAGTGAGCGCTGCCTTGAGAGCTGCGATCTCCTGGTCGGTGAGCAGGCCGGTGTTCATGACGATCGGGGCGTTGAGCACCGGGACCGAGGCGATGAGCACCATCTCCCGCCCCGGGAACTGGTCGAAGGGTGCGTCCGCCTTGGCCTTGATCGTGACAATGTCGCCGACCTTGGGGTCCTGGTAAGCCGCGTCGCTCATCCAGTCGGTGTAGATTCTCACACACTCGTTGCAGAACACGCCGACCTCGGCCTTGCCGGACAACACGTTGAACATCGAGCCCTGGTGGGAGCCGCCGAACATGACCTCGGCGAACACCTTGTCCTTGCCGCCCTCGAGCAGGTCCTGGGAATCGACCCCGAACTGCCTGGCGAGCACGCTGGAAGGAACGCGGAAGCCGGACGTGGAGCTGTTGGAGACGAACGAGAACTTCTTCTGCTTGACCAGGCTCAGGTCGTACTTGCCGTCGACCATGTACTTCGGAGCATTTTCCTTGAGCACGGCGATCATGCTGTAGTACTTGGCCGTGTCCAGCGTGTTAGTGGGGGAGTTCGTGACCAGGGGCAGGACCTTGGGGTTCTTGGCGTGGGCCTGGGTGTAGCCCTCGCCGCCGAACCAGGAGAAGGCGGCGTTGTTGTTCACGACCGCCTCGATGGCGATGGCGTAGTCGGTGGTCGTCTGCTCCTTGATCTCGCGACCGAGGGCCTCGGAGACCACCCGGAGAAGCTCCCTGCGCACCTGGGCGTACTCGGGAACCGACTCGTTGGGATACCAGACCCACGTCAACGCCGGCTTCGGCCTGACGGCTTCGCCGCTGTCGGCGGCGAATGTCGGCGCGAGCAGCACGGCGATGGCGATGAGTGCGAAAGAGATCTTCGTGTTCACTATTGCATCCTTTCTCTCTCTGGGAGTTCTGTCGGGACCGACGGCCCCGGGCCGCAACCGCGACGACAGTGCATCGCGCCCGTGAGCGGACGGTAAGGGACCCGTGATCAGTTCGTTAGGCCGCGGTGAGAGTTGGGACAGCGGCGCCTTGGACTGGCGGCAGGCGGTCGTCGTTCGCCCGCAGTCGGCTCACTGGCGGTTCGGGCTTGCCGGCCGATAGACATGCAGCGGCTGCCAGCACTCGCCCGCGAGATGGTAGAGCCCGACGTTGTCGCAGACCCACGCCAGACCGTCAGGCACCTCCTCCGGGTGCGACTCCAGCCACAGGCGAATGCACGCGTAGCCCCGGGGGCGAAAGATCGTCGAACGCCAGGGTCACGTGGGGCTCGAGGCTCACTCGGTCGCTCTTTCGCCACGGGGTATAGGTGAGCAGCCGCCGGTTCAGGTCAACCAGCGCCGCGTCCTTCTTGACCCGGAGGCCCACGAAAGCGCCAAGGTCGCGCCGAGGGCTGTCTTCCATCCAGAGGCCGTCGGTGCGGATGACGAAGGACTGCCAGTCGCCGAGGGCGCGGCCAAGGCCCTGGACAAAGGCCCCGAGCTCCGACGGGGGCACGAGGGCCCCCGTGCGCAGCGTCACGTGGGGCGGCCAGGCGAGCGCTGCCCGCGAGCCGCCGACGCTGCACAGCCGCTGCTGCAGCGCAGCGATCTCGTCGGCGACCGGCTGCGGCGGCACGGTGATGATCACCAGCCGCGTCGCCCTCACGGCTGCCCCGATACCGCCGCCAGCTCCGCGTACAGGCCAGGGTTAGAGGCGAGCAGCTGCCAACGGCCTGGGCGGGTCTCGCGGGCCTCGACAATGCCTCCCGACTCCTCGAGAATGATGGCCGCGGCGGCGAGATCCCAGAGGTGAGCACCCGTCTGGACATGCGCGCCAAAGCGCCCTGCAGCCACGTAGGCGGTGTCGAGGGCGGTGGCGCCGAAGCTGCGCACCTTGCGCGCCCGCCCGGCGAGCCGTGCCGCCAGGGCAGCCTCCGACGCCTCCCGCCCGTCCCACGCGCTGATCGTCACGGAGACGAGCGACGCCTCCAGCTTCGCAGGGGCGAGCTGCAGGGTGGTTCCGTTGAGCGTGGCGCCGCAGCCGCAGGCGGCCACGAAGAGCTCCTCGCTGGCGGGTTGGTAGACCGCGGCAGCGAGAGGCAGCAGCCCTGCCGCCCGGTGCCAAGGGGCGAGCCTGTCCCCGTCCGCGGGCACTCGCGCGAAGCAGGCGACCGAAGAGCAAAACCACGGGATCCCATAGAAGTAGTTCCCCGTGCCGTCGAGCGGATCGACGACCCACAAGCGGCTCGAGGCCGCATTGCCGCTGGCCCTCAGTCCACCGGCCCCCTCGGAGAGGACGTCGTCCTCGGGAAAGGTGCAGGCGATCACCTCGAGCAGCGCCTCTTCGGCGGCCTGGATCACGTCCAGCTTGAGGTCGTGCTCTTGCTGCGAGAGCACCACCGGCCTGCGGGTGTGGCTGCGGGCGGCGACGCGGCCGGCGGAGAGTGCCGCCAGCACGGCGGTCTCGCGCAGCGCGGCCAGCGACGGCTCCCGCGCTGGCCGATGCACAGCGTTGCGGCTGTCGGTCGATTCAACAACTGAGCCCACGGCGTTTCCTCCCTACCGGCAGTGTGTCGATCATGCGTTCATTCCCCCGATCACCGACTGCCCCACTTCTCCAGGAAGAGGCGGGGATCGAGCAGGTCCTCGAATCGCGCCTTGAGGGTCTCGTGATCCCAGTTCCACCACTCGGAGCGCATCAGGCCTTCGGCGGTCGCGTCGTCGAAGCGCCTGCGCAGCGGGCGCGCCGGCACGCCGGCGACGATGGTGTAGGGGGACACGTCCCTCGTGACCACGGCGCCGGCGCCGACCACGGCTCCGGTTCCGACGGTCACCCCCGGCATGATGATCGCGGCGTGGCCGATCCAGACGTCATGCCCGACAACGCAGCGGGCGTCGCGGCGCCGCTGGAAGAAGGCTTCGTCGTCCTCGCCGAAGTCGTACTGGCGGCGCCGGTAGGTGAAGTGGTGCTGGCTGACGCGTTCCATGGCGTGGTTGCCCGGGTTGATCCGCACGTGCGAAGCGATCGAGCAGAACCTGCCGACGTCGGAGTAGATGATCGATACGCTTCCTGCGTCGTACGAGTAGTCGCCAAAGGTGCTTTCCACGATCGTCGTGCCCCTGCCGATTTCGGTCCATGAGCCGATGCGGCTGCGAAGGATGACCGCTCCCTCGCCGATCGTGGGCTGCTCCCCGAGCTGCTTGCGCTCGTGCGCGGCCGCAGGCGGATGCGCCTCCCAGTCCCTCAACACACGCCCTCCCCGACGGCGACAGCGCGCCGGGGCGGGCGCTGCGCCGTCATGCTCTCGCTGCCGATCGACCGCGCGTAGACCATGCGGCCCGCGACCAGGGTGGCTTCCACGACGCACCCGGCCCCGTCTTCGCGCGCCAGGACCAGGTCCGCTCGCTTTCCGGGTTCGACCGAGCCGAGCTCCGAGTCCAGGCCGACGGCGGCCGCCGGCGCGGCCGAGACCAGCGCGACGGCCTGCGCCATGCCCAGCTCCGCGCCGAGGGCGAAGACCGCGGGCAGCAGCGACGGGGCGTGGTAGTCGGAGCACAGGATGTCCGCAACGCCGGCGCGCACGGCGTCCGCGGCCTTCATGTTCCCCGTGTTCGACTGCCCCAGAACCACGTTGGGGGCGCCGACGACCACGTGCTGGCCCTGGCGCGAGGCGGCCCGGGCCACATCGAGGGCGATCGGGAACTCGCTAATCGTCGCGCCCCGGCTGCGGGCGAGGGCCACCGCCTCTTCGCAGTCGTCGTCGTGGGAGGCGATCGGCAGGCCGACCGTCCGGGCTTCGGCCAGCACGGCAGCCAGCGGTCCCTGCCAGTCGGCGCCGCGACCTCTCGCCTGCCGCTCGCTCACATGTCGCCGTGCCTCCGCCTCGCTCATGCGGTGGACCTGGCGCAGGTAGTCGACGAACCTGGACGCGTCCCGATACTGGCCCTGCCCGGGCGTGTGGTCCATGGTCGAGAGCATCTGGACGAGCCCCTGCCGGATCAACCCGATGAGCGGTGCAGCGTATCCGGGCTCGGGGATCTCGTAGCGGGCGTGGACCCTGTGGCGCATCAGGCAGGAGTCCCGCAGCTCACTGATGCCGCGCACCGTCTCGGCGATCCGGTGAGCGCGGGACGAGCCCGGGCGCCCGGCCATGAAGGCGAGGGCGTGGAAGATCGTGGTGACCCCCTGCGAGAGCAGCCGGTTCTCGAGGGCCCGCAACGCGACCCCCAGCGGGAAGCAGGCGTGGGGTCGCGGCTCGATCTCGTTCTCGATGGCGTCGTTGTGCAGGTCGACGAAGCCGGGCAGAAGCCAGGCGCCGCGCGCTTCGAGGACGCGCCCTGCGTCGACCGCGTCTCCCACGCCGACGATGCGGCCGTCGCGGATGCTGACGGCTGCATCGTCGATGATCCGCGCGCGGGTGACCACGCGCGCGTCCACGATCGCCAGGTCGGCCCGACTCATGCCACCACCTCCATGGCATCCTCGACATCGCAGCGCGCGAGGGGCACTTCGAGCCGCCTGTCCTCGAGCCGTTTGAGCGTTTCCAGGTCATGAAACACCCCGACCACGGCCGAGCCCTGGGTCTGCAGCTCCCGGATCAGGCGCACCACCTCGGCGGCCGTCGCGCGGTCCAGGCTCGCGGTCGGCTCGTCGAGCAGAAGCAGCCGGGGGCGGACGACTACGGCCCGCACGATGTTGATCCTCTGCCGCTCGCCGCCGGAGAAGGTCGAAGGGAACAACGACCAGAGCGAGGACGGAATCCCGAGCCTCTCCAGGAGCTCCCGCGCCCGCCGCTCCCCCGCCTGACGCTCGAGCCCGCGCGCCGCGGCTGCCCGCACAACGGTCTCGAGGGCGGACACCCGGGGGATCACCTGGAAGAACTGCGACACGTAGCCGATCTCCCGGCGGCGCAGCTCGATCAGCCTGCGCTCGTCGGCGCAGGCGAGATCGACGATCTCGCCGTCGCCGCCGGTGTACAGGATCTGCCCGGCGGCGGGAAGGTAGGTCCGGTACAGGCACTTCAACAGCGAGCTCTTGCCAGCGCCGCTCGGCCCGCTCACCCCCAGGAACTCGCCAGCCCCGACCGCGAACGTGAGGTCGCGGAACCCCACGACGCGGCGGCCGCCCCGCACATGCAGAGTGAACTCCTTGGATAGATGGCGGCATTCCAGCATGACTTTCCCCTACAGAGTCGAGTGCACGAGCAGCTGCGTGTACGGGTGCTGCGGATCCTCCAGGATCTGGTCGGTGAGGCCCTGCTCCACGATCCAGCCGTTCTTAAGCACCACGGTCCGCTCGGTCAGCAGCCTGATCACGCCCATGTCGTGGGAGACCACGATCATCGAAATCCCCAGGTCGTCCTGCAGCTCCTTGATCAGATCGAGCACGCGCGCCTGCACCGACACGTCGAGCCCCGAGGTCACCTCGTCGAGCAGGAGGATTGGAGGGTTGTTCGCCAGCGCCTTGGCGATCTGGATGCGCTGCTGCATCCCGCCGGAGAGCTTGCGGGGCACGACATCGATGTAGCCGCGAGGGATCTCGGTGCGGGCGAGCAGCGCCTCGGCCCGGTCTCGAATCCGGCCAAAGTGGCGAACGTCGGCCTCGAGAAGCTTCTCCGCGACGTTGGCCCCGCTGGTCATGCGCAACCGCAGGCCTCGCATCGGGTTCTGGTAGACCATCCCCATGAGGTGATTCCGCAGCCATCGCTTGCGGTTGCGGGGCAGCTCGAGGATGTTGCCCCCCACTCCGTCGAAGCCGTGGACAAAGGCCTCGCCGGCCGTGGCGTCGATGTCGAAGTACAGGCACTGCACCAGCGTGCTCTTGCCCGAGCCGCTCTCGCCGACGACCCCGAGGATCTCCCCCTCGTGCAGATCGAAGGAGACGTCCTTGAGGGCCGTCACCGCGCCGCAGCGAGGGCAGACGTTGGTGGCGCAGGCGGGGCCCGTGTGCTCGGCGCAGCCTGGGCAGCCCTCGCCCCAGGTCTTGGTGAGTTCCCGGACCACCAGGAGCTCGCTCATGAGGTCCTCTCCTCGCCCCTGCGCAGGTCGCAGTGCCCAGTGTCGGAGCAGACATGGAAGCGCCGCCCGCTCGACTCGTCGTAGATCTCGTCGAGAAACGTGTCGGTGGCGCCGCAGCGCGAGCAGCGCAGGCCTGCGAAGCTCTCCGGTGCGAACCGTACGTCCTCGAACTCCAGCGGCTCGACGCACGTGTGCGGGGGCACGGCATAGACCCGCTTCTCGCGCCCGGCGCCGAGCAGGGTCAGGTGCTCTGCGCCGTTCAAGCGGCCGATGTCCCACTTGGGGATCGGCGAGGGAGACATGATCGTGCGGCCGTTGACCCTGACGGGGTACCCGGCGGCCAGCGAGATGAGGCCGCTGCGCACGATGTCCTCGTAGAGATAGACCCACATCCGGGCGTAGTCGGCCTCGCCGTGCATGCGCCTGGTCTCCACCTCGCTCGGTTCGATGACGCGCAGCGGCTCCGGCAGTGGGACCTGCAGCACCAGGAGCTGGTCGGCCCGCATCGGGATCTCGGGGATCCTGTGCCGCGACTGCAGCACGGTCGCCTCACGCGAGTCGAACGTGGTCCGGACTCCCGTGGTCCTGACCAGCAGCTTGCGCAGGTTCACCGCGTTGACGCTGCCGTCGCAGCCCTGGTCGATGACCTTGAGCGTGTCGTCGGGCCCGATCACCGACATCGTCACCTGCAAGCCTCCCGTGCCCCAGCCCCGGGCTATGGGCAGCTCCCGCGACGCGAAGGGCACCTGGTGGCCTGGAAGCGCCACGGCCTTCAGCAGGGCCCTCCTCACCTCCCGCTTGGCGCTCTCGTCGATGAAGGCGAAGTTGTAGTCCGATATCCTGTCCCCCCGCAGGAGGGCAGCGAGCGGCGAGGCTGTGGAAGCGGCGGCCCGCGCTGGGCTACTCATCGGTGTCTGCCCCTCCTGTCAGGCCGGAACCGCGGCTGACCAAGGCCGGGTCCTCGCTCCGCTTCTGGCTCTCGCGCAGCCGGTCGAGGGCCGACTGGAAAGTGATGTAGTGCGGGAGCTTGAAGTGCGAGCAGAAGCCCGAGCTCTCGATGCCGTCGGTGTGGTACAGCACGAACTCCTGGTCCTGGGCAGGAGAGTCGGCGCAACCGCTCTTCATCGTGCGGTCGAGGACTGCGAGCGAGATCGCCTTGAGCTCGTTGCGGCCGAAGCACACCCCGTATCCCAGCGTGAAAGTCGGCTTCGCGTCTTGCCCCTCGCCCCTGGCGACGGAGGCCACGATTTCCACTTCGGTCACCCGGATCGAGCCGATCACGATCGTCTCTGCCGGCCGAAACGGATGCCGCAGCTCGACCCGCACCCACCCCACGCGCAACTCGCCGATCGTCGGGTGGATGCTGCCGTAGCCGCGCATGCTCGAATAGGCGAGTGCGAGAGCGCCTCCGGTCTCGCTGCGCGCGAGCATCTGAAGCCGCCCGCTGCGATCGAGTGGGTAGGTGACCGACTGGGTCGTCACGTCAACTGCCGGCTCCGTGCCGCCGGAGACCGGCTCGGGGACCAGGCCCTGCGCCCGCAGGATGTCCACCACCTTGGTGAACGCGACCCCATCGATCTCGTCGCTCCCCTGGGCGGTCTCCTCGGCGAACTGCGAGCAGAAGGCGAATGCAGATGCGGTGTCTTCGTCCAGCAGCGAGAAATCCAGGATCCGCTGGGTGTAGTCGGGCGTGGCGCCCAAGATCTGGCCGCCGGGAATCTCCTTGAAGGCGCTGGAGATGCGGCGCTCGATTCGCATCCGCGAGGTGTCGATCGGCGCCGAATCCGCCAACCGCGGAAGGGTCGAGCGGTACGCGCGCAGATGGAACGCGGCCTCGCTCGGGTCGCCCTGAGTCTGCTTGAGGGCGAGCGCCGCGTGGAACGGCGCGTAGAGACCGCCTTCGCTCATCACCCGGTCGACGAGAAGTCCCATCTGGTCGAGGATCTGCCTGACCTTCAGCGGAGCGCTGCCTCCCTTGAGGCGCAGGTAGCGGCTCAGCCGTTCGGCCGCTTCGATGGCGCGCGTGCCGCCCTGGACCGCGATGTACCCCATCAGGCGGCCTCCGGTCGGTTGGAGCGCGGAATGCCGATGACCGCGCCGGACCAGTCGACGACAAAGGCGTCGACGCCGAAGGGATACAGGCGGGAGGCCGCCTCCAGATCGGCGATGTAGCGCGGGTCGAGGCCGGCGATGTGCACGACCGCCGTGTCCCTGACTCCGGGGCCGCGCAGCGCGAGCGTGCAGCCGGCCGGGCTTCCCTTCTCGCCCGCCGAGCTGATCCGCGCCGCGGAAAGCACCAGGGTTGCGGACGACTCCGGCTCCTCGAGGCTGCCGGCCTTGAGCCGGGAGACTACCGGCAGAAAGCGGCCGCCGTCGGCAGCGACGTAGTCGGCGGCCTCCAGGCCGACACAAGCCGCGCGCGTGTTGACCGCGAGGTAGCGGATCCAGGGCTCGTCGGATTCCGGGGTCACGCCAAAGGCCGTCCTCTCGTCGCAGAGCGTCTTCATCACCGTCAGCACGTGGGGGTTGCGCTCCGCCGGCGGCGCGGCCCAGGCGATCTTGGGCAGCCAGTGTACGACTCCCGGGCGGCTCAGCGCGCCAAGCAGGGCCCGGAAGGTCTTCTGCGAGTCGAAGACCTCGTCGAACGCTGTCTCTCTGAATGCCGCTGCTGCCATGGTCACCTCACGTCGAAGTCGACGCGGGTGCGCGAGATCGCCCGCCGCTCCTGCGACCAGCGCTCCTCGATCTCCCGCTCTTCCTCGGCGAGCAGGGCGGCAACCTCCTCCGCCATCCGATGGTTGCCGCCGATCACCGCGTCGATGATCGCCGCGGCCAAGGCCCGCTCCTCTTCGCGGCCGAGGCAGCAGCCGTAACCGGGTATTCCGTCCACTTCGACCTCGCATTCGCTCACGCACGCCTCGCCCATGTGGAAGGGCGTCCGCTCCAGCGGATCGACATGCCTCACCATCACCATGGCCGGCCTCGGGGGACGCACGACGCGCACCTGGCTCGAGGCGACGACCGCCTGGCAGATGCGCGCCAGCTCTTCGAGCCGTCCCTCGGCCGCGACTTCGGATGCCTTCACAGCGATGCCCTCCTCATTCGGTGCGCAGGACATCGGCAAAGAAGTCCGCGAGCCACGCGTTGCTGCCCGACTCGCGCACCATCACCTGCCGCGTTCCTTCCACGCTGCGGAAGTACAGCGACAGCTTCCGCACCCGCGCCTCCCGTTCGGCGCGCGCGAGAGCTCGCCACGACTTCCCGTCAACCCACACTTCGTGGCTGGCTTCGGAGAGCCGGCGCACGAAACCGGTCTCCTGCCATCGAGCGAGCTGCTCGCGGTCCGCGTCGGAGAAAACGGGCACCGCCGTGCCCGCTGCCGGTCGATCCGCAGCCGCGCGGGCCGGCTGCGGCTGCCGGCTCGTGTCGAGGATTCCGGCCATCACAGCCGCGGCCACCGCCGCCGTCATGCCCAGGACGAATACCCTGGATGCGGCCCTTCTCCCACCTTCAGCCACAGCCGTAGACCTCCCGCCCGCCGACCCACGTGCGCAGGACCTGCGGCACCTCGCGGTCGCGGTCCACCAGCACGAGGTCGGCCAGCTTTCCCGGCTCGATGGATCCGAGCTCGTCGCCGGCTCCCACGGCCGCGGCGGCGTTCAGGCTCACCAGCGCCGCAGCCTCGTGCAGAGGCAGCAGCCCCGATCTGTCGGCCTCGAACACCGCCTGGAGCATCGTCATCGGCGCGTAGTCGGAGCACAGCACGTCGCAGGCGCCGGCTTCGACGGCGTCGCGGGCCGAGAGATTGCCGGACTGCGACCCGCCCCGCACCAGATTGGGAGCGCCGAGCACGACGTGCATGCCGCGGCCCTCGGCGGCCGCCATGGCCTCCACCGTCACGGGGAACTCGCAGATCGTCACGCCGAGGCCGGCAGCCCAGGCCACCTTCTGCGGAGAGTCGTCGTCGTGGGATGCGAGCGGGATGTCGGACTCGCGGCAGGCCCGCGCCACCGCGCCGACGGTCTTGGGATCCACCTCGCGGCTGCGGGCCGCTCTCGCGGCGGCGTTCGCCTCGACCTGCTCGGCGCTCTGCGCAAAGAGCGTCGTCATCACTTCGCGGTAGCGCGCGAGGTCGCGGTACTGCCCCTGGCCCGGTGTGTGATCCATGAACGACAGAAGGTCGAACAGGCCCTCCCGCGCCAGCGCCTCCAGAAGCGGGGCCGCCCCGGCGTTCAGCAGGTCATAGCGGGCGTGGATGCGTGTGCGCACCCTGAGCCCGGGCTGCAGGCGCTTGAGGGTCCGCAGGATCTCGACCGCCTTGTCGTTGGTGCGCAGCGGGCGATTGCGGCTCGCCGTAAAGGCGAAGGCCACGCAGTGGAACATCGTCGTCACGCCGCAGCCGGCGAGGACGCGGTCGAAATCGACGATTGCCATCGGCAGCGGAAAGGCGGCGCCGGGACGCGGCTCTATCGCACGCTCGAGCGCGTCGCTGTGCAGATCGACGATGCCGGGCATCAGGAGCAGGCCCGAGGCGTCGATGCGGTCCGCCTGGAATCCCTGCACCGGAGAGCCCACGGCTGCGATGCGGCCCCCTTCGACGGCGACGGCGGCGCCGTGGAGCACCTCATGCGGGGTCACCACCGAAGCGCCCTCGATGAGCAGCGGCCGCGACGCGCCCGCCTCCCCCGGCGTCGCCCGCGCGGTGAGGCCGAGCCCGGTCACGGTCGCGCCTCAGGCGCGGATACGATCCTCGCCCGGACCGCCTTGGACAGGGTGTCCATCGCGGAGACCGTGACGAGGATCATGAGGATGATGAAGCTCGCCTCGTGCCAGTTCATGATGCGGATGCGGTCGTACAGCCGCATCCCGATGCCACCGGCTCCCAGGACGCCGAGCACCGAGGCCGAGCGCACGTTGGACTCATAGAAATAGAGCGCGTTGCTGAGGATCACCGGCAGGAGCTGCGGCACGAAGGCGTAGCGGATCACCTGGAGGCGGTTGGCACCGGTGCTGATCGCCCCCTCGATCGGCCGGCGGTCGATGTTCTCGATCGCCTCGGCGTAGAGCTTGGCCAGCGTCGCCATGTCGGTGATGGTGATGGCCATGATTCCGGCAAACGGCCCGAGGCCGCTCACATGGACAAACATCAGGGCCCAGATCATCGTGTTGATGCCGCGAATCACGTCGAAGGCGCGGCGCAGGAGCGTGTGAATCACCCGATTGCCCACGACGTTGCGCGCTGCGACGAATCCCAGGGGGACAGCGAGCGCGGCGCCGAAGAAAGTGCCGAGAAACGCCATGGCGAGCGTTTCGCCGAGGCCCTGGGCGAAGTCCCAGAACCACCCGCCGGCGCTGGGCGGAAACAGCATCGGCACCATCCAGCCGAGGTACCTGAGACCGAGCAGGATCCGCAGCGGGTTGAGGTCGAGCCTCCACGCGGCCAGGGCGATGGCCGCCACGAACCCGAAGCCGGCGGCCGCGCGCGCGAGGCGCTGCTGCGGCGGCCTGCGGAAGGCCAGCGGCATGGCCAGCTCGTACGCCCGGACCTCGGCCGCGGTCAGCGGGGTGTTCACAGGGGTTCCTCCCGGCCGATGAGCCTCGCGCGCAGGGCCTCGCAGACCTGGTCGAGGATCGCTACGAGCACAATGATCATGAGGGTGATGGCGCTCACGTCGGTGTAGTGGAACTGCCGGATCGCCACCATCAGCTCGCTTCCGATCCCGCCGGCACCCACCAGCCCGATCACGGTGGCCGCCCGCACGTTGATCTCAAAGCGGAGAATCGCGTAGCTGACCAGGTCCGGAGCCACCTGCGGGAGCACCGCGTAGCGGACGGTCTGGAACCAGTTGGCTCCGGTGGATCGCACGCCTTCGATTGGCTCGACATCGACGTTCTCGTTGACCTCGGAAAAGAGCTTCCCGAGCGAGCCCGTCGAGTGCACAGCAATCGCAAGCACTCCGGGCAGGGCGCCGAGCCTGAAGGCGAACACGAAGATCATCGCGTACACCAGCTCCGGCACGCCGCGGGCAAGGTCCAGGAGCCGACGTGCGGTCTGGTACACGAACGGGGAGCGCACTAGGTTGCGCGAGGCGGGAAAGCACAGCAGGAGCGCTGCGGCGGAGCTGAGCAGCGTGGCCACAAAGGCGATGAGAACCGTGTCGCCGAGATGCCGCAGCCAGATGCGGCCGGGCCTGTACCACTCGGCGAGGTCGTAGCCGAAGGTGGCCGGCCGCAGCACGGGAAGCGTCTCGCCGATGTAACCCCAGACGCGCGGCAGGTCCCGCAGAGCGGCAAGGTCGACGCGGCCGGCGCGCGCGGAAAGCACCAGGGCCGCGGCCAGGAGCGCGGCGCCCAGCCCGCTCGCGAGCCGCCTGCTGCGCATCAGATCCCGGCGCGCTTCCTCGAAGCGTCTCGCCTTGTCCTCGGCTGCGCCTGCCATCGCTGCGATCGCTGTCCCTGCCGCCACGGTGCCCCCCCTGCCTGCCCGCGCTACTGCCGCTTCCGCTGCTGCTCGTCGTTGAGCTTGGTCATCTCCAGGAAGTCGGCGTAGCGCTCGTGGGTGACTTCGATGTAGCCCTTGCCCGGGGTAGGCGCCTGCAGAGCATCGTAGACCTCGGGGGCCCGGCTGCGCATCTGCAGGAACGCCTGCTTGAAGTCCTCCTTCATCTTCTCAGGCAGGCTCCTGATGGCCGCAATCGGGCCGTTGGTAATGATCGGGCTCGTCCAGATGATGCGCAGGTCGTCCGCCTTGATCATTCCTTTGCTGGCCATCCGCTGGATGTTGCCGGCGCTCTCGTTGGTCCAGTGCGTGGCGCAGGCGTCGTAGGTCCCCTGGATGACCGCGATCACGCCCATCTCGTGGTTGCCCGCGAATCCGGTCCTGCCAAAGAACGTGTCCGGGTCCTTGCCGGCCTTGCGCAGGTAGAAGCTGGGGACCACGAATCCCGAGGTGGAATTGGGATCGGCAAAGGCGAGGCTGCGGCCCTTCAGGTCATCGAGGCTCCGGTAGGCGCTGTCGGAGCGCACGGCCACCACCGAGTGATAGCCTGAGCTGCCCGTCGCATCGATGTGAGCCACCAGCGGCTCGACGCCCCCGCCGGTCACCATCCACGCGCGCACGTAGGACGCGGTACCGTAGCCGGCAAAATGAACCTTGCCCGCCTTCTGGGCTTCGATCGTGCCGGCGTAGTCACTGGCCGTGAAGAAGTCGACCTTGACGCCCAGCTCCCTCTGCAGGTAGTCGATGACCGGCTTGTACCGCACGACGCGGTCGGCCTCGTTCTCCGAGCTGATCACGCTGTAGACGACCGTGGGGTAGCGGTCCTGCCACCGCGCCCCCGCTGCCAGCGGTCGCGGCCCCTGCTCCCCGTCGCCGGAGGCGAACGCGGCGGCCGCAGCGGCCACCAGGAGCACGACAGCCCACACTCTCTTCATCTTGTCCTCCCTCTCTACTGGCGGGCGCTGCCCCGCCTTGAGACCTCAACCGACGCCGGCCGCGGCCAGCGCCAGGCTCTCCGCCTCCTGCTCCAGCTCCTCCTCGAGATCCTCGACGCTGTAGATCGCCCGCACGGCCGCCGGCGTGAGCTCCTGCGGGCGGCCGTCGAAGACAACGCGGCCGAGCCTCATTCCGACGATCCGACCGCAGTAGGCGCGGGCCGCGGCCAAGTGATGGATGCTGGCGATGACCGTGATGCCGTCGCTGCGGTTGATCGCCCGCAGGGTCTCCATCACGCGCGCGGCACTGCGCGGATCCAGCGACGCGATCGGCTCGTCGGCGAGCAGCAGCGTCGGCTCCTGCATGAGCGCGCGCGCGATCGCAACGCGCTGCTGCTGCCCGCCGGAGAGCCGATCGCAGCGCTTGAGCGCCTGGTCTGCGATCTCCACGCGGTCGAGGGCCCGGATCGCCATCGCGCGCTCCTCGCGGCTGAAGCAGCCGAGGAGCGACGGCAGCGTGCCGTGCCGCCGCAGCCGCCCCATCAGGACGTTCGTCAGCACATCGAGACGACGGACGAGATTGAACTGCTGGAAGATCATGGCGCAGCGGCTTCGCCAGTCGAGCAGCGCCGCGCCCTTGAGCGCGCTCACCTCTGTGGTGCCGAACCAGATTCGGCCGCCCGAGGGGTCGATCAGACGGCTGATCAGCCTCAGGAGGGTGGACTTGCCCGCACCGGAGCTGCCGATGATCCCCAGCATCTGGCCCTCGCCCACCTCGAGGCTGACGCCGTCGACCGCGGCGAGGCTTCCGAACCTCCTGGTAAGCGATTCGATCCTGAGCACGGCGTCCCTCCACGGCGGCGAGCCCGCCACGGGCTGTGCCTTCGCCGCCTCCGTACGGCAGCGACGGTAGAAGGGGCGCTTTCGGGTTCCGTTAGCCCCGCTTTACCTTTGCGCTAGCTGCGCCGTTCGCCCTCGACGCTGGTCCCGGCTGTTTCTGCCGGCCTCACCGCGCCGGGCCCGCGGCCAGTGTCCATCGCGGGCCGTGGCGCCTTGACCCGCGATCGCTCGCACTCACATGATGGAGCCTGCACGGAGAGCAGGACGAGCCTGTGAACAAGGTGTTCGGGGACAGCAGGGGGCTCCAGAGCGCGGGCCTCGGCTTCGCGCGGTCGATATGCGTCGAGGAGTTGCCTTTCTGTCCCGGCAGCGAGTACCACCTCGGGGGTTCTGAGGCCGCGGCAGCCGGCGCCGAAAGGCTCCGCGCCGGAGCCGTCGGGTGAGCGCGAGCGCGAAGACCGCGTTCCTGCCTACCACCCGCGAGGAAATGCGCCGGCGCGGGTGGGACTCGCTCGACGTCATCATCGTCAGCGGCGACACCTACATCGACAGCCCGTTCATCGGAGCAGCCGCGATCGGCAGGGCTTTGGAGGCAGCGGGCTACCGGGTGGGAATCATCGCGCAGCCCTCGATACGCGACGGGGCCGACATCGAGCGGCTCGGAGAGCCGACGCTGTTCTGGGGGGTCACCGCCGGCGCCACAGACTCGATGGTCGCCAACACCACGGCCCTCGGACGCAGGCGCCGCACCGACGACTTCACGCCCGGCGGCGCCAACGACCGCAGGCCCGACCGCGCCGTGATCGCCTACACCAACCTCATCCGCCGGTTCTTCAAGCGCACCCGGCCGATCGTGCTGGGGGGCATCGAGGCGAGCCTGCGGCGCGTGGCCCACTACGACTGGTGGGACGACGCGGTGCGCAGGAGCATCCTCTTCGACGCCAAGGCCGACCTGCTGGTCTACGGGATGGGCGAGCAGGCGGCGCTCGAGATCGCCGGCAGGCTGCGCGGCGGAGAGGGCGCCGCCGACGTGCGCGGCATCTGCCGCATCGCTGATCGCGCACCCGACGGCGCCGTCGAGCTGCCCCCGTACGAGGCGGTGAAAAGCGACAACGGCGAGCTCGCCCGGATGTTCGCCCTCTTCTACGCCGAGAGCGACCCCGTGACCGCGCACCGGCTCGCGCAGCGGCACGGCGATCGCTGGCTGGTCCAGAACCCGCCGAGCCCGCTGCTCGGCAGCGACGAGCTCGACCGGCTCCACGAGCTGCCCTACACCCGCGAGGTCCATCCCTACTATCTGCGCCAGGGCGCCGTGCGGGCGCAGGACACGATCCGCTTCTCGATCACGACCCACCGCGGATGCTACGGCGAGTGCAACTTCTGCGCGATCGCGGTGCACCAGGGCCGCACTGTCGTGTCGCGCAGCGAAGCCTCGATCCTGCGCGAAGCCCGCGCCCTCACGCTTGCGCCCGGCTTCAAGGGCGTCATCACCGACGTCGGCGGCCCGACCGCCAACATGTACGCCATCGAGTGCGCCCGCAAGCTGCGCGCGGGCGCCTGCACGGACAAGCGGTGCCTCACGCCGCGGATCTGCAGGCAGCTGCCCGTCAATCACGGCGCCCAGACGCGGCTCCTGCAGGCGCTGCGCGGCATCGAGGGCGTGCGGCACGTCTTTGTCGCATCGGGCGTCCGCTACGACATGGTCGTAGAAGACGAAGGTCACGGCCCGCAGTATCTGTGCGAGCTGGTGGGTCACCACGTGTCCGGACAGCTCAAGATCGCACCCGAGCACGTCGCGGACCGGGTGCTCCGCCTGATGGGCAAGCCGGGCGTGCGGGTCCTCGAACGCTTCCGTGAGGCCTTTGCGCGGGCGAACAGCGAAGCAGGCAAGCGGCAGTTCCTCACCTACTACCTGATCGCCGCCCATCCGGGCTGCGAGCTGGCGGACATGCAGGCCCTCGCGCGCTACGCGCGCAGCGAGCTGCGCCTGCGGCCCGAGCAGGTGCAGGTGTTCACGCCGCTGCCTTCGACCTGGTCTGCCCTCATGTACCGCACGGGGATCGACCCGTTCACGGGCGAGCGGATCTTCGTCGAGCGCTCGCTCGCGGGCCGGCAGCGGCAGAGAGACGCCGTGGTCGGGGAGCGCCGCCCGCGGCGACCCTGATCAGGACCGCGCGACCGCTTCGAGCCAATCCTTGCTGATCTCCAGACCGAAGCCGGGGGCGTCGCTCGGCACCAGGTAGCCGCCGCGGATCACCGGCGTGCCGGGAAGCAGCACCATCTCCTCGAGCGGCACTCCGGGAGGCGAGACTCCCTCGGAGCGCTCGCCCCAGGCGACCGCCGGCATGGCGAAGGACAGGTGCTGCCCGAACGGGGTGTTCATACCCGCGTGAGCGATCACGGACAGACCGTGGGCGTCGGCCATGTGGCAGATCCTCACCGCGTTCGTGAGCCCGCCGCACCAGCAGACGTCGGGCTGCAGGATGTCGACGAGCCCTTTCGAGCACGCCTCGGCAAAGGGCGCCAGCCCGTACCAGTGCTCGCCCGACGCGAGGCCCTGATGGGGCGCTCTCTCGCGCACCCGCCTGTAGCCCTCGAGGTCGGCGGGCGGCAGAATGTCCTCCAGCCACTTGATCCGGTACGGCTTGAGAGCCTCGACCAGTCGCACCGTGTGCTCGACATCGAGCGACATCCAGGCGTCCACAGCCAGCTCGACGTCGTCGCCGACGATCTCCCGCGCCCGGCCGATGCGCTCCTCGTCGCGCCGCAGGCCTTCGAGCCCGTCCTCGGGCCCATGGAGCACGAAGACCTTGACCGCGCGGAACCCGAGCTCGAGAAACCACTCGAGGCTCGCCTCCATGCCGTAGTCGAGGATCGTGTTGCTCGCGTAGCAGAAGATCCGCTCCTTCTGCGGCCCGCCGAGCAGCTCGTAGACCGGGCGGCCCAGCAGCTTGCCCTTGAGGTCCCAGAGCGCGCAGTCGACCGCGCTCATCGCGTAGCTGGCGAGCCCCGCGTTCCCGTAGGGCTCGGTGATGCGGCGCATCATGTCCCAGATCTTCTCCGTGGCCACGCAGGGCTCGCCCCGCAGAGCGGGACCCAGATGGTCGTTGATGATCCCCGCCACAGGCGCGCCGTGGTTGGTCAGCCCGAAGCCCCACGTCCCGTCGTCGGCGGTCACGACGCAGGCCACGCGCTTAAACCCCGCCTTGCCCTTGTGGGAGGCGTGCGGGTAACGCGACATCGGCCGGTGAAACCCGTCGTTGGGCACGGGGGGAACCCGGGGCTGGGTCCGCGGTTTCGGGGCGAGATCGACAACGGCCGCTCGAACTTCCTTGATGCGCACTGTTTCCTCCCTGGAGCCCGCTCGGTGAGCGCGCCAGCGGTGTCCGCGCCCTACCAGTCCACCACCGACCCGTCGTCCGGGTCGTAGGTCTCGCGGTTGCGCCAGTCGTGGTCGATCTTGTCGGCCAGGGCGTTCTCCTCGAGCTCGACTCCCAGCCCGGGCTTGTCCGGCACAGCGACCGTGCCGCCCTCGAGGCGAAACGGCTCCTTGAGGTAGCCCTCGCCGAGCGAGACCTGCTCCTGGCAGAGAAAGTTGGGCACAGCGGCCGCGATCTGGATGCCGGCGGCCAGCGAGATCGGCCCCATCGGGTTGTGGGGAGCGATCGCCGCGTACCACGCCTCGGCCATTCCCGCGATCAGCCGCACCTCGGTGATGCCGCCCGCGTGGCAGAGGTCAGGCTGAAGGATGCTGCACGCCCGCTTTTCGAGCAGCTCGCGGAAGCCCCACTTGGTGAACACGCGCTCGCCCGCCGCGATCGGCAGGTGGGTCTTCGCGGCGATGTCCGCCAGCACGTCGACGTTCTGGCACTGCACCGGCTCCTCGACAAAGAACGGCTGGTGAGGCTCGAGGGCGCGGATCAGCAGCATGGCGGTCTGAGGCGGAACGGCGCCGTGAAAGTCGACGGCGATGTCGACATCCGGCCCGGCCGCGGCGCGCATCGCAGCGAAATGCTCGGCCACGCGACCGACCACGGCCGGCGTGTCGATGATGCGGAACGGCCGCTCGCGGTACGGGCCGGTCTTGAGCGCGGTGTAGCCCTGCGCCACGGCCTCTCGCACGCCGGCCTCGTCGCGCACGTGGGCGTAGAGCCGCACACGGGTGCGCGTCGGACCGCCTAACAGCTCGTAGACCGGAACGCCCAGCGCCTTGCCCTTGATGTCCCACAGCGCCTGGTCGATGCCGCTGAGGGCGCTGGTGAGGATCGGCCCGCCGCGGTAGAAGGCGTGGCGGTAGATCGCCTGCCAGTGGTGCACGACGGCCCGCGGATCCTTGCCCACCAGGTACGGCGCCACCTCCTCGATCGCCGCGGCGACCGTGCGGGCCCGGCCCTCGAGCAGCGGCTCGCCGAGCCCGACGATTCCCGCGTCGGTGTGCACCTTGAGGAAGAGCCAGCGCGGCTTCACGAGGAAGGTCTCGAGCCGTGTGATCCTGAGGCCGCCGTGGCCGCCGATCGAGGCGTCGGGGCGCGGCCGCTCCTCGGGCATCATCGGCGAATACAGCTGCGAGAGCGCGCCCATCGAGGTCCTCCTGTTGCGGTGCCGCCGAGCATGACGCGGACAGGCCCGCCGCGGCAACCCCCGGGCCGCCGCGCCGTCAGGCGAGGCTCTTCCAGTAGGCGCCGTGAACCCTGCGGACGCGCTCGATGATCCGGCGCGTGACCGCGCTCTCGTCGCCTGCGCCCGGCCGGGTAAAGGTGCCGCCGTCGAGCTCGGCTAGCACGGCCGCCACGCAGCCGCGCAGATTGCAGAGGTCGTAGCCGCCTTCGAGCACCAGGACCAGCCGGCCGCCGCACAGCTCGGCCGCCAGGTCGAGCGCGACGCGCGCCAGCGCCGCGCATCCGGCCGCCGTGGCGCGCCAGCCGGCCAGCGGGTCCTCCCGGTGGATGTCGAAGCCGGCGGAAACGAGGATCAGCTCGGGGCGCAGCTCGCGTGCGACCGGAGCCAGCAGCTCGCGGTAGACCGCGATCAGGTCGCCGTCCGCCGTGCCGGCGGGAAGCGGCACGTTGATCGTCGCTCCCCTGGCCGCTCCGACTCCCACCTCCTCCAGCGCCCCGGTGCCGGGGTACAGCGGCCACTGGTGGGTGCTGAAGTACACGATCGAGGGATCGGCCTCGAACAGGTGCTGCGTGCCGTTGCCGTGGTGCACGTCCCAGTCGACGATGAGCACCCTGCCGAGCCCGAGAGCGGCCTGAGCGCAGCGGGCCGCTATGGCCACGTTGTTGAACAGGCAGAAGCCGCCGGCCTGGTCACGCTCGGCGTGGTGGCCCGGCGGCCGCACGAACGCGAACGCGTGCGCCGCCTCGCCGCGCACCACGGCCTCGACGGCCCTGCAGCATCCGCCCGCGGCCCACCGCGCCGCGCGGTAGGAGCCGGCCGAAGTCTGGGTGTCGGAATCGACGAACATCGGCTCGCGGCCGGAGGTCGCGGCGATCTGGCTCAGATACTCGCCGGAGTGGACACGGAGGATCTCCTCGTCGGTGGCCTCACGTGCGGGAATCGGAACCAGCGGGCTCGCGGCCGCCCGCGAGTCGAGCAGGGCGTCGATGGCGAGCAGCCGCTGGGGGCACTCGGGATGGAGCCGGCCGTTGTCATGGGTGAGATAGACGGAGTCGCGAACGATGCCTACCGCCGACACACAGCTCTCCCGCCTCAGGATGGCCCCGCCGCGGCGGCGCCCATGGCCCGGGCCTGCATCGAGTCGGGGAGCAGCTCCATCAGCTCGACCTGCACGCCGTCGGGATCTGCCACGAAGTAGATTCTCGACCCGGTTCGACCCACCCGGACCCGGCTGCGGTCGACCGGGAGGCCCCTGGCCTCCAGCTCCGCCAGCGTGGCAGCCAGGTCGTCGACCCACAGGCAGTAGTGCTTGATGCCCTGCTGGTCGTTCCTGCGTTCGGGGCCCGCGGCCGCGCGGGGAAAGATCTCGAGAAAATCGCGGGGTCCCGTCTTCACGTACACCATCGAGAGGCTTCCATCGGCGCCCTCGAGACGAAACGCCTCTGGCAGCCCCAACACGCGTTCGTAGAAGTCGAGGGACTTCTCCATGTCCTTGGCGTTGATGGCGACGTGCCCAATGCCCGTGATCACGCGAGTGCCTCCGATGCTCGACCGTAGGGCGTGACGCCGGGCCAGTCAAGCTCCTGAACCACGATGGGCGCGAACCGCTCACCGCCTCGTCTACGGCAGGCTGCGCTCGTGGCACTTCGTGCACATGCCCGGCAAAACGCGCCCCTCGGTGCGGCCCTCGGTCGCAGTCGGCGACGGCCCGACCCCGCTGTTCTCGATTCCGTCGATCGGAGCGCGCATCTGGTGCAGCCACGATCGACAGCCCACGAGAGGACCGAGCCTCTATGAACTCGCAGACCGGCTGCTTCAGCGCTCCGGCTGCGCAGGTGGTCGACCCCGGCCAGGTGGACTCATGCCCCGAGGATTTCTTCCAGGACCCCTTGACTTCTATCCCATACAAGTGTATGTTATCAGCATGACCCCTACCGAACGGCTCGGCGAAGAGATCGCCTCCCTCTCGGCTCACCTCGATGCCGCCACCCACCGGCTGCTGGAGTGCCTCAGGCGCTTCGACGAGGCAGACGGCTGGGTCGAGCAGGGTGCGATCTCCTGCGCCCACTGGCTGTCCTGGCGGGTCGGACTGGATCCGGCCACTGCGCGAGAAAAGGTGCGGGTGGCCCGCGCTCTGGGCAAGC
>CAZKGO010000018.1:56163-62708 GCA_964552235.1 uncultured Spirochaetales bacterium | reverse complement strand
ACCCCCCTCCTCCTGCTACCGCTACCGTCCTAGACACAAGACGTAGAGTACTCCCTTGGCCGCGATGAGCGCGCCGGGGCTCGCGTGGGCCGGGGTCCCGTAGCTGCCGAAGCCGAGCTGTATGACAAAGCCGAACGAGCAGTCGAGCACGAGGGTCTTGAGCAGGACGCCCGCGGCGGCGCGCCTCAGGGCGCCGCGCATCGACTGCGAGCTCATCAGCACGGCGAGGATCCGCCGCTTGGTGAAGCCGTAGGAGCGGAACGAGAGGCTGTACTTGCGGTGATACAGGTCGCCGAGGGGGATCGCGATGCTGCGCACGGCCTCCGGCAGCGTCGTGAGGGTGGCGGCCAGGATGAACACAGCAAGCGAAGCGATCCGCGTCGCCTCGCTCGACTGGCGGGCCAGGTAGCCGGACACGGGGGCGTAGCAGAAGAGCGCGATCAGGATCGCCGGCACCGACTCGACCGCCTTGAGGACGCTCGAGACGGTCCTGCCGAAGCGCTGCCACAGGACGCTCGTGTAGCCGAGGATCACCGTGAGCAGCGTCGCGAAGGCGACGGCGGCGGTGAGCGTGACCGCCAGCTGCTTGAACGCGGCGGCCAGTGAGGACGCGTAGGCCGTCGGCAGCTCGACGGGCAGCCACTGCCGCGGCAGCCAGGCCACGGCCAGTGGAGAGGCGAGGGCGAGCAGAAAGAGCACCCCGGCGAGCCTAGACAGATTTCTCATACCACCTCGGATAGATGAGGAACAGAAACGACTTGACCAGCAAGGCCACGATCGCGTTCACGCACAGCAGGACAAAGACCGAGGCCACGAGCAGATCGGTATTGGCGGCGAGCAGCGACTCCAGCAGTGTGCTGCCGAGGCCCGGAAACGAGAACACGATCTCGGCGATCGTCACCGCGCCGATGATGGCCGGCACCTTGCCCGCGAGGTAGGGGATGAAGCGCGGCAGGCTGGAGGAGAACAGGTAGCCGGAAAAGGTTCCCGGCAGGGGAAAGAGGCGCCCGAGGGGCTGCCCGAGCGTCGTGAACACCTCGGCGTGAGTGGTTTCGGCGTGGCGCGTGGTGTCCGCCGTGAGAAAGAGCGAGGCGTCCCAGCCGAGGCCCCCGAGGGCGACGGTGGCCAGCGCGATGAGCGGAAAGGGCGCCTCGCTGCCGAACCCGTTGGCCAGCACCCAGAAGCCGACAAAGAGGGGCATCGCTGCCATCATCGAGGAGACGACTCCGGCCAGGCCCGCGAGCGTCTCGCCCAGGCGCTGGCCGTGCTTGCGCGAGAGGTGGCGGGCGGTGGTCGTCGAGGCCGCGCCCGCCAGGGCAGCCAGCGTGAGGACGATGAGCGAGGCGAGGGCCAGCGGGAGCGTGATGGCCGCCGCGCTGGCGATGATCCGCCCGGCGCTGAAGCCGGGATGGGCGGTCGAGAAGTCCTGGGAGCCCGACAGCAGCAGTGCGAACGAGCGCCCGGTTTCCGCGAAGCTCGACAGCGGGGCCCCGATCGAAAGCAGGTACAGCGCGGCGAGCGCGATGATTCCCGCCACGGCAAAGATCACGCCGTGCAGCAGCAGCTCGCGGCCGAGGAAACGCAGCAAGCGCATGCCGGCCGTCCTACAGCGACCAGTGCTCGACGGACAGGAACGGGTTGTCCGTGGCGATGGTCACGTTCCTGATGCCGCGCGAGTACACGTCCTTCTGGATCTTGCAGAGGTACACCGCCGGCGCGAGCTCGCTGATGCGGCTGTGCAGGCGCAGGGTCAGGTCGACCCAGTCGGCCATGACCACGGCCTTGTCCCACTGGTCGAAGAGGCCGTCGAGGCGGCTGTCGCCGATGCCCGAGATGTTCAGCTCGCCGTCGGAGCGATACCACTCGCCCAGGCTCGAGTAGAGGTTGTCGAAGCCGTCGCAGTAGAGGAGGGCGAGCTCGTAGCGCTTCTCGACGAACACCAGGCGCCGGAACACCTGGTCGCCGGTCCGCCTGGCTTCGACCTTGACGCCGATGGCGGCCAGCTGCGACACCAGCCCCTGGGCCATCCGGGCGCCAAAGTCGCCGAGCGAGTCGGGATACAGGAGGATGGCGGTCTTGCCCGCGACGCCGCCCGAGACCGCCAGGCGGCGGGCCGTCTCGATGTCCCTCGGAGCCGGGTCGGGGATCGGCTCGTTGAAGTACTCGGGGATGTTGCTGGAAAAGATGTCGGCGGGGAACGGGCCCGAGTTCAGCACCACACCCTCGCTGCTGTCTGTGATCGAGGGCACGAGCCTGGCGCGATCGATGGCCATCGAGAGCGCCAGACGGGCATCGGGATTGGTGAACAGCGGCGCCCGCGTGTTGATGGCCACCTGGTAAAACGAGTAGGGCAGGTACCAGTTGATGTCGACGTTCGCCATCTTCTCCACCTGCGGGCGGTCGAGGGGCGAGGTCTCCAGCACGAGGTTCACCCGGCCCTGGCGCAGCTCGTTCATCCGGATCACCGGATCGATCACCTCCTTGATCACGAGGGAGGCCGCCTGCGGCACCGCCTTGAAGTAGGCGGGGTTCGCCGCAAAGGCGACCCACTTGCCGATCTCCCACCCGGAGAGCCTGAAGGGGCCTGTGCCGACCGGCTCGACGGCGAACAGGCGCTCGTTTTCTCCGGAGCGCATGTCGAGCGCCATCTTCTGCCCCCGGTAGCTCGACGGAATGACCTTGAAGGTGAGCACCGGGAAGGCGCGGAAGGGCGGGATCGGCTTGGCGAACTCGATCTCCACCGTCCGCTCGTCCGCGGCCCTGACGCTCTCGATGAACGACGCCAGGTAGTCGCGCCTGGGCGACCTGTTGGCCGGCTCGAGGTAGGCGGCGAACGAGAAGGCGACGTCCCCGGCCGTGACCGGGGTCCCGTCGTGCCACCAGACCTGCTTGAGCGTCGCCCGGTAGGTCTTTTTGGTGCGCGGGTCCTGCTCGATGCTCTCGGCGAGCGCGAACTCCGGGCAGAGCTTGCCGCTCTGGGCGTCGACCTCAAAGTTCACGAGCCCGTCGAAGAGCAGCTCGTCGGCGTTGAGGCCGCTGGTATTCTGCTCGAGCACCGGGTTGAGCGAGTCGGGCAGGGTCGAGACGGCCACGGTGATTCCCTTGGGCTGCGGCTTCCACAGCAGAAAGACCGCGGCTGCTGCGGCGACCGCGGCGAGCGCCGCGGCGCCGGCGACGATGGTTCGCCTGGTGATTTTCATCAGCGCATCCTCATGATGAACGAGCTGTAGACGACGACTTCGCCTGTGTAGTCGGGCGTGCCGCCGGCCTGCACCTCGAAGAAGTACTTGTCGCCGGGCAACTGGCTGCCGGCGTTGAGCACCGGCCAGGAGTTGCCGACCTTGTATCCTCGGTTGACGAGATCCTTGATGCCGTTCCTGCCGACGAGCGATCCCGACTTCGTGTTCTCGCCGAAGACCCGAACGGCGCGGCCGTCGCTCACCGTGACCACCAGGTCGTTCATGGTCCCCTTGGGGATCGAGACCATGCCCCACCAGTACTCGGCCTTTCGGGCGCCCGTGGATCCAAAGGTCGCCGGACGGCTCTTCCTGGCTTCGTCCGCGCTCCCCGGCTGGGGATTGAAGAGGCCGATCATGACCGGCATCACGATCCTGCCGCGGCTGGCGATCTCGCGGGCGGTCCTGATCTCGCTGTCGACCTGGGCGATCTTGGCGTCGAGGTCCTTTTTCTGCTCCTCCACGTCCGCGATCAGCTCCGGGTCGAGCGAGCTGGGGTAGCGGGCGGCGAACTCCTTCATCTCCCGGTAGGCGGCGTCGACGTTCGCCCGCACCGACCGCTGGTGCGCGAGCACCTCGTCGAGCGTCATCGAGCCGACCGCCTTGCCGTCGGGCACGCGGGCGAACTCCTCGCCGATGCGGCCCTTGTACGAGTAGGCGCGGTCGCGCAGCAGCCGGTCGCGCTCGACGGCCGCGTCCTGGCGTTTCTTGCGCAGGCGCGAAGCGTCGCCCGCCACGCCGGGAGCCTTGGCCACGCCGGCCTTGCCCGCCTCTTCGGCGAGCAGCGCCTCGCCCCTGGCAAAGGCCGAGATCGCCGACTCTTGGGCGGCGATCCGATCGTCAAAGGCTTCGACCGCCCTCGCCCTCTGCAGAGCCGCGTCGGCGTCGGCCTCTCTCTTGCGCGAAGCGAGCATCACCTCGATCTCGGCGAGCATCGACGAGATCGCCTGCGACTGCCCGAAGTCCGCGATCGCGGTCCTGCCGAACTCGCGAGCCGCGGAGAGCCGGTTCGCGGCAATGAGAGCGCGCACCCTCTTCTCTGCCAGCGACGAGGCTCGCGCCCCGGCCTCGGCGGGCACGCTCAGCTCCCGCGGAAGCCGCCCGAAAGCCGACCAGGCCTTCTCGTAGGCGGCGAGCAATCCCGCCTCGTCCGAGGACTTGAGAGCGGCGCCCTCCTCCAGCGCCCTTGCGCCGCTCTCGTACGCATCCAGGTGCGACAGGTACCTGTCTCGCGCGGCCGCGTCTTTGATCGTGCTCCAGTGGGGCTTCGCCGCGGCAGGCGCGCTCTGGTTCCACGCCGCCGTTCCGGCGGCGATGGCTCGCTGGTCGGGCGTTTCCCTGTGAGCCAGGGTCTGGCACGAGGCGAGCAGAATCAAGACGAAGGCTGCGGCGCCGCCGCCTGTCTTCCTATTCATTCGAAACCTCCCTCACGAGCCGGAACCCCACGTCGACGTAGCCCCTCGAGGGGTCGAGGTCCCGGCGGTTGGAAATGCGCAGGTCGAGCGGGCCGTCCATCCAGGAGCCGCCCTTGACGACGATTGCCGCGCCGTCGCCGTACGGGGTGGCTGTCCACTGCCAGACGTTTCCCGCCATGTCGGCGAGGCCGTAGGCGTTGACGCCCGACTCGTAGCTGCCAACCGGCGACGGACCGGCGAAGCGGCCGTTGCCCCGGTAGTTGGCCCGCAGGCCGTCGGCGGGGCTCTGATCGCCCCACGGGTAGATCACGTCGAGGCCGCCGCGTGCGGCCCGCTCCCACTCGTCCTCTGTCGGCAGGCGCTTGGTCACGCCCAGGCGATCGGACAGCCATGCGGCAAAGCGGTTGGCGTCGGCCCACGAGACGCCGACGACCGGCTGGTCGTCCCGGTTGTACTCGGGATGGTCCCAGTACTCGGGGAACGAGTCGGCCCCGTGTCCTCGAGGAACATCCGGTACAGCGCGTTGGTGACCGGGGTGCGATCGACCAGCAGCTCGACGGTCGTCGTCTCGCGGGGCGCCTCCTTTCGGGCCGCGCGCCGATCGCGAGGCAGCGCTCCCGCGGTAAAAGGCCCTCCGGGAACGCGTGCTTCGACGGCGAAGCAGGCGGCGGCATCGTCGAAGTGACGGTAGCGGTATGCGACAGCCGAGCGGGCGTCGATCTCTTGCAGCCCCTTGGAAGCGGGCGCCGTCGGGGCGAAGTCCGTCGAGAGGGTCAGGCGAACGGCGCGGTTGCGAAAAGCATCGACCTTCGGGAACTCCAGGTGCGCTTTCCCGTCGGCTCCGGTGGCGGCGGAAACGACCAGAGGCTCGGCGCCCTCGGCGCTCCATTCGGCGCGGATCGGCAGCGAAGCGAGGGGCCTGCCGTCCGCCGCAGCGGCTTGCGCCGAAAACGTCGACTCCGGTCCGACGAATCCTTCCTGCGGATCGACGGCGAACGACAGGCCGCTCGTCTGCCTGCTGCAGATCGACTCGATCGAGGCGGTGAGGAGCGGAGAGCCGGGTCCGGTCTCCGTGAAAAGCTCGCTGAGGCCCTCGTCGCGCAGACGCTCGAGCAGCAGCGCAGCCTCGCGCATCCTCTCAGCGAGCGGGCGATCGGCGCCGGCTTCGAGGGCGGCGACCCGCGGCGCGATCTCGCTCCTGATCGCCGCTTCTCTTTTCGCCTCGACCTTGTCCCATTCCGCGGTCTTGAGGCGGTAGGCGATGATGACGGAAGCGGGTGTCTTCTGTTGAGCATAAGGCCGCAGCCTCGGCAGCGGGACCGCGCGCGCGGCCTCAGCGCCGATCTCGATGCGAGCGCCGACGGCTCGGCGGGAATCGCGCGACGCCGTGAGGGCGCTGGAGACCAAATCGCGCCTCGCCGCCTCCGCCGCCTCGGCGGCCGAGGGACCGGATCCGATGCCGTAGTAGTAGCCCTCTTGCCGCTCGATCGACTCCGGCGGCAGCGAAGCGCATGAGACTGCGACCAGGGCCGCGACGCCGATCGCTACTGCCCGCGCCAGGGAAGCCCATTGTGCTCGATGCATGATTCAACACTCCATGCTCCATGAGCGTGAGATCCGCGTGAGGAGACAGCAAGGGTCGTGCCAAGCTGCGCGGCGACGGCGGACTGGGAGCCGCAACGGGCTGTGGGAACGCGTGTTAGGCGATCGGCGCGGAAAGCGGTGTCGCCGCGACTCTCGTGCGCCGCCGGGCGCGAGGGCGCCGGCCGATTGCGTTTGTGACGGTCGCGGTTACGGAACCGGCCGGCGAGAGGTAGGCGCTCACTCCCCCTGGTGTCGCCCCCCGGGGGGGGGGGCCCCCGGGGCGGCCCAGGGCCCACCACCCCACGCACAC
>CAZKGO010000018.1:0-56153 GCA_964552235.1 uncultured Spirochaetales bacterium | reverse complement strand
TCGCCGGCGGTTGCGGGCGCCGGATCTTTCGCTGTCGCCCGCGGTTGCGGGCGACACCGTGGACGTCCAGGTCACCAGCTCCAAAGGCAGCGCCTCCGCGAGCCTGCTTATGCCAGGGGCGCCCTCGGTGACCAGCCCGAGCGGGTCGGTTGTTCCCGCGAGCGCGATTGCAGTGACATGGCCGAGGAACGCTCCCTATTTCCAGCAGTGCATCGTCAAGGTCGGTTCGTTCGACACGGCTTCGGGCGGGGACTACCAAGGCCTCAGGGCCGGGACCTCCGCCAACCACACCATACAAGCCGACACGCTCGCCAGGTCGGCACCCAGATCGTCGTCGGCGGCATGTCCAGGACGGTCCTCGGCGGCGACCTGTCGCGGCAGTCGGAGCTCGCCGTCATCAACTCGGCGGACGTCTCCCTGGACACGTAGTCCGCCGCCGGTCGCCACCGGCCTGCGCACGAGCACCCGCTTCGGGTCCGTGCGTGTTCTGCGCCAGGCCTGTTCCGTTCTGCGGGTTCCTTCGCACACGTGCGTGTTGCCCGATGAGCCGGTATCGGGATAGGATTTTCCTGTTCCGGAATCATGCGCGTTTCGTCGAAGCGGGGCGAGGCTGTCGTCGGCGCATCACGGGCGCCGCGAGCGGCTTTGCGCGCATCAGATCGGGGGCGGCGCCTCATGAAGATCGAAATCGGATGCATACCCTGTTTTGTTCGCCAGGCCGTGGAAGCGGTGTCGGCGACCGTGGGAGATCCCGCCCGCGTGGAAGCCATCCTGCGAAAGGTGCTCCATGCAATCGGCGACACCGACTGGCTCGGCTCTCCGCCGGTCGTTGGCCAGCGGATTCACCGGATCATTCGACAGGAGCTCGGCTGTCGCGACCCGTATCGCGAGATCAAGGGTCGCATGAACCGCATGGCATCCGAAATCATGCCGGGCGTTGCGCAGGCGATGGCTCTCCAGCCGAACCGCCACGAGGCGGCAGTCCGCCTGGCCATCGGCGGCAATCTCATGGATTCCGGAGCCAAGACGCAGATCGGGCCCGAGGAGCTGCCGCGTGTCCTGCAGACGATCTGGACCAGGCCCTTGTGCGGCGATGTCGCGGCGCTGTTCCGGGAGGCCCAAGAGGCTCGCTGCATTTTGTATCTCACCGACAACGCCGGAGAGATCTTTTTCGACCGGCAACTCATCGCGGCGCTCCCAGCCGGAAAGATCGTCGTGGCCGTGCGCGGCGCTCCGGTGATCAACGACGCGACAGTCGAGGACGCAGCAGCGGCGGGCCTGCCTGACGTCGCGCTGGTCCTCGACAACGGGTCGGATGCGCCGGGAACGATCCTTGAGGACTGCTGCGAGGAGTTTCGGCGATGGTTCGAGCGCGCGGATCTCGTGATCGCGAAAGGACAGGGCAACTACGAGAGCCTGTCGGGCACGACCAAGCGCATCTTCTTCCTGTTCACCGTCAAGTGCCCCGTCGTCGCGGCGCATGTGGGGCAGCCCGTGGGCAGTCTGGTGGTTGTGTCGCGGGGCGCTCACGAATAGCGGGGAAACCCTGGCACGGACCGGGCGCCCGCGGCGTCGCGACCGCGCGGAGCCGACGCAGCCGCTCCTTCTGCGGGCGGACACACTTGTCGCCGTCGCGGCTCTCCACCGGCGAGCGCCCGGGCAGGTCGAGCCGGACTTCCGCGGTCGCGTCGCGCGTCGACCAAGCCCCGGCACGAGCCGCGCCGGCCACCCGCGGCGGGCGCCGGCGCGCGCAGCCTTCTTCTATTGTTTCTTTCCCTTGCCGATCTCGACCTTGTCGCGGCTTTTCGCGGGGGCCTCCGGCAGGTCGATCACGGGGTCGCGCTCCACGATCTTGTCGATCGACAGGCCCATGGCCGCGTCGGTGTGACGGTCGACGCGTATCTCGACGAGCACCGGGATCTTGCGCGAGTTGGAGGTCTCGACGGCCCAGGCCAGGGCCTTCTTGATGTCGCCGGGCTCGGTGACGCGCCTGCCGGCTGCGCCGAAGCTCTCCATGAGCTTGACGAAGTCGGGGCCGTAGCCTTCGGCGCCGTAGCCGATGTTGACGGCGTAGTCCATCTCGTAGACGTACTTCGACGGCTGGCGGATCAGCGAGAGGTAGCCGTTGTTGAGCATCACCATCACGTAGGGCACATTGTTCTGCACGGCCGTGGCCAGCTCGCCGAGCATGAACTGGAACGAGTAGTCGCCCACCACGCCCACGACCTGGGCCTGCGGCTCGCCGTGCTTGACGCCCATGCAGGCCGGGATCTCCCAACCGAGGGGGCCTGCCTGGCCGCAGCAGAGGTAGGTCTGGGGCTTCTTGATCTCCTGGAACTGCCCCGACCAGATCTGGTACAGCCCGATGGCGGTGACGAAGATCGTGTCGGGCCCGAAGAACTCGTTGATCTCCTTGAAGACCCGCTGCGGCTTGATGGGCACGTTGTCGAAGTCCATTTTGCGGAGGAAGCGTCTCTTGTACTCCTCGGCCTTGCGCGACCAGTCGGTGGCGGGGCGCGCGGGGGTCATCTCCTGGGCCGCTTCCTGCAGGGCTTCGACTGCCAGAGCCGCGTCGGAGACGATGCCGAGGTCGCAGGGGAACACGCGGCCGAGCTGGTTCGGGTCGACGTCGATGTGCACGAACTTGCGGCTGCCGCGATAGACGGCGAGATCGCCGGTGTGGCGATCGGCGAAGCGATTGCCGATCGCGAGCACGAAGTCGCTCTCGAGGAACAGCTTGTTGCCGCCGCGGGTGTTGGTCTGCAGCCCGACCCGGCCGCCGTAGAGCGGGTGATCGTAGGAGATGCCGCCTTCGGCCATGTAGGTGGGGATGACCGGGATCTGCAGGTACTCGGCCAGCGCCACAAAGGGACCGGTGGCCCGGGCGATGCTCACCCCGCCGCCCATGATCATGATAGGCCGCTCGGCTGCGAGGAGCATCTGCATCGCCTTGCGTATCTGCCGCATATCAGGGGCCGGCTTGTAGATCGGCAGCGGCGCGTCGACCTCGGGGTCGTACTCGACCTCGCCGCGCTGAACGTCGAGCGGCAGGTCGATGAGCACCGGGCCAGGGCGGCCAGAGCGGGCGATCTGGAAGGCCTCCCGGAAGACCCACGGGATCTGCGCCGTCTCGCGCACGAGGTAGCTCTTCTTGGTGACGGGCTTGACGATTTCGGCGATGTCGACGCCCTGGAACGGCTCCTTGTGGAGGATCGAGCTCACGGCCTGGCCGGTGATGCAGACGATGGGGATCGAGTCGCCCTTGCAGGTATAAAGGCCCGTGACCATGTTCGTGCCCGCGGGGCCTGAGGTCCCGATCGCGACGCCGACCTTGCCGGTGATGCGGGCCCAGCCGTCGGCGGCGTGGGTGGCCCCCTCTTCGTGTCGCACCGTCAGGTGCTTGATGGCGGTCTGCTTGGACAGCGCCTTGTACAGGGGCAGGATCGCCGCGCCGGGAATCCCGAAGGTCACGTCGACGCCTTCGCTTCTGAGGATGTGAACGACCGCATCCATCACGGGCATTCTGGGCATGAGCTTCCTCCTGGGGCGGCCGGGATCTTCCGATTCCGCAGCCGCTCTCATGACGTATGCGGCGATTCTAACGTGAAATGGATTTTCAGTCAATGAAATATGGTGACCTGCGCCCACAACAAGAAGAAGGTCGCCCGGCCTCTGACTCCATTCACAGTCGGCTGTCGCGGTCGCTACCGGTGCGGGACGCCTTGCATACGCTCCCGTCTTGTGTGTTCAGAGCGTGCCGGGCGTGCGGACCCCCGGACGGGGCCGACTTTTCCGCGGAAAGTGCGCCAGGCGAAGCCTGAGTAAGGAAAACGCCATGTGAGAACGTGGCCGAAACCTTACGGAGGAACCCGGCGGGACACCCCGCCCGGCAAAGGCTGCGACCAGCCGGAACCGACTGTTGCGTGCTGCCGGCGGGGCGTCGTGGTCTTCTGAGCGGCGGCGGCACTGAGGTGCCGCAATCGGCCTGGCGCCCAGGCCCCGCCTCGCCGCGCTAGACACGGTGGGGAGCGAAAGACATGAGCGCGCGATGGTAAGCGCCGCGGGGGGGCAACCAAGCCCGGCGGGAAGGGCGGCAGGAAGTCGGAGCTCTCCACCGTACCTGTGAAGCAGGAGAACCAACCCGAGGGACCCCGCGGAGGCAGAGGGAAGCCGGGCCACGGAACCACTGGAGGGAAAGACGCAGGGAACATCGAGTCCCGCAAGCGCATCTACGAAACTACAGCGGGTGGCAGAAAAGGGTGTGAGACGGCGTCTACCGTACCCCAGCGAAACCGCAGACCGAAGAGCCGGAGGCGGGAAATCCACACGTCCGGATCCGGGGGAGCCGCGGGGGCAACCCCGGCGGCGACCCGACCTTCCGCGGAAACGGGTCGACGTCCTGCGGACCCGCAGCGTTGCCCGCAAAGCGGAGTCCCACCCCGAGGCCTCTTCTGCGTTGACCGCACCACCGGTGGGTACTATTCTCAACCCCAACGCCTGAGGCTGCTATCCAGCGAAGAGGCTCGGCTATCGGCTTCGGCGGGCTATTCGCCGCCTATGCTGCCGGTTCCTGCATAACCGCGGCAGCTGGGACGCCGGCGGGAGGGACTGGCATGCGACGGGTGATCGCGGGCTGGGTGGAGCGCCGCCTCGGAGGCTACAGGCACCTGCTAAACGAACCGCGCGTCGAGCTGCCGCTGCGGCTCGCGCGCGAACGGCGGGTCGCCGTGATCGGCGCCGGCATCGCTGGACTGGCGGCGGCATCGACGCTTGCCGAGCGCGGCTTCGCTGTCACGGTCTTCGAGAAGAACCGGTGGCTCGGCGGCAAGGTCGGCTCATGGCCCGTGCAGCTTCCGCCTGCCGCCGGCGGCGGCATCGCGGCCGTGGAGCACGGTTTCCACGCCTTCTTCCGTCAGTACTACAATCTCAACGGCTGGCTCGGCCGCATCGGCGCCGACGCACGCATGGTGGCGATCCCTGACTACACGATCGTGACCCGTGACGGCAGGCGGTTCGGGTTCAAGGACATCGACCGCACCCCGGTTCTCAACATGCTTTCGATGGCTCGCGCCGGTGTGTATCGCATCGGCGAGATGGTGGGCAACCCGGAGAGCCGAAGGCTGCTCGCCTTCCTCTCCTTTGACGGCGAGCGCACCTACGAGCTCTACGACACGGTCTCCTACAAGCAGTTCGCCGACGATGCACGGCTGCCGCCTTCGCTGCGGCTCATCTTCAACACCTTCAGCCGGGCCTTCTTCGCCGATGCCCGGCTGATGTCGATGGCCGAGATGATCAAGAGCTTCCACTCCTATTTCCTGAGCAATGACGCAGGGCTGCTCTACGACTATCCCGACGACGACTACGGCGTGACGCTGCTCGAGCCCGCCCGCGCCCATCTCGAGCGCCACGGCGCGCGCCTGCACCTCGACCGCGAGGTGGGCAGCCTCGGACGGTCCGGAGCGTCGTTCGTCGTCGACGGCGACAGCTTCGACGCGGTGGTGCTCGCGGCCGACGTCAAGGGCGTGCGCGCCATCGCCCAGGCATCGCCCTGGATTGCGGCCGAGAGCCCCGAGCTGCACGCCCGCCTGCGCGGGCTCAAGAGCTCGCAGCGCTACTCGGTGCTGCGCTTCTGGACCGACCGGCCGGTGGCATGGGACCTGCCTCCCTTTGTGATCACGGAAAAGGCGAGGGTGCTCGACTCGATCTCGGTCTACCCGATGATCGAGGCGGCCTCGGCGGCGTGGGCCCGGCAGACCGGCGGAGGGGTCTACGAGCTGCACTGCTACTCGGTGCCCGACGACGTGGGAGGCGAGGACGAGGTGAGGCGGCTGTTCTACGAGGAGCTTTACGGCTTTTTCCCTGCGTTCCGCCCAGTGAGGGTTCTGCACGAGCACCTGCAGCTGCGCGACGACTTCACGGCGTATCACACCGGCCTGCGGGCGAATCGGCCGGAGTGCGTCACGCCCGTGCCCGGCCTGGTCCTGGCCGGCGATTGGGTCAAGACGCGGGTGCCGGCCATGCTGATGGAGGCCGCATGCACTTCGGCGCTGCTGGCCTCCAACGCGCTCCTGGAGGCCGAAGGGCTGCGCCCCGAGCCGGTCTACTCGGTGCCGCCGCGCGGCCTGATGGCGGGGCGCCGCCCTCCCTCGGCGCCGCAGCCGCGCTCGCTCGACAAGAGCACGCCGCAGGGGACAGGATCGCGTCCATGAAGACCATCTTCATCATGATGGACTCGCTGAACCGCCACTACCTCTCGTGCTACGGAGGCAACTTCCTCAAGACACCCAACATCGAGCGCCTGGCGGGGCGGGGAGTGGTGTTCGACAACCACTACAGCGGCTCCCTGCCCTGCATTCCCGCGCGGCGGGAGATGATGACCGGGCGCTACGACTTTCTCGAGGCTCCGTGGGGGCCGATCGAGCCGTGGGACGAGTGCGTTCCCCGGCTCCTGCGCCACGATGCGGGCACCTACACCCACATGGTGACGGATCACTACCACTACTTCCACAGCGGCGGCGAGGGGTATCACACGCTGTTCGACAGCTGGGAGTTCGAGCGCGGACAGGAAGGCGACGCCTGGCGGCCTCTCGTGACCGCGGCCGCGCCCCCGCCGGGAACCCGCGGCAAGGGCCTGATGCGCCGCGCCTACTGGGCCAACCGGCGCTACCTCGACAGCGAGAACGAAGCCTCCTACTCGACGCCGCGCACCTTCCAGCGTGCCATCGAGTTCATCGAGGCCAACCGCGACGCCGACAACTGGCACCTGCACGTCGAGGCCTTCGACCCGCACGAGCCCTTCGATTGCCCGACCCACTACTGCGAGCTCTACGGCGACGACTGGGAAGGGTCGTTCTTCACCTGGCCCGAGTACGCCCCGCTGGACCCCGACAAGGACGACGAGCGCGCGGTGGCCCACATCCGCGCCTGCTACGGCGCAACGGCCACGATGGCCGACGCCTGGCTCGGCAGGCTGCTCGACCAGCTCGACCAGCTCGACCTCTGGCGCGACACGACGGTCATCTTTACGACGGACCACGGGCACCTGCTGGGAGAGCACGGCTACTGGGCCAAGGACTACATGATGGATTACCAGGAGCTGGTGCACATCCCGCTGATCGTTTGCCCGGCAGGCCGCGACGAGGCCGGCAGGCGGGTCTCTGCGCTGACCGGGACCATCGACCTCGCCCCCACGCTGCTGGACCTGCACGGCGTCCTCGCTCCGGAGCATGCTCACGGCCGCTCGCTGCGCTCGCTCATCGACGGCGGCGACGGCAGCCACCACGACGCGCTGCTCTACGGTTGTTTCGGCAAGGACATCAACCTCACCGACGGACGATGGACCTACTGCAGGCAGCCACTGCCGGACAGCATCGTCCACCACCATACGGCGATGCCCCGCGGCTTCTGGGATTTTCTCGGCTTCGAGGACCTCGTCCGCGCCGAGACCGGCACGTTCCTCAAGTGGTGCCACCGCATCCCGCACCTGCGGATCGCGAAAAAGTCCCACAGGCACCACGGGGCGCCCGACTTCAACCCGATCTACGATGTCGAGCGCGATCCGGGGCAGACGCATCCGATTCGCGATGCGGCCCTCGAGAAGCGCCTGGCGGCGCGTATGCGCGAGTTGCTCGTCGAAGCGGACGCGCCGGAGTGCCAGTTCGATCGGATGGGGTTCGCGAGGCCCTAGTCGGCGGTGCATCGAACAGGCGATCAGGGCCCCCGCGGGACCCTATGCGGCGCCGCGAACCTCACGCCGCGCGCCGTCGCGGCCTCGGGAACCGACGAGGGCGCGGAGTTGGCACGGGCGCCTTCGCGACCTCCCGGCTCTCGTCGAACCGGCGGTCGATCGCCGGAGCCACGATCCCGAAAAAGGCGATGCACCGTTGATGATGATGGACCAGCCCGGTTGCTGGATCAGGCCGCCCCGCGGCAGCCACAGCACGTTCAGCGCCAGCCACGGGGCGTAGAAAAGGAGCGTGGAAAGGAGCCACCTGCGGGCCCGGGAAGACCAGCCGCTAATCCCCACTACCTCCCGCGGGACAACGCGCTGTCCGGGCCCGTTGCCGCGCCGCAGATCCTAGTCCCCCCTGTCCGGTTGTAGACTTCGCTGCGGCCGCAATCGCCGCAGCTTCGCCTCTACCGCGTTGGTGATTGCTTCACCTCCGGGTTTCAACCCGAAGGTGCGGCTATCAGCGACCTCTACCGCAGCGCCGCCTCCACGGCCTCCACGATCAGCTCACCTCCGGGCTCATCCTGCGTGCGGAAGCGGCCGACGATGCGCCCGTCGCGGCCGACGAGGAACTTGTTGAAGTTCCAGGTGATCGGCCCGCCGAACGACGGGTTGGTCTGCTTCGAGGTCAGGTAGTCGTAGAGCGGGTGCATGTCCCGTCCCTTGACCGATATCTTGGCGAACATCGGGAAGGTCACCCCGAAGCGCGTCGAGCAGAACTCCTTGATCTGCTCGTTGGTGCCCGGCTCCTGGCCGAGGAAGTCGTTCGCGGGAAAGCCGAGGACCACGAGGCCGCGCTCCTTGTACCTGCGGTAGAGAGCCTCAAGCCCCTCGTACTGGCCGGTGAAGCCGCAGCGGCTGGCCACGTTGACGATCAGCAGGGCCTTGCCCTTGAACCGCGACAACGAAACGGCATTGCCGTCGATGTCGTCGAGGGTGAAGTCGTAGAGCGAGCGCGCCTGGGCCGGGATCGGCCCCGACGCGGCCGCCAGCAGGACCGTTGCCAGCAGTGACAGCATGCTTGGCGCCTCCGCGCGAAAGGTAGCCACGCGGCGGGCATGGCGGCAAACGCCCCCGGCCGTTGAAACCGCGGGCCCTGTCGTGCTACCTCTGGTGGCATGAGCGACGAGCGCCCCCTGGTCCGTGTGATCGCCTGCGCGGTGCTCCGCCTCGATCTCGAGACTGCGGCGGAGCAGGCCGGGGTGCGCCTCGCCCTCACGCTGCTGCCGGGAGGCCTGCACGCCACCCCCCGCGAGCTGCGGCGGCGGCTGCAGGAGGCGGTCGACGAGGCCTCCAGCGAGCCTGGCCTGCAGCGGATCGCCATCGGCTACGGGGTCTGCGGCATGGGAGCCGCGGGCATCCACGCCCGCGGGGTGAGCCTGGCGCTGCCCCGCGTCCACGACTGCATCGCGCTGTTCCTCGGCTCAGACGCGGCGTACCGGAGGCAGTTCGCGGCGTGCCCGGGCACCTTCTACATATCCGCGGGTTGGGTGGACGGCAAGAGCCAGCCGCGGGCGGCCGGGGCGCTGACCGACGAGGAGTTCGCCGAGTTCGTGCAGCGCTACGGGGAGGAGAACACGGTCGCGATCCGCGACTTCCTCTCGAGCTGGCAGAAGCACTACAAGCGCAGCGTCTTCATCGACACCGGCGCGGGCGGCGACAGCGGGCGCTACGAGCGCATGGCGGCCGACATCGCTCGCGAGTTCGGCTGGCGATACGAGCGCCTGCAGGGCGGGGTCGACCTGCTGGTGCGGCTGCTGCGCGCCACGGCCTCCAGCGACGAGGTCCTGGTGGTGCCCCCTGGCCACGTGACGGTCTACGACGCGAGCACGCGCAGGCTCACGGCGGTGGTGCCCGACAGCGGCGAGAGCCCCGCGGGCAGGCGCGTGATCGCCTCCGGACAGGCCGCCGCTCAGCGGGCGGCCGCCACCCGTCAGGCGACCCTCGGGCTGGGCATCGACGCGGGAGGCACGTACACCGACGCGGTCATCTACGACTTTGCGGCCGGCTTGCTGCGCGGCAAGGCCAAGGCGCCCACGACGCGATGGGACTACGCGGTCGGCATCGAGGAGGCTCTTGCCCGGCTGGCCGGGTCCGCGGGCGTCGACCCGGAGCTGTTGCCCGCGGTCGACCTGGTGGCCCTCTCCACGACGTTCGCCACGAACGCGATCGTCGAGGGCCGCGGGCAAGCCGTGGGTCTGCTGGTGATGCCCCCCTACGGAAGGATCGACGCGTCGCGCTTTCGCCACCACCCGGTGGTCGCGATCCGGGGCCGGCTCGAGATCGACGGCACGGAGCTGGAGCCGGTGGACCTCGACGAGGTGCGGCAGGTGGCCCGCGAGATGGTCGACCGCGAGGGGGTGCAGGCCTTTGCCGTTGCCGGCTACGCGAGTCACAACAACCCGGCGCACGAGCTGGCGGTCAAGCGCGTGCTGCGCGAGGAGACCGGCCTCGGCGTCACCTGCGGTTACGAGGTATCCGAGGGCCTGAACTACCGTATCCGCGCCGAAACCGCGGCTCTGAACGCCCGGATCATTCCGGTGCTCGAGCAGCTGCTCGCCGACGTCCGCCGGGTGCTCGAGGCGCGGGGCATCCGCGCGCCCGTGATGGTGGTGCGCAGCGACGGGTCGCTGATGAGCCTCGCCGCGGCATTCGAGCGCCCGATCGAGACCGCCCTGTCCGGACCGGCGGCCAGCGTGGCGGGAGCCCAGCGACTGACCGGCTTGCGCGAAGCTCTGGTGCTCGACATGGGCGGCACCACCTCCGACACGGCGCGCCTGGTCGACGGCATCGTCGAGGTGCGGAGCGACGGGGCCACGATCGGGGGGTGGAAGACCCACGTGCGCGCGCTGGCGATGCGCACGCGCGGCCTCGGCGGCGACAGTCTCATCCGCCTCGAGAAGGCCGAGCTCGCCATCGGGCCCCGCCGGGTGCTGCCGGTTTGCGCCCTGGCCGCGCGCGAAGACGGCACCGCCGAGGCGCTGTCGTGGCTGGAGCGCCGGATCGATGCCTTTGCGACCTCCACCGAGGCGATGGCGCTGCTCGCCCTCACCCCGGGCGCCCGCAGCCGCCTCGCCCAAGGGCGGGCGGCGACGGCGAGCGACCGGCCGGGCGGCGACAGGGGGGGCGGAGGAGACCGGGACGACGGGGTCGAGAAGGACACCTCCGGGGATGACCGGCAGCGGCGGCTGTTGGCGGTCCTGTCCCGGCGGCCCCACAGCCTGCACGAGCTGGCTTCGGTGCTCGAGATGCCGTCATGGCGCCTGCTGACCACCGGCGGGCTGGAAGAGAGCGGCGTCGTGCAGCGGTGCGGCCTCACCCCTACAGATCTGCTGCATGCCGCCGGCAGGATGGCGCTCTGGGACTGCGCTGCAGCCGCGCGCCTGACGGCGATCTACGCGTCGCTTGCCCATTCATCGGCGGCGGACTTTGTCGCCGCGGCGCTGCTCGAGGTGGAGCGCGCCCTGGCCGCCGAGCTGCTGCACATGCAGCTGGAGGCCTCCGGCACCGAGCCTGACACCCACGGGTCGCCTCTCGCCCGGGTGCTGCTCGATGGTGCCCTGGGCCGCGCGGCGACGCCCGGCCTGAGCATCGGCATCCGGCTCGAGGCGCCCGTGATCGGCATCGGCGCGCCCGTGCACCAGTTCCTCCCGCAAGCGGCGGCTCTGCTCGGCACAACGGCGATCGTGCCTCCTGACGCTGACGTGGCCAACGCGATCGGCGCGATCACCGGCAGCGTCGTGGTCCGGCGCCACGCGCGCATCCGCGTGGACGAAAGCGGCATCTATCGCGTGCGGGGGCTGCCCGACGCGCCGCAGTTCGAGGACCTGGCTGCGGCCGAAAGCTACGCCGTCGAGCGCCTGCGAGCGATGGTCGCCGAGGCGGCCCTGCACGCCGGCACCCTCAGCGACACGATCGAGATCCTCAGCAGCGACCAGGTCAGCACCGCGGCGGACGGCTCGCGTGTGTTTCTCGGTCGCACGGTCGAGGCGCGGCTCAGCGGGGCTCCTGCGCTGCCGCGTTAGGCGTTCCGCCTTTGCTGATGCCTGCGGGCGGCGGCGGGTCCGGGCCGGGGCCGGCAGTCCACGGAATTCCCCTGCCGCCCCGGCGTCCACGCTCCGGCTGGCAGGAGGGACAGAAGAAGGCGTCGTAGCCGAGCACCGCCGTGCGGCGGATCGTCGTCCCGCAGACCGGGCACGGCTGGCCTTTGCGGTTGCGCACCCGCATGTGGCCGCGCACCTTGACCTCCACGGGCTGACCCGCCGCCTCGACCGCCTCTATGCCGCGGCGCATGGTTTCGACGATGCTCGCGTAAAGCCGGGCCGTCTCGTCCTGCGACAGTTCGCTGCACCTCGTCTTGGGGTGCAGGCGCGCGGCAAAGAGGATCTCGTCGGCGTAGGCGTTGCCCACGCCGCTGATCAGCGACTGATCCATGATCGCGACGCGCACCTGGCTTCGCCTGCCGCGGATCAGGCGGCCAAAGGCCTCGGCGGTGAACTGCGGCGAGGTCGGATCGATTCCCTGCTGCGCGAACCCCGGGATGCGCGCCAGAGCCTCCGCGTCACGGGGCCCTACGTAGATGCGGCCCATCCTGGTCTCGTCGCAGTAGCGCAGGGCGCGGCCATCGTCGAGAGCGAGCGCGAAGCACTCATGGGCGGTGGGCCGGGAGCCGGAGGCAAGCTGCCAGCAGCCGCTCAACATCAGGTGGGCCACCAGGGCCGCGTCCTCGAGGGCGAACACGAGAAAGGGACCGTGCCGCTCGAGCGAGAGCAGCCTGCGCCCCGACAGGGCGTCGGCGAACCGTCCGCCGGTCATCATGCGGATGACGACCGGCTCCTTGACCGTGACGCCGCTGATGCGCCGCCCCACGATCTCCGGCGCGAGGCGCTTGACGATGTACGTCAGGTCGGGGAGTTCGGGCATCAGGCGACCGCGCGACAGCGTACCTCCCGGCCCCGGCGCCGTCAACGTCAGCGGATCTCGGCCGGGGACAGGAGCCTGGGGATCCGGTGCGAGGGGCGGAAAGCCCGGGGCCGGAGCGCCGGTCGAGCGCGACCGAAAAAGGGGGCAGGCAGGTGACGAAAAACCGATGCGACCAGTGTAGAATAGGGCGTGGGGGAGGCATGAACCGTCTCCTAGAGGAGGATCGATGGCAGGCGGAGTGATCACTGCGCGCAAAGCCACAGGCGACGTTCATTTCGTTTCGGCCGATGGGTCGAGGGAGTTGTACGACCCTGCCCGGGAAGTGACCGTGAAGCTGGGCAAGGAGTTCGGAGGTCTCGCCATTGACGACGCGCTCGAGGACGCCAAAAGGTTCGCAACTGGCGCTCTGCAGCAGAAGATGGCCTACAAGACCCGCTACCAGAACTGCCAGCTGGTCGTCAAGAACCTGAAGGTGGACTTCATCGTCAAGTACGGGTTCGAGGGCGCGGTCAAGGGCAAGGGCGGAAAGGCCCGCTGAGGCGCCTCCCGCCCCAGGAGGCGGCCGGGAGGCCGCCCCGATCTCGGCGGGAGCCCGCGCCGCCGGTGACCGGCCGACCGCAGGCCCCGCCTGCTGCAGCGCCGTCGAGTCGGCGGTCCCCGACTGACCGTGCTGCGCGACGGGGCAGTCACAGACCAAAGCGCAGCTTCGTCTCCCGCTGAAAGGGGCGTGCGGCCTCGCCGCAGGGTCCGGGACCCCGTGCGGCCTGCGGCCGAGGGCTCATGAGCGCAGAGGGGGCCCCTGCGGCGCCGCCGGGCGGCCGCCGCTTTCCATATGGTTGACCAGGTACAGGAGGTTCTCGATCTCCAGACCGATGTTGACGTTCTGCACGATGCAGGAGCATCCCTGCGTCGGTTTGAGGTCGACGGGCGCGAAGTTCAACACGCCGCAGATGCCGCCCTGGATCATCAGGTCGAGGACCTGCGACGCCGCGGAATCAGGCACCGTGATGATCCCGATCTTGATGCTGTTGGCTCGCACGAAATCCACCATCTGGCTGATGTCGTGGATGGGAACCCGGCTCGCGCTGCGCACGCTTTCGGGGTCGATGTCGAATCCGGCCACGATCTCGATGCCGTCCTTGGCGAACTCCTTATATTCCATGAGCGCGCGGCCGATCTTGCCGCAGCCGGCCAGCACGACCCGATGGGGGCTCTCGTCGCCGAGCACCCTGCTGAGCTGCGCGATGATGTTGTCGATGTTATAGCCGCCCCGCTTGTTGCCTGGCAGGTTGATGAGCGAGAAGTCTTTTCGCACAAGAGCGGGGCTGACCCCGATCGCGTCGCCGAGGTTGTTCGAGAAGACCTTCACAAAACCGAGGGACTTGAGCTTGTGGAGCAGTCTCTTGTACTTGGAGAGTCTCAGTATGAAGTCTCTGTGCACCGTTTAATGCCCCACCATAGCAAAAATGCCGACCTATGTTAGATTATTCGCACGCTTTTGTCAAGTCGCGCACAGTCTTTCTGAGATTAACGATCGAGTGATGCACTCAAGTTATTGACCATCCCGATCCGCTTTTCTATAATCCGCCGCTGCGAACGGCAGAGGAACGCGAATCGCTGTCGCGAGGCCGCCGCCGCGGAGGAGTCGAATGCCGGCAACAACGACCGATGGCACCGTGACCTTCTCGAAGGATCTCCAGAGCTTCATCGAGCGCTGGAAGCCGCGCCCGGGAAACCTGATCATGATCCTGCACAAGGTGCAGGAGGAATTCGGCTACGTGCCGCGGGCAGCGGCGCTCGAGCTGTCGAGGATCCTCGACGTGCCTCTGGCCAAAATCTACGGCGTTTTGACCTTCTATCACCTGTTCAAGCTGCGCAAGCCGGGCCGCCATCAGGTGGCTGTCTGCCTCGGGACCGCGTGCTACCTCAGAGGCGGTGAGGACCTGCTCGGCGAGCTGGAGACCATCCTCGGCGTCGGATCGGGCGGAATCACCGAGGACGGGGAGTTCTCGATCGAGAGCGTTCGCTGCCTTGGCTGCTGCGGCCTTGCGCCCGTACTGACGATCGACGGCGAGGTCTACGGGAAAGTGACCACCGAGATGCTGCCGGACCTCGTGGCGAAGTACAAGGGCAAGTAGGGCGTCGCGAGGTCCGCGGTTTCGCGCAGCGGCGCCGGGCCTGACCGCCGGAGCCGGCTCCAGGCGGGTGCGCCGCCCGCCGGCGCGGGGCGAGCGGGGCGGCCCCAAGAGGCGGCGCTCAGCCGCCGGGCGCGGCAGCACGGCCTGCGACGCGGGGTCCGTCACGCCAGGAAAGGGGAACACTATGAATCGGAAGGAACTGGGAGAACTGAGGCAATCCCTGCGCAGGGATCTCGGCCGGCGCGAGACGGCCCGCGGGCACGTCCAGGTGATCGTCGGGATGGGCACGTGCGGCATCGCGGCGGGCGCCAGGCAGGCGCTCGAGGCGTTCGTGGACGAGCTGGGACGACACAACCTCAAGGACGCTGTCGTGAGACAGACCGGCTGCATGGGTCTCTGCTACGCCGAGCCCACGGTCGAGGTGCGCGCCCCCGGTATGCCGGACATTATCTACGGCAAGGTCGACGCTGCGGTCGCGCGCGAGATCGTCCGCCAGCACATCGTGGGCGGCGTGCTGGTCAATCAGCACGTCTACGACCGTCCGGCGGCTGATCTCATCGACACGGCCGCCGGACGTCGAACCGCCGGCGGCGCGGCGCCGGCCGCGCGGGGAGGCAGGTGATGGCGTCCAAGCGCTACGTCCTCGTCTGCGGGGGAACCGCCTGCGGGAACGCCGGCTCCGAGGCGGTTTACAGCGGGCTCCTCCTGGAGTGCGAGGAGCGAGGGATCAAGAGCGACGTGGAAATCGTGAAGACCGGCTGCTTCGGCTTCTGCGAACAAGGCCCGGTCGTCAAGGTTCTTCCCGACGACGCCTTCTACGTAGGGGTCAAGCCGGAGGACGTCAGGCAGATCGCGGAGGAGCATCTGGTCGGCGGCCGGCCGGTCGAGAGGCTGCTCTACGACCGGTCGCAGTCCAAGCGGCACGCCCGGGTCGACGAGATCGACTTTTACCAGAAGCAGTTCCGCATCGTGCTGCGCAACTGCGGGGTCATCGACCCCGACCGCATCGAGGAGTACATCGCCCGCGACGGATACGTGGCCCTGGAGAAGGCGCTCTTCGACATGAGTCCGGACCAGGTGCTCGACGAGCTGAAGAAGAGCGGGCTCAGGGGCCGCGGAGGCGCGGGATTCCCGACATGGCTCAAGTGGAAGCTCACCAAGGACGTGAGCTCGGATGTCCGCTACGTCGTCTGCAATGCCGACGAGGGCGACCCCGGCGCCTACATGAACCGCAGCACGCTCGAGGGCGACCCCCATTCGATTCTCGAGGCGATGACGATCTGCGGCCGCACGGTAGGAGCCGCCGCCGGCTACATCTACATCCGTGCCGAGTACCCGCTCGCCATCCAGCGCCTGGAGAACGCCATCAGCCAGGCCAGGAGGATGGGGCTGCTCGGTCGCGACATCCTCGGAAGCGGCTTCGACTTCGACATCGAGCTGCGGCTCGGCGCCGGCGCGTTCGTCTGCGGCGAAGAGACGGCGCTGCTCGCCTCGATCGAAGGCAACCGCGGGATGCCCGTTCCCCGGCCTCCGTTCCCCTCGGTGCGCGGTCTCTGGGGCAAGCCGACGGTGATCAATAACGTGGAAACCTGGGCCAACGTGCCCGTGATCCTGGCCCGGGGCGGCGACTGGTTCGCCAGGGTCGGCTCGGGCAAATCGACGGGAACCAAGGTGTTCGCCCTCACCGGCAAGATCGTCAACTCGGGGCTCGTCGAGGTCCCGATGGGAACGACGCTGCGCGAGATCATCTTTGACGTGGGCGGCGGCATCCGGGACGGCAAGGCGTTCAAGGCCGTGCAGACCGGCGGCCCCTCCGGAGGCGTCATCACCCGGGACCACCTCGACACGCCGATCGACTACGAGCATCTGCAGCAGCTCGGCTCGATCATGGGCTCCGGCGGCATGATCGTGATGGACGAGCAGGACTGCATGGTGGACATCGCCAAGTTCTACCTCGGGTTCACCGTCGACGAGAGCTGCGGCAAGTGCGCGCCCTGCCGGATCGGCGGCCCGGCGTTGCGCGCCATCCTGGAAAAGATCAGCGAGGGCAAAGGCACGCTCGAAGACCTGGAAAAGATGCGCTCGATCGGCCACGCGATGCAGCGGGCGAGCCTCTGCGGCCTCGGCCAGACCGCGCCGAACCCGATCCTGTCGACGTTGCGCTATTTCGAGGACGAGTACCTGGCCCATGTCAACGAACGCCGCTGCCCGGCCCACAAGTGCAAGAGCCTGGTGCAGTATTCGATCAGGGCCGACAAGTGCATCGGATGTACCCTGTGCGCCCGTCGCTGCCCTGTGACCGCGATCCGGGGCGAGCGGAGGCAGCCGCACGTGATCGACAACGCGATCTGCATCAAGTGCGGCGAGTGCTACTCGGTCTGCAAGTTCGACGCGGTCGAGGTCAGGTAGAGCCGCAAGGAGCGAGAAAGTGAAGACGAAGACCGTCACCATCAAGATCAACGGGGCGCCGTACCAGGTGCCCGAGAACCTCACGATCCTCAAGGCCGCGGAGCTCGCCTGCGTCAAGGTGCCGCGCCTGTGCCTGCACCCGGATCTGCCCTCGTGGGGCGCCTGCGGCATCTGCGTGGTCAAGATGGAAGGCTCGCCGAAGATGGTGCGCGCCTGCACCACGCCCGTCGGCGAAGGCCTGTCGATCATCACCCACGACCCCGAGATCGTGGAGGTGCGCCGCACCGTCCTGGAGATGATCCTCTCGACGCACCCCAACGACTGCCTCAAGTGCCCCCGCAACGGCAACTGCGAGCTGCAGAGGCTCGCGGCGGAGTTCGGCATCCGCGAGGTGCCGTTCGAGCAGAGGGAGCTCGACCTGCCCGTCGACGACTCGACTCCGTCGATCGTGCTCAACCCCTCCAAGTGCATTCGCTGCGGCCGCTGCGTGCTGGTCTGCCAGCAGATGCAGAACGTGTGGGCGATCGAGTTCCTCGGTCGCGGGGAGGGCACACGCATCGCCCCGGCCGGTGACGTGCGCCTCGCCGACAGCCCCTGCATCAAGTGCGGCCAGTGCTCGGCCCACTGCCCGGTGGGGGCGATCTACGAGCGCGACGAGACCCGCAAGGTGTGGGGCGCGCTGCGCGACCCCAAGAAGCACTGCGTGGTCCAGATCGCGCCGGCGGTCCGCGTGGCCCTCGGCGAGGCGTTCGGAATGGAGCCGGGCACGGTCGTGACAGGCAAGGCGTACGCGGCGCTGCGCCGCCTCGGCTTCTCGGCCGTGTTCGACACCAACTTCGGGGCGGACCTCACCATCATGGAGGAGGCGAGCGAGTTCGTGCGCCGGTTCGTGGATGGCAAGGGCGAGATCCCGCTGATCACCAGCTGCTGCCCCGCCTGGGTCGACTACATGGAAAAGTACTGGCCGGACATGATCCCCAACTTCTCCAGCGCCAAGAGCCCGCACGAGATGGTCGGCGTCCTGACCAAGACCTACTACGCCGAGAAGATGCAGATGGACCCCGGCAGCATCTACATGGTCTCGATCATGCCCTGCACGGCCAAGAAGTACGAGATCACGCGCTCGCAGGACATGTTCGCCTCGGGCCACCAGGACATCGACGTGTCGCTCACGACCCGGGAGCTCGCGCGCCTGATCCAGCAGGCGGGCATCGACTTCGCCAACCTCCCCGACGAGGACGCCGACGCGCCGCTCGGCATGTACACGGGCGCCGGGACGATCTTCGGCGCCACCGGCGGCGTCATGGAGGCCGCGCTGCGCACCGCCTACCACTTGGTCACCGGCGAGGAGCTGCAGGATGTGAGCTTCATGGACGTGCGAGGCCTGGAGGGCGTCAAGGAAGCGAAGATCCAGGTCGCCGACAGAGAGATCAGGATTGCGGTCGCTCACTGGATGTGCAACATCGACACTGTGCTCGAGCGCGTGAAGAAGGCGCGGGAAAAGGGGCAGGAGCCGCCTTACCACTTTGTCGAGGTGATGGCCTGCCGCGGCGGCTGCGTGGGCGGAGGCGGTCAGCCCTACGGCGCCACCGACGAGATCCGGCGCAAGCGGGCGGCCGGCCTGTACACCGACGACCTGGAGAGCAAGTACAGGTGCTCGCACCACAACCCGCTCATCAAGCAGCTGTACGCGGAGTACCTGGGACAGCCTCTGGGCCGGCGCGCCCACAAGCTGCTCCACAATCACTACAAGCCCCGTCCGGTCTACAGCCGATAGGCGGGAGCAAATCAGCCGCGCTGCGGCGGTATGATCCGTGGCAGTGCGTCGACCAGCTGCGAGTACTCCGCCTTGACGCTGGCGGCCAGTGCCGCCGCCCTCGCCGAGTCCTGCTTTGTGGCGGCGTCCTGCAGCTCGGCTGCCGCCTGACCGAGACGCCTGATCGCGAGGTTCAGTGAGCTGCCCTTGAGCGCGTGGGCGGCCTTGCGAAGCGCCGTCAGATCACCCGAGGCCACGGAGGCGTCGATCTCCGCGATCGACTCTTCGGCCTTGGCCTGCCAGGTCCTGACCAGGTCGAGCACCACCTTTTCATCGCCCATAAAGGTTTCGACGGCTTCTTCCCAGTCGAAGATCGCCTTCAGATCCTGCTCGGGTTGCGCGCGGAGGGCGGCGGGGGCCGCAGCGGCAGAAGCCGCAGCCGCGGCGCGGAGCGGTCGGGCGGCCGTTGCAGGCGCCGGGGCGATGCGGGTCGGGCCGGCCGTGGGAGCGCGCGCGGCGACAGCGGGGCGCGCTCCCGCCGCAACGGCAGCGGCGGCCGGCCGCTCAGCGCCTTGGGCCCCGCCTATCCACTTGGCAAGCAGCGGCTCCAGATCCTTCTTTTTGAAAGGCTTGGTGAGAAAGTCGTCCATGCCCGCCGTGTAGCAGTTCTCCATGTCCTGGGTGAGGGCGCTGGCCGTCACAGCGACGATGGGCGTGCGGATGCCCTCGGCACGGATCGCACGGGTGGCCTGCAGGCCGTTCAGGTTGGGCATCTGGAGGTCCATGAAGATGAGTGCGTAGCGGTTCGCGCGCGCCAGCCGCACGGCCACTTCGCCGTCGGGGGCCACGTGCACCTGGTAGCCCATTCGCTGCAGGATCGTGCGGAAGAGCGTCTGGTTCACCTGATGATCTTCGGCCACCAGGACCGGAAGGCCCGCCGCGGGCACGACGGGTTTCGGCTCCTCGACCGGCTCCGCGGGCTCCGCCACCGCGAGGTCGAGGGATTCCTCCGTCGCGCGGCGGATGGCGTCCATGAGGCGGCCGCTGCGCACCGGCTTGGGCAGGTAGCCGTCGAACCAGCGCAGCAGCTTCATCTTGGCCTCGTCGGCGCTCTTGCCCGCAGGGGTCAGGAGGATCAGGCGCGTCGCGTTCAGCGTCCGGTCGCCGCTGATCTGGCTGCCGAGCTGCCACCCGTCGATGCCGGGCAGCCGCGTGTCGATCAGGGCCAGGTCGAACGGCCGCGAGGCCGAGGTCCTGCGCAGCATCGCCAGGGCGCTTTCGCCGTCGTCAGCCTCTTCGACCGCCGCCCCCTGCGCCGCGAGGTAGCTCCTGAGCACCCGACGCACGGCGCGGCAGTCGTCGACGACGAGCACCCTGCGGCCCTTGATCGAGAACGGCTCCTCGATCTGGGGCGCAGGCTGGGGCGACCGCTTGAGAGGGAGGGCGAACCAGAACACGCTGCCCGCCCCTTCGCGGCTCTTGACCCCGATCCTGCCGCCCATCAGCTCGGTGAACCCCTTGCAGATCGTCAGACCGAGGCCGCTGCCTCCGTACTTGCGCGTGGTCGAGGAGTCGATCTGCGAGAACGAACGGAACAGCCGGCCGAGAACGTCCGCCTTGATGCCGATGCCGGTGTCCCGCACCGTGAAGCGCAGGAACTCCTTTCCCGTGGAGGACAGCAGCGGATCGACACCCACCTCGATCTCGCCGGCGTGGGTGAACTTGATCGCGTTCTTGACGAGGTTGATGATGATCTGGCGGATCCTGTGCGGGTCCGACACGATGCGCCGGGGCGTCCTCGGGTTGACCCAGGTCACGATCTCGAGGGATTTCCTGTGCGCCTCGAGGGCAAAGAGATCGACGGTGTCCTCGACCAGGTTGTAGAGGTCGAAATCCATGCTCTCGATCGTGATCTTGCCGGCCTCGATGCGCGAGAAGTCGAGGATGTCTTCCACCAGCTCCAGCAGGATGTCGGCGGCAAAGTGGATCTGGTTGGCGTACTCGCGCTGCTCCTCGTCGAGCGCGGTGTCCGCCAGCAGCTCGCCCATTCCGATGATCGTGTGAATGGGAGTGCGGATCTCGTGGCTCATGTTGGCGAGGAACTGGCTCTTGACCTCGGTGGCCGCTTCGGCGGCCTCCTTGGCCCTTCGCAGCTCCTCCTGCGCCCTGTGTTGCGCGGTGCGATCGTAGAGAACGACGAACAGGCGGCCGTCGGCCAGGCGCGTCAGGCTGATCTCGACGCGCACCCGCGATCCGTCGGGCCGGGCGAGAGCGCTCTCGAGGCTGGTGCTCGGCAGCCCCCGCGAGCTCATCGCCCTGAGGGCGTCGGTGAACGCGGCGGCGCCGTCGCCGGCGATCTCTGCGAGGCGCCGGCCGACGATCGCCTGGGCCTGCGCCCCCGACAGGTCGACGGCGGCCTGGTTGACGCGCACCACGCGGCCGTCGGGATCGGCGATCATCATGCCGACTGCGCTGCGTTCGAACAGCTCTCCTGCGTCGTCCGTGCGGTCCATCAGAAGTTCGCCCTGAGGATCTCGAACGCCTTCTGCAGTATCTGCTCCGGCTTGATCGGCTTGATCATGTAGCTCTTGACTCCGGCCCTGGCCACGCGCACCACGGTCTCTTTTTTCGAGAGGGCGGACAGCACCACCACCGGGACCTCGATCTTCCTCTCGCCCAGCGAGGCGAGCACCGTGAATCCGTCGGCCTCGGGCATCATCAGGTCGAGGAACACGAGGTTCGGCGGCGGATCGCCGAGGTCCTCGAGAAAGCGACGGCCGTTCTCGTATTCCCTGACCCGGCATCCCAGCCTGGAAAAGGTCCCGCGCACCAGCGCCCGTATGACCTGGTCGTCGTCGACGACCGCGATCGTCACATCGGCAAGCTTGCCGCCGCCCTCGGCGCCGGGTTCGGCGTCCAGCTGCATCCGAATCGAGAGCCCGGAGTCACCGGCCTGCGTCTGGTCGGCCTGGAGCAGTCCCTGCTTGACCGACGTAAGCCCTTCTTCGATGAAATCGCTGACCTTGATCCCGAGCAGGCCGTCCATGGCGCTGGTGACCTCCTCGGCCACTTCCAGGCCTTCGTAGCCCATGGACTCGGCCACGATTCTCTTGATTTCCTCCGAAGTCGTCAGGAGCCTCATGCCCTTCCAGGGGGTGCCGGCGGCCTCCCTGATGGCCCCCAGGAGATCGTGGAGCTTGCCCGAGTCGCCTTCGGCCATGCGGATGTCGGTGAGCATCAGCAGCACCTTGGGGGTGCTCACCTGGTAGACGCCGAGAATCTCCTTGATCTTGAAGGGCAGCACCTCGATCTTCTCGCGGTTGAGCCCGCGAGCCGCCTCGACAAAGAGGATGCCGTCGTTGAAGTGCGCGTCGATGATGCAGGGCGTTTCGTCGACCGCCAGGCTCACGCCGAGGATCTCGGAGACCGCGTTGAGCAGGCTGTCGACCTTGAGGGGCTTGGCCAGGAATTTCCGTATGCGGAAGCGGGCCAGTTCCAGGATGCGCTCGCGCGTGAGCCCGGCGGCCATCAGGATCACGGGAACCTCGCGGAAGTTGGGGTTCTCCAGCTTCTGCTCGAGCAGCTGCGTGGCCGAGACCCGCGTGAGCAGGCTGTCCATGATGATCAGGTCCGGAGCGCCGCCGCGGAGCTTGAGGCTGCCCTCGAACCCGCTCTGCACCGCGGTCACCTCGAAGCCGAGGTCTTCGAGCTTGCGGCTCAGGTACTCACGGATCAGCTTGGACTCGTCGATGACCAGGACCTTGTGGCTCATGTTGCTTTCTGCATCATACAACAGGAGCGGCGGGCCGGGCGAGCCGCAGAGCGCCGGCGCTCACCGCTGCCGCGCCTCGACGCCGGCGTCGATTCCCAGGCTCTTCATCCGCTTCCACAACCCCACGCGGCTCATGCCGAGCTCACGCGCAGCCGCCGATCGGTTGCCGCCGGCGGCCTCGAGGGCTTCCAGCAGCCGCTCGCGGGTGACCCCCTGCCGCGCGCCTCGACGAGCCGCCTGCGGCTGCCGCGCGCCGTCGGCCGCCCGAGCCGCCGCCTGCGCGCACAGCTGCTCGCGCAGGGGGGCGACACGGATCTCCTGCGGCAGATCGAACACATCGATCCTGTCGCCCTGGCACATGACGAAGGCGTACTCGAAACAGTTCTCCATCTCCCGCACGTTTCCCGGCCAGCAGTACTCCATCATCAGCCGCAGCGCGTCGTCGGCGACGCCCGTGATCCGCTTGCCGGTCCGCTCGGCGAGGAGGTGGACAAAGTGATCGGCCAGCAGCGGGATGTCGGCCTTGCGGTCGCGCAGCGGCACGGTGGCGATCGGCAGCACCTTGAGCCGGTAGTACAGGTCCTCGCGGAACAGCCCGCGGCCCACGAGGTCGCGCAGGTCGCGGTTGGTGGCGGTCACGATCCGCATGTCGACGGGGATCGGGCGGTTGTCTCCGACCCGCTCGACGGTCCGTTCCTGGATCACGCGCAGCAGCTTGAGCTGGATGAGCGGGCTCAGGTCGCCGATCTCGTCGAGAAAGATCGTTCCCCCGTCGGCCGCCTCGAACTTGCCCTCCTTGTCCCGGTAGGCTCCGGTGAACGCGCCCTTAACGTGGCCAAAGAGCTCGCTCTCGAGCAGGCTCTCCGAAAGCGCCGAGCAGTTGACCGCGACGAACGGCCGGCCGCGGCGCTGCGAGAGGTTGTGCACGGCGCGGGCCACAAGCTCCTTGCCGGTCCCGCTTTCGCCCGTGATGAGGACGTTGGCCATCGAGTCGGCCGCCAGGCGCACCAGGCGGAACAGCTCCTGCATCTTCTCGTCGCGGCCCACGATTCCATGAAACGCCCCCGGCCTGCGGCTCGCCGCACTGCTGATGATTTCGCAGCCGACCTCTTCCGAGACGTCGGTGACCGTGACGAAGGTCTGGTCGCCTTCGCCTGAGGCGGCGAAGCGGGCCTGCACGAAGGCCAGCCGGCGCTTGCCTGTCGAGTCCCGCAGGTACACGCTTCGGGCCAGAGCCGGAGCCGCCGCGTTCATGGCGCAGGCGAGCAGATCCACCGTCGCGCCGTCGCCGCCGACGTCCGTGATCTCGACGACGGGCGCGCGGCGGCCCATGGCGTGACCGCGGCGAATGCCGGTCAACCGCTCCATGGCCGCGTTCCACACCGTGATGCTGAGGGTTTGGTCGAACGCGAACACCCCGCAGGGAAGGTTGTCGTACTGTTCCATAGCGCTAACTGTTGACGCTAAGTTAACGTCAAGCAGCGATTCGATCAAGCGCGCCTGCCTCCCGGGCGACTGTGGGCGGGTCCGGCCGTCGTGGGTGCTAATTCGCTGTCTCGCAAGGAGTAATAGGATGAAGGCCGCGGCCGGGCGTACCCTTCGTCACCTGGCACGGTTTCTGCATAATATCTGCATGGTCGCACATAGCCGGCCGTATAGGAGAACGGAATGGTTGACACAAAGAGCGTGCTCAAGATCACTGGCGAGTCCTTCGACCAGGTCACGAGCAAGGGCGTGAGCGTTGTGGATTTCTGGGCGGAGTGGTGCATGCCCTGCCGCATGCAGGGCCCGATCGTGGAGCAGGTGGCGCGCAAGATGGGAGACCGCGCCGCGGTCTGCAAGCTGAACGTCGACGATCACCCGGGGCCGGCCGAGCGCTACGGGGTCACGGGAATCCCGACGCTTATCTTCTTCAAGGACGGCAGTGAGGCGGCGCGGCTTGTGGGCGTGCAGAGCGAGGCGTCGATCGTGCGCACCCTCGAGTCGCTCCTGAACTGAAGGGAGAACAGCATGGCAGTCAGCGTCTATTCGACTCCGACCTGCGGGTATTGCCGCATGGCCAAGGACTACCTGCGCGAGCGCGGCGTCAAGTTCGTCGACTACAACGTGGCGGCCGACGCGCGCAAGGGCGAGGAGATGGTGCACAAGAGCCGCCAGACCGGAGTGCCTGTCATCGACTTCAACGGAACGATCGTGGTGGGTTTCGACCGCAATCGGATCGACCAGTTGATCGCCCGCTCGCGCTCGTAGCCGCGGGGCAGCGCCCCTGGCCCGGCGCGCCGCGGCGGGCCAGGGTCATCCCGCGAGCATACCCTTGGTCTGCTTCATGACCTCGCGGTACAGCGCCTCTTTCTGCTTCATCGTGGCCAGCGGAGCTTCGTAGGCCTCTTCGAGGGTCTCGCGCCTGAACAGCTCGCGCGTCGGACCCAGCCGGGGCGCCGCTGCGCCTCGGCCAAAAACCGCCAGCCAGTCCGAATACCTCTCCGAGATGTCCAGCTCGTGCACCGAGTACCAGAGGCTGAGGCCGTCGGCCCTCGCCTTGGCGCTGAGATAGGACATGGCCCGTTCCTTCTGGTAGGGCTCCAGGGCGAAGATCGGCTCGTCCATCAGCAGGATCCGCGACCCATAGAGCAGGCAGAAGGCGAGGATCGTGCGCTGCAGCTCGCCCTTGCTCACTTCCTGGGTCCTGCGCGACAGCACGGGACCCAGCTCGAAGACCTCGATCAGCTCCTCGACGTAGGACTGCGTGCGCTCCTGGTGGAATCCGCCCTCGTAGACAAAGTTCAGCAGCTCCCCGATCGGCTGCTCGGTCTCGAACTCCATGTTCTGGAAGATGAACGAGACGTAGCGCTGCCGCTGGCGCTCGTCGCGGAGCTCGCGCGTGTCGATGCCGTCGATGAGGACGCGGCCGTCGTCTGGGACCAGGGACCCGCCCGCGAGCAGCAGAAAGGTGCTCTTGCCGGTTCCGTTCTGGCCGATCAGCGAGCCCACGCCCGCCGGGACCGTGATGGACAGATCGCGGAACACCGGCTGCTCACCCTCGGGGTAGGTGAACGAGACCCGCTCGAAGACGATCTCGCTCACGGACGCTCCTGGAAGAAGCTCACCAGGCGCCGCCACGCGTCGGTGTGCTCCTCCGGGATCTTGAACAGCGCTCCGCCGACGAAGTAGGAGGGCCCCTCGGCGTGCAGCCAGCGCACGAGCAGCACCGCGGGCACGCGCGGCAGGTCGAGGTCGTGGTTGGGCACGATCACCACGTCCACCTCGTCGCCCAGACGCAGGCTCGGAGGCTCGAGAAAGCTCATGCCGCAGCCATCCTCGCTCAGGTCGCGGAGGTAGCCGTACTTCTGCTCCGCCGTCAGATACACTCGCGCGTAGCTGGCCGCGCGCTTGCTCCTGCGGGTCTCATCCATGCGCCGACCTCTCCTGTTCGCGCGCGGCGACCAACGCCTTGGTCACGGTGATCGCGGTGCCCCGCACGAGCCCGGAGTCCCACGACTCCCACGGGACCTCCCGTCCCGCCTCGTCGACGAAGGCGAGGCGAAACGTGTCGAAGGTCCGCATCGCGAGCGGCAGCCCCATGCCGAATTTCTTGTAGTTGTTGCGCTTGCGGTACTCCTGGAACGCCTCCGCGTTCAGGTCGATCGAGTACGGGTCGGACTTGAGGGAGTAGGGCAGGGCCCGAGGATCGAACCCCGTGCCGCAGTCGCGCACCCGGATCCGCAGCTCCGATTCCGAAAGCTCGAAGGCGACCTCGATCGGGTCCCGGCACTGGGAGAGCTTGTGGGCGCGCAGCGAGTTGTTGATCAGCTCCAGAACGGCGTACTTGACGTGATCGGCCTTGCAGCTCATGACCGGCAGCGCGAGCTGCTCGAGCATGTCGAGGATCGCGCGGAATCCGGCGTTCGGATCGATACTGAGACGGATCCGCCTGTAGCGCCTCGAGCGAAAGACCATGCCTGCGCTATCCCTCGAGAATCACCTTGAGCCTGTCCTTGATGCTCTCTTCCGCCGTGAGGGCGAGCTCTCTGAAGACGCCCGAGCCCACCCGATCGCGGATCTCGTCGCGAAGCCGCTCGTAGCCGGCGTACTCCCGGGGTATGGTGAGCAGCCTGTCGTTGTCCTTGCTGTACACAAAGAGGTAGTCGGCGCCCTTTTCCGGATAGCACTGCCCCGCGTGCGAGATCGAGCTCCACTCGAGCTCGATGTCTTCGTTGACGGTGGTGCGGCACTTCAGCCGATCGTCGGTGGTCTCGATGTAACTGCGCAGGTGGCTGGAGAGGAACTTCGCGAGATGGTAGCTCAGGTAGGCGCCCACCGCCAGCCCGATGATTCCGATCAGCCGGTCGACGAACACCGTGAGCAGCACCCCGATCAGCGGCAGGGCCGGGATCACCAGGAACAGCATGAGAATCCGGGGATTCGACCGCACGGAAACCTTGTAGACCACGTGGGCGAGTATCGTGGACGCCCGGTGGGATGTCAAGGTCGATGGATCGACCGGGCCCGGGCGCGCCATGGATGGCCTGGCGCCCGGGCAAGGTCGATGGCGCAGCGCCAGGGTCCGCCGCCACCAGACGGAAAGGGCGGCCCGCGGCCGCCCGGAATGCCCCAGAGATGACTCGAACATCCGACCTGCGGTTTAGGAAACCGTCGCTCTATCCACCTGAGCTACTGGGGCAGCGAAGTGTAGGAAACGCCATCGGCCGGCAAAAGTCAAGGCCGCTCATCGGCCGGGACACGCGGGCAGGGAGGTACAGCGCGTTGACATTCACTTCCAGCGGGCTTAGCATGGATCGCACAATCCGCTAATGCGAGGAGGCTGTTATGAACAGGCAAGCCGTTACGGTCTTGATGTTCCTGGTCCTAGCGGTCGCCCTTTTTGGAGGCGGCCAGAAGGATGTCGGCCCGGCGGCCGGGGCTGCACCCGCGTCGCCGGCGGCTGCCCCGGGGCAGTACAAGGAAGCCCCGATGCTCGCCGAGCTGGTCAAGGCGGGCAAGCTGCCGCCGCTCAAGGACCGGCTGCCGGCCGAGCCGCTGGTGGTCAAGGTCGAGCAGATCGGCAAGTACGGCGGCGTCATCCGCGCTGGAGCTTTCGGACCGTCGACCGGAGGGCTCGATGCGGAGCAAGTGCGCGTCCAGTACCTTCTGCAGATCGAGCCGGACCTCAAGACGATCACGCCCAGCATCCTGAAGAGCTTCGAGGTCGCAAAGGACTTCAAGTCGGTCACGGTCACTCTGCGCAAGGGGATGAAGTGGTCCGACGGCAAGCCGTTCACGACAGACGACTTCATGTTCTGGTACGAGGACATTGCCCAGAACAAGGAGCTCACGCCGACGCTGAACGTGAACTGGACGCCCGGCGGCCAGCTCTGGAAGCAGATAAAGGTCGACGACGTGACGCTCCGCTACGAGTTCGCGGTCCCGGCGCCGGCGATCGACATCATCTTCGCGAAGAGCCACGTCAACGGCCGCTTCTACCACCCCAAGCACTACCTGCAGAAGTGGCACATCAAGTACAACCCGCAGGCCGGCGACCTGGCCAAGCAGGAAGGCTACCAGAACTGGTTCCAGGCCTTTATGGCCCACATGGCCTTTGCCCAGGACCAGAAGGACCCGAACCTGCCCGTGGTAGACGCGTGGCGTCTGAAGAGCATCGACGTGCAGGGCAACAAGTACTTCGAGCGCAACCCCTACTACTGGAAGGTCGATACCGCGGGCAACCAGCTTCCGTACATCGACGAGCAGCAGCGCATCCTGGTGCAGAACGCAGAGGTGCGCGTGCTCAAGTTCATCAGCGGCGAGCTGCACAACGCGGGAGAGAATCCGCTGCCGGTCAAGGACTACACGCTCTACAAGGAGAACGAGGCCAAGGGCAACTACAGCGTGTTCCTCTTTGACAACACGCGGGGATCGGACTGCTCCTTCTCCTTCAACCTGACCCACAAGGACCCGGTTCTCCGGAAGGTCTTCAACGAGCTGAAGTTCCGGCAGGCAATGTCCGTGGCGATCAACCGCAAGCAGATCAACGACGTGCTGTACTTCGGCAAGGCAACTCCCTATCAGGCCACGACGCCGCCCATCACCAGCTTCTACGAAGACTGGATGGGCAAGCACTTTATCGAGTACGACCCGGCCAAGGCCAACGCGCTGCTTGACGAAATCGGGCTCAAGTGGGATGCCGACAAGAAGGTGCGTCTGCGACCGGACGGCCAGCCGTTCAAGATCGTGCTCGAATGCACCGAGGAGTTCTTCCCGATGAGCGAGCTGGTGGCCGAGCACTGGACCAAGGTCGGCATCCAGACCACGGTCAAGCAGGAAGAGCGGACGTTCTTCTACAGCCGCGGTCCGGCGAACGAGCGCGACGCTCAGGCCTGGACCTACGACGGCGCGGCCGAGTTCAACATGCGCCAGGGAGGCAGCCGCCTGGCGCCGGCGTGGGGCGCCCCGATCGATGCCGCACCGCTCTGGCAGGCCTGGTTCGATTCGAAGGGCGCCAGCGGCGAGCAGCCTCCGGAGGTCGTGCGCAGGAACTACGACCTGATCAACCAGTTCGGCAAGACGCTCCCGGGATCTCCGGAGTACATGAAGCTGGGCAAGGAGATCCTCACCAATCACGCCAACAACCTGTGGATCATCGGCACCACCGTGGCGCCTCGGGTGATCCTCCTCAGCAACAAGCTGGGCAACACGCCGAAAAAGGGAACGTTCGCCTGGGACTTCGTATTCTGGCACCCCTACAAGGGCGACACCTGGTTCTTCAAGTAGAGCGAACAAGTTGAGGATGAGCGGGGGGCGCGCACCCCCCGCTCATCTCTATTGTGCGGGGGCGGGGAGTGCTCAAGTACGCCGCAAAGCGGTTCCTCTACATGATCGCCATCATGGGCGTGATGTCGGTAGTCTCCTTCGTCCTGATACAGCTTCCGCCGGGTGACTACCTCTCCTCCTACATCATGCAGCGGCAGATCAGCGGGGATCAGCTCGACCGCGCGGAGATCGACGCGATGCGCCGCCAGTACGGTCTCGACCTGCCGATCCACTCGCAGTACCTCTTCTGGGTCAAGAACATGCTCCGCGGCGACTTCGGTGTGTCCTTCGACTGGAACCAGCCGGTCGCCAAACTGCTGTCGGATCGCCTCCTGCTGACAGTCGTGATTTCAATCGTCACGCTCATGTTCACCTACGCCGTGGCGATCCCGACCGGAATCTACTCGGCCACCCACCAGTACTCGGTGGGCGATTACGTGGCCACGGTATTCGGGTTCGTCGGTATCGCGATGCCCAACTTCCTGTCGTCGCTCATCCTGATGTTCTTTTTCTACAAGGCATTCGGGTTCAGCGTCGGCGGCCTCTTCTCGCCCAACTACCTCAACGCGCCCTGGAGCCTAGCGAGAGTCGTTGATCTGCTGAAGCACCTGCCGATCCCCGTGATCGTGATCGGGATGGCCGGCACCGCAGGGCTGATCCGCGTGATGCGGGGCTGCCTTCTCGACGAGCTCAAGCGGCAGTACGTGGTGACGGCCAGGGCCAAAGGCCTCGAGGAGCGCGCGCTGCTCTTCAAGTACCCGGTGCGCGTGGCGATGAACCCGATCGTGAGCACCGTCGGCTGGATTCTGCCGGGCATTGTCTCGGGAGCGACCATCACCGCGATCGTGCTGGACCTGCCGACCATCGGCGCGCTGCTCTACCGGGCGCTTCTTTCGCAGGATATGTACCTTGCGGGCAGCTCGGTCATGATCCTCACGTTCATGACCGTGATCGGCACTTTCGTGTCGGACCTGCTGCTGGTGACCGTCGATCCGCGCATACGATACGCATGAGGTCTGGAGTCGCAACGTGTCGGGTCCGAAGCTGACAGCGCAGGAAAAGTACTTCGTAGCCACGCAGTGGCAGCTGATGTGGCGAAAGCTCACGCGTCACAGGCTGGCGATGGTCGGCGGCATCGTCCTTACCGTCCTGTACTGCCTCGCCGTGTTCTGCGAGTTCTTCGCCGTGTCGGACATCCACGAGCGCAACACCGACTACATCCTCTGTGCGCCCCAAAGAATCCGCTTCTTCCACGAGGGCCGCTTGCACGTCCCGTTCGTGTACGGTCTCAAGCAGGAGAGCGACCCCGTGACGTGGCGGCGGATCTACGTGGCCGACAAGTCCCAGGTCAACCCCATCCGTCTCTTCGCCAAGGGCGACCCGTACAGGCTCTGGGGCATCTTCCCCGGCGACCGTCACCTGCTCGGAGTCGACAGCGGAACGCTGTTTCTCCTCGGCACCGACGAGTCCGGCCGCGACATGCTGTCGCGCATAGTCTTCGGCGCCCGCATATCGCTTTCGGTCGGCCTCATAGGCGTGTCCCTGAGCTTTGTCCTGGGCTGCATCCTCGGGGGCATCTCGGGCTACTACGGGGGAAGTGTCGACGTCGCGATTCAGCGCGTGATCGAGTTCCTCATCTCGATCCCGACGATTCCCCTCTGGATGGCGCTCGGCGCGGCCATGCCCAAGGAGTGGTCGTCGCTTCGCATCTATTTCGCCATCACGATCATCCTTTCGATCATTGGGTGGTGCGGCCTCGCGCGGGTCGTGCGCGGCAAGCTGCTCGAGCTGCGGGAAGAGGACTTCGTGATGGCGGCTAGGGTCGCCGGGGCCGGAGATGGCGCGATCATCGCGCGCCACCTGCTGCCGGGCTTCCTGAGCTACCTCATCGTGAACATCACGCTGGCGATCCCGGGCATGATTCTCGGAGAGACGGCGCTGAGCTTTCTCGGCATCGGAATCCGGCCGCCGGTGGTGAGCTGGGGCGTGCTGCTCAAGGATGCTCAGAATGTGAAGACACTGGCGTATGCTCCGTGGCTACTCGCGCCGGCGCTGCTCGTGATCGCCACGGTGCTTTCGTTCAACTTTTTGGGCGACGGGCTGCGTGACGCGGCCGATCCCTATAGATGATCTTCGAGAGGTGCACAGATGGCTAAAGCGCGCGCCAGAGTCAGAGCCAGAGCGAAGGTCAAGGGCAAGTCCGGGGCCAAGACGAGAGCGAAGGGCCTGAGCGCCCGCGTCGTGGTTGATGCGCGCAAGCGCGAGCCGCTGCGCCGCATCTGGCGCTACGCAGGCTACGACGAGCCGAACTACACCTACACCCCGAACGGGCGAGCTCTGCTCGAAAAGCTCGGGGGCATGGCCGACGGTCCCTACTATATCCGCTGCCACTTCATGCTGTGCACCGGCGACGGCACGGGACGGCCCAAGTGGGGCTCCACCAACGCCTACACCGAGGACGCGGCCGGCAACCCCGTCTACTCCTGGGACATCGTTGATCGCATCCTGGACACGCAGATCGCCGCGGGCTGCATCCCCTTCGTCGAGCTCGGGTTCATGCCCAAGGCCCTCACCACCGGACCGGCGACGCAGCCGTACGACGATCCCAGGCACGGCACCTGGCGCTATCCACCGCGGGACTACGAGAAGTGGCGCGGCCTGATCCGGGCGCTGGGCAAGCACTGCGTGGAGCGCTACGGACTGCGCCAGGTGAGCCAGTGGTACTGGGAGCTGTGGAACGAGCCGGACATCTTCTACTGGCAGGGGACCGTCGAAGAGTACTGCCGTCTCTTCGACTACACCGAGGCGGGGCTGCACGAGGCGGTGCCCCAGGCCTATCTTGGCGGACCGGCCACCACCAGCCCGGCGAAACCGGCGGCAGGGCAGTTCCTGCGGTCGTTCCTCGAGCACTGCGCGCGGGGCACCAACGCGGTGAGCGGCCGGCAGGGGACGCGGCTGGACTGCATCACGATCCACACCAAGGGCGGCGGCTACCGCGTCAACCCGACGGCGGCCAAGGAGCCGCCGACGCTGTGGGAGCTCGTCCGCCACGTGGACGCGGGCTTCAGGATCATGGGCGAGTTCTCCGAGCTCAAGGGGCTCGAGGTGAACCTCTCCGAGTGCGATCCCGACGGATGGGCAGCCGGCACCCGCCACGACAACCCCAATCTCAACTACCGCAACACCGAGTACTACGCGAGCTACGTGGCCAACAGCGTCTGCAAGCTCATGGATCTCGGCCGCGGGCGTGCCAACCAGGTCGACGGCATGCTCACGTGGGCCTTCCAGTTCGAGGACCGCCCGCTCTTCGAAGGCCTGAGGACTCTGAGCACCAACGGCGTCGACAAGGCGGTGCTGAACGTCTTCAGGCTGCTGGCCAGGATGGGCGGCATGCGCCTCGAGCTCTCGAGCAGCGGCGCCCGAGATCCGCTGGCGCGCGAGGGGGGGGATGCCCCGGCCTCACCGCCCGACCTGTCGGGCCTGGCAGCAGGCGATCAGGACGGCCGCGTCCAGGTGCTGCTCTCCTGCCACCACGACGACTGGGACGTCCAGACGCCGACGAGGGTGGCCCTGCAGGTGCGCGGGCTCGAGGCGGGGCAGCGCTACTCGGTTTGCACGCACACGATCGACCGCACTCAGGCCAACTCCTATGCGGCCTGGGTGGCGATGGGCAGCCCCGCAAAAGCGAAGCCCGCGCAAATGCAAGCCCTCAAGCGCGCCGCGCTGCTGAAGCCGCGCAAGCGCCCGGATCTGACGACGGACGCGCACGGAAACGCCGGCCTGGAGATCGTTGCTTCGACGCACAGCGTCACCCTGATCGAGCTCGCGCCGGTGCGCAGGTAGGTCTTCGCTGCCGCTACCGGCGTTTGGCCGCCGGGCGCGCGCGCCGGCCCGCGGCTGAGCCTGCGGCGAAGCGTCGGCGAAGCCCGTTGAGAAAGAGAATGTCGCGCCTGCCGGGCACCCGGTGGCCGTAGACCGTCTCGGTGATGATGCTGACGGCCCGACGAGCGGCTCCGTTGAGACGGTAGCGCTTTTCCAGGCTGTCTCCCCACTGGACCCATCCGACCAGCTCGGGCTCACGGATGCCCTTGCGCTTGAGCGATCGCACCATGCCCCGCAGGCGGAAGAGGAAGCCCTCACGGTCCATGCGCAGCAGCTCGACGACGCGCATCCCGAGTAGGGCGAAGGCGGCGAGAACGGCCGCTGCCAGGAGCCCGCCCCCGACCCAGAAGGTGGGAAAGACGAACGCCGGCTGGGCCTCCCTGGTCTTGACGGGCAGCCGCGAGCCGAGCACCTGCCGCAGCTGCTGGTTGGTCAGGTTGTTCTGGCCCAGGGAGAGATTGTACAGCCAGTTGTCCTCGATGAACTCCCAGTTCACCGGGTTCAGGGCGGGGGTGGCCTCGAAGACGGTCCAGCCGGAGTCTTCGAGCCAGATTTCCGGCCACGCGTGGGCGTTCAAGCCCGTGACTTCGATGGGGCCGGGTTTTTCCGACGGCATCACGAGGAATCCCGTGGCGTAGCGCGTCGGGATCCCGTTGAGCCGGGCGAGGAGGGCGAAGCTCGTGGCGAAGTGCACGCAGTAGCCCTGCAGCTCGCCGAACAGGAAGTCCGTGACGAAGTCGCCGGAGTAGTAGCCTTCTTCTTCGATCTCGAGGCTGTAGGTGTAGTTGAGGGCCAGATACTGCTCGATGCGCTTGAGGATGAGCCTGACGTCGCTGGTGTTCTGGGCCAGCTGCTCGGCGAGGAGCTTGACGTTCTCGGGCGTGTCCTGGGGCACCTGGAGGAAAGGCCTCAGGGTTCGCGGACGCCGCGTGCCTGCGCCGCCGCGCTGCAGGTGCATCGCCGTGCCGCGCTTGACCGGCTTGGCCAGGAGAACGCCGATGTTCCGGTTGCCGCTTTGCACCGTGGGCGGAGCCGTCTCGAAGCGCACCCGCTCGGTGTCCAGGGTGTGCGGCACCATCGAGTAGTACTCGCTCAGCAGTCTGATGTTCACTTCGCCCGCGGCCGCCTGGGCCGACTGGAACAGCTGCAGGCTCGCGCCCTCGTCGCCTTCTGACGACAGCTGCCAGCTCTTGCCGTCGTAGGTGTCGTAGGCCCGCGTGCGCAGGTACAGCCGGTCGGTGTCCGGCATCTCCAGCGCGAAGATCCCGGCTTCGGAGAGAACCGGCGTTCCCCCCAGCTTTTTGGTCTCGTTGAACGAGTAGCCGTAGCCCGGGATCGCGTACAGCAGCGGGAAACGCGGAAAGGCGTCGAGAACCGCCTCCCGCAGCCATGGGTACAGCCGCAGGTCGACGAGCCGGCTGCCGGTCGGTGCTCCGCTGCCCGTGAGCATTCCCGCCACCATCAGGCAGACTGCGAACAGGGAGCCGAGCTGCAGAAAGCTGCGGAGGCGGCTGCCGCTGTAGCCCGAAGACCAGGCGAGATAGCCGACAAAGACCGCGAGCGTCCCGATCACGAGGAGGAGCGCCTCGTCGGTCTGGTAGATGAAAGCGAGCAGCGAGGCGACCGCCAGAGCCATCGTCAGCAGCGCCCACTGCGGCCGCCGGCGGTACAGCAGGGTCGAGCTCATCAAGGCGACCAGGCCCACCAGGATAACGAGCAGATTCGAGACCGTGCCTTCGGTCTCGCCGCTCTTCACGTTCTCCAGCCAGAACCGGTAAGACGAGTAGGGCGTGATGAGAATGCTGATCAGGACGAGAGCCGCGTAGGTGAGCGTCACGGCCCACGACAGGCCGGTGGCCACGACCTTCCGCGTCCCGGTCTGCGTCTCGGCGAGCCAGGCGAGCGCACTCTTGAAGGCGACCAGCGGAATGACCAGCCACAGCGGGATGGCGGCGTTGTAGCCGTACTTGAAGGCTATCGGGAACGCGAGTGCGAACAGGAATGCGGCGGCGGGGATCGTGATTCTCGAGTCGATCTTCATCGTCAGCTCTCCAGGTCCACAGCGATCGTGTCGCTGGAGTTCACCTGCACGATGCGGGCTCCGCGCTCGCGCAGGTTGTGGAAGTAGTTTCCGGCCTGTTCCCTCTCCTTGCGCTCGAGGCCGGCCTGGTTGAAGATGAGGATCAGCGACTGGTTGCCCGAAAGGGACTCCTCGAGCAGGGAAAAGACCTCCCCGTCGAGCAGGTGGGTGATGATCACGCCGGTGCCCTCGTAGGCAGAGGCGACGCTGTCGGCCCGGTACAGAGCCGCCGGACTGATCGTGTCCTGGAAGATCAGGTTCATCGTCGAACGGTAGAAGCGCTCGAACTGCGAGGGGTGGGTGCCGCGAAAGCGGTAGACTTCACGGCCGGGAGCGCTCACCTGCAGGCTGATGCGCCGCTCGAGGAAGTTCTTGACGAGGGCCACCAGGATCTCGACCGACGTGTCCTCGATGTCGAGCGCGGTGAGGCCGGCCTTGAGCGGCTTGCGCACGTCGAGGTAGATGCGGATGTCGGGCTCCGCCGTCGTGTCGTACTGCTTGATGAAGGGGATCCCCGTGCTGATGAACTTCTTCCAGTGCATGTGCCGGATGCTCTCCCCCTCGCGGTACTCCTTGAGCTGCGTGAAGAGGGCGTAGTCGGGGTCGCCTCCCTGGGCGGCTCCGGCCCCGGCGCCCTCGATGTGCTCGGTGGAGAGGGCGAAGCGGGCGAGCTCGATGATCCTCGGGTACACGTAGAACGTCTGGTAGACCACCGGCCTGCGGATGGTCAGGATGCGCAGCGGGTCCTCGACCTCCAGGCGCTCGAGGCCCACCGTGTAGATGCCGCGGTAGGCGCAGCGGAAGGAGAATTCCCGGGCCACCTGCTCGCGGGGCCTCAGGAAGCAGGAGAATCCGGGCATCACCAGGTCCATGTTCTCCTGAATGCGCTTGAAGTGGACATGCAGGTGCGATACGGGGAAAATGCCCTCGTTCGACAGCGCCAGGCGGTAGTGGACGGTCTGGCCCTTGGCCGGGTGCTCGTTGTCGAACCGCTGCCCGTAGCGCAGCCGCAGCGCAGCCGAAAGGGCCACGCCGATCGAAGCGAGAGGCAGGATCACGGCGAAGGCGAAGAGGGTCTTGAGGTAGCCGCCGAAGTAGACGCCCTGGAGCCACAGGATCACGATGCCGAAGGCATAGATCCCCAGGTTCCTGAGCCGGAACGGCAGGGAGGCGGATACGGCTTTCACCGAGCTAATATAACCCCTGTTCCCGACCGCCGGAAACGCTCGGATGCGACGGTCTTTTTCGAGGAGGTGACACGATGAGGGAGCCCCTGAACCGGTTCTTCGACGCCGCGATCCTGAAGCCGGAGAGCACCCAGGCCGAGGTCCGGGCGGCGATCGCGGCCATGGTTGCCGCGAAGACGATCACGGTGTGCGTGCGGCCCTGCGACATCGCATTAGCCTTGGAGATGTGCCGGGGCACCGACACGGCCGTCGGCTGTGTGCTCGGTTTTCCCCACGGCGACGGGCTGTCCGAGAGCAAGGCCGACGAAGCCGGCCGCTACGTCGGGCTCGGCGTCGCCGAGATCGACATGGTGGCCAACTACGGCCTGATCCGCTCCGGGGAGTGGCAGCGCGTCGAGCGCGACCTGGCGATGGTCCGGGAGGCGGCCCGAGGCGTGACCCTCAAGGCGATCCTGGAAACCGGCTCGCTTTCGGTCCAGGAGATCGCCGAGGCGACGCGCGTGGCTGCGCGGGTGGGGTTGGACTTTGTCAAGACCTCGACCGGCTTCGGCGCAGGCGGCGCCACGGAGGAGGCCGTAAAGGCGATGGTGGCGGCCGCGCAGGGGCGCATCCGCGTCAAGGCGAGCGGCGGCATCCGCACGCGCGAGGCGGCCGAACGCTACATCGCCCTCGGCTGCAGCCGCCTGGGCGTGAACTACACGACGGCGGCCGAGTTGTGCGGCGTCGGCGTCTCGGGCAAATCGCCGGGGACTTACTGAGGCGGCCGTCGGGTCGAGGGAGCAGGTTCCGGCCCCGTCGACCTGAAGTGCTGCGCCAGACGATATGATGTGACCTCTGTGCTTGATACGCCGCGGATTGCCATCGGACGATGGATACCCCAATCGAGACAGAAGTTCCCCAATCCCGGAGGGTGAGGCGGGAGGAGGACGGCAGGGGAGGTTCGGCAGCCGCTTCGTGGTCGTGCAGCCGGTGGGGACGGAGCTCGGCTGGGTTTGACGCCGCGATCCGGGTGCCCTACAATCCGCTGGAGTTCTGTACGTCGCATCGCGAATTCAAGAACCGAAATTGTGCAGCGCGGGGCTGCATGCTGCATGACTGCCGGCCGGTCCCGGGCTCATGCTTCGAAGGGATGGTGGCCTTTGATGGTGAATCTTCACGACAAGATCTACGGATGTATTGCGGCCTCCCGGATCGGCTCATCCATGGGGACGCTGACCGAAGGGTGGGCGGTGGAGCGCATCAAGCAGGTATACGGAGTGGTCGAAGACCTGGCGGACAGGCCCTCGCGTTTCAAGGAGCCGGTTCTGAGGCGCGCCCAGGCATGGTCCGAGAGGTACTTCTGGCGCTACCCCCAGGACGTGAAAGCGGGCGAGACCGAGGACGGGATCGAGCGGCAGAAGCTTATCTGCACGGCGATCATAGAGAAGAAGGGGCGAATCACGGCCGCCGACCTCGCCACCGTGATTGTTCGCGATGTCGATGAGAAGCGTGACTACGGCTACCGCATGTGGGTGGGCGACGCGCTGCTCTACCCCTACGTGAAGGCCGGTGTGCCCCCTCACTATGTGGGCATGTTCTCCGCTTGGCCGGGGATCGTGTCGTTTACCCGGGCGTGCCACCCCATCGGCCTGGTCAACGCCTGCGATCCGGAGTCGGCGGCCCGCGACGCGTGGGAAGTCGGTATGATCTACCAGCCAACCCACAGCACGGGGCTGCCCTGCGCTGCGGCCTTCGCTGCGGGCCTCGCCGAGGCCTGCAAGCCCAAGGCGACGCGGGACTCGGTGGTGGAGCAGGTGCGGCGTTATTCGGGAGATGCCGTGCGCGCCGAGATCGACGCGTGCATGGAGGTGGCGCTCAAGCACGGTGACGCCCTGGCGATGCGCGATGAGATGAACGCCCGCTACGAGGGGCTTCCCGGCGATTTCAGCGAGGAGCTGCTCGCCAAGGGTATGGCGATCTTCTACGTGACCGCGGGAGACGTGCGCAAGACGATCATCGGCGGCGTCAACTTCGGCCGCGACACCGACTGCGTCACCGCGATCGCTTCGGGATTCTCCGGCGCCCTCAGCGGCACGCAGACGATTCCCGCACGGTGGATCGAGACGGTGGACAAGGCGGAAGCAGCGGCCGAGCACACCGTCTCCCACCTCTCGTGCCGGGAGACGGCCGACGGGATCTACGCGGCCGTCCTTAACGAGATGGAGAAGTCCAGGCGCCGTTTAGCCGATCTGGAGGCATCCCAGGTCGCGTCCTGACTGGCCATCATGGCGAAGCAGGACCGCATCAGCGCCGAAGACGTGGCCAAGGTCGCGGCCGAGGTGCAGACCGACAAGGCCGAGGCCGCCAACCCATATGCGAATGCGCAGTGCACCATCAACGAGCACGCCGACGGACTACGAGGCGATCCGCGGCAGGGCGCGTCGCTTGAGGGCACTGGCCGCGATGCTGCCGCAGTGATGGAGGAGGCCGCCTCCTGCGAGGCGGTCGGGCTTTGCGCGGGCCGCTATGCCCGGCACGTCTACCGGGCAAGCGGCCACCGCATGCGTGCTTCTCGGCGCGCACCCGCCGCACAAAGGGGTGCCTCCCGGCTCTTTGCTCGACGTCCGGCGCGGAGACCTCATCCAATTCGTGGGCGCGGCCGCCCGGAAGGGGGGGTGACGTCTTCGAGACGGCGACAGCCGTTGCGAGCCGGCGCGGAGGGTCCTGCTTCGGCCGCCAAGACCGGGACGGAGCAGCAACCGTGAGGCTGTAGGGAGCCGAGCACGCGACGCCGGACTCGGGAGCGGCAGAGAACCCGGCGTGCGGGCCGGAAAGGAGACACTGTGAAGGCACGACCACGGATCACGGCGATCGAGCTCTACGAATTCATGGACACGCTCAAGGACGTCGGGGTCGACCGCACAGGGGCGTTCCCGACCTACATGCCGGGAAGCTCGTTGCCCCGCAAGGGCGCGGCCTTGCGCATCCACACGGACCTCGGCATCACGGGCGAATACGTCGGTACGGCGAACGACACCGCTCACTTCGCCGGCTATGCGCGAGGCCTCATCGGGCGCAACCCCCTGGAGCGCGAGGCGATCTACCTGGACCTCAAGCTCAACCTGCGCCAGCTCGGAGGCGTCGGGATGGGCATGGTGGATATCGCACTCTGGGACCTCGCGGGCAAGTTCTACGACGCACCGGTCTACGAGCTGCTCGGCGGTTCCGTCAGGCGCAAGCTGCGGACCTACGCCAGCACGATCAACGGCGCCGTCAAGGGCAATCTCGCGACGCCGGAGTCTTTCGCCGACTTCGCTGAGCAGTGCCTCGAAATGGGGTATCCTGCCTTCAAGATCCATCCGTGGCCAGCGGGTCCCCTCAAGCGGCACATCGAATGCGTTCACGCCGTGGGAAAGCGGGTCGGGGCGAAGATGGACCTCATGATCGACCCCTTCTGCATCTACCGGACGTTTGGCGAAGCGGTCAAGGTCGGCCGCGCCTGCGACGAGGAGCGGTTCTTCTGGTGGGAAGACCCCTACGCTGACACCGGCATCTCGCAGTTCGGCCACAGAAAGCTGCGTCAGCTCGTCAAGACGCCCCTGCTGCAGGGCGAGCACATTCGGCGCCTGGAGCCGCACGTGGACCTGGCGCTGGCCGAGGCGACGGATCTTGTGCGGGTCGACGTGGTGCAGGACGGCATAACGGCCAGCATGAAGATTGCCCACGCGGCCGAGGGCCTCGGCCGCGACGTGGAGCACCACTCGCCCGGGCCGGCGCAGAGGCACTGCATCGCAGCCACGCGGAACACCAACTACTACGAGATGGCCTGGGTCCACCCCGACGTGGACTTGAGCCGCCACGTCTACACGAGCGACTACTGCGACGGCCTCGACGCCATCGATTCCGAGGGGTGTGTCGCCGTGCCGGAGGGACCTGGCCTCGGCGTGACGTACGACTGGGCGCTGATCGAGAGGACAAGGACATTCCGCGTCCAGTACCAGTCATAGCCGGACGCGCAGAGCGACGCCGTATGCATTTGACCGGAACGCGACCGCAGCGTACGATCGGCGGCACGGACAGGAGGCACATCGGTGAGCAGCAGGTTGTTCGACAAGATCTACGGATGTCTTGCGGGCTCCCGCATCGGGTCTGCCATGGGAGCGCCGCCCGAGGGATGGAGCATGGAGAAGATCGCCGCGACCTTTGGCGTTCTGGACACGTTTCAGCCCTACGCACACTACGACCGCACCTGGAAACGCCCTCCGGGCAGCACAGAAGACGGCATCGAGCGCCAGAAACTGATGATCACCGCCATCGTCGAGAAGCAGGGGCGTATCACTGCCGAAGACCTCGTTCGGACGTGGATCAAGGTACTCGATCCCGAGAAGATGAAGTACATGACTCAGCCCTTTGACCGTGATCTGCTTGCTGTCGCGAAGATGGGTCGGGTTCCCGCTGCTCAGCTCGGCGAATTCCTGGGTTTCCCGGACGTCAATACGACGGCCCGGTCGTTTCACGCCATTCCGCTGATCAACGCCTGCGATACGGAGGCCATGATCCAGGATCTCCACGACGTGGGCAGGGTGTACCAACCCCTGAAGAGCGATGGATTCCCGGGAGGAGTCATCTACAACGCGGCGGTCGTTGAAGCGACCCGGCCAAGCGCGACAGTGGACTCGGTGATCGCCGAGGCCCTGAGGCACGCGAGCACGGAGCGCACTGAGGGGATGCTCCGGGCGCCGAAAGAGCTGATCGAGCAGGCCCTCCAGATAGCGGTCCGCTCAAGCGACCCCATGAACATGCGAGCTCCTCTCAACGAGATCTACAACACGGAGGTCGGCCCGTACCCGTACTCGTTGATCTGGGAGAATGTCGCCAAAGCGCTGGCGATCTTTGCCGCCACGCGGGGCGACGTCAGGCAGGCAGTGATCGTGAGCATCAACTTCGGTCGTGACACCGACTGCCTGGCCGCTTCGGCAGCCGGTCTGGCCGGTGCCTTTTCCGGAACCTCGACGATACCGCCGGAGTGGATCGAGACGGTGGACCACGCCACCACCCTGAACCCGTACACCAACGCGCAGGGCACGATCAGGGAAGCGGCCGAGGGGCTCTACGGGGCCCTGCAGAGCAAGCTCAAGCGCACAGAGGCGCAGCTGGATCTCATGAAGTCCTACGGCGTGATGTAGTCGCGAAGCTCAGGGGCTGCTCGCTGTCGCGGTGAGAAGCACGAGGGCGGGGCAGGATCCCGCCCTCTCGATGGCTACTTGCCCATTTTCTTCTTGAGACCCTGGTCGAGCCAGGCGTGTGCGAGCAATGTCGCGTACTCCCCGTCTCCGCAGCTGAACTCGCCGAAGTAGTTCTTGATCCACGGCCACCAGTAGGTCCGCTGCACGTTGACATGGAGCGGCACGCGGACGGCGTCCCGGAACGCCACGAGCGCACCCTGCTTGACGAGGGCGGCGCGCTTGGCGCCGTCGATCTCCTGGAGCATCCTGGCGGCCAGACCGTCGAACTCGGGGCTGGAGTATCCCGCGAAGTTGAAGAGCGCGTCCGTCTGGCACCGGCGAACGAGCCCGTCGCCCACGGGGTTGCCGACGTCCATGCCTTCCATGGTCCCGTTCTTATAAGCCTTTTTGAAGTTGTAGTCGCGCCAGCTCACCTGGTCTCTCGCGTCGATCTCCACCTGCACACCCACCTTGGCCCACTGGTCTGCCAGAAGCTCGGCCTTGTCCGTTTCGGCCGGATTGGTCTGGATCATGAGGCCGAACTTGAACCCTCTGGGATAGCCGGCCTCGGCCAGGAGCTGCTTGGCCTTCTCCGGGCTGTAGGTGTAGAGCTCGCGGAGCTCGGGAGGCAGCTTGTCCATGGGCGTGTGGACAGTGGGGTCCTGGAAGTAGACGGGGTACCAGTCCTTGACCTTGCCCTGAACCTGGGCCAGCTTGGCGAAGGCGTCCATGTCGGTCGCCATGATCAGGGCCCGGCGAACCCGCACGTCGTTCAGCGGAGGCTCGGTGACCTTGAAGGTGACGACGTAGCCGGAGTTGCCCACGAGCTCTTGGTACTTGAGGTCGGGAGCGGTCTCCTGCAGCGATTGCCAGTACTGGGCGGCAACGCCCTGGTAGTACTCGATCTTCGCGGTCCGCAGGGCCGCAATCTGCACGGTCGGGTCGGGCATGATCGGGTAGACCACCTTGTCGATGAACGGAAGCTTGTAGACCTTGCCCTTGATGGTCGTCGTCTTCCAGTAGTTGGGGTTCTTCACGTAGGACATGTGAGAGCCGACCTTGTACTCTTCGAGCATGTAGGGGCCCGTACCTACGAAGTTCTCCCACTTGGAGGCGCCGGCCTTGATCGTCTCGGGCGGCAGGACAAGGGCCCGGTCCTCGTAGCCGACAAAGTACATGAGGTTGACGTCGAACTTCGGCGTCTCGATCACCACGGTGTACTTGTCCGTCGCGTAGATCTTGGTGGTCATCTCCTTGAAGGCCTTCCCATTGGGGGCCTCCCGGAAGTAGTTCAGATATGACGCCATGTCGTTGGCGTCGAGCTCCCGCGGCTTCATGACCTGCGGCCTGTTGCCTGCCCAGAAGATCCCCTTCCGCACGTACCAGATCGTCTTGGACGGCGTGATCTCCCACTTCTCCAACAGGTTCCCGGTCATATAGGCATCAGGTATGAAGGACGCGAGCGTAAAGGAATACTCGCCCGTTCCTCTCGGACCGTACTTTTCGAAATCGCCTCGAAGCGGTCGCTCCAGAATGGGGCTCAGCCAGCGGCTCGGGGCCCAGAACTCCGCAACGCCGATATCCGGGTTCCCGGGATCGGCCGTGGCGGCGCCCAGAAAGGTCGTGAGCGTGCCGCCGTACTGCGGCTCGCCCTCTTCTCCCGGAGCCGCCGCAGATCCGCGCGGAGCCTGCCCCGCTGCGAACAGAGGCGTCGCCCCTGCCACCAGAGCAGCTATGAACAGCAAGCACATGACTGTCCTGTTCATCTGTCCCTCCTCATCGGGTAGTTTGGAAAGCCGTGTCCGTTCCTGCCTTTTTTCCCTTCACCTCCTCCCACGCCTGAAAGCCTCGTTTCTGCCCCAGTCAGACCGCGTCACCCCTTCGGTCCTGCCGCTTGCCAGGCGCAGCACTCGATATTCCACGGGCAGCCTTCGCGGCCGGCCGGGCGCCGTACCGGCCCGCTCCCCCCTTGAGCCTTGGGTCCAATATGTCCCTTACGGCATCGCCGAACATGTTCACGCCGTAGACGACGATCGCCAGTGCAAAGCCGGGCCAGAAGACCATCCAGGGCGCCTGGAGCATGTAACCCCGCCCGCTTCCGCTGAGCATGCCGCCCCAGCTCGGTGCCGGTGGGGGGATGCCAAAGCCGAGAAAGCTCAGGCTCGCCTCCACCAGGATCACGTTCGGCACCCGCGTGGTGAACAGAACGATGGTCGGCGCCATGATGTTGGGAAGGACGTGCCGCAACAGGACCGCAGCGGTCGAGCAGCCGGTGGCGATCGCAGCCTTGAGATACGCGTTTTCCTTGATACCGATGACCGCACCCCTGATGATCCGGGAGCCCACGATGCCCCAACTCAGTCCCAGCACGAGAATCAGTGACCACATGCCCGACCCGATGATCGATATGATCACCATCATGACGATCAGTTGAGGAAGCGCCTGCCAGATGTCGACGAACCTCTGCACCAGCAGGTCCAACTTCCCCCCTATGTAGCCGGTCGCGACACCTATGATCAGCGAGAGAATGGTAGCGAGGATCGAGGCCGCCAGGCCCACGATGACGGAGACACGCGCGCCGTAGATGATGCGGCTCAGCATGTCCCTTCCCATGTTGTCGGCGCCCAGGAGGAACTTGGCCGATGGGCGGGCCAGGAAGCTGTCCAGGTTGGTCTGGTTCATGCCGTAGGGAGCCAGGAAGTCGGCAAAGATGCCGGTAAACAGGAGGAGGAGCGTGATGGCCAATCCCGTCATGCCCAGCGGCTTCTTTGCGAGCTGTCTGGAGAAGCCCTGGTACGGAGATGCGACTCTCCTCTCGGCCTGGGGCTCCGAGGGACTCGCGGTCCTACCGTGCGTGTCGAGCGCTTCGTTGGTCACCGGTAGTGCACCCTGGGATCCAGAAACGAGTAGGCCAGGTCGACGGCCAGATTGACCAGCACCAGGCCCACCGCAAAGATGAGCAGGGATCCCGCTATGAGCGGCTGGTCCCTGTGAAGAGTCGCCTCCAGGGTGAGACGTCCCATGCCCGGCAGGCTGAATATCTGCTCGATGATCACGGTGCCTCCCATCAGGATGGGCACTTGAAGCCCGACGATGGTCACGACAGGGATGAGAGCATTCTTCACGGTGTGCCTTGCGACAACCGCCCGCTCCGACAGACCCTTCGCCCAGGCGGTCCTGATGTAGTCCTGCCTCAGCACCTCCAGCATCATGGTCCGGGTCATTCTCATCGTCAGCCCAGCGAGGCCCATGCCGAGCACTATTGCCGGCGCAAAGATCATCCCCAGGTTGCCCAGAGGATCGTCGCGGAAATGGATGTACATGATCGGAGGCATGGTGCCCCACCAGATCGAGGGGAAAACGACGATCAGGGTGCCCACCCAGAAGCCTGGGACTGACATCAGCAGTATGGCCAGGCTGCGGCCCAGGTAGTCGGCCACCCTGTCCTGACGCAAGGCGGAAATCGCGCCGATCGGCAGGGCGATGACCTGCGCTATCAAGAGGCCGAGAAGGCCCAGCTCGATCGTCACCGGCCACCTCTCGAGCATCAGGGCCACGACCTTCTTTCTCGTCCACCAGGAGACCCCGAAATCGCCCTGCAGCACGCCGCCGACCCTGCCGTCGGGCTGGGCAACGACCCCCAACCAGCGCCCGTACTGCACTACGAACGGAGCATCGAGGCCGAGCATCTTCTCGATCATTTCTCTGTCGAGCGGCTGGTCGGAGGCCGCCTGCATGGCGGCAACGATGTCGCCAGGGATCAGCCTGATGAGCACGTAGACAACGAAGGACAGGACAACCAGAGTAGGAAGGGCTAGGAGTAGTCTCCGGACTATGTAGGCTCGCACGGCCTCTCAACCGTCCGACGCGGGCGAATGCGTCATCTCACCGTCCACGCTTTCGTCGTGAGCTCACGTGGCCCCAAGCTTATCAGATTCCCGGACCGAGTCAACAACGTCCTCTGCGGCCGCGCGACCCGTACCTTCGGCGTCTCCAGGAGATTCGGCTCGAATGACTAGCAGAACACGAACCCGGGCCTTTTCCGCATCAACGTTCTGCCGGCCGCCTCCCTATCCCATGAGCGCCAGGAAGTCCTTGAGCCTCGCGTTCCTCGCCTGGTACGCCCCGTACAGCCCGTCCACAGTCTCCTCGATGGTCCGCTTGTTGTTCGTGTACGGGTCGGCCAGGGTCGCTTTGTTGACCTGGTCGATCCACTCCCTTGGGAGCGCCGCAGGGCCGTTGAGCGCTCCCGCCAGACCAGCGGACACGGCTGCCAGGCAGTCAGTGTCCCGCCCGAAGTTGCACGAAACCAGGATGCACTGCTTGGGGTCGCCCTTGGTCAGCGCGAACACCGCCAGTCCCTTGGCCACTACCTCGTTGGCCTGAGAGATGTGGTAGTTGAAGTAGTCGGTGCTGTTGTAGTACTCGTAAAACTCGTCCCGCATCTCCATCGGGTTCTTGTGCTTGGCCGCGAGGCCCAGGGCTCGGGTCACTTCCTTCTCGATGGTGTCATACAGGGCGTAGAGTGACCCGGCCTCGGCGCGGTAGTGGATGAACTCCTTGGCCACCGCCAGAACGGACTCAACCGTCGCCTTGGGCTTGCAGGCCTCGGCGATCGCTGCGTTGTAGAGGGAAGCCCAGCGGAGCGAGAAGTAGGTCTCCGCCGCGTAGAGCTTGCCGATCTCGTAGGTGTCGTCGGCGGCCGCCGCAGGATCGCCAGCGTTGATCAGCCCGATCACGTGAGAGGCCCGGGCCACCGAATTGACGTTGGGAAAGGGCCAGAGCCGGCCCAGCTCGGACGGAGGCGTTCCAGCCTTGGCGAGCTGCAGCAGCGAACGGTCGAATCGCTCCTGCTTGTAGACCATCTTGTCGGGATCCAGGTCCCGCACCCATACCCTGAGCAGGTCATGCGCCAGGATACGGCCCTTCTTCTCGATGATTGCGGTGGCCATCAGCTTCTGCCGCTCGATGCCGTCCTCCGTGGTGCCGGGCATGCGTTTCCAATCGGTGACGTCGACGTAGTGCTTGTACTCCGCCAGTTTGTCGAAAAAGCCGTAGGTCTCCTTGATCCGCTCGCGGGACCACCCCTCCACCACGGCTCCCATCGACGACCCGATCCACGAGGCCGCAATGCATCCCATGTACTTGTCTTTCAGGCTCGCCACTGCAATCCTCCTCAGCTTCCGTCACCCTATCATGGTGCTCATCGACGCCGCACTCTCACCGCCGTCCAGACGAACCTCGCAGCCGGCAACTGCGGGATCTCTCTTTGGCCACCTGCGGGGGCTGACCAGCCGCCCCGACCCGGCAGGACGACGGGTTGCGCCGGGGGAGCTCAAGCTCGGGACTGAGGCAAAGACCCCGAACCGACGCCCGTACTGCGCCACTGGCGGCGCATCGAGACCGGCCATCTTCTCGATCATCGCCCAGTCGAGCTCCTTGTCAGAGGCGGCCTGCATTGCGGCAACCACGTCGCCGGCAACCAGCCCGATTCGCAACTTAGCGTATCAGATTCCAGGATCCAGTCAACAATGTCATGCGGAGCCGCTCGCGACGCAGCGGGGCCGTTTCCAGCGCTGGCGTCGATCTGGCGGTCTGCATGATGGAGCCGAATTCCATTCCGCGGGGTGCCGCGAGGGACGAGGCGGTGGCCAGTGGCCTGCAAGTATCGGGTGATCAGCTGCTCCTTCGGCTCCTTCAGGCTGCAGCGGCGGATGCAGCAGGTGTCCTTCTCGCACCTTGCACAGATCCACGCTGCCGGGCTACTTTGCCGATGCCGTCTCCGCGGCATTGACAACTCAGCGCCTATTGTCGAGGGTCGTTCCAGTCCCGAAGGGTGCGCCCAGGGCCGCTGACCGCTGTCTCCTGGGCGTCACCGGCCGCCCGTTTGCCCGCATCACCGGCGGGCAGGAGGACAACTCATGGCGAGTTTGTATGACAAGATCCGTGGGTGCATTGCCGGATCCCGCGTGGCGTCGGCCATGGCCATACCCACCGAGGGCTGGCCCTATCGGGAGATCGAAGCCAGGTGGGGACGGCTGGACCGGTTCCTCGCGCAAGAAGAACTGGACGACGCCATGCGGGAGCAGTCGGCACGGGTCCCCACGCGGGTCGGCAAGCGGCAGCCCATGCCCATCCTGCGCCGCTTTCCGCGGGAAACGCACAGGCACATCACGGGGATGACCGAGGACGGCATCGCGCGTCAGGACCTTCTGGTGACCGCAATCCTCGAGCGGCGGGGACGCATCACGATCGAAGACTGGGCAGAAGTGATCAAGCGGGATGTCCCGCCGGAACATCACTTCTACGGGTACCTTAGGGCCCAGGAGGACGAGTACGTGTTCCCGATGGTCAGAGGAGAGGTCCCTCCCTGCTACGCCGGGATGCTGTCGCCATGGCCGGCGACCCACGGGTACGCCCGCAGCTCGCATCCGATTGGCATCGTCAACGCCGGCAACCCGTGGCAGGCGTCCCGTGACGCCCTCGACGTGGGCATGCTGATGTTTCCGAGGCACGGCACGGGAATATGGAGCGCTGCCTGCTATGCTGCGGCGATCGCCGAGGCCATGAAGAGCGGGGCGAGCATTGACTCGGTCGTTGCAGCCGCCATCGCCTACGGGGGGCCGTCAATGGAGGAGTGGATTCGCCGCGTCATGGAAGTGGCGGACGATCTGGACGATGTCTACGAGGCGCGAACAGTCTTCACTGAGTGGTTTGACGGCTGGCAGATGTGCGGCGAGGAGAACGTCAGTATCGCTCTCGCGATCTTCAAGATGACGAGCGCCGATCCAGAGGCCTCGATTGTTGCTGGGGTGAACTGGGGTCGCGACACCGATTGTATCGCCGCCATGGCGGCCGGCTTGTCGGGCGCACTTTCAGGAGGCGAAAGGATCCCCGTTGACTGGATCGCGACGGTGGATCGAGCCACAAAGGACTCCAGAGACAGCTTGTATCACCGAACGATCGACGAGATCTCAAGGGGTTTGCATCAAGCGGTGCTCTGCAACATCGAGTCCCTCAAACGGCAGATCGCGTCGCTCGAGTTGTAGGAATAGCTGCCGCGGGTGGGACATCCGGCCCTCCTGCAGCAGGATCACGGAAAACGCAAGGGAGGCACAGCAATGGCTGCGGGCACCATCAGCAAGGTGGCGGTCATCGGCACGGGACAGATGGGCCCTGGCATCGCCGTGGCCACGACGGTCGCAGGACATGAAACAGTCCTGGTCGGCAGGAAGCAGGATAGCCTGACCCGGGGCCTTGAGAGCTACGAGGCCGCCTTGCGCTTCCTGGTCGCACACGAAGCCATTACGGGAGGCGAAGCCGATCGCGCTCGCGATCGGCTGTCGCCCACGACGGACTTCTCGACGCTCCCGGCTGTCGACCTGGTTGTTGAGTCGATCGTGGAGGATTTGCCGGTCAAGAGGGCCTTCTTCAGGGAATTGGGCTCGATCTGCCCGGGGCACATCATCATCGCCTCCAACACCTCCGGGCTCCGCATATCCGACATTGCGATGGAGATGAGATCGCCGCAGCGCGCGGTCACCACCCACTTCTGGAATCCCGCACACCTCATGCCGCTGGTCGAAGTCATCCAGGGCGAGAGGACATCGGACGAGACCGTCGATCGCGTCTATGCATTCCTGATCGGCTGCGGCAAACGCCCGGTCATAGGCCGCAAGGACGTCCCCGGCCAGATATGCAACAGGCTGCTCCAGGCCGTCATTCGCGAGGCGGTCTACATGGTGCAGCAGGGTATCGCCACCCCGGAGGGAGTTGACACGGCCATCAAGGCCGGGATGGGTCTCCGTTTCCCGGTGTGGGGCCCTCTTGAGCACATCGACGCGGCGGGCCTCGATCTGGCCGTCCGCGTCCAGGCAAGTGTCCTTCCGAGCCTCTGTGCAGCCACCGGCCCGGGACCCCATCTGCAAGACCTCGTGAGGCAGGGCGACCTGGGCGCGAAAACTGGCCGAGGGTTCTATGACTGGACAAAGCGCAGCATGGACGACCTCAAGAGGACGCGCGACCGTTTCCTTGTCGAAAGGTACAAGGAGTCCAGGGGAGGCGCCCGGCCGTAGGCGCCAGCGCACGGCCACACGCGCGGCAGCAATCCGGCACGCAGCCGCTGCACGCGGCCCCCTATCGACAACGCGACCCGTCACCCCCTCGGGTCGCCGCGCAGACTTTTCTGTGACCAGAGCACCAGCCCCGCTCCAACGAGGAGCACCAAGCCGGAGACCCACTGCGCCCCGCTCAGGGTCTCGCCAAACGCCCCGGCCGAGACCGCGTACACGCCCAGCGGCGTCACCAAGAGGAAGAGGGCTGAGATCGTGGCGCCGATCCTCCTGATGGCGACAAAGTACAGGACGTGGCCCAGCGCGATTCCGAGGAACCCGGACGCGACGATGCCTGCCCAGCCCCTGGCGGGCATGCGCGCCGCCGCAAGTGGGTGGCCAAACGCCAACGCCAGCGCCACGAGGGCCGCTGTGGTGTAGACCGCCACGACGGCAAAGGCGGTGCGCGAGTCGAAGTCGCGGAGGAAATACCTCGCAGAGACTGTGTAGGCGCCCCAGCTCAGAGCGCACGCGAGGGCCAGCACCATGCCGAATGCCGTGCCGGCCGTGGAGAACCCCCGCTGCAGAATCATCACGCCCGCCGCCCCTGCGATGCACAGGGGGACGCCCGCCTGGAAGAAGCCGTTGCCCAGTAGCCTCCGCTCGTCGGGAAAGACCAGGATGGCGAAAAGCATGATCCAGAGGAGCGACGTCTTGGCGAGCAGACTGCCGAAGGCCGGCTCGATGTAGTAGTAGCTGGACGTGAAGAGGATCTGCTGGAGCAGGTTGAGCGCGGTGGGTAGAAGCGCCTTTGCCCAGATCGTCTTGCAGACCTGGCCCTGGAGCAGTCTCGCCAGGAGAAAGGGCGCCCAGACGACAAAGGCCGTGGCATATCGGAGGGCGTTCTGGGTCCACGTGTCGATGTACCCTGCGAGGTACCTGATGATCAAAGGAACAGCGATGAAGTTGGCCGCCGTCGCAAGCAGCGCGAGCGATCCCGCCAGGTCGAGACCCAGGGACGAGAGGCCTGTCGAAGCGACGGGCGGGCCGGGTCGGTCTCTCACGCGGCTATTGTACCTCGGCGATCCAGCCCGCGCCAGAATCGCGCGGAGACCTGCCGCCAATGGTGTGCTCCGTGGCAGGATAAGGGCGTTGTGCGCGATGTCATGGCAGACGAGCCATGCCGCGGCTGTGGTTCAGGCCCTCGCGTGACCAGACGGCGATTCGCACCTTAGGTTGACGAGGTCCCCGCCATCACGGATCACGGAACTGCGGGAGGCTGAGACCTGCTGAGCGGTCGGGATGCGATCCCGGTCGTCGGCATCGGCGACGCAATGATAGCAGGGCCACACCAGCGCCGCCAGTACAGGTGGCATCAACCGTGAATGCTCGGCCGCTCTCTGGCTCGGCGCTTCAGGCCGACGGGGCGGGGGCCGGCTCGCCCTTGCTGAACCGCTCGTTGAGCCGGGCGAGGCGCTGCGCGATCATGCGGGCAAGGAAGATCCCGTAGTGCGGGTTGGCCCTGATCGCGTTGACAAAGGCGGCCTTGGAGATCTTCAGCAGCACCCCGCGGCCCACGGACTTGACCGTGGCCGAGCGCTGGTTGTTCAGCAGGAACGACATCTCGCCGAGAAAGACGTCGGCGGGCGTGAGCTCGGAGATCACCTTGCCCTCGGAGATGATGGCGAACTTGCCCGAGACGATGTAGTAGAGAAAGTCCGACGCCTCTCCCTGCTTGAACACGGTCTGGCCCGCGCGGAAGACCACGTCCTCCTGCGACTCAAAGGCCCGGGGCACGGCGTTGCTCTCGTCGACCTGGTGATCGATCTCGAAGCGAACCTCGTTGCCCTTGGTGTTGTAGGTCAGGCGCTTGAGGTAGTGCTCGGCCATCATGATGCCGCGGCCGTGCAACTTGAGGTAGTTCTGGTCGTTGATCTCCCGCACGCGCTTGCGCCAGTCGAATCCCTCGCCCTCGTCGCGGATGGCGAAGATCGACTTCTGCGGCGTGATGCGGTAGCGGAAGTGCACCTTTTTCCTGCGGATGGCGGGGTCTTCGTTCTTCTTCCGCATAAGGTCGAAGATGTTGTTCCCCGCCTCCAGCCACGCGCTCTTCTCCTCGTGGGAGATGCGGCAGTTGCCGTGCTCGATGGCGTTGATGAACAGCTCCAGCAGGGCGACCGTGAGCTGGTCCTTGGCGTCGCGGCCGATGAAGTTCGCGTTGAACAGGTAGTTGATGATCAGGTTGGTGTAGGTCTTGCAGTCAAAGGGATCGTTGTCCATCTCGAAGGAGCCGGACAGAGCCGAGAGCAGCTGGCTCTGCAGGTCCCGCTGAAAGACGATCTGGCGGTTCTGGTCGATGATGCGGATGGCCCGCGGCAGCTCGAAATCGAAGCGGTTCATGTGGATCAGGCTCACGACGTTGGAGCCCTTGAGGCTCTGCTCGAGCTCGGCTTCGTTGTCGCGGCCGTGCAGGCCGATGATGCCGCCGTAGTGCAGCCAGGGGTCGGCCTTGATCTCATCAAGCACCGCCTCGGCGTTGATCTCGGGATCGGAGAAGTTGCAGATGCTGAGCTCGGGCAGCTCGTAGTTCAGGAACTCGAGGAACTTGCGGCCGTCGTCGATCATCACCGGCGCGTAGCCGGCCCCGGCCTTGTGCAGCAGGGTTTCGATGCGCTTGTTGGTGCCGTCGTCGGAGCTGAGTACCGCTATCTGTCTCATCGACCTGCCGTGACGAGAGGACGCATCCCAGCGTCGCGATGCGCCTGCTACTGTTAGTGTCGGCCGGCGCCCGGTTTTTTTTGAGCCGGCGCGGTTACAGGGTGCCGAACTCGAGGGTGGCGAACAGGTCGTCGAGGGTCTCGCGGCGGCGGATTTCTTTCACCGACCCGTCGGGCCGCAGCAGCAGCTCGGCCGAGCGCAGCTTGCCGTTGTAGTTGAACCCCATCGCGTGGCCGTGCGCGCCCGTGTCGTGGATCGCGACGAGGTCGCCGATGTCGATCTCGGGCAGCCTGCGATCGACGGCGAACTTGTCGTTGTTCTCGCACAGCGACCCGGTCACATCGTAGGTGCGGGCGAGCGGCGCCTTTTCCTTGCCGAGCACCGTGATGTGGTGGTAGGCGCCGTACATGCCCGGCCGCATGAGGTTCGCCATGCAGGCGTCGAGGCCGACGTAGCTCTTGTAGGTCTCCTTGGTGTGCAGGACGCGCGCGACCAGCCAGCCGTAGGGGCCGGTGATGAAGCGGCCGCACTCGAGCATGATCATGAGGGGCTTCAGGCCGGCTGCGGCGATCTTGGTCCTGTAGGCGTCGCGGATGCCGGCGCCGACCGCGGCGATGTCTACGGCCTTCTGCTCGGGCCTGTAGGGGATGCCGATGCCGCCGCCGAGGTTGACGAACTCCAGCTCGATCCCGAGGCGCTTCCTGATTTCCACCGCCAGGTCGAAGAGCATGTTCGCGGTCTCGACAAAGGTGGCCTGGTTCAGCTCGTTGGAGATCACCATGGTGTGGAGGCCGAAGCGGCGGACGCCGCGCTGCCGGCAGGTTTCGTAGCCCTCGAACAGCTGCTCCCGCGTGAAGCCGTACTTGGCCTCCTTGGGGTCGCCGATGATCGGGTTGCCCTCCCGCAGGGGGCCGGGGTTGTAGCGGAAGCTGATCAGGTCCGGCAGTCCCGCGTGCTTCGCCACGAAGTCGATGTGGGAGATGTCGTCGAGGTTGATGATGGCGCCGAGGGCCCTGGCCTTGACGTACTCCGCGGCGGGGGTGTCGTTGGAGGTGAACATGATCTGCTCGCCGCGGATGCCCGTCCGCTCGGAGAGGACCAGCTCGGCCAGGGAGCTGCAGTCTGTGCCGAAGCCTTCGTCCTTGAGGATCTTCAGGATGTGCGGGTTGGGCAGGGCCTTGACCGCAAAGAACTCGCGGAACCCGGCGGCCTCGTTCCCCGCCCAGGCGAAGGCCGCCGTGAGCGCCCGGGCGTTGCGCCGGATCGCAGCTTCGTCGTAGATGTGGAAGGGCGTCGGGTGGAGCTCGATGATCCGCTCGATCTGGGCTTTGGTGAAGGGGAGGGTCTTGTCAGCCATAGCTGGACAAGCTACCGGAGCGGCGCGGTCGCAGTCAACGGGGCGGAAAACAACGACGCCCCCTTGCGGGGGCGTCGTGCGCGATGGCGAGAGGGATCCGCCCAGGCTTATCGCCCCGGCCCGAGGACCCACTTGACCCCGAGGTAGTAGAGAAAAAGGAGGTTCCCTTCCATGTCCGGGTGATAGAAGCCTACGGCGCCGCCTCCCAGGCGGAAGCGCCGGCCCGGCTTGAACCACGCCGACAGCTCGGGGATAAAGACCTCTCCGGTGGTGGTGTCGTTGGCCAGGCCGAGGACCATGAACGCCAAACCTCCCAGGTGCGCCTCGACGGCGACCTTGCCCAGATCGAGCTCGGCGTAGACGTCGGGCCACAGCAGGTTGACGAGGATGAGGGTGATGCCTCTGACGCCGACTCCGAGGTTGACCGGGCCCAGTTCCCACTCGTAGCCCGCCTCGCCCATCGGCAGCGTGATGAAAGTCAGGTCCGGGAAATCCAGCGTTTCGGCATCGTCTTCGGACAGGGCGCCGAAGCCGAAGATCGCATCGATGCCGATGTCGAAGCGCCAGTCGCTGAACGCGGGGGTCGCCGCCAGCGCCAGGATGCCGACGAGCACGAGCAGCTTGCTTTTCACAGTCACCTCCCTGTTGCGTCGAATAGTTGCAGACTCCGGATGCAATTCTACTCCGTCTTCCGCAGCGTTTCCAGTCGGCGTCGCCGCCTGCCCGCGCCGGCCCCGAACGCGCTCATGCGTGAGGCGGTGCGTCGCGTACGATCCGCAGGCCCAGCTCCCGAAGCTGCTTTTCGTCCACTTCGGCCGGCGCGCCGTCCATGGGCGAGGCCGCCATCGTGTTCTTGGGAAAGGCCATCACCTCGCGGATCGAGCTCTCGCCGGCCATCAGCATCACGAGGCGGTCGAGGCCGGGTGCGATGCCGCCGTGGGGCGGCGGGCCGTAGCGGAACGCCTCGAGCAGGAACCCGAAGCGCCTTTCGGCCTCCTCGCGCGAGAACCCCACGATGCTGAAGATCCTCGACTGCAGAGCGGCATCGTGGATCCGGATCGAGCCCGAGGCGCACTCGACTCCGTTGCAGACCAGGTCGTAGAGATCGCCCAGCACCTCGCCCGGGCTGCTCTCCAGCGTCGCGAGGAACCGCTCCTGCGGCATCGTGAACATGTGGTGGGCCGCCTCCCAGCGCTTCTCGTCCTCGTTCCACTCGAAGAGGGGAAAGTCCACGATCCAGCAGAAGGCGAAGGCCTTGGGGTCCGCCAGCTCGAGCTCCGCGCCCAGCCTGCTACGCACGGCTCCCAGCGACAGGCAGGCGGTGCGCCTGTCGGCCCCGGCGAACAGCAGCAGGTCGCCCGGCTTTGCGCCCAGCCCCTTGACGATCGCCGCGGCGGAGCCGGCGTAGAAGCGGGCGATCCCACCGTCGAGGCCCGCCGCCGTGACCTTGGCCCACGCCAGCCCCTTGGCCCCGTAGCGCTTGGCCAGCTCCTCGAGCTCAGCGATCTGCTTGCGCGACCGCTCTCCGCAGCCGGGAGCCACGAGCACCTTGACCGTGCCGCCCGAGGCGAGCACGTCCTTGAACACCTGGAACTCGCCGGAGGCCACCCATGGCTCGAAGCTCTGCAGCTCGAGAGCGAAGCGCAGGTCCGGCTTGTCGCTGCCGAAGCGGTCCATCGCCTCCTGGTAGCTGAGACGGGGAAAGGGCGTCGGCAGCTCGCGGCCCATGGTCTCGCGCCAGACGTGGGCGAGCATCCCCTCGGTCACCGCGAAGACGTCCTCCTTGCTCACGAAGCTCATCTCGATGTCGATCTGCGTGTGCTCCGGCTGCCGGTCGCCGCGGGCGTCTTCGTCGCGGAAGCAGTGGGCGAGCTGGAAGTAGCGGTCGAAGCCCGAGACCATGAGGATCTGCTTGTAGATCTGCGGACTCTGCGGCAGCGCGTAGAACTTGCCGGGATGCAGCCGGCTCGGCACGACGTAATCGCGCGCCCCCTCCGGGGTGGTTTTGATGAGCAGCGGCGTTTCGATCTCCAGGAAGCCCTGCGCATCGAGCGTGCGCCGCGCCGCCAGCAGCGTCTTGTGGCGCAGCGCCATCGAGCGCTGCAGCAACGGACGCCGCAGTTCCAGGTAGCGGAACTTG
>CAZKGO010000017.1:36246-65018 GCA_964552235.1 uncultured Spirochaetales bacterium | reverse complement strand
CTACCGGGGTACCCAAGGACCGACCGTAGTAGCCGTTGGCCTTGTCGGCGACCTCCTCGCTGAGGTGCTGATCCCGTTCGGCCTTCATGAGCAGCTCGAAGGCCTTCTCCAATAACTTCGCCGTGGCCCCCTTCCGCATCCCCCGGACTTCATCTATACTCCAGGGTGTTCGTCGGTGGGGCCGGTCGTGACGAGCCTGCTCTGCCATCGCGACTGGCCTCCTTTCCTTCCTGATGATCGCTCAACCCTTCAGCATAGCCGTGCCGCCAGGGTTGTCCACTTTATCCACAATGTTAGTCTCCTCCCCCCAGACCCCCCTCCTCCTGCTACCGCTACCGTCCTAGACACAAGACGTAGAGTACTCCCGGGTACCCCAGGGGTCGCCGTTGTCGCCGATCCTATCCAACATCGTGTTGAACGAACTGGACCAAGAGCTTGAGCGCAGGGGCCTGAAGTACGCGCGCTGGGCAGACGACTTCGTGCTGCTGTCGCAGAGCAAGCGCGCGGCGGAGCGGGCGATGGAAAACATCAGCGCTTACCTCGAAGATGTGCTGGGACTTCCAGTTAACCGGGACAAGAGCGCGGTGGCCACGATGGCGGAAGTGACTTTTCTGGGCTTCCGCATCCTTCGGCGCAAGATCCGCGTGAGCCCCGACTCGATCGAGAAGTTCAAGCGCCGAGTGAGGGAGCTGACCCACCGCAACAATCCGCTGTCGATGTTTGCCGTGACCAAAGAGCTCAGCAAGTACTTGCGAGGCTGGGTAGCCTACTTCCGAGTCCAGGAGTTCAAGGAGCTGTTCGGGCGCATCGACGCCTGGATACGGGCACGGTTGCGTTCGATGCAGCTATCGAAGTGGAAGAAACCCACGAAGTTCCGACGGGTGATGATCGCGGCGGGATTCCCGCCGTGGGAGGCTCGTCAGACTTGGGTGGCGATGAAGGCATGGCGCTCAGTGCGCCGTCCGGTAGTCAGATTCGTCTTGAGCCCGGACTGGTTCCGAAAGCTGGGGCTGGTATTCCTGACCGACTATCTCACACTGACACCAACCGAGTAGACACGGATGTCAACACTGGGTCGTTGATCGAAGAGCGGCTTACCTGGTCGGTACGAGCCGTTCTGTTGGGAGGGGGTGGCCCGAGTGGCCACCTCCTACCAGATGGGGTGCATAGACCGCGGCGCCCGCGTTTGCTATATTTCCAGCCTATGAGAGGCTGCCCATGGACGCGGTGTTCACTCAGCTTGCGCGCGAGGGGGTGCCTTTCCTTCTAGAGAGCTACTCGGCCCTGGACCGCTATTTCCGCGTGCGCGAGCCGGGCGACGTGTTCATCCGCACCGATGCCTCGCTGGTCACGCTGGCCAAGCTCTTCGAACGACTGGAGTTCCCCGGACAGCTGAACGTCGACGCCGCTCTCGACGCCGAGGGCAAGGTCTACCGCTTTCGCTGCGTAGACCGGATGGACGTCTCCTCGGGTCTCGCCTTTACCGCTCTCGACCTGCTGTACAACACGCAGCGGGACACCTTTCGCGATCCCCACGGCATCTACCCCGACCTCCGGCAGGCGGCTCTGGTCCGCACGCCGGCTCCCGCCGGCGCCCTCGCCGAGATCATGGAGGCGGCGCGCCTGGTTTCCCGTTATCACTACACCGGCGAGCCGCATCCCGACGGCGCCGCGCAGGGGCTGCCGGCGCCGTCGATCGAGGATCAGCGCGAGCTGCTGCGGGGTCTGCTCACCAGCCGCTACCCCGACAAGGGCCTGGAGCTGCTGCGGCGCACCGGATTTGTCGCGGCGTTCTGGCCGGAGCTCGCCGCGATGGCATCGGTGCAGCAGAGCAAGGAGTACCACCCGGAGGGCGACGTCTGGACGCACACCCTGGCGGCGCTGCGCAGCCGCAAGCACTTCGGCATCGCGCTGGCGGCCGCCCTGCTGCTGCACGACATGGGCAAGCCTGCCGCTCGCGAGGGCGGCAACCGGGAGCGGCCGTTCGAGAACCACGCCGAGATCGGGGCCGGCCTTGCGACGAGGTTCCTGCGGCGACTGGGTTTTTCCGACAGCCTCGTCGCCCAGGTCGACTACCTGGTGCGCTTCCACATGATGCCGGCCGCCCTGCCCAGGCTGCCGCTGTACCGCACCGAGCGCCTGATGTCCTCGCCGCTTTTTCCCGAGCTTCTCGAGCTCTACCGCGCCGACCTCGCCTCGACCTACCGCGAGCCCTCGGGCTACTACGAGGCCTGCCGCATCTACCAGCGATTCCTCAGGAGCCGGACCAACCCCTTCTGGAAGCCGCAGAAATCGAAGCCGCTGTCCTAGCTGCGCCTCACATCAGCCCGCGGCGCGCCAGCACCAGCGTGAGCCCGGCAAGGCAGGCGGTCTCCGACCGCAGCACGCGCTCGCCGAGCCCGAGCAGGGCAAAGCCCGCCGACCGCAGCAGGTTGCGCTCGCGGGCCGACCATCCGCGTTCGGGGCCGACTGCCAGCAGGGTGCTGCCCGACCGGGGCGCCCAGTCCCGAAGAGGGCCGCAGGCCTCGTAGTTGTCCAGGGCTAGACCCTCGGCGGACTCCTGCCGCGCGGCCAGCGCCGCGTCGAGGCTTTCGAAAACGCGCACCTGCGGGATGAGGGTTGTGAACGCCTGGGCCGCGCCGGCGAGCAGGTGCTCGCGGAATCCGCCGCTCGACCACAGCGAGGCTCTGAGATAGGAGGGCTCGGCCTTGTCGCCGCCCGACACCCAGATCGCCTCGACGCCGAGGGTCGTGGCTTCGCGCAGAATGCGCCGGGCCGCCACCGGCCTGCAGGCTCCGAACAGGAGCGTGACGGGGGCGAGCGGGGCGACCGCCTCGGTGAGCCGCAGCTCGACCCGCAGCCCGGCCTCGCTCACGCTGACCACCTTTGCCTTGCCCCGCCCTGCGCCGACGACGCCGGCGTCGAAGGTGTCCCCCGGCTGCCTGCCGAGCACGCGCGTGACGTGGAGCGCCCGCGGATCGTCGGGGCGAAGGGGGCGTTCGAGCTCGCCGGGCTCAAAGAGCACGAGGTTCACCGCCGCCGAGTGTAGGGCCGGCCGCACGCCGAGGTCAAACCGGAGGGCGCCAGCCGTCCCGGTTGCGCCGGCCGCGCCGCCCGCCGCGCTCGGGACTCGCTGACCGCCGCTTTGACATCGCGGCCTGGCGGGCGTACCGTCAAGGGCGGAGGCGCCTGTGGAACGGACCGAGGAAACGATCAAGGGCCATCACGGCATCGATCTCTACTGCCAGACGCTGCGGCCGGCTGCGGCAACGGGCGCCTCGGTGGTGTACGTGCACGGACTCGGCGATCACAGCGGTCGCCACCGCAGCCTCTTTGACGCCCTGTGCGCAGCCGGCCACACGGTGACGGCCGCGGACCTGAGGGGGCACGGCCGCTCTCCCGGGCCCCGCGGCCACATCGATTCCTGGGACGACCACCGCGAGGACCTGCGCGCCGTCGTGCGGTTCGCCGCATCGCAGCGCGCCGGGGTCCCGCTGTTCCTCATCGGCCACAGTCTCGGCGGCCTGGTGGTTCTGGAGTACGCGCTCCGCTATCCCGAAGGGCTGCGCGGCGTCGTGGCCATGTCCCCCGGCCTCAGCCTCGACGGAATTCCGCGATGGCAGGTGGTCGCCAGCCGCCTGCTCGATCGCCTGGCGCCGCGCCTGACCATGAAGGTCGGCCTCGACTCGACCAACATCTCGCGCGACCCGTCGATCAAGGCTGCCGACGACGAGGATCCGCTCTGCCACTCCTACGCCACCGTGCGGCTCGGGGTCGAGGCCCGCAGGGCGATCGAGTTCACCCTCGGCCACGCGGCCGAGCTGCGCGTCCCGCTGCTGGTGGTGCACGGCGCGGCAGACAGGGTCGTCCCCCCGGCAGCGAGCCTCACGTTCTACCAGCGGGTGAGCCTGGCCGACAAGAGGCGCATCGAGTACCCGGACGCCTACCACGAGCTGGACAACGACTACGCCAGGGACCAGGCGCTCGCCGACATCAGGGCCTGGATCGCGGCGCACCTGTAGCGGGCAGGGGCGGGAGCCGCTGCGTCGCTGCCGCCCGCGACCGTGACCCGCATGGCCGGCCGGTGCTATTGTTGCCGGATGAAACCGCACAGGGCCTTTGTCCGCGACGCGTCGATCGCGGCACGCGCTCTCGGCCGCTACCTCGCCCGCTGCCGCGCCCGCGACGGCGCGGTCATCCGGCAGGAGCCGATGGAACGGATCGCCGCCGAGCTCGAGCTCGACCGCCTGCTCGCCTGCGGCGGGCTCACCGGCCGGCAGCTGCGCCGGTGGGTGAGCCGCTACCTGTCCCACGCGACGCGCCTCCATCATCCCGCCTACATGGCTCACCAGGTGGCAGTGACCCATCCGTCGGGGGCGATCGCCGCGATGATCGACGGCCTGCTCAACAACGCGTCGTCGATCTACGAGATGGGATCCGCAGCCGCCACCATCGAGGCCTTTGTGCTCGACTGGCTCATCCGCAGGGTCGGCTGCTACGATCCCCTGCGGGAGCTGGGCGAGCTGTGCCGGCAGCGGGGCCTCTGGCTGCACGTCGACGGGGCCCACGGCGCCAGCGCGCTGCTGAGCCCGCGGCAGCGGGCCCGGCTCGACGGCGTCGAGCTGGCCGACTCGCTGGTCTGGGACGCGCACAAGCTGCTGCGCACCCCGGCGCTGTGCGCCGCCGTGCTGGTCCGCGACGGGCGAACGCTCGACGCGGCCTTTCGCCAGGAGGCGAGCTACCTGTTTCACGAAAAGGAGCAGCCCGGCTTCGACCTGCTCCATAGGTCCGTGGAGTGCACGAAAGGCGCGCTGGGCCTCAGGCTGTTCTTCGTGCTGGCCGCCCTCGGAGAGGCGGCCCTCGCCGACACCGTCGACCGGGCGGCTGCCCTCGCCCACGACGCCTGGCGCCTGATCGACGCCCAGCCGGACTTTGCCTGCGCCGTGGAGCCCGAGAGCAACATCGTCTGCTTCCGCTACACCGGCCGCGGGGACGACGACGCGCTGCAGATCGCCCTGCGCGACCGGCTGATCGCCGCCGGCGACTTCTACCTGTCGACCACCCTCTTTGGCGGCCGGCGCTGGCTGCGGATGGCCCTCATGAACCCGCAGACGTCGACGGACGACGTCCAGCGCCTGCTCGGGCGCCTCCGGGACCTGGCCGCAGCCGCGGCGGGGTGAGCGGCCGATGAGCGGCGCCGACCCGATCGAGAGCTTCGTGCAGCGGACGCTGGCGTCGCGCAAGTACCGGGACATCACGCCCGAGACCGTGCGCGACGTGGCGCTGCGAGAGCTCGAGCGAGGCGGCCCCACGGCGGCGGCGTTCCACCGGGCGCGCGTGCGCCTGCACCGGCTCTGGGCCGACTACCTCGGCGAGCCGGAAACGCAGACCGCCGTGCGCGCTCTCGAGGAGGCCTTCGCCGGCGGCTCGCAGGAGGCGGTGGGCGACGCCTGCCTCGCCATACTCCGCAGCCACCAGTCGGCGGCCGAGCGCCTGCCCGAGCTCGCGGCGTTCTACGAGGCGGTGTTCGCGATCACCGGCAGGCCGCGCTCGCTCCTCGACCTGGCCTGCGCCCTCAACCCCCTCTCCTGGCGCTGGATGGGGCTCGAGCGCGATACCAGGTACCTCGCCTTCGACATCAACCGCAGGACGGTCGAGCTCGTCGGCAGCTACTTCGCCCTCGAGGGAGTCGACGGACGCGCCGAGCACCGGGACGTGCTGGTGAGCCCGCCCCGCGAGGCGAGCGATGTCGCGCTGCTGCTCAAGATGTACCACTGCCTCGAGCACCGCCGCCGCGGCGCCGGTTGGCAGACCGTCGCTTCGGCGCCCGCCGCCTGGATCGTCGTTTCGTTCCCCACGCGCACCCTGGCGTCGCGGGCCGCCGACATCGCCGGCAACTACGAGCCCGAGATCCGGGCGCGGGCCGGCGAGCGCGGCTGGCAGGTGTCGGCCGTCGGGGTAAGCGGCGAGACCGCACTGATCGTACGAAAGGAGCCGCCGTGCTCTACGTGATCGGCACCCCCATCGGCAACCTGGAGGACGCGAGCCACCGGGCCGTGCGCCTGCTCGCCGAGGTCGACGCCCTCGCCTGCGAAGACACGCGCCACACGCGCAAGCTCCTCGAGCGCTACCAGATCCCCGTGCCGCGCATCCTGCTGTCCTACCACGAGCACAACGAGGCGAGCGCGGGCGAGCGCATCCTCGGGCTGCTGGCCGAGGGGCTCAAGGTGGCGGTGTGCAGCGACGCGGGGATGCCGGGCGTGAGCGACCCGGGCTACCGGCTGATCGCCTCCTGCCGGCAGCGGGGGATCGGCGTCGAGGTGGTGCCGGGTCCCGACGCGGTCTCGACCGCTCTCGTCAGCTCGGGCCTGCCGACCTCGAGCTTCACCTTCAAGGGCTTCCCTCCGCGCAAGAGCGGGCAGCGCCGCCGCTTTCTCGCTGCCGAGCGCGAGTCGCCCCACACGCTCGTGCTGTTCGAGTCGCCCTACCGGATCGGCGCGCTGCTGCAGGACGCCCTCGCCGTGCTCGGCAACCGCCTCGCGGCCGTGTGCATCGAGCTGACCAAGATGTTCGAGCAGGTCGACCGCGACCACCTCGCGGCGCTGGCCGAGCGCTATCGCGACAGGCAGGTCAAGGGCGAGGTCACTGTGGTGATCGCGGGAAGCAACCCGAAGTTCGTGGGCGAAGAGGCAGAATCCGAGGGAGGGGACCCGCGCGCCGGCCGCGCGTGCGGCGGCGCTTGACCAAGGGCCGGCGTTGCCCTTCTCATCAAGGCGTGACGTCGCCCCCGTCCCGTCTGCAGACCCGCCACGGAGATCTCGATCTGCCCGCCTTTCTTCCCGATGCCACCCGGGCTGTCGTGCGCGCCGTCGACTCCGCGGACCTCGAAGCGGTCGGCGTGCGGGCGCTCATGGTCAACACGCTGCACGTGGCTTCGAAGCCGGGCCTCTCGGTCATCAGGGCGGCGGGAGGTCTGCACCGGTTCATGAGCTGGCGGGCTCCGATCGCCACCGATTCCGGCGGATTCCAGGTGTACTCGCTGCTGGCCGCGGGCCTGGCCACCGTGTCGCCGGGCGGCTTCAGCTACCGCGCTGCCCGCGGCTCCGAAAAGGAACGCCTCACGCCGCAGAGCTGCATTCAGAAGCAGCTGCGGGCCGGCTCGGACCTGCTGTTCTGCCTCGACCACTGCACGGGGCCCGGCGCCTCGCTCCAAGAGCTGCGCGAGTCGGTGGAAAACACCGTGCGCTGGGCGCGGGACTGCCGCAGCGAGTTCGACCGCGCCGTCGAGGGCCGGCCTGCCAGGCCTCTGCTGTTCGCCGTGATTCAGGGCGGCGGCGACCTGGGCCTGCGCCGCGAGTGCGCCGAGCGCCTGCAGGAGATCGGCTTTGACGGCTTCGGCTTCGGCGGCTGGCCGCTGGAGCGCGGCCGGCTGAGCGAGATGGTCGCCGCCACCGCGCAGTTCTCGCCGCGCGGCCTGCCGCTGCACGGCCTGGGGATCGGCAAGCCGGAGAACCTCGTGGCTGCCTTTCGCGCGGGCTATCGCATCTTTGACTGCGTGATCCCCACGCGCGACGCGCGCCACGGCAGGCTCTTCGTGTTCGAGGGGGCGCCTGCCGGGCTCGATCTCGACGCGCCGGGCTTCTACAGGCCCCTCGCCCTCGAGTCGCAGCGCCTGCGCCGCGAGGCCGGCCCCCTGGAACCGGGCTGCGACTGCCCGTGCTGCACCCGCTACAGCGCAGCGTACCTGCACCACCTGTACGCGATCGGCGACGCGGCGGCCGCCCGCCTGGCCACGCTGCACAACCTGCGCTTCTACACGCGCCTGCTCGAGGCTCTGCGCCGTGAGTGACGCGCGGTCGGCGGCGGCGCAGCGGCCGCCCGGGGAGGCGGCCCTCGAGCGGCTGGTGGGGGAGCTGCAGCGCTCGCGCAAGTATCGCTGGGTCTGCGCCCAGACGCTTTCGCGCGTCGCCGGCTGGGCGCTGGCGCGCGCTGATTCGCCGGCCGCCGCCTCGCACATGGCCCGGCGCAAGCTGCACCAGGTTTACGGCGCGTACTGCAGCCCCGAGGACCATCGCACCGTCGCCGGCGCGCTGGCGCGGCTGGGCGGCAGCCCCTCGGAGGCCGACCTGCAGGCGGCCTGCATGCGGGTCCTGCGGCTGCACGCTTCGACTCGCGAGCGGCTGCCGATCATCGAGCGCTGCTACGCGGAGGTGTTCGCGGTCACCGGTGCCCCGGAGTCGGTGGTCGACCTGGCGTGCGGGCTCGGCGCCTTTGCGCTGCCCTGGATGCAGCTGGCGCCCGGGGCAAGCTACCTTCCCCTGGACATCGACGAGAGGTGGGCCGAGCTCACCAACCGGCTGCTCGTCCTGCTGGGCAGGCCGCCGGCCGCGCGGTGTCTTGACCTGCTCGGCGAGGCCCCGCTGCCCGAGGCGGACGTGGCGCTGCTGCTCAAGGTCCTGCCGTGCCTGGAGCGCCAGGAGCCGGGCTCGTCGGCCTGGGTCCTCGCCCGCCTGCGCTGTCGCTGGGCGGTGATCTCGTTTCCGCTCGCCTCACTCGGCGGCCGGCAGCGGGGCATGCGGGCGCACTACGACAGCCAGATCCGCGGTCTGCTGCCGTCCGGCGAGCTGCGCAAGGTGGAATGCCCGGGCGAGATCTTCTACGTCTGGAAGAAGGGCTGACGCCGCCGCCGCGCACCCCGCCTCGGGGCCGGCGCCTACCGCCGGAACACCCGGATCTGCCAGCCGCGGCTGCGCGCCTCTCTCCTGAGGCGGACGTCGGGGTTGGTGGCCACCGGGTTGCCGACCACCTCCAGCAGCGGCACATCGTGGATGCTGTCGGAGTAGAACGAGCACTGCAGGGGCGTGAACCCGGCGCGCTCGATGTGCTCCAGGACCTTGACCCGCTTGGCGTCCTGGAACACGGGGGGGCCGAGAAAGCGCCCGGTGCTCAGGCCGTTGCTGAACTCGAGGGTGCTCGCGATCAGGCCGGCGTCGAGCCACTCGGCGATCGGCTTCACGATGATGTCCACCGACGAGGTGGCGAGCACCACCCGGCGACCCTGCTCCTTGAGGCTGGCGATCAGATCGCGGGCCTCCTGGTACACGTCGTGCCTGAGGGTCCGCTCGAAGCAGATCTGCGCCACCTCCTCGAGGTACGTGCGCTCGGTGCCGGCCAGGCCCGGGAAATCCCGCTGGAACGTCTTCTGAGAGCTCATCTCGGTGAGGCGGTAGCGGAGGTAGAGGACCGGGATCTTGAGCAGGCTCGTGCGCGGGAACATCCCGAGCTTGACTCCCAGAACCACGTAGTGCCGCGAAGAGGAGCCGCGCAGGATGGTGTGGTCGACGTCGAAGAAGTCGATGCCGGGCCCGTGCATGGTCTCTTGAAGGTACTCGGCTTTCCGTGGGTTCGTCAAAGCGCTTTCCGGTTCTCCGCAGTCGGAAACCGGGCTCAGGCGCGGGTTCCCTGGCCTTGGAGCAGGTAGACGCGCTGTGGACCGGCCTTGCCGCCCACGCGCACGCCGTAAGGCCCCCTGGCCGGCACCCTGCCGCCGGCCTCCTTCCAGGCGGCATCGGAAACGATGACCTGCGCGGGCTGCACCGCCGCGCAGAGCCGGGCGGCGAGGTTGACGTGGTCGCCGACCACGGCCAGGTCCGCCCGCCGCTTGCCGCCGATGACCCCGACGACGACCTCGCCGGCGTCGATGGCGATGGCCACCTCGAGGCCGCCATAGGCGGCGCCGCCGGACCTGGCGATCTCCCGCTGGATCTCGAGGGCGGCGTGGCAGGCGCGGAAGGCCTGGTCTGCGCCCGAGAACAGGGCGATCATCTCGGTGCCGACGTACCTGTACACCTCGCCGCCGCACCTGCGGATGATGTCGGTCTGGGCGTCGAGGATGCGATTCAGCGACGCGACGGCCTCCTCGGGCGGATGGCTCTGGGTGTAGGCGGCGAAGCCGCGCACGTCGGTGAACAGCAGGGCCAGGCGCACCTTGGCGCCCTTTTCCGCGTTCCCGATCGACCGGAGGGTGGGGCTGGAGACCAGCATCGACAGCTCGAATCGCTCGTGGAGCCCCTGGATCATCTCGTTGACCGCATCGGCGAGTACGCCGACCGCGCTGCGGTCGTCGATCTCCACGCGCGCACCCAGCTCTCCGGCGCCCACTGCGGCGCACACGTCTCCGATCTGCCGCAGCGGATCGACCACGCGGCGGTGGAGCCAGGCGCTCAGGATCCCGGCGAGCAGCAGGGCCAGGCCGGCGACCACCGCAGCCGCGAGGGCCAGGGTCCACAGGCCCTGGATCATCGCCGGCGTGAGGTCGGCCCGCGCGGCGATCACGCCGCGGACCGGCTGATCGCCTCCATGGCAGCTCGCGCAGCCGCCGGCGCTCAACAGCGGGCTGTAGATGGTGAGCGAGCGGCGTTCGAGGCCGCCCTCGACCACGGACGACGGCCCCGCCTCGCGCACCGAAGCGGCGAACGCTGCGTCATCGGCCCCGATCCTCGCCGGGAGGGACGGCAGCTGCGCCCTGTCGGCAAAGCGGCGCCTGCCGAGCCTCTGGTTGACCTCTGCGATCGTCGCGTTGTCGGAGAACGCCTCGACGCCGTCCGCCCGCAGCAGGCGGATGGCGCCGCGGCCGCCCTGGCCGCGCACCTCGTCGAGCAGCGAGACGGCGATCGGCGCCTCGCCGGCAAGCATCACGTTCCTGATCGCCTGCCGCAGAAGTCCCGCGGCCGCCTCGAGGCTCCGGCACGCGGCCGCCGAGGCTTCGGCCTCCAGCCTGAGGGCCAGGAGGCAGATGCCGAGCCCCCCTCCGATCAGGAGGCCGGCGGCCACGATCAGGGCCGCCTTGCGCGTCAGGCTCGCGACTCTGGGCATCAGCGGCATTATAGGCGCCGCCGGCTCACCGGGCAAACCGCCGGCGGCCGCGCGCCCCGGGCGTTCAGCGGATCGCGAGCATGCGCTCGACCGAGTCCAGGGCCTTCTGTCTCACCTGCTCGTCGAGGGTCACGACGTGGCGGGTCTCGCGCAGCGACTGCAGCGTGTCCTCGAGGGTGATCTCCTGCATGTGGGGGCAGCGGTGGCTGCAGAGGCGCAGCATCTCCTTGTGCGGGTTCTCACCCGCGACGTTGTCGCCCATGCTGCACTCGGTGAGCAGCAGGTAGCGCGGCGCCTCGACCTCGCGCACGTAGCGGATCATTGCGGCCGTGCTGCCCGTGAAATCGGCGGCGGCGCACACCTCGGGGCTGCACTCGGGGTGCGCGAGCACCACCACGTCCGGGAACTGGCGCCGCACCGTCTCCACGTCCTCGACGGTGAACAGCTCGTGGACCTCGCAGCGGCCCGTCCAGCCGATCATCTGGTAGTCGAGCCGCTCGTCGCGCCCCGCGGCGGCCCGCGGCGTCCTGGTCGGGAAGATGATGCGCTTGCCGGTCTCCCTCGCCACGTTGGAGGCAAGGTACTCGTCGGGCAGAAAGATCACCGTCTGCCCGCCGAGGGAGGCGACCACGCGGGCGGCGTTGCCCGACGTGCAGCAGATGTCGCTTTCGGCTTTGACGTCGGCATAGGTGTTGATGTAGGTCACCACCGGCACGCCGGGAAAGCGCCGCTTGAGGTCGCGGACGTCCTGCGCCGTGATGCTTTCGGCTAGCGAGCAGCCGGCGCGCGCCGAGGGAATGAGCACCGTCTTTTCCGGGTTGAGGACCTTGGCGGTCTCGGCCATGAAGCGCACGCCGCAGAACACGATGATGTCCTTGCTGGTCCCGGCCGCGGCTCGGCACAGCTCAAGGGAGTCGCCGGTAAAGTCCGGAATCGAGTGATAGAGGGCGGGCTCCATGTAGTTGTGGCCGAGGATCACGGCGTTGCGCTCGATCTTCAGGCGGTTGATCTCGGCGGCGAGCTCCGCCTTGACGCGCAGCTCGACCTCGGGAACGACGTCCACCAGCCGGGCGCGCAGGCCCTCGTAGATCTCTCGCGCGGAGGTCGATGTGCTCAGCATATGTGCTGCCTCAAGCTACAGCAGAAGGTTTTCCGCCGTCAACAAGGCGGGAGGCGGCCGGCGGCCTCCCCGCCGCGGCCCCCGGGCCGGCCGCCGCCCGGCGCGCCTTGTCACGGCGAGCGCGGCACCCTATGATGCCGGGCGTGGACTGGGACCGCATCGATGCGCTGATCCGCATGGCCCTCGACGAGGACCTCGGCGCCGAGGGCGACGTCACGTCGCTCGCGATCTTTACCGACGAGCGGCGCCGCTGCCTGCTGATGAGCAAGGACGCGGGAGTGCTCGCGGGAGCGGCGGTCTTCGGGCGGGTGTTCGAACTGGTGGATTCCGCCACGAAGGTGCGCTTTTCCGTCGAGGACGGCGCCAGCCTGACCCCCGGCCAGGCGGTGGCCGAGGTGGCCGGCCGGGCCGCGAGCGTGCTGTCGTCGGAGCGCGTGGCGCTCAACTTTGTCTCGTTCCTTTCCGGCATCGCCACCCAGGCGAGGCGGTTCGTCGAGGCGGCCGCCGGTCGGGTGACGATCCTCGACACGCGCAAGACCCTGCCGGGGTTCCGGGCGCTTTCCAAGTACGCCGTGCGGGTGGGCGGCGCCCGCAATCACCGCAGCGGTCTGAACGACATGGTGCTGATCAAGGACAATCACATCGACATGGCCGGCTCGATCACCCTGGCCGTGCAGCGGGTGAGGCGCCGGTGGGGCGGGCGGTTCCGCGTCGAGGTCGAGTGCCGCACGGAGGCCGACGTGCGCGAGGCGATCGACGCCGGCGCCGACATCGTGATGCTCGACAACATGAGCCGCGAGGAGATGGCCCGCTCGATCGGGCTGCGGCGCGGCGCGGTCGAGTTCGAGATCTCCGGTAACATGACCCTCGAGAAGGTGCGGGACCTGGCCGGCCTCGGCGCCGACAGCATCTCGGTCGGCAGCATCACCCACTCGGTGTGCCGCTTCGACTTCTCGCTCGCCGCGATCCCTGCGGGAGGACCCGAGTGAGCGAGACCGCGAGGCAGGGCGGCGGGCCGGCGGAGGGCCGGCAGTTCGATCTCATCGTAATCGGCAGCGGCATCGCCGGGCTCGCCACGGCGATCACGGCCGCCGAACGCGGGCTCTCGGTGGCGGTGCTCTCCAAGGCGGACACCCTCGCCGACGCCAACACGCAGTGGGCCCAGGGCGGCATCGTCGGACGGGGAGAGAACGACTCGCCCGAGCTGCTGGCCTCCGACATCATGGAAGCCGGCGACCAGATGAACTCCATCGAGGCGGTGCGCCTGCTCGCCGCCGAGGGTCCCGCCCTCGTCGACCGCTTTCTCGCCGAAAAGGTCGGCGTGCCCTTTACGCGGGGCAGCGACGGCTCGATCGATCTGACCATGGAGGCGGCCCACTCGATGCGCCGCATCTACCATGCGATGGATCACACCGGCGACGCGATCGAGACGGCCCTCGTGCGCTACCTCGAGGGAGTCCGCGGCCTCACCTGCTGCACGGGCCACACGGCCATCGACCTCATCACCAACACGCACAACTCCACCGATCCGCAGGAGAAGTACCGGCAGACGCGCGTGATCGGAGTCTACGTGCTGGAGAACGCCACCGCTTCGGTCAAGGTGTTCCTCGCGCCGGAGGTGGTGCTCGCCACCGGCGGGGTCGGCAACCTCTTTCTGCACACGTCGAACCCGGAGGGGGCGACGGGCGACGGGGTGGCCATGGCGCACCGCATCGGCGCCGAGGTGATCAACGCCGAGTACATCCAGTTCCACCCGACGATCCTCTACCATCGCGACCGCAAGCGGTTCCTCATCTCCGAGTCGCTGCGCGGAGAGGGGGCGCGGCTGGCCAACCGCAAGGGCGAGTTCTTCATGGACCGCTACGCCCCCGAGGAAAAGGACCTGGCGAGCCGCGACAAGGTGGCGAGGGCGATCTACGCCGAGATGGAGAGCGAGAACACCGAGTTCGTCTGGCTCGACGCGCGCACGATCAGAGGCCTCACGCTCGAGGAGCGCTTTCCCGTCATCTTTTCCACCTGCCTGGAGCTCGGCATCGACATCCGCAGGGAGCCGATCCCGGTCGTGCCTGCGGCGCACTACTTTTGCGGCGGGATCAAGGTCGACCTCGACGGCCGCACCTCGGTCCCGGGCCTGTACGCCGCCGGCGAATGCGCGTGCACCGGCGTGCAGGGCGCCAACCGCCTCGCCTCGGTTTCGCTGCTGGAGGGGCTGTACTGGGGGGTGCGGATCGGCGAGCGCGCTGGCGGCGGCCGGCTGGAGCCGCGCCTGGCCGCGGCCATCCCCGGGTGGGTCTATCCGAGCGAAGAGGAGGTCTTCGACCCGATCCTCGAGAACCAGGACTTCCGCACCATACAGTCGACGATGTGGAACTACGCGGGGATCATCCGCACCCGCAAGCGCCTGCAGCGGGCCCTCGCGGACCTCAACTACCTGGCCCACCGCATCGAGCAGTTCTACCGGGAGGCGAAGCTCACGCGGGGCATCATCGAGCTGCGCAACGGCGTGCTCACCGCCGAGCTGATCGTGCGGGCGGCCCTGGCCAACAGGACGTCCCGCGGATGCCACTACATCGAGTGAGCCGCGGCCGGGGGACGACCGGGCGGCTCAGCCCTCGAGCGCCTTGAGCGCCGCCTCGTAGTTAGGCTCCCGGCTCGTGTCGGCCACCAACTCCGTGTAGACGACCTTGTCGTGCTCGTCCAGGATCACGATCGCCCGCGTGAGCAGGCCCGTGAGCAGGCCTTCGACGACGGCGACGCCGTAGTCGCGGCCGAAGTCGCGGTTTCGCATCTGCGACAGCGGGACAACGTTCTTGATCCCTTCGGCCTCGCAGAAGCGCTTCTGGGCAAAGGGAAGGTCGTTGCTGACGGTGAGCACGACGGTGTTCCCGAGCCTCGAAGCCTCCTGGTTGAACCTGCGGGCGGAGGCGGCGCAGGTACCGGTGTCCAGGCTGTGGACGATGTTCAGGACCTTCTTCTTGCCGGCGAAGTCCCGGAGCGTGACGTCCTTGAGATCTCCGGTGGTCAAGAGGAAATCGGGCGCCCTGCTTCCGACCTTCGGCAGATCGCCGCTGGTCTTCATCGGGCTGCCCTTGTGCGTGACGCTGGCCATGACTTGCTCCTGTGCTGTGTTTCGCCGAAAGATACGCAGCGGGCCCGACGAGCGGCAACTGGGCGCCGCAGGCGGCTGCGGGCTCAGGGCCGCTCCACGCGCTCCAGCACGAACAGGGCGGGGTAGACCCCGCTGGTCTCCACGATGCGCACGTGCAGCACGCGAAAGCCGCCGAACTGGCGCACCACGCGGTTAAAGGCGGCGCGCTGCCTTCCCACGAGGATCACGAGGCGCCCTCGGGGCGCCAGGACGGTCCACGCCGCCTCCAGGAAGCGGATGTAGAGGCCGTGGAAGTTCACGTTTCGGCCCATGCGCACGCCGTAGGGAGGATCGGTGATGATCGCGTCGATCGAGCCTGCGTCGTAGGCGCCGGCGAGCTCGCGCGCGTCCAGACAGCGCACCGTCGATCGGCCCTCGAGCCCGGCGGCGCGCAGGTTCTCCGCCGCCCCGGCCGCCGCCTGCGGGTTGTAGTCGCAGCCGTGCAGCTCGTAGCCCGGCAGCACGCCGCCGGCCTCCAGCAGGATGTTGCCCGATCCGCAGAACGGGTCGAGGATGCGACCGCGCCCGGGCCGCAGCCCGCAGAGAGTGAGCATGGCAAAGGCCACAGTCGGCCGCAGGGTCACGCGCGGCTGGTAGATCTTCTCGTGCCGCTTGTCGAGCCGCTCGTCGGTGAGCTGCACGCCGACGAGGCACAGGCTGCCGATCACGTCCACGCGCACGTTGAGGTCGTAGCCGCGCAGGTCCACCGGCACGGCCGAGCGCTCGAGCAGAACGGCCCCGGCTGCCCGCTGCACGTCGATGGTGCTGAACTCGTGCTCGCCGACCCGCACCGTGGTCACGCGGAAGCTCGCCGCGCGGGCCAGTTCGGGGATCTCGATGCCCCGCAGGCGCTCGGCCAGCGCCTCGAGGGGCGCCCGGTCCGGCAGCGGGAACCAGGCGCGGTGCTCGACCACGTGGCCGACCGACCGCAGCGACCTGAGCACGGGCAGCAGCGGCTCCACGGGGTGCGGGATCTCCGCAAGCAGGTGCCCGGCGAGACCGAAGGGCTTGCGTTCGCAGGAGGGAGGCTCCAGACCCGCGTTGCGCAGGCGGCCGCGCAGCTCGCTCTCCACGATGTCCTCGAGACCGGGATTCGTCGTGAAGCGCAGGACCGTCGCCACGCGGGCAGCGTAGCACGGAGCGAGGCGGCGCATCGAGGACGGATCAGCGGGGGGGCGTCTCGACCAGCGTGTAGGCGGGCGAGGTGAGGCGGAACGACGGAGCGAGCCCCGAGCTGGCGATCACTTTGCGGTCTTCGGTGACGAACACCGCCTCGACGCCAGGGAGGCTTTCGACGAGGGCCAGGCCGCGTTCCAGACCGAGGACGAAGACCCCCGTAGACAGGGCGTCCGCCTCCGTAGAGCGGCGCGCCACGATCGACACCCCGAGGAGGCCGCTGCGGGCGGGAGCGCCCGTGGCGGGGTCGAGGATGTGGTGGTAGCGGACGCCGTCCTTCTCGAAGTAGCGCTCGTAGACGCCCGAGGTCACGACGGCTCTGTCGGTGACCTCGACGATTCCCAGGTACTCCCCGCGGGACTTCTGCGGATCCTGGACCCCGATGCGCCACCTGCCGCCGTTGGGCCGCGAGCCGAGGGCGACGATGTTGCCGCCCAGGTCCACGATCGCGCTCTTCGCCCCGCCGGCGGCGAGCACGGCGGCCGCTTCGTCGCCGGCGTGGCCCTTGGCGATCCCGCCGAGGTCCAGCCTCATGCCCGTGTCCCTCAGGCGGACGGTCGATGAGCCGGGATCGAGCTCGATCCGCTCGTAGCCGCAGAGCGCCCGAGCGCGGGCGATCTCGGGCGGCGACGGCACGCGGCCCGGCCCCCGGCCGATGCCCCACAGCTCCACCAGCGGTCCGACCGACACGTCGAACGCGCCTCCGGTCAGCCGCGATGTGCGCACCGAAGACGCGATCACCTCGAGGGTGTCGGGCGAGACCCTGACGGCCGCCCCGCCGGCGGCCGCGTTGATCGCGTCGACCTCGCTGCCGGACCGGTCGAGACCCATGCGCGCGTCGATCCCGGCGATGCGGGCGAACGCCTTTTCGAGCAGCCCTCGCCCGGATCTGTCGTAAACGGTGATCGTGCACGAGGTGCCCAGCCAGGGCTCCGATCGGCTGAGGGGCGGCGGCGGGCCGCAGGACAGCAGGGCGGCCGCCGCTGCCGCGAGGGCGATCGCCGGGGCCGCACGCCGCAGCGGCGCGCCCATCAGGCCGCGCGCTCCGTGAGGCGGCTGACCGCGTCGACGAGGATCGAGCGTTCCGAGACGTCGGGCAGGCCCTCGACCAGGCGCAGCGCCCGCTCGCTGTAGCGGCGGGCCGTCTGCCGCGCGCGCTCCAGCGAGCGGCTGTCGCGCAGCAGGGCAAGGACGCGCTCCATCGAGCCGCTGCCGATGGTCAGCAGCAGGCGCTCGAGCTCCCCCCGCGCCGGCGACTGCAGGCCGTAGACCACCGGAAGGGTGTAGATGCCGTGCCTGAGGTCCTGGCCCACGGGCTTGCCGAGCCGCCGCTCGTCGCCCTCGACGTCGAGGATGTCGTCGACGATCTGAAAGGACATGCCCAGGTAGCGGCCGACGCGCGCCAGCTGCTCGCACAGCTGCGCCGGGCAGCCGCTCTCCATGGCCCCCAGGCGGAAGCTGGCCGAGAACAGGGCCGCCGTCTTGCCGTCGATCCTTCGGAAGTAGTCGATCACCTGGGCCGCGAGGCTGTGCTCCGCCGCCACCTCGCGCACCTCTGCGGCGCAGATGCGGGCTGCGCTCCTGGCAAAGGCCTGGGCCGTGGGCAGGCTCGCGTAGGCAGCCATGAGGGAAAAGCTGCGGGCCAGGAGCCAGTCGCCTGCCAGCACGGCGTCGCGCGCCCCCAGCCGGGCGGGAACCGACGGCCTGCCCCGCCGCTCGCCTGCGCCGTCGACGATGTCGTCGTGGATGAGAGTGGCGATGTGGAACAGCTCGACGCCCGTCGCCAGCCGGCAGAGGCGCTCCTGGTCGCAGCGGCCGAAGCGCCCGGCCAGGATCACGAAGCCCGGGCGCAGCAGCTTGCCGCCCTCGGCCAGCATCTCCTCCACCGCCGACGCCAGTCGGCCGGGCACACCGCGGCCGCTCTCGGCCAGCAGCGCGCGCGTGCGCCCGATGGCCGAATGCAGCGACGAGTAGCTGTCCCAGAAGCTGCCGCCCATCCCTTCAGTCGACGTACAGGTGCGTGCGCCGCGCGATCCTGGTGCGGCTCCACCAGTGCCTGAGCCACGGCATCACCCAGTAGTCGAGGCTCAGGGTCCTGCCGGCGCCTCCCATGATGGCGATGGCGGCAAAAAAGTACCACAGGATCTCCCAGCCGGCCATGGCCGAGATCGTGAACATGACGCACAGCGCGATCGACGCCGCTGCCGCCGGGAAGGTCAGCAGCCCGCCGATGAGGGCGAGCCCGATGGCCACCTCGGCCAGCACCACCACCGCCTGGAACGGGTAGGGGGCGACGCTGATGACGTTGTCGACGAACCACGTGTAGATGCCCAGCGGCTGGGCCAGGATCGGGGTCGCCCACTGCGAGGCGCCTCCCGCTGCGGCCGTCGCCCCGGACACCGCCTCGGCAGCGGCGCCTGTGGCCGCCGTGACCGCCTCGGCAGCGGCGCCCGTGGCGGCCGTCGTCGCCTCCGCCGCCCACTGCCCCGTGGCGCCCGACACGCCCTCGACCGCCACGATCTTGATGTTGGCGGGGTCGAGCCAGCCGTCGATGATCTTGGTCACGCCTTCGATCAGCCACTTGGCGCCGACGAACAGGCGCAGGGGCACGAGCCACCAGGCCCCCGCCTTGGCCGAGGCGAAGCCGCCGATGAGCGAGCGGCGGTCGGGGATCTCGAAGAACTGGTCGCGGACGTAGCTCCAGGCTGTGTTCAGGCCGCCGACGCCCCATAGGTAGTGGATGTTGACCAGGTGCTTCATCGCCATGGCGGGGAAGCCCCACAGCGAGACGCCGACAAGGTGGGCGACGGCGTAGCGGCTGCCGATCGAGACCATGTGGCCGTGGTAGTTGCTCTTGAACTTCTTCTTCTCTTCGCCCCTGACGTCGGCGAGGATGTTGTGCACCGCGATCTCGGCGCTCTGGATGGCGGTCTCGACGATCTGCGGGACCGGCCTGGAGCTCCTGTAGTCCGCGCCGCCGTTCTCCACGTAGTACATGTTGTCGCCGACGAGGTAGACGTTGTCGTAATCCACCGACTGCATATAGTCGTTGGCCAGCAGGCGTCCCCTCTTGCCGTTGACGTGGCGCGTCTCGATGGCGTAGCGGGCCACGTACTGGCAGTCGCGCACTCCGCAGGTGCCCTTGGCCTTGGCGATCTCGCAGTGCGGGTTGGTGCAGCGGCCCTTGGTCAGGTCGAGGTTCGCCCCGAACTCGCTGCCCTGGACGCCGCAGGTCCACACGACCGTCTCGCTCCTGAGCACCTCGCCGTCGGCAAAACTCACCTCGCCGGGCTTGCACTCGACGATGGACTTGCGCAGCAGGATCTCGCAGCCGTGGCGCTGCAGGTAGCGGCTGGCCCGCCCCTGCAGCTTGGGCGGCAGGATCGGCAGCACGCTCGGCAGGGCCTCCACGAGCAGGATGCGCACCTCCTGGCGAGGGATGCCGAACTGGCGGCACAGCTTGGCCCGCCACTCGATGAGTTCCCCGACAACCTCCACGCCCGTGAACCCCGCCCCTGCCACGACAAAGGTGAGCAGCGATCGGCGCCTGTTCGGTTCGGTTTCCTTGGAGGCGCGGTGATAGACCTCCTTGATATGGTCGCGCAGCCGCACCGCGTCTTCCATCGACCACAGGGTGAACGAATGCTCCGCGACGCCGGGAAGGTTGAAGGTCTCGGGCTCGCCGCCGGAAGCGAGTACGATGTAGTCATAGGGGTACTCGCGCTCGGCCGAACGGGCGATGCGGCCGCCGAAGTCGACCTTCTCGATGCGGTCGAGAACAACCTTGACCTTGCCGTCGGGGAAGAGGCTTTCAAAGGGAACCCGCACCGCGTCGGCTTCGACGCGGCCGCCGGCCACCTCGTGGAGCTCGGTCATGAGCGTGTGGTACGGCTTCTTGTCGACGAGGGTGATTTGGAGTTCGTCCTTTCTGGTGCGCTTCTCCAGCTTGTGGGCGGCCTCTACTCCCGCGTAGCCGCCGCCGACGATAAGCACCCGCTTGGGGCCGGCCATGAACGTCCTCCTTGCCAGTGATTGCGGGAAAGCGGCGTCCGCACAGACCAGAGAAGCCGCGTTCAGCCTCGCCGCAGGTGAGATCGGCCGACAGACCCACACTTTCGTGACTTCGAAGCCTCAATTTACGAGGATGCAAGTCAGATTGTCAAGGACTCGTGAATGCAGGAACGGAAGCGAGTCGGTTGCCGGCCGTGAACGCGGCACGAAAAACCAGCTGGAGATATTGACGGCTCGTTCACGATATCCTACGCTTCGTGTCGTGAGACCGAAGGACAGCATCCCGGAGCAGACCCTGCGCCGCATTCCTCACTACCACCAGATCCTCTCAGATCTGGAGGCGGAGGGAAAGAAGCTGGTCTCTTCGCGCTACCTCTCGCGTTTTTTCCGCGTTCACGATACCCAGGTGCGCAAGGACGTCTCGGTGATCGGATACCGCGGAAGACCCAAGGCCGGCTACTCCGTTTCCGGCCTCCGCCAGGCGATCGGCGAGTTCCTGGGCATCAACCTCCGGAACACCGCGGTGCTGATCGGTGCGGGCAAGCTCGGCAGCGCCCTCTGCGGGTATCCGGGGCTGGCCGAGTACGGGCTCGAGATCGCGGGCATCTTCGACAGCGATCCGTCCAGGATTGGGGCCCAGGTCGCCGCGTTCACGGTCCAGGACGTGGCCGCCCTGCCGCAGTTCCTGCTCGGACGGGACGTGGGGATCGCGATCCTCACCGTGCCCAGGGAGGCGGCCCAGGCCGTGGCGGACACGGTGATCGGCCTGGGCATCAGGGCGATCTGGAACTTCGCCCCGACGCCGATCGTGGCGCCCGCGGGCATTTCGGTCAGGCACGAGAACCTGGCAGTGGGCCTGGCGCTGCTCTCCCACGACCTGCGGAGGAGCCAGCAGGGGCCCCGCGAGGGGTAGGCCGCCCCGCAGCCGTGTCGAGGGAGGCTGGGCGCGGCCTTCGTCTCCCATTTTCTCCACAAAAAAAGAGAAAAGTCTTGAACTCTTGTGGCCGACGGTATAATGTGACTACAAGATATGGTATAGGGCCGACCGCGGGAACGCGGGAGGCCGGGCAGGGTGCGAGGCCGACCGGGCCGGCGGTGCAGAGCGCTGCCGAGGGCGAGGCAGTGCGAGCCGGCGAGCGATGAGATGTCCCTACTGCCTTCACGAGGAAACGAAGGTCATAGACTCGCGCGAGAGCGCCGACGCGATCCGGCGCAGGCGCGAGTGTCTGAAGTGCGCCCGGCGCTTCACCACCTACGAGAGGGTGGAGCTGACGGGCATCTCGGTCATCAAGAAGGACGGGCGGCGGGAGACCTTTGACCGCGACAAGATCCTCGCAGGGCTGCTCAAGGCCTGCGAGAAGAGGCCGATCGCGCGCGAGACGATCGAGCGGGTGGCCGACGAAATCAGCTTGGCTCTCATGCACATGGAGAGCAAGGAGGTGCCGAGCTCGGAGATAGGCAGGCTGGTCATGGAGAGGCTCAAGGCGCTGGACAACGTGGCGTACATCCGGTTCGCCAGCGTCTACAGGGCCTTCGAGGACATCGCGTCATTCGAAGCGGAGCTCGCGGAGCTCAAGCAACGGCAGGCACTGCAAGGGGGGGGACAGTGAAGCCGACGTTCGAGAGCATCAAGAAGCGCGACGGACGCATCGTGGCGTTCGACCAGAGAAAGATCACCCAGGCCATCTGGGAGGCGGCTCAGGCCGTCGGCGGCAAGGATCGCCGGCGGGCCGAGGCTCTCGCCGCGGAAGTGGTGAGGACCCTCGGCCGCAGCTATGAGCCGGGCGGGGTGCCCTCGGTCGAGCACGTGCAGGACGTCGTGGAGAAGGTCCTGATCGAGGCCGGTGCCGCCCGCACAGCCAAGGCCTACATCCTGTACCGCGAGCAGCACAAGAACATCCGGGAAGCGAGCCGGCTGCTGCGGGACATCACCATCGTGGACGACTACCTCGACGAGATGGACTGGCGGGTTCGCGAGAACTCGAACATGACCTACTCGCTGCAGGGCCTCAACGTCCACATCACGCAGAAGGTGATCAGCAACTACTGGCTCGCCTCGATCTACCCGCGGGAGGTGCGCGAGGCCCACGAGTCGGGGGCCTTCCACATCCACGACCTGGGCACCCTCGGGCCCTACTGCGTCGGCTGGGACCTGCAGGACCTGCTGCGCGAGGGATTCAGGGGAGTCAAGGGCAAGGTCGAAAGCCGCCCGGCGCGGCATTTCGACGTGGCCCTGATGCAGGTGGTCAATTTCCTCTATACCCTTCAGGGCGAAGCCGCCGGTGCGCAGGCGTTCTCCAACTTCGACACACTCCTTGCCCCCTTTGCGGCCTACGACGGCCTCACCTACGAGCAGGTGCGGCACCTGGTCCAGAAGTTCCTCTACAACATGAACGTGCCCACGCGAGTGGGCTTCCAGACGCCCTTCACCAACGTGACGATGGACCTGGTGGCGCCGGCCCACCTGGCCGGCGAGCCGGTGATCATCGGCGGGGAGCCGCAGGAACGCACCTACGGCCAGTTCCAGCGCGAGATGGACATGATCAACCGCGCCTTTGCCGAGACCATGTGCGCGGGCGACGCCAACGGCCGGCCCTTCACCTTCCCGATTCCCACCTACAACCTCACGCGCGAGTTCCAGTGGGACAACCCGAACCTTGAGCCGCTGTGGGAGATGACGGCCAGGTACGGCATCCCTTACTTCTCCAACTTCATCAACTCCGATCTCAAGCCCGACGACGTGCGCAGCATGTGCTGCAGGCTGCGCCTGGACAACCGCACTCTCGCCAAGCGGGGCGGAGGGCTCTTCGGCGCCAACCCGCTCACCGGCTCGATCGGCGTCGTCACGCTCAACCTGCCGCGCTACGCCTTCCAGGCCGCCTCGCCCGAGGAGTTCTTCCAGATCATCGGCGCCCACATGGACATCGCCCGCGACAGCCTTTCGATCAAGCGCAAGGTCCTCGAGCAGTTCACCGACCGCGGCCTCTACCCCTACAGCATGTTCTACCTGCGCTCGGTCAAGGAGGCGACCGGCGCCTACTGGCGCAACCACTTCTCGACGATCGGCGTCGTCGGGATGAACGACGCGCTCCTGAACCTGATCGGCAAGGACATCACGACTGAACAGGGGATCGCGCTGGCGGTGCGCACCCTGGACTTTATGCGGGCGCGCCTGCTGGCCTACCAGGAGGAAAGCGACGAGATCTACAACCTCGAGGCGACGCCGGCCGAGGGCACCAGCTACCGCCTGGCCCGCATCGACTCCAGGCGCAACCCCGGCATCCGGATCTACAACCAGACGCTGAACGGCCGCGCCCGCGAGGTGCCCTACTACACCAACAGCACCCAGCTGCCTGTCGGGTGCACCGACGACATCTTCGAGGCGCTGCGCCTGCAGGACCCGCTGCAGACGCGATACACCGGCGGCACGGTGCTGCACGGCTTCCTCGGCGAGAGGATGCCCTCGACCGCAGCCACGAAGCGGCTGGTGCGCTCGATCGCCGAGAACTTCCACCTGCCCTACTACACGCTGACGCCCACCTTTTCCATCTGCCCCAACCACGGCTACCTCGCCGGCGAGCAGGCGACCTGCCCGACCTGCGGCGAGACCTGCGAGGTCTGGTCGCGTTCGGTCGGGTACCTGCGGCCCGTGGACCAGTGGAACGAGGGCAAGCAGGAGGAGTTCAGGGACCGCAGGACCTTCGACCGGCAGCTCGAAGCAGCCCGCAGCTGCGGCGCGGCTGCGGCGCCGCAGGCTCGCGGCGGCGAGAGCTCGGCTGGCGCGGGAGCCGCCGCGGCCGAGCCGGCGCGCGCCTGAGGCTGCGCCCGGGCGCACGTGGTCTTTCAGGGCTGGCAGAAGACGTCGCTGATCGAGTTCCCCGGCCGCATCGCGACGGTGCTCTTTGTGAGCGGCTGCAACCTGCGCTGCCCGTGGTGCTACAACCCGCAGCTCGCCCTGGGGCGGGCCGGGGAGGGGGCGATCGGGGAGGCGCAGGTGCTCGCCTACCTGGACGGAAACCGCAAGCTGCATGAGGCCGTGGTCGTCACGGGAGGGGAGCCCTGCCTGAGCTGCGGGCTCGAGAGCTTCCTGCGAAAGGTCAGGGAGCGCGGGCTGCTGACAGGGCTTGAGACCAACGGCACCCACCCTCAGACGCTGGCCCGGCTCCTGGAGCAGCGGCTGCTCGACCACGTCGCCCTCGACGTCAAGGCGCCTGCCGACGCGGAGCTCTACAGCCGCGCGACGGGCGTCCCGTCGGCGGACCTGGTCGAGCGGGTCTCCGCCTCGCTGCGGCTGCTCGCCTGCGCTGCGGTCGATGGCGAGCTGCGCACCACCGTGGTGCCGGGACTGCACGGCCGCGAGGAGCTGATGGCCATCGCCGCCTGGCTGAGATCTGCAGGGTGGCCGGGCGGCGATCGGGGCGCAGGACGTCCGGCCCGCCGATGGGTGCTGCAGCCCTTTGTCGGGGGCCGCACCCTCGCTCCCGCCGTATCAACCGAGCCTTCGTGTTCGAGGGAGCTGCTCGAGCGCCTGGCGCGCGGGCTCGGCGAGGGGGTCGAGGTGCGGGCGTAGGCGGCGCGTCTCGGCGCGGGTCCCATCCGGTGCGGCTCCCTTGACCCGGCAGCCGGTTTCTCGCGATCTTGGCGGCGGAAGCACGCATGCCCTCACGCCGGGAAAGCGGCCGCTGCGGCTGGGCCGGCAGCGATCCTCTCATGATTGCCTATCACGACACGGAGTGGGGAGTCCCTCTCCACGACGACTTCGGTCTCTTCGAGCTCCTGATCCTCGAAGGCGCCCAGGCCGGCCTCTCATGGAGCACGATCCTCCGCAAGCGCGAAGCCTACAGGCGGGCCTTTGACGGCTTCGAGCCTCGCCGCGTGGCCCGTTACGGCGATGCGCGGATAGCCCGCCTGCTCGCCGACCCCGCGATCGTGCGCAACCGGCTCAAGATCGAGGCCGCGATCAGCAACGCCCGGGCCTTTCTCGAGACCGCCGGGGAGCACGGGAGCTTTGACCGCTACCTCTGGGGCTTCGTCGACGGCAGGCCCGTGCGCAACAGGTTCCGCGCCCTCGCCGAGGTCCCGTCCACCAGCCCCCTGTCGGACCTCATCTCGAAGGACCTCAAGAAGCGCAGCTTTCGATTCGTCGGCAGCACCATCGTCTATGCGTTCCTGCAGGCGGTCGGAGTCGTCAACGACCATCTTGTCGGCTGCCCGCGCCATGCTCAGCTGGCGCGGATGCGCTGAGCGGAAGGCCGGCTTCCGCGACCTTTTCAGACCACGCCCCGCGCCTTGAGGGTCGACAGCAGCTTGTCGAAGCTGATGCCGTGCCGGTTAGCGATGTCGCGGGCAAAGCTGCGCCCCGCCGGAGGGCCGACCTCGATGCGGTAGGTGCGCCGCGCCTCGCCGTTGTTCGATCCCGGCGGGGTCGATTCCGCTCCGGCGACGACGCTGACGACGACGCTGTCGCCGGCGGTCTCCCGGTTGATGTCGTCGGCCCTGGCGGCCAGCTCGTGCAGGTGAGTCGCGAACACCGCCCGGCAGCCGACCAGCCTGAAGGCGCGCACGATGTCCTCGGCCAGGTAGAGGCTCTCGCCGGGGCTCGTGCTCGACAGTGACTCGTTGAGCAGCACGAGGCTGTGACGGGTGACCGTCGAGAAGATGGCGGCGATCCGGGCCGCCTCTTCGCCCAGGCGGCCGACCTCCAGGTCGCCCCGCTCGGCGCGGGGAAAGTGCGTCACGATGGCATCGACAGGGCTGAGGGAGGCCGCCTCGGCGGGCACCGGCAGCCCGGCCTGGGCCAGGGCCTGGGCGATGCCGATGCCCTGCGCGTAGGTGGTCTTGCCGCCGCGGTTGGGGCCGGTCAGCACGAAGATGGAGGCCTCAGCATCGAGGCTCACGTCGTTGCGCACGATCCGCGACGCCAGGTTGCCAGGGTCGGCGGCGTGAAAACGCAGCGCCATCGCCAGGTTGTAGAAGCCGCGGGCGCGGAAGACGCGCTCGCGCATCGGCCGTATCTCCGGCCGCACGAGCGGCAGCCCCATGCCGCGCACGAGCCTGGCCAGCCTGTGGGCTCCGAGGTAGAAGCCCATCTCCGGAGCGAGGGCCGCGAGGAAAGTCGTGTTGAGGCGCACGTACTTCTCCACAGCGCGCACGACCGGCCGGGAGACCGACTGCAGGAGGGTGTCGAGGTCCTGGAACAGGGGCGCCAGGGGCAGCGCGACCTGCGGGAGAGCGGCCGGACCGCGGGGCGCCGCGTTGGCGTGCATGGGCCCCAGGCCCTTGAGGCTCTCCTCGCCGCCGCGGCCCATTAGCCGGGCGAGCAGCGAGCGCTCGCCGACGCGCCGCTCGTTGATCGACAGCAGCGCCGCCTCGACCGGCCGCAGCCGCTCGTCGAGGTTGATGCCCACCGTGACGCTCGCGCGCTTCTTGACCGCCGCCGCGAGGCGCGGCAGCTCCTGCCGCAGGTTCTCGAACAGCGGGTCCTCGCGCCGCTCTTCGACGAGGCGGGCGAGGGCGCGCAGCCCGGCCGAGCGGACGCGGCCGGACAGCAGCCGGGACAGCGACGTGATGCACTCGACGTAGAGCTCGAGCTCGCCGAGCCGCCACAGCATCTGGCGCAGCGCCGAGCTTTCGGCCTTGCGCGTTTCGGTGAAGTAGGCCAGCTCGGCGATGCGGGGCAGGTACGCGGCGATCTCGGCGGACAGGTCGGGCGCCTCGTCGAAATCCGCGACGATGTCCTGGCGGTAGGTGATCGCCTGCGCATCGAGGCACGGCCGCTGCAGCATGGCCACGATCTGGGAGCGCGGGCAGTCGTCGCCGGCCATCGCTTCGCCGATGCGATCGAGGAGCAGGTCTTCGGCGATCGGACCGCTCGTTGCGCCGCAGCGGGCCTCGGTGTCAAGGCCCGCCGGCCACAGGAGGCTGAATCCTTCCATCGACAGCTGCGAGTATACGAACCGCGTCCGCCGCCTGTCAAAAAGACCGCGTCCGCCGGCCGGCGCTGCCGGCCGCCGCGTTGACGGGCCCTGGGGCGCATGCTACCCTGTTTTCGGTCGGTGAGCGGCGGAGCCCGCGGGAGGGCCGAAGGTCTGCCGGGCCCTGCCGCATGATGCAGAGAAAGGCCGCTTCAGCAGAATACGCGGCGACAGCCGCCGGCGCCCGGCCTGCGGGGCGGATGCGTGCGACGAGCTGCGGAAACAGGAGGAAGACGTGATGAGAATGGTGTTCGCAGCGGGGGCCGTGCTCCTCGCGCTCGCGCTTTTCGCGTGCGCGTCGAAGCCCGCGGCCGTCGAGCCGACCCCGGCGCCCGCTCCCGCGCCCGCAGCGCCGGCGCCCGCGCCCGCGGCGGTGACGCCCGCCCCGGCGCCGGCTCCCGCGGCAGTGCCCGCGCCCGAGACGGAACTGGCCCAGGCCAAAGCGTCGCGCGACCGCGTGCTGTACTTCAAGCTCGAGCAGCAGTACCCGCAGGAGTTCGCGGCGGCCGATGGCAAGCTGGCAGAGGGCCAGGCGCAGATGAACAAGGACAACGCCGCGGCCAAGACGGCGATCGAGGCGGCGGCAGCCGGCTACCGCAGGATCCTTCAGGACGGGCTGACGCAGATGGTTCGCCGCAACCGCCAGGACGTCGAAACCGTGCGCAACAACGCGACGGCCATCAAGGCGCAGGTCGCCATGGCGAACGAGTACTCCGCGGCCGAGGCGGTCTACCAGAAGGCCGTGGCCAGCGAGGGCAGCGGGGACCAGGAGGCCGCCATCAACGGCTACTCCCAGGCCCGGGAGCAGTTCGTCAAGGTTTACGAGGAGACCAGGGTGAAGAAGGACCGAGCGGAGCGGGCGCTCGCGGACGCCCGCAAGGGGCTGGCCGACGCCGAGGCCCGCGCCAAGGCGGCCGAGGACGCTCAGAAAGCGGAGGCGACTCGATGAAGGCAACTGTGATTTTCGCGCTCCTCCTCGCGGTCGTCGCGACGGCCGGCGCCCAGGACCTGCTGCGCACCAACCCCAACTACCTCAAGGCCCGCGACCTGCAGCTGCAGGCCGACCAGGCGCTCAACCAGGGCGAATACGACAAGTCGGTTCAGCTCTCCGAGGAGTCGCAGAAATTGCTCGCGCAGGCCGAGAGCGAGACCGCGACCCGTATCCAGCAGCTGCGCGCCAATTCGTGGAAGAACCAGGCCGCCGAGCGGATCCGCTACGCCAAGGGCATCAAGGCCGACGTCGCCTACCCGGAGGCGTGGGCCAAGGCGAATGCGCTCTTCGACTCGGCCCAGAAGAGCTACGACGCGGGCGACTACGAGGCCAGCATCGCCAGCTCCAGGGCGGTGATCGCCGCCCTCGAAGGGGTCAAACCCAAGTAGAAGGTCGCGGCCGGGGCGCGCCCGGCCCCCCCCCGCCCGCCCCCGCCAAACCCCACGCGCGCCCCCCGCCGCGTGTTTAAACCCCCCC
>CAZKGO010000017.1:12243-36236 GCA_964552235.1 uncultured Spirochaetales bacterium | reverse complement strand
CCGGGGGCGACCCCGCGCCCCCCAGCGCCCGCTCCGGGGGGGTCACCGCCGCCCTCTATGGGGAAAACCCAACGTAGATGGGCGCGGCGGGGCCGGCCGCGGGACCCCGCTGCCGGCCCCGTCCTACCGCGAGTCGCGCCGCGAGGCGATTGTTTCCAGCGCCTCGGCCACCCAGCGCACGAGGTGCTCCATGCGGCGGTACTCCAGCCGGTCGGCATGGTCGCTGACTTCGTGGTAGTCGGCGTGCTCGCCGGTGAAGAACGACAAGAAAGGGATCCCCGCCTCCATAAAGGGGCCGTAGTCGCTGTTGGCCGAGCCCGGCCCCGACCCCGCGAACGTCCACTTGAGGTCCAGCGCCTCGGCCGCGGCCTCCAGCTGCGCGCGCAGCCGCTCGTCGACTCCCTGGCCCGAGACCCGCACCGGCTCCTCCGCGTTGCGGCCGATCATGTCCAGGTTGAGCATGAAGCGGATGCGCTGCCGCGGCAGCAGGTCGCGCTCGAACACCGCCCGCGATCCGAACAGCCCCGCCTCTTCGGCCGAGAACGTCATGAATACGATGCTGCGCGCCGGAGCCGGCCGCATCGCCGCAAAGCGCTCGGCCAGCTCGAGCACCGCCGAAACGCCCGAGGCGTTGTCGTCGGCTCCGTTGAAGATGCCGTCGCCGGCCGTGCGCGGGATCGATCCCAGGTGGTCGTGATGAGCGCCCACCACGATCCACTCGTCGGCCAGCTCGGGATCGCCGCCCCGCAGGAAACCCGCCACGTTGCGCGCTGCCACCTCCTGCGCCGCGGCCGTGGAGCCACCGATCGCCATCGACGCCGTGAGCCCGCCGAGTGAGATCTCCCGCGGCCGCGTGCCGGAGTCCACGGCCTTTTGAAGGCTCTCCAGCGAATGTCCGCTCGGCGCCACCAGCCACGCGGCGATGTCTCTCGAGACGTGGGCGGCCAGCAGGGGCACGGTCTCGCCGCCGCCTGCGCGCGCGGTGGGGTCAAGGCTCAGGTTGCCGCTGACGCGCAGGTCATCGGCGCCCGATTCGCTCGAAGCGGGGTCGGTGAAGAGGATGAGCCCTGCGGCTCCGTGGGCCAGGGCGTTGCGCGCCTTGGTCACGAACAGGGCGTGGCGCGTGTACTCCTTTCCCGCGAAGCGGCTGGCCGGTTCGTCGTGGGCAGGCTCATGGCGGAGCACCAGGACGATCCGGCCCCGGGCGTCGAGACCTTCGTAGTCATCCCACCCGTGCTCGGGTGCGGTGATGCCGTATCCCGCGAACACCACCCGGGCCTCGGCCCTGCCGATCCGCGAGAACCAGAACGGGCGAAAGCCGACTCCGAGATCCGCGGTCGTCCGCTCCTCGCCGCGCGCGAACGCGAGAGCCGTCGTGGTCGGGTCGTAGGTATGACGGTAGAGGACGAAGTCGACAAAGAAGGTCTCACGCCCCGGAAGCGGCTTCAGGCCCGAGCGCGCGAGCTCGCCGGCGATGTAGCGCTCGGCTGCCGCGATGCCCGGCGTGCCGGTCTCCCTGCCGTCGAGATCGTCTGAGGCGAGGTAAGTCACGTGCGCCCGCATCTCGGCCGCGGTGATGAGAGAGCGCGCCTCGCAGCCGGCCAGCGCCGCGAGCGCCGCAGGCAGCACGAGGAGCAGGAGTGCGGCGGCCCGGGCGGTTCTGCTCACGACTCCAAGATACCGCGCCGCGCCGCGTGCCGGGTAGGGCTCACGCGCGCTCGCGCGGCTCCAGCTCCCACACGACGTCGTCGCCTCGCTGCTCGAGGCGCACCGGGCGGAATCGCAGCGCAGCGGCGAGATCCTCGACGCCGAGGTCGCCGACTGCCGGGATCCCCTCGCCGATCACCAGAGGCGCGGTGACCACCAGCAGCCGGTCGACGAGGCCCGCCCTGAGGAACGCCGTGATCACAGCGCTGCCGCCTTCGACAAAGAGGGTCTCGACTCCCGACGCGGCCAGGTGCTCGAGCGCGGCCGGCAGATCGACGCCGCCGCCGCGGGCCGGCGGCATGACGGTGACCCTGACGCCACGTCGCGACAGCCGATCGACCTGCAGCGGGTCCGCCTCGAGGGCGTACACGATCGTCGCGTACCGGTCTGCGGTCTGGGCGATCCGGCTGTCGGCGGGCAGGCGCAGGCGCGAGTCGACAACGACGCGCAGCGGGGACGGGCAGCCCGGCAGCCGGCAGGTGAGCAGCGGGTCGTCGCGCAGAACCGTGTTGATGCCGACGAGGATGGCGTCGTTGTCGCGACGCAGCTCCTGGGCGAGCTCGAGAGTCCCGGCTCCCGAGATCCACTGCGACTGGCCGCCGCGGGTGGCGATGCGTCCGTCGAGGCTCTGGGCAAAGCTGATGGTGACGCGCGGCCGGGCCACGGCCCACTATACGGCTGACCTCCCGCCGGCGGCAAGCCGGGGGCGCGCGCTTGCCGGCAGGCCCGGCGTCGACTACTCTAGGACCATGGTCACTCGAGACATGATCCGGCAGCTGCCCAAGGTCGAGCTGCACGACCACCTCGACGGAAGCGTCCGCCCCGCCACGATCATCGAGCTGGCCCGCGAGCGCGGGGTCGACCTGCCGGCCGGCGGGCCGGCCGAGCTGGCCGCGTGGTTCCACCGCGGGGCCGACCGCAAGAGCCTCAAGCTCTACCTCGAAGGTTTCGCGGTGACGCTGTCGGTGATGCAGACCGAGGCCGCCCTCGAGCGCATCGCCCGCGAGACGATCGAGGACCTGGCCGCCGACAACGTCGTGTACGCCGAGATCCGCTTTGCCCCCGTCCTCCACCTGGCAGGCGGGCTCAACCTCGAGCAGGTTGTGCGCGCGGTGCTGCGGGGCATGGAGGAGGGCAGGACGAAGACCGGCACCGACTACGGCGTGATCCTCTGCGCCATGCGCGACCAGCAGGTCTCGCTGGAGACCGCCGAGCTGGCGGTGGCCTTTCGCGACCGCGGTGTGGTGGGGTTCGACCTGGCGGGCGACGAGTACGGGCACCCGCCCAAGAGGCACATCGCCGCCTTTGAGTACATCCGCAGCAAGAACTTCAACATCACGATCCACGCCGGCGAGGCCTTTGGCATGGACAGCATCTGGCAGGCGCTGCAGATCTGCGGGGCGCACCGCATCGGCCATGCGACGCGGCTGCGCGAAGACATGGTCGTGAGCGGGACCCGGATCGCGCGGATGGGCACGCTGGCCGAGTTCGTCCTGGACAAGAGGATCCCCCTCGAAATGTGCCTGTCGTCCAACGTGCAGACCGGGGCGGCCGAGTCGCTCGACGACCACCCGTTCCCGCTGTACTACCGCAACAACTTCCGCGTGTTCCTCTGCACGGACAACCGCCTCATGAGCAACACGACGCTCAGCCAGGAGATGGAGCTCGCGGTCAGGCACTACAACCTGACCCTTGAGGACCTAGAGAAGATCACGATCAACGCCATGAAGAGCGCCTTTGCTCACCACGACGAGCGCATCCGCATCATCTACGATGTGCTCAAGCCCCGCTTCGCGCGCATGCGGCAGGAGATCACCTCCTTCGCCTGACGCGGGCCGAGTGCAACCGCGGCCCCCCGATCGTGGTCCTGCGGGACGATTCGGGCCCCGGAGCCGGCGGACGGCCTCGCGTCTCGACAACGTTCGGGCCCGATGCTATATTGGCTGGGCCCTGGCGGCCGCGCCCCCGACGCCGCTGCCGAGTGATGCTGTCGCGGCGGCCGCCCCCGTTGCCCGCAAATATCCCAGTCTCCGGAGGTGCCCATGCCTCAGGTTGCGCAGCAAACGACTGATGCAGCCACGCTGGTCGAGCTGTACCGATACATGCGGATGGCGCGTGCCGTGGACGCCCTGGAACAGGACTTCACGCGGCGCGGCGAGGCCTTCTTCCACGTCTCGGGGGCGGGCCACGAGGCCGCGGCCGCCCTGTGGCCTCATCTGATCCCTGAGGACTGGCTGCAGGCCCACTACCGGGACAAGGCGCTGCTGCTCGCCCGCGGGGTCACCCCAGAGACCATGTTCCTCGCCCTGTTCGCCAAGGACGCCTCGGAGTCGCGGGGCCGGGCGATGAACGCCATCATGAGCGCCGCAGACCAGCGCGTGATGGGGATGCCCGGCGCCGTCGGCAGCGGCGGCCTGCATGCCTGCGGCGTCGCCGAAACCGTCAAGGATGATCCCGCGCGGCCGATCGTCTACTGCTCCGTAGGCGACGGCACGACGCAGCAGGGCGAGATGCTGGAGGCGATCCTCACCTCGGCTGCGCGCGAGCTGCCGGTTCTCTGGGTCGTTCAGGACAACTCCCTGGCGATCTCGACGCGCACGGCCGGCCGGACCTTTTTCTCGTTGCCGGCCGGCGAGCAGGAGGCGTTCTGCGGCATCCCGATCCGGCGCATCGACGGCCACGACGTGATCGGCGCCTGCGCGCGCTACGGCGAGATCGTGGCCGAGATGCGGCGCACGCGCAAGCCGGCCATCGTGGTGCTGCGCCTCGAACGCCTCGACAGCCACAGCAACGCCGACGACCAGACCCTCTATCGCACCCCAGACGAGATCGAGGAGGCGCGCCGCAGCCGCGACCCGCTCGCCCTGTTCGAAGCCGCCCTCGTCGCGCAGGGGGTGGCCCGCGAGCACCTCGAGCGGATCGCCTCCGAGGTCACGGAGCAGATCAAGAAGGACGCCCTCGCAGCGCAGCGCAGCCCCGACCCGTTCGCCACGTTCCACGCCAAGAAGGAGCTGCCGAGGGATCTGGAGGACGCCCGCCGGGAGTACCGCGGCGATTCCAGCGAGCCGCGCCTGACGATGCTGGAGGCGGTGCGCGAGCTGTTCCGCAGGCGCATGAGCCGCGACCGGCGCATCGTGATGTTCGGCGAGGACATCGAGGACCCCAAGGGCGACGTGTTCGGCATCACGCGCGGGCTCACCCAGGCCTACCCTGGGCGCGTGCGCAACTCGCCTCTTTCGGAGTCGACGATCATCGGATTCGCCGTCGGCGAGGCGCTGGCCGGCCGACGGCCGATCGCCTTTCTGCAGTTCGCCGACTTCCTGCCCCTCGCCTTCAACCAGATCGCCACCGAGCTCGCCACCATGTACTGGCGCACCGACGGCCGCTTCCAGGCCCCGGTGATCGTCATGGCGACCACCGGCGGCTACAAGCCCGGCCTCGGGCCGTTCCACGCCAGCAGCATGGAGTCGTACGCTGTGCACACGCCGGGGCTCGACGTGTTCGAGCCGAGCACGGCCGCCGACGCCGTGGGCCTGCTCAACGCGGCCCTGGCCTCGGGCCGGCCGACCATCTTTTTCTATCCCAAGAACCTGCTCAACGACCGCGAGAACACCACGAGCTCGGACGTCGAACGGCAGCTGGTGCCGATCGGCAGGGCGCGCGTCGTGGAAAAGGGCGACGACATCACGCTCCTCGGCTGGGGCAACGCGGTGCCGATGTGCCGCAAGGCCGCGGCTGCTCTCCGCGGCGCCGGCTACAGCGCCGAGGTGATCGACCTGCGCAGCCTCTCGCCGTGGGACGAGCAGGCGGTGCTCGCCAGCGCCGAGCGCACGGGGCGCCTGCTGATCGTGCACGAGGAGAACCTCACCTGCGGCTTCGGCGCCGAGATCGCCGCGGTGGTCGCCGAAAAGGCGAGGATGCCCGTGACGGTGCGCCGGGTCGCGCGGCCGGACACGTTCGTGCCCTTCAACTTCGCCAACCAGCTCGAGGTGCTGCCCTCGTACCGGCGCACCCTCGAGGAGGCCGGCGCGATGCTGGGCGCCGAGGTGAGCTGGCAGGCTCCGCCCAGGGCCGAGAGCGGCGTGTTCTCGATCGAAGCGATCGGCTCCAGCCCCTCCGACGAGTCGGTGACCGTGCTCGACTGGCAGGTCAAGGCGGGCGACCGCATCGAGGCCGGAACCATCGTCGCCAACCTCGAGGCCGACAAGGCCGTGCAGGAGCTCTCTTCGCCTGTCGAGGGCGAGGTGCTGCAGATCCTGGTGCCCCCGGGAGAGATGGTGAAGGTCGGCACGCCGCTGGCCAGGATCAGGACGGCCGAGGCGCTCGACGCATCGCTAAAGCCGATCTCGCGCGAGGAGCCGGGCACTCCCGTCATCACCAGGGGCAAAGCGCCGGCCAGGCCCGCGGCGCGCGCGACGGCGGCCGCCGCGCCCGCGCCTGAGGCGAAGCGGGAGACCGCGGTCGAGATCGGGCTGGCGGGCATCACGGTGGCGACGGGGTCGCGCAAGGTGTCCAACGAGGAGATCGCGGCCAAGTGCCCCGAGTGGACGCCGAGCGAGATCCTGAAGCGCGTCGGCATCGAGAGCCGCTACTGGGTGGGCGAGGGCGAGACGGTCGTGACGCTGGGCGCAAAGGCGGCCCATCAGCTGCTCGCGGCCCACGGGATCTCGATCCGAGACATCGACCTGCTGATCACGGCGACGGGAACGCCGATGATCTCCACGCCGGCGGTTGCCACCCTCATCCTGAACAAACTGGCCGAGGGCGCGAGCGACGTCTACGTGCAGGCCTACGACATCAACGCGGCCTGCTCCGGGTATCTGTACGGGCTGCAGGCGGCCTACGACTACCTGAACACCCGGCCCGACAGGCGGGTGCTGCTCGTCACTTCGGAGACGCTTTCGGTGCACACCGACCCCGCCGATCCCTCGACCGCGCCGATCTTCGGCGACGCGGCTACGGCGACCCTCGTCGTGGCGGCCGGCGGCGCCCACAAGATCCGGGCGCGCCTGTGGCCGCCAGTGCTGTCTGCCAGGGGCGAGGACGGTTCGATCCTGCGGGTGCCGCACCAGCGAGACGAGTCGATCTTCATGGACGGCCCCAAGGTGTTCGTCGAGGCGATCAGGGGCATGATCACGATGCTCGAGCAGGCCTGCAAGCTGTCAGGCAGGACGGTCAGCGACCTGTCGTTGGTCGTGCCGCACCAGGCCAACCAGCGCATCATCAACGCGATCGCGCTCAAGCTCAAGGCGCACAAGGATTTTCTCTACAGCAACATCCGCGAGTACGGCAACACCTCCTCGAGCACGATCCCCATCTGCCTCGAGCAGCTGCTCGGCGAGCGCAAGAGCGGCGAGGTGCTGGGGCTGACCGCGTTCGGAGGCGGCTTCACCTTTGGCGGCGCGGTGATCCAGATCGTGTAGCGGGCGGCTCGATCTCCCACGCCCCGAGGGTGCCGCCGCTCCACGTGAGGGGCAGCGGCGCGAGCTCGACGGCGCGGAACTCGGCGCCGATCGCCTCGCGGACCCGGTCCGTCACCGTGATGCCGGGCAGCCTGTTGAGAGCGGCGGCGTGCGCCACGGTCTCCCCCATCACGTCCTCGAGCCGCAGAGACCGGTGGCCGAAGACGCCGCGGGTCACCTCGCCGCTGCTGATCCCCGCGTGGAGCTGCGCTTCGGTCCCGCTCGCGTAGCCCTCGAGGAGCGCGGCGAAGTCGCTCCGCATGCGCACGGCGGCCCTGACCGCGTCTCTCTCCCGGCCGTCGGGAAACACGCAGAGCATCGCATCGCCGATGTACTTCAGGATCGTGCCGCCGTTGTCCACGGCGGCGTCGCCCGCCTTCTCGTAGAACTCCTGGACGAGCTCGCTGGTGCGCTCTCCGAGCTGCCGCGTCAGGCGCATGAAGCCGCTGATGTCGCAGAACAGCACGACGAGCTTTACCCGCTCCACCGGCATCGTTTTCTCCCAAGCGTCGAGTGTAGCACCGATCTATCCCGCGTCGCACCGCAGGAGTCCGCCCGAGCCGTGCGCGGCGGCTGCGGCTAAACCACGTACCAGCGGTAGAGTTCGCTGATGTCGATGCGCTCGTGCACCGCCTCGCAGATGGCGACGTTCTGGGCCACATGCCCGGCGGTGCGCATGCCGATGAGGGCCACGTCGACCAGCGGGTTGGACAGGACGAACTGGATGAGAGCCCGGGTGTAGTCAAAGGTGTTGGCCGGGTTCACCATCTGTATCCACTTCTGGAAACTTCCCGAGGTGGGCGCGCGCATCACCGCGATTCCCAGGCCCGCCTGGTCGGCCTCGTAGAGGCTGCCGAAGGGCCGCGCCGGTATATAGGGGTGCTGGGACATGAAGTTGTACCAGATCTGCAGCATGTCGAAGAGCCCGCTGCGGACCAAGCGGTAGACCGAATCGTTGTTGTCCTCAGTGGTGAATCCGATCCAGCGCACGAGACCTTCGTCCTTGAGCCGGATCATCTGCTCGGCCATGCCGCCGCGGCCCAGGATCTCATCGGCCGCCTCGGTCGTGTAGCTCGTGCCGTGGATCTGGATGAGGTCGAGGCGGTCGCGGCGCAGCCGTTTGAGGCTGCCCTCGACGCTGCGCCTCACGTCGTGTTTGTCCCGCAGGCCGACCTTGGTGGCGATGAACACGTCGCGCACCCCGGCGAGGGCTTCGCCGAAGATCTCCTCGGAGGCGCCGCTGCCGTAGCCGGGGGCGGTGTCGAAGTAGGTGATGCCCAGCTCGAGGGCTTTGGCGATCGCCGCGAGGACCCCGTCCCGAGCCGCCTTGTCCTGAGGGTCGTAGCTGCGGATGTAGTTCTTGAGCCCGGCGGTGGCCCCGCCGAAGCCGATGCGGCTCACCCTCGCGCCCGTCCTGCCAAAGGTCACGTATTCCATGGCCTGCTCCGTTTCGCACCTGGCGCTTGGGTATCCGTGCCCGCGCCCACACTCAGTCGTGCAGCTCGATGGTGCGCTGAAAGGTCTCCATGAGCTGGAGGCTCTTGAGGCTGTCGGTCATCGTGTACGGCGGCGCCTCGCCCCGGGCCACGCAGCGGAGAAAGAGCTCGAGCTCCGCGTGGAAGCCCTGGTCGTGGTATACGGTGGGCGGGAACATCGTGCGGTTCTGGCTCCACAGCAGCGAGTCCCGCGTTTCGTCGAGGCGCTGGTGGTCATAGCGGCTGCGCTGAGCCGCCGGGCGGTCGTCGCGGTTGTAGCGGACCTCCTGGTGGTTGTCGACGATCACCTCCCAGCCGACGCCCATGATCTGGAAATACTCCTGGGGGTAGTTGAAGTTGAGCATGCTGGCCGACTGCACATTGGCCACGGCGCCGCTTTCGGCCGTGAGGTTGATGCTGTAGCCGACCTTGCCCGGACTGTGGAACACGCGGCAGGCTTGGATGCCGCGGATCTCCCCGAGAAAGTACCGCGCCAGGTCCAGGTGATGGATCAGGTGGCCGACGATGAACCGGTCCTCGCTGCCGTAGTCCTGGGCGTGGTAGCGCGACTGCATGAGGTAGGCCGGGGCGCGCTCGTCGACCACCGCCCTGGCCATGCGGTAGGCGGTGGCATAGCGGCGGTTGAAGCCGACCATGGTCCATCGTCCGGTCTGCCGCTGCGCGGTCACCATGGCCTCCCCTTGAGCCGCGGTGCGGGCGGGGGTCTTTTCCACGAAGACGTTCAGTCCCCTCTGCATTCCCGCGATGGCGATGGCGGGGTGGGACTCGGGGCCGGTCACCGCCACGAGGGCGTCCAGGCGCTCCTTGTCCAGGAGCGCCCGGTAGTCGCTGTAGGTTCGCCCGACGCGATAGGTGGCCGTGAAGCGGGCGAGCGCCTCGGGCTTCGAGTCGCAGACCGCCACGACCTCGGCGCCGAGATCGCGAAGCGCCGGCTGCATGACGTGGTAGGCGTGCCGCCCGCAGCCCACCAGTGCGACCTTGAGATCGGCCATGGGCCTATTCCTCCAGAACGAGCACGTCGTAGTTCCGCACTTCGGGCACGGCCACGGCGTAGCGGCCGTCGGCCGCGGTCACGGGGAGGGCCTTGCCGTCGGACAGCAGGTACGCAGTGCGGATCCGGGGGGCCCCTGCGGCCCGCAGGCTCACGCGGACGTCGAGCACCGGGACGAGCTCTGAGAAGAATCGACGCCCACCTGTGAGATTCACCATGTGGACGAGGCGACGCTCCTTTGGGGCGCTCTGGGCGCGCAGCGTCACCGAGAGCGTCGGCGGCGCGTGCACCTCCAGCACCGGCTCGCATGCGGCTGCCCAAAGGGTCGCGTTGACCAGGATTGTCTTGAGGTCCGGGTAGCCGAGCTTGCCGTAGTACTTGTCGACCTGGGCGGGAAAGTACACCCCGCGTCCCGCCCCACTGCCGCCCTCGCGCGCCGCGGCCATGGGGGTGTCGGCCTCGTCGACGTTGCCGTAGGCGATCCCTTCGGGCGAGACGCGGAAGGGCGGCAGGAGGCGCAGCGGCACTGCCGCGCCGCCGATCGGCTCCACGGCGCAGTACATGCCGGCTGCCGGGATCACCGTGGTGCCTTCAAGGCCGTCGGTGAGCGGATGGCCGCGGGCGATGCGGAAGTAGGACTGCACCTGCACGCCGTGCACGCTGCCGGACAGCGGTCCGGCGAGCGCCCCTCGGTACGAGCAGCCCAACAGATCGGCCAGCAGGAAGTCCTCCCGCTTGAGCCCTTGTTCGTCGTAGAGCGAGGTTTCGAACGTAGCCACAAGACCTCCGCCGCGGCGGGCAAAGGCGCGCAGATGCGCCGCCTCGGCCTCGGAGAGGCAGGCGAGGTTAGGCAGCACGAGCGCCCGGTAGCGGGCCAGCCGGTCGGCCGAAAGGACCCGCGTCGAGATGATGTCGAAGGGAACGTGGCTTTCGGTAAGGGCCTCTTCGAGGCCGCGGATCGCGTCGACGTACCGCTGCCTTGGCCGATCCTGGCCGTAGTGCACGAGGGTGTTCTGGGAATACACGAGGGCGACCTCGGCGGCCGACCGGTCCTCGTAGTACGCCCTGTGCTCGTCGAGGAACCCGTAGAGCTCCTTTATGGCCCGGAAGCCGCGGGTGTCCTCGTGCACTTTGGGCGGCCCGCCCGATAGGTTGACCATCGGGCTGCCGCCGTTGGCGGCGATTTGGGCCAAGTAGACCTTCTGCTCCACGGGCGGCACGGCGCTGCGGCGCCAGGGCCAGGCGAGAAAATACGAACAGACGACCCAGACGGGGCGGTCGGTGACGCTGCTGACAAAGTTGGCCTCTTCGGCGGGAAAGTACATCGCGTGCCAGTGGGAGTCGCCGTAGGCGTCGAGGCGCACGCGGGACTGGGCCTCGACCTGGATCGCGTCCTGGGCCGGCGCCATCTCCTCGATGTCGAGAGAAGCGTTGGTGGTCCACTCCGGATCTCCGAAGCAGGTGGCATTGCCCATGAACATCATGTCGGGGTCGATGGACTTGACCATGGCGCCGAGGGCGAGCACCCGGGCGACAGACGTCTCGTAGCGCCACTTGAGGAACTTCTTCCACACGGGGCTCGTCCAGTCGCGATCCGGCGGGATCTCCGCGCCGTACTTGTTGCGGAAATCGCGCCGACACGCATCGCTATAGTCGATGCCCGAGCCCCAGGCCTGGAAGCCGTAACTGCCGCCCCCGAACTTGATGCCGTCCACGTCGGGGTAGCGGGTGATGATCTCCTCGACCATCTGGCGGGCGTAGTCCTGGTAGCCGCCGAGCACGCTGGCGATGTAGATCTCGTCGTTGATGCGGTAGGGCCTGCCCTCGCGGTCGACGGCGCACCACTCGGGGTGCTCGACCGCGGCGAGCTCGCTCATGACGCCGAGATCCGCCATCGCGATCGCCTTGATGCCGTAGCGGTGGGAGGTCTCGATGATCTCGCCGGTGAGGTCGCGGCCCTCCAGCCAGGGGCTCATGCGCTGGTAGCGCAGCTTCGTCGGATAGGTGGTGATGTAGCCGCCGCAGAAGAAGCTGAAGAACTCCACGTGCATCTCCTTGAAGTCCTTCAGCATCTGCTCGACGTCGAAATCCCGGCAGTCCACGTCGCGGATGGTGATGTGGATGCCGCGGGTGCGGCGATTCAGCCAGTCTCTCTTGCTCATGGGGCGCTCTCCAGGGACGGCAGGGCGGACCGAGAGGCGGCGGCGGGGGCGAGCCCCACCCGCCGCCGTCCGGCCCGATCCAATCACTTGGCCTTCTTGAACCGGTCGTAGGACTCCGAGTAGATGGCGACAAAACGGTCGAGGTTCATCTTCTTGAGCGTGGCGACGTAGCCGTCCCACTCGGCCTCGAGGCCGCCCTCGGTGATCCACTTGGCGGTCATCTTGGCGACGTAGGTGTTGATGTCTGTGCCCAGTTGGTTCATCTCCTGGGCCTGCTGCAGAGGGAAGTACATCCCCGGCGGCAGGTCGACGGCGTGGGGTTCGTAGACCTGGCAGCCCTCGTTCTCGGCCTTCTTGGCCGGATCGGTGTAGATGGCCTTGGCGTAGATGTGAGGCGGAACGAAGGTCGGCGCCACCCACGGCAGGCCTTCGGCCGCGCGCACGTTGGCGTGACCGGCTCCCATGATCTTCCACGTACCGTCCTGGCGGTTGATTTGGGTGCCCAGGCCCTCTATGCCCCAGTCGTTCTGAATCGAGAAGTAGGGATCGCAGAAGTAATCGATCCAGCGGATCGCGACCTCGGGCATCTTGCAGTCCTTGGTGATCTGGAAGTAGCCCCTCTGGTACTGGTTGTAGGAGAAGCGCGGCCAGATCTTCTTGCCGTTGACGTTGGTGAGGGGGCCCATCTGGGCGTAGGCCTTGACGTCCTCGGCCGTGTTCTTGGTGGTCTCCTCGATAGTCCAGCCGGTCCAGACCCCGTACACGTAGGCGCCGGCGGTGTTTTTGGCCTTGTAGGTCGGCACGTCCATCGTGAAGGCCTCGCGGTCGATCCATCCGTTCTGCATCGCCTTGCGCATCCAGGCGATTGCGGCCCGGTACTCCGGCTTGTCGGCGGTGAAGACGATCCGGTCGTTCTCCAGCACCATGTGGTCCGGGGCGTCCATCCTGCCGAAGGTCCCGAACAACCCGTAGAGACCGTAGCGGTATTCGCCGGTGTTGGTGCGGTCGCGCATCTTCTCGTTGTAGCGGAAGGCGTACGGGATCTCGTCGGCCTTGCCGTTGCCGTTCGGGTCCCTGGCCTTGAAGGCCGCGAGCATCGCCTCGAAGTCCGCCAGCGTTTGCGGCATCTTGAGGCCCAGCTTGTCGAGCCAGCCCTGGTTCACGAACAGGCGGTTGGGGTAGACCATGTCGATCTGGCCCTTGAAGCGCGGGATCGTGTACACGTTGCCGTCGGGAGCGATGAGGCTCCTGTACACGTCGGGGTACTGGGCGAAGGTGCCCTTCAGGTTCGTGGTGTATTTCTGGATCAGGTCCTGCAGCGGCCGCCAGTAGCCCTGGGGCGCGTAGGTGAGGACGTCGAAGTCGGTGATCTGCCACAGGATGACGTCCGGCAGCTTGTCGCCGCTGGCCAGCAGCAGGTTCTTCTTCTCGTTCCACGCGGGCGACTCGTAGGTGACCCAGTCGACCTTGACGTTGGTGTCCTTCTCCCACTGCTGCACCAGCCTGAGCTCGCTGTACGGCTTCTTGTACTGCGTCGTGTTGATCTGGGTCAGCACCTTGAGGGTCACGGGCTTGTCGACGATCGGCCACCCCGTCGGCCGAAAGCCTTCGACGGTCTTGGCATCGGTCTTGGCCGATTCCTTTCCGCCCTCGGCCCACGCACCCGCGGCGGCGAGAGCCGCGGCCAGCATCAGAGCGAACACCCTTGTGCGCATGCTATCCTCCTCGTGCGCAAGATCTCTTACGTTCGTCGGCGCCGACGGCGCCGTTCGGTTTCCCCTTTGTCGTTCTGCCCCGCAGCCTATCCTTTGATCGCGCCGATCATGATGCCCCTCACAAAGTACTTCTGCAGGAACGGGTAGAGGCAGAGAACCGGGGCCGAGGCGAAGACGATCACGCTGTACTTGATCGTCTCCGCCTTCTTCATCATCGCGTCCAGCAGCTCCGGCGAGGCGCCGGGCAGCATCTCGGCCGCCTGGCGGTTGGCGATCAGGATCTTGCGCAGCACCAGCTGCAGCGGAAAGCGGTTCCTGTCGTCCAGGTAGATCATGGCATCGAAAAAGCTGTTCCAGTGTCCGACGCCGTAGTAGAGGACGAGGATCGACACCAGCGCGGGCGACAGCGGCAGCACGACCGCGAAGAAATACCTGGCGAACGAACAGCCCTCGACCTGCGCCGCCTCGTAGAGCTCTGCGGGGATCGTCTCCTGGATGAAAGTGCGGGCGATCATGATGCAGAACACCCACGCGGCCCGGGGCAGGGTCACCGCCCAGATCGTGTTGATGAGGCCCAGGCGCTTGACGATGAGGTAGCGCGGGATCATGCCGCCGTCGAAGAGCATGGTGAAGACGATGAGCAGCGAGATCACGGTCACCCCCGGCAGATCCCTCTTGGCGAGGGCGTACGCGCAGCTCATCGTGACGGCGATGTTGATGAGCGTGCCCACCGACGTGTAGAGGAGCGAGTTCCTGTAGCTGATCCACATCTCCGGGTTCTCGATCAGCTCCTGGTAGCCCTGGAGGCCGAACTTGACCGGCCAGATGATCGTTTCGCCCCGCGCCACGGCAAACGGGTCGCTGATCGACGCGATCAGGACGAAGTACAGGACGTAGACGACGAGGAACAGCACCACCGCCATGACGGCGGTGTTGACCGCGTCGAAGAGACGGTCGCCGGCCGATCCTCGGATGCGTCTGTGGCGAGTCGCTGAGCCGCTCATGGCCGCCCCCTCACCACAGCCCCGTCTGGCTCAGGCTGCGCGCGACCCTGTTGACCAGCAGGATCAGCGTAAGGTTGATCACCGAATTGAACAGCTCGGTGGCGGCTCCCAGGCTGAACTGCGCTTGCTGCAGGCCGATCTTGTAGACGTAGGTCGAGATGACCTCGCTCGCTTCGAGGTTGAGAGAGGTCTGCATCAGGTAGACCTTCTCGAACCCGAGCCGCATGATCTGTCCCGCCCGCAGGATGAACAGCACCACGGCCGTCGGCATGATACCCGGAACGTCGATGTGCCAGATGCGCTGCAGTTTGTTGGCCCCGTCGGCCAGGGCCGCCTCGTGCAGCTCCGGGCTGATGCTGGAAAGGGCCGCTAGGTAGATGATGCTGTCCCAGCCCGTGTGCTGCCAGATGCCCGAGACGATGTACAGGGGCCGGAACCAGGCCGCGCTGCCCATGAAGAACACCTGCTCGAGGCCGAGACGCATGAGCGCGATGTTGACGACGCCCGTGTCGAGCTTGGTGAAGATGAAGATCAGCCCCGCCACGACGACGGTGGAGATGAAGTAGGGGGCATAGGTGACGGTCTGCACGATCCGCTTGAACCTGCGGCTGCCGAGCTGGTTCAGCATCAGGGCGAACAGGATCGGGACCGGAAATCCCCACAGCAGGTTGCCGACGCTGAGCAGCACGGTGTTCCTGACGATGATCGGGAACTGGAACGAGCGGAACAATCGCTCGAAATGGTAGAAGCCGACCCAAGGGCTATGCAGTATCCCGCGGGTGGCCATGAAGTTCTTGAAGGCGATCTGCACGCCATACATGGGGCCGTAGTGGAAGATCACGAAGTACAGGAGGGCGGGGGCCAGGAAGAGGTAAGCCTGCCAGTTACGGCCCATACGCGCCGCCAGCAGGCCGGCGGCGGGGCGAGGCAACCTGGGCCCGGCGCTCTTGACCGCCGAAGTCAGGGAGCTCATGGCCGTCACCATAGGGGGCTAGGCGCGAGCAGGCAAGTTACATTTGTACTGTCCCGGCTGCAGCCCGAGCCTAACCCGAATGGTTGAGGATGAACTGGATCTCGCTCATCATCCGCAGCAGCTGCATGCGGCTGGTGACCCCGAGTTTGGCGTAGACCGCCGAAACGTAGTTGCGGGCCGTCTGTTCGGCGACGCTCAGCCGTTCGGCGATCTGCCGGTTGTCGCAGGCCTGGACGATGAGGTGCAGGACCTCCTTTTCCCTCGGGCTGAGGGTTTGCAGCAGCTGCTCGTGGGCGGCGAGCGATCCTTCTGAGCCGCGCTCCTGCCGCAGGACCTCAGCCACCGAAGGGGCGATCGGCCGACGGCCCCGGCGCACGGCGCGCACCGCCCCGATAAGCTCGGAAGGCGGGATGTTCTTGAGCAGGTAGCCGGCTGCGCCGTACTTCATGGCGAAACGCACGTATTCGTCGTCCTTGAACGTGGTCAGCATCACGATGCTGACGGCCGGCCATCGCGCACGAATGCGCCGCGTCGCTTCGACGCCGTCCATTCCGGGCATGCGGACGTCCATCATCACTACGTCCGGGGCCAGCCGCTCGACCAGGCGTACCGCCTCCTCCCCGTCCTCCGCCACACCGACCACCTCGATGTCCGGAGCGCGGGCCTCCACCACGTACTTGAGGCTCTCGACGAACAGCTTCTGATCGTCGACGAGAAGCAGCCGGATCTTCGGTTCAGGCATCGCTCGCCACTCCGCGACTGTAGCAGATCGCCGTCGCCGCTTCCAGGCCTCAGCTCTCTTGCGAACGCTGCGGCAAGGGAATGGTCGTTGCGACCTCGAACCCGTCGGCGGCATTGCCTGCCGCCAGATGTCCGCCGAGGGCCTCGATGCGTTCTCGCATGCCCGCCAGGCCTATGCCTGCCGAGACTTGCGGCGCGCCGCGTCCGTTGTCGCGGATGCTCGCGTGCAGCCGGCCGGCCTCGATCCAGAACATCACCCGGATGCGCGTCGCATGCCCGTGGCGAACGGCGTTGACCAGGCCCTCCTGCACGAAGTGGTAGAGCGCCGCATCCATCGGCTCTCCCAGAGTCCAGGGCAGGTTGCCGAGCTCCGAGCGCACCTCGACGCCGCTGGCCAGCTCGAACACGTGCACGAGCTTGACGATCGCCCGCAGTCCCTGTTCGCTCTTCACCTCCTGGGCGCGCAACGCCCGCAGGGCTCGGCGCACGTCCTGCAGCCCTGCCTCGGCGTTGCGCCGCGCAGTCTCGATGAGTGCACCGACCTTTTCGGGGTCCTTCCTGGCCATGTCTGTGGCCGCTTCCATCGTCATGATGCTGTTGGTCAGCGTGTAGCCGACGATGTCGTGGATCTCCCGCGTCACGCGCTGGCGCTCCGACAGCCGCGAGCGCTCTTCGGCGGTCTGGGCGTACTGCTGATAGCCGAGGTTGGCCTGCGATAGCCGGGCGACCGCCGCGTCCAGGCGCGCCCCAGCGTCCTGCGCCGCAATGAGCCGCTCGCGGTAGCGCGTCATCAGCGATGCGGAAATCGCCACGGTACAGCCCAGGAGCGCCGACTCGGCAGCTGCGAAAAGCGGCGCCCTCGCCGCAAGCACGACCGACGCCACCAGCGTGCAGACCGCGGAGCCGGCGACGAGGCCGGCCGGAAAGGGCTCGTAGACGCCGATCTCGAGCACGAGCGAGCAGAGGGCGGCGTGCAGCGCCCCGCGGTACGGAGCCACGAAGCCTGCGACGAACAGCAGAAAGACGACGCGCGCCGAGGCCAAGACGCGCAGAACCGCGCGCCGCTCGACCGCGAACATGGCGACGCTGGCGAGCGCGGAGACCAGCACGTAGGTTCCGATCTCCAGACGCTGGCCGGGCGGAACGGTGCCGGTCGGAAAGAGCACGAAGAACTCAGCGGCCACGAGGGCCTGGGCGGCCAGGGCCAGGCCCAGAGCCGTCCAGGCGAGAGCGGGGCGCCTGATCACAGCGGGATTCTCGGCGCACCGCCGCACGGCTGTCAACCGCCGCAGCGGCCCTCCGAGGGTGTATGATTGCGGCCTGCGGAAGGCGAACATGGAGATGCAGCTGATCGACGCATACGCTCACGTCGGAGAGCCGAGGTTCGGTACAGCGGCCCAGGCGGCCGCGTTCCTGCAGACGGTCGGCGTCGAGCGCATGGCGCTCGTACTCTTTCCCGGATCTCCCGATCTGGACGGCATCGACCAGGCCCATGCCCTCCTGGGCAGCCGGGTGCGGGTCTTCGGCATGCCGTACGGGTCCAGCGAGGCGGAGGTCGTCGAGATCGCCGAGGCGCAGCTGGATGCAGGGGTCGTCGGCCTTCGGATCGACAACCGGGAGCTCACCGCCTACCCCGCGCTGTTGGATCTGCTCGGCAGCCGGACAGCGGTCATCTACGCGACCAATCCGGTCGCCGCACCGGGGAACTGCGGACGCCTCGCCGAGTGGCTGGACCGATACCCCGGATGCGCGGTTGCCGCGCCCCACTTTCTCAACCTCACCGTACCCCCCGCCGGTTCGAAGCTCCGGGAGGAGCTCGAGCGGCTGACCGGCCATCCCCGCTTCGCGGCGATCTTCTCGCGGCAGGGCGGGATGGGTTCTGCTCTCGCCTACCCGCACGAGGACTTCCGACCATGGGTCGAGTACGTCGTCGACCGCTGCGGCTGGCACCGGATCATGTTCGGCAGCGAATACCCGGTCTTGTTCTGGCGCAACGAACGCTACGATGAGTGCCGGGACTGGCTGGAGACACTCCTCCCCGGCGCCTTTGAAGGAACGGGCGGAGACAAGCGGCGGCACGCCTACCTCGGCGGCAATGCCGAACGATTCGTCTTTGGCCGCACTCTGCCTCCCCGCTCGCCCGTGCGCAAGCCCGCCTGGCTTGCCGGCCGCTTTGACCCGAACGGCCCGGTCACCATCTTTCCCAAGGGTTTCACGCTGCCGATGACGGTCTACAGCGACTACCTCGCCGGGTACCTCGAGGTCTGCGGTCGGGCAGGCTCGCTCCGCTCGCCGACCTTCGAGCAGTACCTGGCCGTGTGCCTCGGGCGGGGGCGGGACGCTTGCCGCCGTCGCGCCGGGCGCCCTCGGGGCGGCGCTCGTTCTTGACCCCGGTATTACCAGGTCATATTCTGTGCTTGCCGCGGCCGCGGCCCGGCGGCCGCAAAGCGGAGGCAGCATGGCCGGCAAGCCGAAACTGGAAGTCGTGACGTTCAAGGTGGACCCTGCGCTCATGCAGACCCTCAGGCGCATCCCGAACCGCAGCGCTTTCATCCGCGATTCGATCCTGGGGGCGCTGGAGAACACCTGCCCCCTGTGCCGCGGCGTCGGGTTTCTCAGCCCGGACCAGAAGCGCCACTGGGAGAGCTTCGCGCGCACCCACCGGGTCGAGGAGTGCGGCGACTGCCACGCGCTGCACCTGGTGTGCGGGGCGGGCGGAACCGGCGGTCGCGGGGCGGGGGCCCGGCACTGATGGCGACGGACGTTCCGGTGCGGTTCTCGGAAGTCTCGTTCGCCTACGAGAACCTGCCGGTGCTCACCGACGTGAGCCTCGCCATCGAAGCGGGCGACACGGTGAGCGTGGTCGGTCCCAACGGCGGCGGCAAGACCACGCTGCTCAAGCTCATCCTCGGGCTGCTGCGCCCGACGCGTGGCTCGGTGCGGGTGTTCGGCCGCGGCCCCGAGGAATCGCGCGGCCGCGTCGGCTACGTGCCGCAGCAGGTGCTCTACGACCCGCAGTTCCCCATGCAGGTCGAGGACGTGGTGCTCATGGGGCGGCTGGGCAATCGCCGGGCGGGGCCGTACTCGCACGCGGACCGCGAGGCGGCCGGCGCGGCCCTCGAGGCGGTGGGGCTCGCGGGCCTGCGCCACCGCGGTTTCGCGGCGCTGTCGGGAGGCCAGCGGCAGCGGGTGCTCATCGCGCGGGCGCTCGCCTCGGAGGCGGCGCTGCTCCTGCTCGACGAGCCGACGTCGCACGTGGACCGGACGGCCGAGGAGGAGCTGTACGCGCTCCTGGGCGAGCTGGCGAAGCGGCTCACCCTCGTGATGGCGTCTCACGACCTGGGGGTGGTGTGGTCGCTGACGAACAAGGTGATCTGCGTGAACGTGACCGCGAGGATCCACCCGACGGCCAGCCTCACCGGCGAGATGATTCAGGGGCTGTACGCCCACGACGTGAGCGCCGTGCGGCACCGCGAGGAGGTGGCGCGCCGTGGCCGCCGGTAGCTTTTTCCAGGACCTGCTCGCCTTTCCGTTCCTGCGCAACGCCGCGATTGCCGGCATTCTCTCCTCCGTGGCCTGCGGCGTGGTCGGCAGCTACGTGACGGTGCGGCGCATCGGCTACATCGCCGGCGCCATCGCCCACAGCGTGCTCGCCGGCATGGGGGCCGCCCGCTACCTGCGCGTGGTGGCGGGCTGGAGCTTCCTCACGCCGGTGCACGGAGCCACGGTCGCGGCCGTGATCGCGGCGCTCATCGTGGGGGTCGTGTCGCTGCGCGGGCGGGAGCGCGTCGACACGGTGCTCGGCGCGATCTGGGCGATCGGCATGGCGGTCGGCATCCTCTTCATACAGGCGACGCCGGGCTACAGCCAGGAGCTGATGAGCTACCTCTTCGGCAACATCCTCCTGGTGTCGGCCCGGGACCTGGTCGCGATCGCCGCCCTCGACGTGGTGATCGTGATCGTCGGGCTGCTCTTCTACCACAAGCTGCTGGCGATCGCCTTTGACGAGGAGTTCGCGCGCCTGCGGGGCGTCAGGACCGACCGGATCTACCTTCTTCTGTTGGTCCTCACCGCTCTGACGATCGTGACTCTCGCGCAGGTGGTCGGCATCCTCATGGTCATCGCGCTGCTGACCCTGCCGGCCGCGACGGCCTCGGGCCTGACGAGACGGCTGTGGCAGATGGTGCTCGTCGCCGTCGTCCTGAGCGTCGTCTACACCACCGGCGGCCTGGCGCTCAGCTACGGCCCGAACCTTCCCGCGGGCGCCACCATCATCCTGCTCGCCGGCGGCGCCTACCTGCTGGCGATCGCGGCCCAGGCGCTCGCGCGCAGGCTGCGGTCGCGCCGTGCGTGAAGCACGGCGCGAGTGCGCCCGTTACGGCAGGTAGCGCGCGATCCGGATGCCCGCGGCCGCCGCGTAGCCGATCCGCTGGATGTTCGAGCTGTCGATCCCGATCGTCGTGAAGGTCTGGGTGATCGCGCCGGTCTCGGGAACCGTGAGCGTGTTCCAGGACCCGGAGGTCTTTTCCGCGTACCTCATGCGCGCGTAGGTGAAGTCGTAGTACGCGATGTGGGGATCGTCGAAGCTGTCGAGGGCGATCGACGAGTACCAGCCGGTGATCGCCTCGTCGTCGGGCGTCTGCAGGTCAAAGGCCGCCCCCGGGCTCGAGGCCGTGGCGTACTCCACGTCTCCGGCGCTGCCGTCGTAGTAGGAGATGTGCACGCTGTCGTCGCTTCCGAGCGCGATGCCCGAATACTGCCCGGCGAACGACGGATCCACCGTTTTGGTGCGCCACAGCAGCGCGAGAGCGTCCCAGTAGGCGTACTTGCCCGCCCGGTTGGTCGCGTCGTAGTAGGCGACGTGGGGGGCGCGGCCGCTGTCGAGATCGAGCGAAGCGTAGGAGCCGACGTCTCCCGTCGAGTCGATGGTTTCGAACGAGAAGCTCGATCCGCTGTTGACGCTCCTGGCCAGCATCAGGTCCCCGGTGCCGCCGGCGTAGTAGGCGATGTACACGTAGTCCTGTCCGGCCGCCGAGTTGTAGTAGACCTGCAGCGACGGGTAGGTGCCCCCGGCCACGACGACCGAAGGCGTGAAGCTCGCTCCACCGTCGCTCGACTTGGCGATTCGCAGTTCGCCGTTGGCCTGGTGGTAGTAGGCGACGTAGACGTTCGAGCCCGAGATGCCGATGCTGCTGTAGAGCGGTCCCGCGCCCGAGTTGGAGTCGACGTTGACCGCCGCGCCCCACGAGTAGACCTCGTTGAGGCTGTCCCAGGTGCCCTTGGAGAACCGCACGTACTTGGTGGCGCCTCCGCCTACGGTCCAGCTCACGTAGATGTTGTCGCTGCCGTCGAGGACGAGCGACGGGTAGGTGCCGCCGCCGCTGCCGGTGACTGTCTCGATCGCCCAGACGTTGAGGTGCGCGCCGTTGCTCGGCACGCCGTTGGTCGTGACGATCACGTCTCCGGAGGTCGCTCCGGCCGGAACGGTCACGGAGCTGAACTGCGTGGAGTCGACGAACGTCTTGGTCGTGGCCGTGACGCCGTCAAAGGTGATCGTGGAGCCCGAGGCGAAGTTGTAGCCGTAGATGGCGATGGTGTCGCCGACGAACGAGGAGCTCTTGGACAGCGACGCGATGTACGGCCGCACGTCCACGGTCACCTGCGTGGTCGTCTGGTTGCCCGCCAGATCGGTGGCGCGGGCAGCCACGATCACGCCGTCCCTGGCGACGCCGGCGATGGTGGCCGTGTCCCAGGCCTGGCTCCAGCTCGAGGTGCCGGTCGCAGCCGTGAAGCCTCCGCCGTCGATGTTCGTCTCCACCGCGCTGAGGTTGGTGTCCGACGCGGTTCCCGTGATGGTGATCGGGCCGTGGAGCGCGTCCTCGCCAGTGTGCCCCGCCGTCGGATAGGTGATCGAAAGCGTCGGAGGCGTGTTGTCCACGGTCACCGTGAACTGCACCGTGGTCACAAGAGGCGCCGGAGTCGAGGCATCGGTGACGACCACGTAGACCGAGTGGACGCCGTCCGCAAGGCCGGTGGTGTCTATGCTCTGCGAGGTCCAGTTCGGGTCGACAAAGGTCGCCAGCACGAGCGCGACCGGGTTGTCCACGGCCACCTCGACCTTGCTCACCCCGGCGGTGGCCGACGCGGTTCCCGATACGGTGATCGAGTTCCTGACGAACGCGCCGTTGGCTGGGGAGCTCACGACCACCGACGGCACGTCGTTGGTCTTGGTCACCGTGATGCCGGCCGTGTTCTGGTTGCCCGCCATGTCGGTGGCTGTGACGAGCACGGTGTGGTCGGCGAGGCTCAGAGGCCCGGTGTCCCAGGACCAGTACCAGTAGTCGCCGTTGCGCGTCGGGGCGCCCTGCGGGGTTCCGTCCACGGAAATCGCCAGCGTCGCCACGGCGGAGATCGCGTCCGACGAGGTACCCGTCACGAACACAGTTCCCGCCACCTGGGCGCCGTTGGCGGGGCTGGTGATGGCCACCGAAGGCGCCTGGTTGTCGAAGACGACGCTGCGGCTGATCGTCGAGTAGCCGCCCACGATGTCCGTGACCTTGACCGTGACGGTTCTCGCGCCGTTGGACCATGCGGTCGTGTCGAGGTCGTGGGACCAGCCGGCCGTGCCTGCCGCATAGGAGGTCACCGCGACGTAGCTGCCGCTGTCGACCTTGATCTCGACCTTCTGGATGTCGGCGAGCCCGTCGCCGTCGGTCACCGTGCCGGTGATGGTGCGGGTGCCCTTGAGGTAGTCCCCGTTGTTGATGTCGATCGTGACGACCTGCGGAAAGTTCTGGTCGACGATCAGCGAGACGACCGTCTCGGCGGTGTTGCCGGCAAAGTCGGTGGCTCGCACCGCGATGTCGTAGGTTCCGTTGGGAACCGCGGTGCTGTTGAAGTCGTAGTTCCAGGAGGTGGTGCCGTCTGCCGGCTGCCAGGCGACCGGGCCGAACTTGACCTCGATCTTCTGCAGCCCCACGGTGTCCGCCGCGGTCCCGGTGACGTGCACGACGCCGCTGACCATTTCGCCCGCGGCGTGCGAGGCAACCGCAACAGTCGGCGCGTTGTTGTCCACCGTGACCGGAATGCTGGCGAGGCCGAACAGCCCGGGCTCGTCGATCACCCTCGCGTAGAGCACGCGCGCGCCGTCGGGCAGCGCCGTGGTGTCGAGCTCAGCGGACCAGCTTGTGGTTTCGCCCGTGTCCGTGTACGTGAGGCCTCCGTCGGTGCTGAGCTCGACCCGCGCGACGGTGGTGTTGTCCGATGCCGTGCCGGTGATCGTCGTGGCCCCCTTGATGTAGGCGCCGAGCGCAGGCGCCGTGAACGTCACGTTCGGAACCGTCTGATCGACGAAGACCGTGATCGACTCCACGTCGCCTGGGACGCCGCCGCGGACGGGCCGCACGCCGATCGTGTGGCTGCCCTCGGGCTCGACCGTCGTGTCCCAGACCTGGTACCAGGTGTAGTTGCCCGTCACCGTCTGCCAGCCGCCGCCGTCGAGGCTGAGCTCGACGGAGTCCAGCTTGGTGCCCACTCCGACGATCGAGAACCTGCCGGAGAGCTTCTGGCCGTCCTGCGGGCTGACGATCGTGACTGTCGGTCCGGCGTTGTCGATGATCAGGGTGACAAAGGTAAAGGCGGTGTACCCGCCGGAGTCGGTGACCTTGGCCTTGATGAAGAGGTTTCCGTCCGCCCGGGCGGTCGTGTCGTAGAATATGATCCAGGCCGTGGTGCCCGTGGCC
>CAZKGO010000017.1:0-12233 GCA_964552235.1 uncultured Spirochaetales bacterium | reverse complement strand
GCGCGGGCGTCCGGGTCGGGGTGACCCAGGTAGTGCTGGTGGCCGTGGTGCCCGTGGCGACCTCGTAGGTTGTTCCTCCGTCGAAGCTGACTTCGACCTTGCTCACGCCCCTATCGTCGGTCGCTTCTCCGATGAGCGTGATCAACCCGTCGACCATCTCGCCGTTGTCGTGGCTGGTGATGACGATCGTCGGCGGAGCGTTGGTCTCGACGTCGGACTCAGGCTGTTTGCACTCGACGAAGCTGAGCAGCGCACCGATGAGCGCCAGCGATGCAGCGAACCGGAAGAGCCTTGTTTTGGTCATCGTGTGCCTCCGATACCTGCGCACTCAAGGCGGCGTCCGGCACTCTCCCGTGGGCCGCGGCGTGGCCTCAGCGCCCCGTTCGGAGGCGCCACCGCGCCTTACCAGGATTCTCGGCACGCCTCAAGGAGTTTATCGCACTTCGGAGGCCTCCACAGGGTCCCGCTCAGGCCGGCATGACGCCGGTCCCGGCCGTGTCCTTCAGAATCTATTTCTCTTCACCAAAAAAGGTTAGATAAAGGTTTCTGTCCGCCGATCCGCCGCTTCGGTGCGGCCGCGTCATCGCGGGCGCACCCTCCTGGCGCCGCGCAGCCGCTGTTGCGCCTCTTGCGCCGCACCGAGCATAATCGCCAGCATGCGCAGCAAACAAGACGTGATCCGCTGGCTCGATGAGAACCAGGGCCGGTTCACGGCCATGTCCGACGCGATCTGGGAAAACCCCGAGGTCTCCTGGCAGGAGTTCCGCTCGAGCAAGCTGCAGGCCGACTTCCTGGCGGCCGAGGGCTTCCGGGTCGCCTGGGACATAGGCGGCATCAACACCGCCTTTGTCGCCGAGTGGGGAAGCGGCCGGCCGATCCTGGGGTTTCTCGGCGAGTACGACGCGCTGGCGGGCCTCTCGCAGAAAAGGCAGCCCACCGAGGAGCCGGCCGTGCCCGGCGGGCCCGGCCACGGCTGCGGCCACAACCTGCTCGGCACCGGCTGCCTCGCCTCGGCCCTGGCCCTCAAGGAGTGGCTCGCCGCCACCGGCTCCAAGGGCACCGTGCGCTACTACGGCTGCCCCGGCGAGGAGCAGATCAGCGGCAAGACCTTCATGGCCCGGGCCGGTGCCTTTGACGATTTGGACGCTGCGCTGAACTACCATCCCGACCGCATGAACATGGCGGGCAAGGGAACCCAGGTGGGCGTCTACGAGCTGTTCTTCCGCTTTCGCGGCCGCACGGCTCACGCAGGCGGCGCTCCGCACCAGGGCCGCTCGGCCCTCGACGCCGTGGAGCTGATGAATGTGGGGGTCAACTACCTGCGCGAGCACGTCACGGAAAAGACGCGCATCCACTACGTGATCACCAACGGCGGCAGGCTGCCCAACGTCGTGCCCGACGAAGCCGAGGTCTGGTACTTCGTGCGCGCGCCTAGGCGCAGCGAGCTCGACGAGGTGGCCGCCCGCGTGCGCAAGGTGGCCGAAGGCGCGGCTCTCATGACCGAGACCACGCTCGAGGTGCGCTTTCGCGGCGCCTGCTCCAACGTGCTGAACAACCACGTGCTCGCCGACCTTCACTACGAGGCGATGAAGCAGGTGGGCCCGATCCCCTTTACCGCGGAGGAAAAGGCCTACGCCCGCAAGATCAACGAACGGTTCCCGCCCGAGAATGCCCGCAGCGTCTTCGACCGCATGGAAGTGCCCGAGGAGTCAAAGGCGAAGGTCGCGGCCCTCGTGGACGAGCCGCTGCTCGGCGACAACTTCCCCTCCTGGGACGCCCGCCACATCGCCACCGGCAGCACCGACGTCGGCGACGTGAGCTGGATCGCGCCGCTTTCCATGCTGCGCACCGCCTGCACCGCCACCGGCGCGCCGGGCCACAGCTGGGCCTTCGCCGCCACGGGGGCGACCTCGATCGGCCACAAGGGGATGATGCACGCCGCCAAGGTCATGGCGCTGGTGGCGATCGACCTCATCGAGCGGCCCGAGACGCTGGCGGCTGCGCGCCGGGAGTTCGAGGAGGCGACGCGGGAGCAGCCCTACAGCTGCCCGATCCCGGCCGACGTGCCGCCGCCGCACGTGCCGAATCCCGAGCGGGGAGGGCGCTAGGCGTTTTCCCGCGGCTCGGCCGCCGCCACCGCTCGCACTGCCTGGCTTGTCGTCAGCACGTCCAGGCCGGCGAGCGCGTCGAAGTCCCTCGCGTGGTCGGTGACCAGAACCGAGACCCGGTGCGTGGGCGCGGTCGCGGCCACGGTGGCGTCATGAATGCGACTGCCGGTGAGGCCACGGGCGGATACCAGCGACGGGAGACGCTTCGAGACCTCTTGGGTTTCATCGCAGAACACGCTGAATCGGCGAGACTGCCCCGTGTCCTTGAGCGCATCGGAGGCGCCAAGCCCCAGGCCGTTGTTCTCGACGGGTCGCCTGGCCACGACCAGGCGCTCGCGGCCGATCTGCCCGCTCAGCGCCGCGTGAAAGCCGTTTCGCACAGCCGCATGCAGGAGGTTTCGTGCCGCTTCGCGGTTCGGCCGCGAACTGCCAGTGGCGGTGAGCAGCGCGTTGGTGTCGAGGAACAGCATGGGGCACGGTCAACCGCGGGATCTTGGCCGCGGGCGCGCAGCCTTCGTCCTTTATGTCCCTTCCTGCCAACTGGCCATGTAGGCGACCTGCTCGGCGGTCATCCTGTCGATGCCGATGCCCATGACGCGCAGCTGCAGGGCGGCGATCGCGTCGTCGACCTCGTCGGGGAGCTGGATGACCCGCACCGGCATCTTGCCGCGGTTCTTGACCCCGTACTCGCAGGAGAGCGCCTGTCCGCAAAACGAGGTGGACATGACCTCGCTCGGGTGGCCTTCGGCTGCCGCGAGGTTGACCAGGCGGCCTTCGCCGAGGACGAACAGTTTCTTGCCGCCGAGCACGTACTCGTCCATGAAGGGCCGCACCCGGCGCGTCGAGCTCGCGGCCTTGGCCAGGGACGCGATGTCGATCTCGACGTCGAAGTGGCCCGAGTTGGCCATGAGAGCGCCGCTTTTCATGCGCTTCATGTGCTCGAGGCGGATCACGTGCTTGTTGCCGGTGACCGTGCAGAACACGTCTCCGATCGCGGCGGCCTCGTCCATCGGCATCACGCGGAAGCCGTCGTAGGCAGCCTGCAGCGCGCGAAAGGGGTCGACCTCGCACACGATCGGGTTGGCGCCGAGACCGCGGGCTCGCAGAGCCACGCCCTTGCCGCAGCTGCCGTAGCCGGCCACGACAAAGTTCTTGCCGGCTACCAGCACGTTGGTCGCCCGCAGGATGCCGTCGAGGGTCGACTGGCCGGTGCCGTAGTAGTTGTCCACCAGGTGCTTGGTCTTGTTGTCGTTGACCGCGATCATGGGATACTTGAGCGAGCGGTCCTTCTCCATGGCCTTGAGGCGGATCACTCCCGTGGTGGTCTCCTCGCATCCGCAGATGATGTCCGGGATCAGCTCGGGATGCCTGGTGTGGATCTCGCTCACCAGGTCGCAGCCGTCGTCGATGGTGATATGCGGCTTCTGCGCGATGACGTTGTTGAGGTAGCGGTAGTAGTCTTCGCGGTTCTCGCCCTTGTAGGCCCAGACCTTGACGCCTTCGTCGGCGAGCGCCGCGGCCACGTCGTCCTGCGTCGAGAGAGGATTGCAGCCGGTGATCGCCACGTCGGCGCCCCCGGCGCGCAGGGTGCGCACGAGGATGCCGGTCTCCTTGGTCACGTGCAGCGCCAGCCCGATGCGTACGCCCGCCAGCGGCCGCTCCTTTTCGAAGCGAGCCCTCACCTGCATGAGCGCCCCCATGGCGAGCTCGGCCAGCTCCATGTTCCGGCGGCCCTGCTCGCCCAGGCTCGGATCGCGGACTTCGAAATGATCGCCCTTCTTCATCCCTGTCTCTCCTTGCGGCGACGGCTGTGCGCGTGCGTTCAGCGGCGGCTTGAGTCCTCGCGAGACGGCAGCTTGCACGGCCGCAGGCGGCTGGTCAAGCGCCATCGTTGCGGCCGCCTGCAGTGCGACCGGAGCTTGCGGCCCTGTTTTTCCGGCGGCGGCTGCGGCTCGCGCGCGATATCATTGGAGGAGAGTCGCCGGTCCAGCGCCGCCGCGGACAGGCGGAGGGGGACAGGACATGAAGAAGCCGCATTCTCTCGCCATCCTGATGCTGTGCTTCGCTGCCGCTGTTGTTCTTTCCGCCTGCAAGTCGGCGGGCACCCCCAGAGAACCGGACGGCAGCGGAACGCCGTCCAACGGCCCGGCCAGGCAATCAGACAGCAGCGCAGGGCAGCCAGACAGCGCCGCAAAGCAGCCGGACAGCTCCACAGCAGGATGGCGGACTGCCGCCGCACCGCAGGCGCCGCCGCGCGCCATTCCGGCGGGCCAGAACGTGACGGTGAGCCGCTCGCGAAACACGCAGACGGCCGCTCGCGGCCGGACCCGCACCGTCGCCAGGGTTGCGCAGGCCCCGGCACAGCCCCGGAGTACGCCCGTCAGAACCGCGGAGAAAACAGGAGAGCTCTCCAGGCGGGCTGTCGAGGAGATCGACCCCAAGAGAACCATCCTGGGCGCGGCTGCTCCGGTCCTGTTCGTGGGCCTCGTCGGGGCCGTCACCACGGGGTTCGACTCGCGACGCCGCAGACCGAAGCGCGCCTCCCCGCCCAGGAGCCGGTAGCGACAGCGAGGACGCACGCGGCGTTCGGTCTTCGATGCCGGCCGCGGCGGCGAGGACGACCCCCCCAACAGCGGGGCACGCCCGTATGACGGCCGGCGCCGTCAGGCCGGATGATGCCCGCAGGGCTCCCGCTCCGGCCACGGCGCATAAGCCTCGTTGCGCGCGGGGATGCGCGCCTCGACCTCCTGCTGCCACCGGGTGAGGCTCTCCGAGAGAGACCGCACCCTGGCGGGCTCCCTGTCGCGCAGGTCGTGCTCCTCCCCGATGTCCTCGCGCAGGTTGTACAGCTCCTCGTGGCCGTCCTCGAAAAAGCGGATCAGCTTCCAGTCGCCGTCGCGGACCGAGGCCCCGGGGGTTCCCCCCTGGTTCCCGTAATGAGGGTAGTGCCAGAAGATGGGTCCGCGGTCGAACGGCTTTCCTTCGAGCGCCGGCAGAAAACTCACGCCGTCGATCTCTCCCTGCGGCAGGGCAGGCATGCCGACTGCCTCGAGGATCGTGGGTACGAAGTCGGTGCTGGTGAGCACAGCCTCGCTCGTCGTCGACGGAGCGACGCGGCCGGGCCATCGCACGATCAGCGGCTCCCGGGTGCCGCCATCGTACATCCAGCCTTTGCCTTCGGCCAGCGGTCGATTGGTCGTTGGGGACCCCTCGGAGGTGGCGAGCCCTCCGTTGTCGGATGTGAACATGACGAGCGTGTTGTCCGCCTCGCCTTTCTCGGCCACGGCCGCAAGCACGCGCCCGACGCTTTCGTCAAGCTTGTCCACCATCGCCGCGTAGACCGGGTCCGAGTGGAAGAGCCGTCTCTTGATGCGCTCCGTCTTCTTGTGCTCCGCCGGGAAGAAGCCCCCGATCTCGAAGGGATCGCGCCCCTCGAGGCCGAGGCGGCGCGCCTTGCGCCGATACTTCTCCGTTGCCGCCTCGGCAGCCTCGATCGGAGTGTGGACGAGGTAGGGCCACAGATTGAGGAAGAAGGGCCCACGCGCTCCGCGGATCAGCTCGACGGCGCGGTCGGTCAGGTAGTCGGTGAGGTCGGTGCCGTCGGGGACGTCGACATCCTTGAGCGCATCGATGGTCCATGGGCTGAAATAGCCGCCTCGCCCCGGGCTGCCGTGATGGCAGCCGCCCACGTTCACGTCGAACCCCATCTGATCGGGCAGGTGGCCTTCGCCCCCCAGGTGCCACTTGCCGACGTGCCATGTCGCGTAGCCCCGCGCCGAGAGCAGGTGCGCCAGAGTCGTCTCGGTGGCGGGCAGCGCCTTGAGGTACGGAGCGTCGATGAGGGCGCCGCGCGCGGGGTGGATCCGTCCGCCCCAGTCGATCCAGTCCGTCACCCCGACGCGGGCCGGGTAGCGTCCCGTGAGGATGCTGGCCCGCGTCGGTGAGCAGACCGGGCAGGCGGCATAGGCCTGGGTGAACCGCATGCCCTCGGCTGCCAGTCGATCGAGGTGCGGCGTTTCGTAGAAGCCGCTGCCGCAGCAGCCGAGGTCGGTCCAGCCGAGGTCGTCGGCGAGGATCAGGATCACGTTGGGACGGTTCACAGTGTCCGCACTCTAGCGCCCGCGGGCGGCTGCGTCAACGAGACGTCGCCCCTACAGCCGCGCAGCGGTCTCCTCGAGGACGCCCAGGTCCCAGAGCAGGCGGCTGGCGATGTACTTGTCGCGGATGTCCTTGGTGGCGAGGAACGTGAGTCTCGCTTCGTCCCTGCCGATGCCGATCTCCTCGGGCTCCACCGGCATCCGCAGGGCGGTCATGAGATTCCTGACGCTGCGGCTTTCCGGCAGCTCTTCGCCGATGATCGCAAGAATCTCGGGCCAGCGGGCGCAGATGACTTCCAGGCGCTCGCGGTGCTTCCGCCTGTCGTACTTGCCTTCGTCCGACTCCCTGCGGATGAGCTCCTCGGCGGCCGAGCCGAGGAAACCGCGCAGCGTCTGCGCCCACTCCGGCCAGGAGAAGCGGCCGACCGCAGCGAGGGCCTTCGTCTTGTCAGGGACCAGCTCTCGAATCATGTCGTAGACCCGCAGCGACAGCAGGGTGGCGACGCCCACCTGGATGCCGTGCAGGTCGCAGTCGCGGTCGAGCTCCAGCCCCCTCATGTCCCAGAGGTGCGAGAAGTAGTGCTCGATGCCCGAGGCTGGCCGCGAGACCCCCGCAAAGGCCATCGCCATCCCGGTGAGGATCAGCGCCTCCATCACGGCGCGCACGGCTTCGGGATCCCTGCGCAGAAGACCGTCGGCCGAAGCGGCGCACCTGCGCACCTCGCGGCGGATCAATGACGCGATCTCGTCGCAGAAGTACTCGCCGTTGACCAGGTGGGAGATTCGCCACTCGCAGATGCTCACATACTTGGCGAGGATGTCACCCACGCCCGCCAGGAGGAGCCGTTCAGGGGCCCGGGTGAGGACGTCCAGGTCCGCGACGATGGCGGCTGCGCACACGCTGTCCAGCGAGACCTTGCTCCGCTTCCAGATCATCGACGAAGTGGCCGAGGCGAACCCATCCATCGAGGGCGCCGTCGCCACGATCACGTAGGGCAGACCCGTGATCCGGGCAGCCATCTTGCCGATGTCGTTGATGGTTCCGCCGCCGATGCCGACGACGAGGTCGCAGCGCCTGTCGAAGCCGATCAGCGCCTGTCCGAGGGCGGCTTCGTCGGGCTCGATCTTTTCCCGCCCGAATGTGAACCGTTGCGGCTGCAGGCCGTCCTTGCGCAGCAGGCTCTCGACGAGCTCGCCGGCGGCCTCGTGCGTGTTGCCGTCGTCGAGCACAAAGGGGCGCTTCCCGCCGTGTCTCCTCACGACTTCGGAAACGCGCCGGAGGGCGCCGGCTTCGAGGACGATCTCCTTGACGTCGCAGCGGTGGAGGCGGCCGCAAGCGCAGCTGAAGCCTTCGGGGCTCAGCAGCTGGGAGAGGCTGCGCGAAGAGAGGCTCCCGGCGGGCTCGGTCACGGCCGCGATCCTACCACGACGCGCCCGGGCTTTGGGAAGGGCGGCGGAGCGCGCTGGCCCCGATGTGAGCGGCGCACTCTCCGCGCAGCGGCAGCGACGCCGCGGTCCTGGAGCTGAGTGCGCGACACGGCGAGCGCTCTCTGCCCCTCGTGATGGATGTCACCGATCGGTCGTCGGTCGACTCGGCCGCCGATCCCCCTTGCCGCATCGAGGATGAGCTCATGATGCGGACGTTCGACGTGAATGTCGTCGGCGTCCTGCGGACCGTGCGGCCGTTCCACAGCCTGCTCCCGGCCGAAGCTCATCATCACGTCCGTAGGCGGCAGCATCTCCGGGGCCGCCGACGGCGCGATGCTGCCCTGCCGCGTGTCGAAAGCGGCTGCGAACATGCTGTCGCCTCGGCTGAACTTCCTGCTCGAGGACGACGGGATACCCGTCCTGGCCGTCCACCCCGGCTGGGTCAAGACGGACATGGGCGGGCCCGGCGCCCAAGTGGCCGTGGAGGAGTCCGCAGGCGGGATCGCCCGCATCGTGGCCGAATGCAGCAACGGGGAACCGCCGTACCAGGACTGCACAGGCAAGGCCCTCGCGTGGCAGACGGCCGGACGATTGCCGTAGAGCGGGCGCGCGCCGCCCGGCTCCGGTGTCGAGGAGCGGCCGTTTGACGGTAAACGAGCTCTTCGCCGGGAACCCCGTTGCCGGGTCGCTGTTCCACGCGGTGTGCGGCGTGGTCGACAGCCTCGGCGGGGACGAGCTCCGCGTGATGAAGAGCCAGATCTCCTTTCGGCGGACGGCTGGCGCGGGTCGGCGATAGCCGCAATCCTACGGCCCCAGGGTTCTTCGGTCTCGGGCGCGCTTGACCTCTTGCATTCCGAGTGGTACTGTGAATATGTGAAAAACATCACAGTTTCTGTGGATGACGAAATCTATCACAGGGCGCGACTGCGTGCGGCGGAGCTTCGGACTTCGGTATCTGCGCTCGTGAAGAAGATGCTGGCCGAGATCGCGGGTCAGGAGACCGATTTCGACCGCCTGCGCAGGGAAGAACAGGAGTTGCGTGCGCGGCTGAGGGCTCGTGGTGTCGCGTTCCGCGCGTCGGATCGGCTCGCGAGGGACGAGTTGCACGATCGCCATGCGCTTCGTTGACACCAACGTTCTGCTCTACAGTGTGAGCAGCGCTGCCGAAGAAGTCCGCAAAGCCAAGGTCGCAATCGAGTTGCTGGCCGGCAGCGACCTGTGTCTCTCCGTTCAGGTCCTGCAGGAGTTCTACGTCCAGGCAACACGGGCCTCGCGAAGCGGTGCCCTCGCCCACGAGGACGCTCTGGCCTTTGTCGAAAAGTGGTTGAGATTTCCCGTGCAGGAGATGACTGTCCCGCTCATGAGGGCGGCATTCGTGGCCAGTGTGCACTGGGGGCTCTCGTACTGGGACGCTGCAATCATCGAGGCCGCCAGGTTGCAGGGGTGCACGGAAGTGATCTCCGAGGATCTCGGCGCCGGCCGGGACTACGGTGGCGTTCTGGTCGTGAACCCCTTCGGCTAGCCCAACTTGAGCACTGCGTCGCGTGAGGTCTCTACGCGGGCCGGCTGTCGAGCTCGCTTTCACCGTCACGCTCGTCGTCGGCCAGGGTGTGCTTGCTGAGCAAGCGCCTGCCGCTGAGCCCAAGGATTCGGTGGATCTTTTCAGGGGCCGCCGTTGTGCTGGCGCAGGCTGATGGAGAGGCCGGAGCAGACCAACGACCGCGGATACCTCTGACGTCCGCGGGTTGGCCACACAAGCCGCATTTTGAAATCTCTGTGTCAGCGGGGAGATTTTCAAGGCACAGAGCGGCCCGCTCGAGTACACGCAGGATTACCAGCGCCACGACGTGGCGGGCCCGCCACAGTCTGCTCGACCGTCAGCCGATTATCGCCTGCTGCAGTCGGCAATACGCTCGCCGCACCGGGAGGCTCACGTGGCCGCCGACCGATCTTTCGCCATATCCAAGGACGGTCCGCCATCGCGGGCTGGAACGGAGAAACGCCGCCGTATTCTTCCTTCTGCTCGCGCTCTCGGTGATTGCTCCACCCTTCTTCGTGTACGTCCATTGGGGCGGCGGCGTCACGGGTCTGCTTTGTGTCATTCTGCTCTGGTTCGGTGTTCTCCAGGCCTTGGTCTGGCCCATGGGTCCCCTCGCGGTCGGAGAAACCGGATCCGTGGAGTTGGATCGAGGCGCCGGAACGATAACCACGAAGTGCGCCGTGCCGCTTCTCGGCGTGCTGCGTCGCCGCAGGACTTACCGCATCAGCCAGGTCAACGGCGTCGTGCACAAGCGGCGTGCGACCGACCAGGGCTCCGGGTGGCTCTTCTGCCCCGGCACAGCGCGGGCCGGGAGGAAACGAATCTAGGCCCGATTGACGATCACGACGAAGGAGCGACCATCACCGTCGTCGAACAGTTCAACGGCGCCTTCCGCGGTGCGCCAAAGCCATGACCGTGGCGTGTGCCGGTGCCTGCCTGGTCGCCGGCGGCCGAGCTCGTCGGATGCCGGGCGTTTGACCACAGCCGCCGTCTGCCGCAAAATGTGCCGCGGCAGGCGCTTGGGGAGGAGCCGTTGGAGAAGAGCAGGGTCCGCATCGGCATCATCGGAGTGGGGCAGATCGGCACGCGACACCTGGAGGCCTACGGCGACATTCCCGAGGCGCAGGTCGTGGCTGCTGCGGATCTTTTCCCCGACAAGCTCGAGGCAGCCCGCGCCCGCTTTGGCGTCGAGCACCTCTATGGCGACTACAGGGAGCTGCTCGCGCGCGAGGACCTGGACGCGGTCGACGTGTGCGTGCACAACAACAAGCACGCGCCGCTCACGATCGCTGTGCTCGAGAGCGGCAAGCACGCCTACTGCGAGAAGCCGATGGCCGGCACGTTCCGCGACGCCGGGGACATGATGGCGGCCGCGCGCAAGGCCGGCCGCATGCTGCACGTCCAGATGTCGACGCTCTACAAGCCTGAGACCCACGCGGCCAAACGCCTCATCGACGGCGGTCACCTCGGCCGCATCTACTACGCCCGCTCGTTCGGTTCCCGCAGGCGCGGGCGGCCTTTCGTGGACGGCTACGGCACCGCCAACTTTGTCGACCGCACCATCTCGGCCGGGGGCGCGCTCTTCGACATGGGCATCTATCACCTCGCGCAGGTGCTCTACCTGATCGGCAACCCCGCCGTGAAGACCGTCACCGGCGCCACGCACCAGGAGCTGGAGATGTACGAGGACCGGCGCGCCTTTTCCAACTACGGCGTCGAGGAGATGGGCCTCGGCTGGGTACGCCTCGAGGGCGGCATCTCCTTCGACATCGAGGAAACCTGGGCCGTGCATCACGACGGGCAGGAGGCGAGCAAGATCCTCGGCAGCAAGGGCGGGTTGCGCCTCGATCCGCTCGCGTACTTCTCGAGCCTCGCGGACATGCCGGCCAGCAGCACCTTCGATCTGCAGGCTTCGGACACGCGCTGGCACGCCTGCTTTCCTGAAACAGTCTGGTACGACTCATCGCAGAAACACTGGGTGGGCGCCCTGCTCGGCCGCGTGAGCCTGCTGCCCACGGCCGAGATCGCGCTGAACGCCGCGCTGATCAGCGAGGGGATCTACCAGTCGGCGCGCCTCGGCCGCGAGCTCACGGCTGAGGAGATCCGCAAGGCCTCGAAGAGCACCGCGATCGACCCCTGTGCCCCCGAGAAGGTGTGGAAACAATGAACACGACGAAGAAGGTACCGATCGGCCTCCAGCTCTACTGCGTTCGGGCGGAGTGTGAAAAGGACCTGGCTGGCACGCTGGCCGAGGTAGCTCGCATCGGCTACCGGGGCGTCGAGCCCTGGGGCTACGACGGGGCCGCAGTGGTCTGGATGGACCGGCCCGCAGCCGAGATTCGGCGCATGCTCGACGACAACGGCCTGGCCTGCTGCGGCATCCACCTGAGCACCGAGGCGCTGCTCGGCGACGCTCTCGCGCGGACCGTCGAGCTCAACCGCGTGCTGGGCAACCGCTTTCTCATCGTCGCCGCCGACAGGCAGCGCGTGGGGTCGGCGGCAGGGATCAGAGAGCTCGCGGGCATCCTCGACTCGGCGGCAGAGCGCGTGCGCGGCGCCGGCATGTTCGTCGGCTACCACTCCCACGGCTTCGACTTCGCCCTCGTCGAAGGCGAGATCGCCTGGTACCGCCTGTTCTTGAGCACGCGGCCCGAGGTGATCATGCAGCTCGATGTCGGCAACTGCGCCTCCGGCGGAGGCGACCCGATGGCCGCGCTGCGCCGGTTCCCGCACCGCGCTCGCTCGGTGCACCTCAAGGAGCACGGGGGTCCAAGCGACGCGGCGATCGGCGAAGGGGCGATCGACTGGAAGGAGACCTTCCGCCTCTGCGAGACGACGCAGAACACCGAATGGTACGTCGTGGAACAAGGCTCCGCGGACGGCAGCGGCTTCGACATCCCCCGGCGCAGCCTCGAGGCGCTGCGCCGCATGGGCAAGTAGCATCGCGGAGGTGACAGACAGGGCATCGTTCGACGGCCCCTCGACCGGCCCCTGGGAGAGCGACGGCTGGTCCTGCAGCCCTCACAACTTCGACCCTTCGATCCGCGTCCCGGACCACAA
>CAZKGO010000016.1:0-65726 GCA_964552235.1 uncultured Spirochaetales bacterium | reverse complement strand
CGCCGCCGGGCTCGGCGCCCTCATCGGCTCCAGGCGCGAGGGGCCGCACCGCCGACACCGGAGGCAAGGGCGCCGTCGAGTTCGCGCTCACCGAGCCGGCAGGGAGGGGCGGCGCGCCGGCCCCCGCCTCGCGGCCGGCCTCCGCGGCGCCGGCGGCCTCGGGCCTCAAGGCTGGATTCGCAGACGACAACAGGCAGTTCAACTACTTCGTGCAGTTCCTCGACCGCTACGCGAAGCAAGTGGAATACCGCAGCATCCCCATCGGCGAACGCATCGTGCTCAGGGTCGCGGACTCCAGCGGCAGGAGCGTGCCGAACGCCGAGGTGCGCATCAGCGCAGGCGGGACGATCCTGGCGCAGGGCACGACCTACGCGGATGGAGCCTTCGTCTTTTTTCCTCTCGAGCACGACGCGCGACTGGCAGCCTACCGCGCCGAGATCGCCTCGGGCGGCCGCACGCGCAGCCTGGACATCGACCGGCGGGGGCCGAGAGCCGTGACCGTGAGCCTCCAACGGCCGCGGCCGGCCTTCCAGCAGGTGCCGCTCGACATCCTCTTCGTCCTCGACACGACGGGCAGCATGGGCGAGGAGATCGAGCGCCTCAAGACCACCATCGAGCTGATCAACCTGAACCTGGCCAGCCTCTCGTCGAAGCCGCGCGTGCGCTTCGGCATGGTGCTGTACAAGGACCGGCGCGACGACGAGTACCGCACGCGCGTCGTGCCCTTTACGGAGAACCTCACGCAGTTCCAGGCGGCCCTCGCCCGCGTCAACGCCAACGGCGGAGGCGACACCCCCGAGGACCTGGAGGCTGCCCTCGAGCAGGCGGTGAAAGGCGTCCAGTGGAACCGCGACGGCATCCGCCTCGCCTTCGTGATCACCGACGCGCCCGCGCACCTCGACGAGTACAGGCCGGCCTACACCTACGTCGACGCGGTCCACGACGCGCGGCGGCTCGGCGTCAAGTTCTTCAGCGTGGGCACGGGCGGGCTTCCGCTCGAGGGCGAGGTGCTCCTGCGCCAGATCGCGCAGTACACCTGCGGCAAGTACATCTTTCTCACCTACGGGGAGAGGGATGAAAGCGAAGGCGGCGCGCCGGGCAGCGTGAGCCACCACACCGGCGCCAACTTCCAGACCGACAAGCTGGAGACGATCATCATACGGTTCGCCAAGGAGGAGCTCGCCTACCTGACCGATCAGCCGCTGGAGGAGGGAGAGGACTTTTTCGAGGCCGCCCGCGTCGCCGACGAGAGCAAGGGCGACACCCTCGGCAAGCTCTTCGAGAGCGCTCTCGGCCAGCTCGTCGACTTTTCCGCGGCCCGCATCCCGACGGGCACGCGGGCCGCCACGCTGCCCCTCGTGCCGACGCCCGAGGGGCTCAAGCTCGACGCCGAGTACTTCTCGGACTGGCTCGTCCAGGCCCTTTCGCGCAGCAGGACCTTCACCATGGTCGAGCGCAAGGACTTGCAGCGGATCCTCGCCGAGCTCGAGCTGCAGCTGGCCGGCCTCGCCGACGAGGCCAACGCGGCCCGCGTCGGCAGGCTTCTTGGAGCGGAGGTGCTGCTCTCGGGCACGCTCTACCGCAAGGCCGACAGCTTCGAGCTGTTCCTCAAGCTCGTGCGCGTGGAGACAGGCGAGGTTCTGGCCGTGACCAAGGCAAAGATCGACGCCAAGCTCGGGCTGTCGGGCTGAGAGGCGCGCCGGCTGGGCGGCGCCGCTCCAGGCTGCAGCAGCCTTCGCCGTTGACAAGGCGATGATACTATAGTACTATTGGAAAGGTGAAGGCTGCTTCCGGGAAATTCGTGCTTCGTCTGCCTCCGGCGCTCCACGCACTCGTGCGCGAGCAAGCCTCCGCCCGGGGACAGTCGCTCAACGAGTACTGCGTCGCCGTCCTCGAGGCCGCCGTGTCCGGCGCGCCGGATCGCCAGCCGGAGTGGATGGCCTGGCTCGAGGCCGAGTTCGGGCGCGACCTCGTGGGCGTGATCCTCTTCGGCTCGACGGCCCGCGGCACGCAGCGGCCGGGCTCCGACGTGGACCTGCTGGTGGTCCTCGAGCCTCGGGCGGCGATCACGCGGGATCTGTACAGGCGCTGGGATAGCGCGGCCGGCTCTTCGAATGCGGTCGAGACGCCGCACTTCGTGAGCCTGCCTGCCGCTGTCGAGGACTCCGGCGGCATCTGGTACGAGGCGGCGATGGACGGCATCGTGCTGCGCGACAGCCGCCAGCGCCTGGCGCGGCTGCTGTCGCGCATACGCAGGGCCGCCGCTGCCGGCCTCATCAGGCGCGAGGAGGCCCACGGCCATCCGTACTGGGTCCGCGGGCGCGCGATCGAGTCCCATGCATAACGAGTCGCTGGCCGCCGACTACCTCAAGCGCGCCAGGGCGCGGCTGCTCGCCGTCGAGGTGCTCGCTCGCGAACAGAGCTGGCCGGACGTCGTGCGGGAGTCGCAGGAGGCCGTCGAGATCCTGCTCAAGGCGCTGCTGCGTTCGGCCCGCATCGAGGTCCCGCGCGTCCACGACGTGAGCCCTCTGCTCGACGACAACCGCGAACGGCTCCCCGAGAGCGTGCGAGGCGACGTCGATGAGCTGATCCGGATCTCCAAGGACCTGCGCCGCGACCGCGAGCTGGCGTTCTACGGCAGCGAGGACCTCACCCCGTCGCAGTTCTACAACCGCGACGACGCCGAGCGCGCCCTGGAGGAGGCGCGACGCGTGCTCGACGTCGTCGCCCGGGGCATGGGGTGAACAAGCCGATTGCCCGCGCGCTGCGCGATGCCGCCCTGGCCGCCCTCTCGGCCTCCGAGAAGATCGAACTCGCCGAAAGGGAGTCGCGGGAGCTGCTCGCGCTGCACCCGCGCTACGCGGAAACCTATCTGCGCAGGAGAAAGGCAGGCCGGAGTCATGGTCACGAAAAAGGAGATCCTCCGCCTTCTCGTTGAGCGCAGGATCCCGGCGGTCCTGATCGGAGGGCTGGCGCTGCGCATCTACAACAGCCCCCGCGTCACCCACGACATGGACCTGGCGATCCGCTCACTCGACACCGGCCGGGTGATCGAGCTGATGTACGAGCGGGGATTCCGGCTGCTGTCCGCGGTCGGCGAGCGCGACGCCGAGCTGCAGCCGAGCGCGCTGGAGGCCTCGGCGTGGGTCGAGGGCTCCGGGGTGAGCTCGATGACCTTTGTGCAGTGCGGGGCCCTGACGACCCGGGTGCCCCTGCGCCAGATCGACATCGGCACCCAGGTGGACTTTCTGTTCGACCTCGCGGTCCCCGTGATGCGGCTGCGCGAGAGAGCCCGCTCCTTCGAAGTGGACGACTTCCGGATCCTGGTCGCCTCGCCCGAGGACCTGCTGGCGCTCAAGCGCGCGCGGGAGGACAAGAGCGCCGCCGACCTGGCCGACATCGCCTTCCTGGAAGAGCTGCTGGCCGCGAGCCCCGGCGCGTGAGCGCGGGGCCGCCCCGCTCCATTCGAAGGCTCGCATAGCAGGCTCGCCTCGCCTTGTGTGCGCCCCCGGGCTTGAACTGCACTTCACGATGCAAGCGAACCGGTGCCCGGCGATCGAGCCGGGTCCGCGGGAGGTGGCCATGTCCCGAGGCATGGTTCGGCGCGCGGCCCTCGCCTGCGCGCTCTTTCTGGCTGCGGGCGCGGCCTGGGCGCAGCCGTCGGGGCTCTCGCTGGGCCTGCGCCTCAGTCCGGGCATCGCCCTGCCGTTGGGCGACAGCGCGGACCTTTGCAAGCCGGGGTTCGGCGCCGGCGCCGCCGCCCTGGCGCACCTTGGCGGCCTGCCGTGGCTCGCCGCGGGGCTGGGAGCCACGACGCGCCTCACGGGAGCCGGCGGCGCCGTGCTGCCTGCCGTTGCGGTTCCACCGCTTCTGAGGCCGAGCGCGCTGCCCGCCGGCGGATTCCTGAAGATCTCCGACGTCGAGCTGCAGCCGGTCTTCCCGGTGCTCTTCAAGTACTAGGACACCCACCCGGTGGGAAAGTTCAAGGTGACCAACACCTCCGGCAAGGCGCTGACCGGCGTCGAGGTGCGCCTGTCGATGGAGCAGTACGTCGACGCGCCCAAGCTCTCGGGCCGCATCGAGCGGCTGGCTGCCGGCCAGTCGCAGGAGGTGCCGCTGTCGGTGCTCTTCAACGACCGGGTGCTCTCGATCACCGAAGGGACCAAGGTCGCCGCGCGCCTCGCCGCGGACTACAAGGTCGATGGCTCTGCGGCCCGCGACGGCGAGACGATCACGTTGGAGTTCTACGACCGGAACGCGCTGCGGTGGGACGACGACCGCAAGCTCGCGGCCTTTGTCACAGCCAAGGATGACGAGGTGCAGCGCTTCGCCTAGAACCCTGCGTCGCTTGCCCGCGAGAGCCGGCGCGACGCGCTATCGACGAACCTGCAGCTGGCGATGGTGATGCTGGCGGCCCTCAGGGAGCACGGCCTCTCCTACGTCGTCGACCCGAAGTCGTCGTACAAGGAGCTTTCGGCCGACAAGCGGGCGGCGGACTACGTGCAGTTCCCGCGCCAGACGCTGCAGTTCAAGGCGGGCGACTGCGACGACCTCAGTGCCGCCTACTGCGCGCTGCTGGAGGCCGTGGGGGTGCCGACGGCGTTCATCACGGTGCCCGGCCACATCTATGCCGCCTTCAAGCTCGACCAGGACGGCCAGGAAGCGCGGCAGGCATTCTCGACCGTAGAGGACCTGATCGTCGCAAAGGACGGGACAGTCTGGGTCCCCATCGAGACCACCATCCTCAAGCAAGGTTTCCTGCAGGCCTGGGCCGCCGGCGCGCGGCAGTGGCGCGAGCACCAGCCTGCGGGCCGGGCCGGGTTCCACCCCACCGCCGATGCCTGGGGCACCTACGCGCCGGTGGCCTTTGGCGTGGGCAGCTTCCAGCTCGACTCGCCGCCCGAGGCTGCGGTGCGCGCCACCTTTGCGGGCGAGATGGAGCGCCTGGTGGCGCGGGAGATCCGGGGGCGCGAGCAGCAGCTCCTTGCGTCGCTGCGGCAGCAGGAGGACCCGGCCGCCCGCAACCGGCTCGGCGTGCTGTACGCCCGCTACGGGCTGGAGGACGAGGCCCGCGAGCAGCTCAACCTCGCCATCGCCCGGCGCGAGCTGGCGCCCGCGCTGGTCAACCTGGGCAATCTCGAGTACCTGAAGGGCCGCATGAACGAGGCGGTGGCCTACTACGAACGGGCCGTCAGGTCCGACGGCCAGAACGCAACCGCGCTCATCGCCCTGCCCCCGCGCCAACCACGCGCAGGAGAACTACGGGGCGGCCCGCCGCTACCACGAGCAGGCCGCGGCCGTCGACCGGCAGCTGGCGGAGCGTTTCGCTTACCTCGCCCAGCGGGGCGAGGAGGCGCAGCGGGCCTCCGAGGCGGCGCGGCTCGCCGTTCAGTGGGGAGAATGACGATGAAGGCCAAGCTTGTGCTGCCCACGGCCGCCGCCCTCGCCCTGGTCGGCTGTCCGCCCGCCGCGGATCCGCCGGCAGAGATCGAGGCGCTTGTGACCCCACCGCCTCCGGCGGGCTCTCTGGATGCGTCCTTCGGCGCCAACGGCGCTGTTATCATCCCCGTCGGCCCCCCCGGCAACAGCATTGACTGGTGCCTGGGGCGATGCACGCCCTTCCCGACGGCAGGGTTCTTGTGGCAGGGACCAGCAGCGGCGGTTACGCCTTGTGCCGACTGACCACGACAGGCCAGCCGGACGGATCGTTCGGCACCGGCGGCATCGTGACGACCGATGTGGCCGGCGGCTACGACTGCGCGCGGGCGATCGCGGTTCAGTCCGACGGCGCGATCGTCGCTGCAGGACACTCGCACAACGGCGCCAACAACGATGTTTCGCTCGTCCGCTACACGGCCAACGGCCAGCTCGACACCACGTTCGACAGCGATGGGAAGCTCACGGTCGACGTGAGCAGCGGATGGGATTTTGGCTACGCTGTCACCCTCGACCCCAGCGGCCGGATCGTCGTAGCCGGTTCCAGCTCCAACGGGAGTGACCAGGACATCACGATCCTCCGGTTCCTCTCGAGTGGGGCGCTCGATACGTCGTTCGACACAGACGGAAAGCTGGTCATTCCAAGCGCGGCGGGCGACGACGAGGCGTTTTCCGTCGCCATCTACTCGGGAAAGATCGCCGTCGGGGGGTACAGCTACGACGGCGACCACGACTTTGTGGTCGTACGCTGCGACGGTGCCGGAACGCTCGACTCGGATTTCGGGACCGGCGGCGTAGCACGCGCAGGCGGTCCCCATACGGACTACGCCAGAGCCATGGTGGCAGCCGCTGACGGGAAAATCACCCTCGGCGGCGAGATCAACAATGGCTCGAACACTGACTTCGCCGTAGCGCGGTTCACTGAAGACGGGAGCCTTGACGCCTCCTTCGGGACCGCCGGCATTGGCACGGCGGACTTTGACACCACCCCCGACTTGGGCCAGTCGCTGGCAGTCCAGTCCGACGGAAAGCTGCTCGTCGGCGGCGTCGTCTACCACGGCGGGTCGAGATACATATCGGTAGCCCGATTCACGGCCCAGGGGGCTGTCGATACAGAGTTCGCCGGCGGAATCGTCAAGACGTCCCTGCAGACACACGACAACACCGACATGCGGGCCCCGGTCGCGGTGCAGGGGGACGGCAAGATCCTCCTTGCCGGAAGTGTCTGTCCGGAGTCGGATGACTACGATTTCGTCGTCGTTCGACTCAACCCGTAGGCCAAAGGCCAGGCAGGCGTCTGTCTTGCCGCGGGCGTGCCCGGGTCGCTATTATTCTTTTCACAGAATCGAGTTGACATAGCCTAGAGACTGCGCATGCACGGGAGGCCGGGGGACTGCCAGGTGTCGGCTTGCACACTGGTGACGCTTTCGGGTAGGCTCACGCCCGGTTCCGGCCCCGTTCGGGGCCGCGGCACGGCGAAAAACGTCCCACGAACCGCTTCCGCGCGAGGAGGAGACCCTTGATAGAGGTCAGAGAACTAACCAAGCGCTACGGCCAGCACACGGCCATAGACCACCTGAGCTTCGGAATCGAAAAAGGGGAGATCGTCGGGTTCCTGGGCCCCAACGGGGCCGGCAAGTCTACGACGATGAACATCGTCACGGGGTACATCTCGGCCACCGAAGGCAGCGTGAGCGTCGGCGGCAAGGACGTGCTCGAGGAGCCGATGGAGGTCAAGCGGCAGATCGGCTACCTGCCCGAGCAGCCGCCGCTGTACCTGGAGATGACGGTCGGCGAGTACCTCGACTTCGTGGCCAACATCAAAAAGGTGCCGCGCAAGGGCCGCAGGGACGCCCTCGGCGGCATCATGGAGACGGTCAAGATCCTCGACCACAAGGACCGGCTGATCAAGAACCTGTCCAAGGGCTACCGCCAGAGAGTCGGCCTCGCCCAGGCGCTGGTCGGCAATCCCCCGGTGCTGATCCTCGATGAGCCGACCATCGGCCTCGATCCGAGGCAGATCATCGAGATCCGCAACCTGATCAAGGAGCTCGGCAGGGAGCACACGATCGTGCTCAGCTCCCACATCCTGCCCGAGGTCACGGCGGTCTGCGAGCGGGTGATCATCATCCACCGGGGCCGCATCGTGGCCAGCGACTCGATCGACAAGCTGTCGGCGGACATGAGCGGCGGGCACAAGCTCACGGTGCGGGTCGCCGGGCCCGAGTCCAGGGCCCTCGACGCGATCCGCGGGCTGCCTGCGGTCAAGCATGCCGAGAGCCTCGGCAGCCGCGAAGAGGGCAGCTTCGACATCTACGTCGAGTCCAGCCCCAATGAGGACGTGCGCAGGCCGGTCTTCTACGCGATGAGCAAGGCCGACTGCCCGATCCTCATGATGCGCTCCAGCGACATCAGCCTCGAGGACATCTTCATCCAGCTCACGGAGGACGAGAAGCCGGCCGAGGAGCCGGCCGGGGAGGCTCAGCAATGATCGCGGTCTTTGTCAGGGAGCTCAAGAGCTACTTGGAGAACATCACCGGCTTCATCTTCATGGGGTTCTTCCTGCTGCTGTCGGGCATCTTCTTCGTGTTCAACAACCTGATCCCTCAGAGCCCGAACTACACCGGCATGCTCGGCACGATCACCTTTATCTTCCTCATCGTCGTGCCGATCCTCACGATGCGCCTGCTGTCCGAGGAGGCGCGGCAAAAGACCGACCAGCTGCTGCTGACCAGCCCGCTGTCGCTGACCGGCATGGTGCTCGGCAAGTACTTCGCGGCGATCGCGGTGCTGCTGCTCACGCTGGTCATCACCTTTCTCTACCCGCTGCTGATCTCGCTGGTGGGCAGCGTCGTGCTGAGCGAGATCGTCGGCGGCTACATCGGCTTCTTCCTCCTGGGCAGCTCCTTTGTGGCCGTCGGCCTGTTCATCTCGTCGCTCACCGACAACCAGGTGATCGCCGCGGTGGTGACCTTTGCCGCCCTGCTGATCATGTGGATCCTCGACGCGCTGCAGCAGGGGCTGCCGGCCGACCCGGTCTCCGGGGCCGCCTTTGCGGGCCTGCTGGTCCTGGCGGTGGCGGTGTTCCTCTACTTCACCCTTCGCAACTGGGTGGTTCCGGTGGCCGCGGCGCTCGTCGGCGGCGGGGTGATCGCGCTGTTCTACTTCGTGATCGGCCCCAAGTCTGGGAACTTCGACGGCTTCATCGTCAAGGTGCTCAAGTGGTTCTCGCTGCTGGAGCGCTACCAGGACTTCAGCCTCGGCATCCTCGGCCTGAGCCCCGTCGTGTACTACCTGAGCTTCTGCGCGGTGTTCGTGTTCCTCACGGTCCGCGTCATCGAGAAGCGCCGGTGGCAGTAGGAGACGCGCCATGAATCTCGGCAAGATTTACCAGTCGTTCAAGAACCCCAAGTTCAGGTACGGCGGCTACGCCGCCCTGGTGTCGTTCGTCGTCATCGCCCTCGTGGTGGCCCTGAACATCCTCGTCGGACAGATCCCGGCAAAGGCGGACCTCACCGAGAGCAAGCTGTTCACCCTCTCCGAGCAGACAACCAAGCTGCTCGACGGCCTCCAGCAGGACGTGATGATCTACACGCTGTTCGAGACCGGCAAGGAGATGGACTTTGCCGTTGCCATCCTGGAGAAGTACCAGCAGCGCAGCAAGCGCATCCAGGTCAAGAACATCGATCCGTACCGCAACCCCGGCTTCTTGGCCAAGTACAAGCAGGAGAACCGGGAGCCGGGGGCCAACAGCCTCATCGTGGAGAGCGGCACCCGCTTCCAGGTCATCAGCCAGTACGACTTCTTCAACTACTCCGATCCGCAGGGCGGCGATCCCTTTGGCCAGCGCTACGCCCAGTCGGTCAAGATCGAGCAGAAGCTCACCGGCGCGCTCCTCGCCGTCACGACGGCAAAGCAGCCGACGGTCTACATCCTCCAGGGCCACGACGAGCGCGCCTTTCCCTACGAGCTGCGCGAGCAGCTGCGTGCGGAGAACTACGTGATCGAGGACCTGAACCTGCTCACCAGCCCCAAGGTCCCCGACAACGCCGACACTGTGATGGTGATCGGGCCCCGGCGCGATCTCCAGGAGGTCGAGGAGCAGAAGCTGCGCGAGTTCCTCGTGGACCGCCGCAGGCACGGCCTGTTCATGATGGACCTCAACGCCGACGTCAAGACGCTGCCGCGCTTCGAGGCGATCCTGCGCACCTACGGCGTCGGCCTCGACCCCGTGCTGGTCATCGAGCGCGATCCGAACTTCCACGTGCCGCAGGTGCCGATCGGGCTCGTGCCCGAGATGAGCTACCACGCGATCACCAGCAGCCTGCGGAGCAGCGACCTGCCGGTGCTGTTCCCCCGATCCCAGGCGGTCGTCGAGCTGGACACCAAGAGGCGCACCGTGGAGATCGAGAAGGTGCTGAGCACCAGCGAGCGCGCCTGGGGCAAGGTCGACCTCAAGAGCGAGAGCACCGAGCAGACCCTCGCAGACCGGCGGGGGCCTTTCCAGCTGGTGGTGGCCGTCACCGACAAGGGCGAGCGCGAGGCGGGCGAGAGCCGCCTGGTGGTGGCCGGCAGCTCCTTCGTGCTGTACCCCGAGCGGGCCTTCGGCCTGCCGCTCACCGGCCCGGGCAACAAGGACTTCGTGCTCAACAGCCTCACCTGGCTGCAGGGGCAGAAGGAGCTGATCTCGATCCGGCCCAAGAGCCTGATCCGCCTGCCGCTGCGGATGAACCAGGTCCAGTTCTTCGTCTTCGCCGGCATCGCCGTGATCCTCGTGCCCGTCCTCGTGCTCGGCACCGGGCTTGTCATCTGGCTGAGGAGGCGCCATCTATGAACAGGAGGCTCGTGCTCATCTCCCTCGCCGGCGCTCTGGTCGTCGTGGTGGGCCTGGCGGTCTGGTTCACCCTGAACCCGCCCGGCAAGAGCAAGGCGACCGCAACCACAGACGACGCGGACAAGGTCGAGATCTCGAAGTTCGAGCTCGAAGAGATCAGCGAGATGGTGGTCGAATCGCCGCGGGGCAGGCTGCGCCTGTTCCGGCAGGGGGACGAATGGAAGGTGGACAACCCGTACCCCCTGACGCTGGACAAGATGGCGGTCGAAGACCTCGGCTACTCCTTCGGCAGGCTGTACTCCGAAAAGGTCGTCGAGAAGGAGCCCACGGACCTCAAGCCCTACGGCCTCGATCCGCCTGTGGCCGTCGCCCGGGCCACGCTCAAGAACGGCTCGACAGTGGAGATGCATCTCGGCAACCGTACGCCCGCCAACAACACGTTCTACCTGCAGAAAAAGGGCGACCCTGCCGTGTACGCGGTGTGGATGAACCACGGCGAGCATTTCCAGTGGGTGGCGAATGACCTGCGGGACAAGAAGCTGCCGTCGATCGACAGCCAGAAGCTCAAGGCGCTGCGCGTCGCGCGCAGGGGAGAGCCCACGATTGAAATGCTGGCCAAGGAAGAGGGCGAAGACCCGGACGTCGTCTTTACGATGGGCCTCTTCCGCCTGGTCAAGCCCTACAGCCGGCCCTATGCCACCGACACGCAGGCGATGAGCGACTGGCTGCAGAGGCTGCCGGGGTTCACGATCGAGGAATTCGTCGAGGACAACGTCAAGGACTGGGCCCGGTACGGCCTCGCCTCGCCGTCGGCCGAGCTGTACCTGAAGGACGAGCAGAACACGCTGCACCTGTTCTTCGGCGATCGCAAGGGCGATCGGCAGGTCTACTTCCGCGTGGCGGGACAGAACAACGTCTATGCCATGAGCTCCGACCGCCTCGACTTTCTGCAGATCAAACCGTTCAAGCTCGTGGACAAGTTCGCCTTTATCGTGAACATCGACCACGTGGACAAGGTCCAGGTCAAGGGTCCCGCAGTGGACATGACGCTGTCGATGACGCGCCGGACCGAAAAGGTCAAGAACGACGAGGGCAAAGAAGTCGACGAAGTCAAGACGACCTACTTCGCCCAGGGCAAGGAGGTCAAGGAGGATCCCTTCAAGAAGGTCTACCAGAGCCTGATCGGCCTCTTCATCGAAGGCGAGAACGTCGCGCCGAAACGGCGGCCCGCCGAGGTGAGCATGACCTACACTCTCAACCTGGGCAGCCGGCGCGTGCACACCATCGAGTACACTCCGTACGACGTCGACTTCTACGAAGTGCACGTCAACGGCAAGAGCGAATTCCTCATGTCCCGGTCCCAGATCCGCAACATGCTCGAGGACTGCGCCAAGTTCCTCGCGGAGAACGTGAAATAGTGAGCCGCGGCCTCCACCGGGTCGTGCTCCTCGGAATGAAGCATTCGGGAAAGACCACCCTCGGCCGGCTGCTCGCCGGCCGCTGGGGGTGCCCGTTCCACGACACCGACGAGGTCCTGGAGCAGTCGCACCGCTCGAAGACCGGCGCCCGCGCGAGCGCGCGCGAGATCTACGCGCGGCTGGGACCCGAAGGGTTCTTCGACGCCGAGGCCGAGGCGCTCGCCGGCCTCGCCTCCCGCCTGGCCGGCGGCAGCCACGTGATCGCCGCAGGCGGCCGCACGCCGCTGAACCCCAGGGCGCGGCCGATCCTGCGCAGCCTCGGGCTCGCGGTGCTGCTCGACCTGCCCGCCGAAGCCCTGTGGCTGCGCGTGGCCCGCGGCGGCACCCCCGCTTTCCTCGGGCCCAAGGACCCCAGGGGTGAGTTCCTCGCCCTCGCGGCCGCCCGGGACCCGGAGTACCGGCGGTTCGCCGATCTCGTCGTGACGCTGGACCCCGAAGGCCCGGTGGAGGAGAATGAGCGCAGGCTCGCCGCCGCCATCGAGGCGCGCGGCGGGTAGAGCGCGGGAGCCCACGGATGCCAGGCAGCAGTTTCGGCAGCGTGTTCCGGATCACCACCTTCGGCGAGTCTCACGGCCGCGGGGTGGGCGTTGTCATCGACGGGGTCACGCCGGGCGTCGGCCTCTGCGAAGAGGACGTGCAGAAGGCGCTCGACCGCCGCAAGCCCGGCCAGTCCGAAATCACGACCAGGCGCAGGGAGGCCGACCGGGTGCAGATCCTCTCCGGGATCTTCGAGGGCAGGACCACCGGGACGCCGCTGATGATGATCCTCTTCAACGAGGACGTGCGCTCTCAGGACTACGAGGCGATCAAGGATCTGTTCCGCCCCGGGCACGCGGACTGGAGCTACCTCAGGAAGTACGGCATCCGCGACTGGCGGGGCAGCGGCCGAGCCTCGGGCCGCGAAACCTCGGCGCGCGTGGCCGCGGGGGCGGTGGCGGCCCGGCTGCTGGCCGCCCGCGGCGTGAGCATCCTCGCCTACACCCTGGCCGTGGGAGGCATCCGCTGCCAGCGCTTCGTCGCCGAGGCCATCGAGAGCAACCCCGTGCGCGCCTGCGATCCCGAAGCGGCCGAGCGCATGACTGCGGCGATCCTGGCCGCGCAGGCGGAAAAGGACTCGCTGGGCGGCATCGTCGAGTGCCGCGTCCGCGGCGTTCCCGCCGGCCTCGGCGAGCCGGTCTTCGACAAGCTCGACGCCGACCTGGCCAAGGCGATGCTGTCGATCGGCGCGGTCAAGGGAATCGAGTTCGGCGCCGGCTTCGCCGCCGCCCGCATGAGGGGCCACGAGCACAACGACCCGATGGGCCCCGATGGCTTTCTCACCAACAACGCAGGCGGCATCCTCGGCGGCATCTCGACCGGCGCCGAGATTCTGTTCCGGGTCGCCGTCAAGCCCCCTTCGTCCATAGCGCGGCCGCAGCGCACGGTGGACATCTACGGGGCGCAGCGGGAAATCGTGACCGAGGGGCGCCACGACCCCTGCATCTGCCCGCGGGTCGTGCCCGTGGTCGAGGCCATGACCGCCCTCACGCTCGAGGACCACTTCCGCCGCCACGCCGCGATGCTCGCATGAGCGGTCAGCCGACCGTCATTATCCCCTACCCCGGGCCCTGCCTCGACCGCGAGGTCCAGGACATCGTCCTGTACCTGAGGCCGGAGACCAACGGCGTGCGCACCGAGAGCTGCATGCTCAGAGCGCTGCGGGAGGAGCCCGCTTCGCGCGACCTCTACGAGCTGGCGTACCTGGCCAATCTGCCCGGCGAGTTCATCGGGCGGCGGGGGATCGTGGCGCGGCGCTACGCCCTGCGCGAGCGCTTTGCCCGCGAGGGCGGCTCGGCCTTTACGCCGACGATGAAGCGGTTGTTCGAGCAGCACTTCGCCGTGCGGTTCGACAGCGCGCCCGTGGTCGGAGCCTACGAGGCGCTCGAGCGACTGGGGATGACGGAAGAAGGTCTCTTTTCGGTCTGGGTCGACGAGCGGCACTTCGCCAAGATCCACCAGCAGTCGATCAAGCTCGTCAGGGGCCTGTACGTGGTCAACTACGACATCCCCGCCCTGCTGCACCGCGACAACCAGAAGACCGACGTGTTCACCATGATCCTGCGCAGCTTCGCGCCCTACGCCCGGGTGCACGCCCTGATCGATCGGATGTGCGCCGCCCTCGAAGCTGCGGGGATCATCGCCGTGCGCCGGCCGCCGAGCCGCGTCTTTCACGCATCGACCGGGCCCTTTATGCAGATCCTGGACGGCACCGGCTGGGTGTACGACGCCTCGGGCGAGCCGGCCGCCGTGGGCGAGCTCAGCTTCGGCGCCTACCTCCTGGGCCGGGACGTCGCGCTTGCGACCATCGAGGGGGCGCTGCGCGAGCCGATCATGCGATTCCGCACTCCGGAGGGAGTCGTGGAGAGGCACCTCTTCGACCACACGTTCGAGTGCAGCTTTGCCGAGGCGCTCCAGCGGCTGCGCGGCCGCGTCGACTGACCGCCCGGCGCAGCGCTGGACGCGGCGGCGGCGCCGCCGCTACAGTGCACCCATGAGCGACCGCCGTCCCAACATCATTCTCATCATCACCGACCAGCAGCGCTTCGACACCATCGCGGCCCTCGGAGCGCCCTGGGCCATCACCCCGAACCTCGACCGCCTCGTGCGCGAAGGAGTGGCGTTCACAAACTGCTTTGTCACGGCCCCCTCCTGCGCCCCGGCGCGGGCGAGCCTCTTTACCGGCCACTACCCGCACACCACGGGTGTGTGGCGCAACGGCGACCTGTGGCAGCACGGGTGGGTCGAGCAGCTGGCCGCCTCGGGCTACCACTGCGTCAACGCCGGCAAGATGCACACGACGCCCTTCACGGCTCCCATGGGCTTCCACGAGCGCTACGTGGTCGAGAACAAGGACCGCTACCTCGAGGGACGGTACTTCTTCGACGAGTGGGACAAGGCTCTGGCGGCCCACGGCCTGGTCAAGCAGCAGCGCGAGAGCTACCGCAGGCGGCCCGACTACCGGGAGAGCCTGGGAGCCTTCGCGTGGGAGTTGCCCGAGGCGCTGCATTCCGACGTGTTCGTCGGCGGCCTGGCGCGGTGGTGGCTCGCCTCCTACCCGCGCACCGAGCCGCTGTTCCTGCAGATCGGCTTCCCGGGGCCTCACCCGCCCTACGACCCGGTCGCCCGGGCGCTGCGCCGCTACGAGGCGAGCGACCTCCCCCTTCTGTCCGTCACCGACGACGAGATCGCCTCCCAGCCGCCGGCCTTCCGGCAGATGATCCGGCACAACTGCGAGGTCGACCACGACTCCATCGTGCACCTCGAGCACCCGAGCCGCGAGCAGCGCCTGCGCCAGAGACGCCACTACATGGCCAACGTGACCATGATCGACGAGCAGGTGGGGCTGATCGTCGAGACGCTCGCCTCCCGCGGGTACCTGGACAACGCGGTGGTCATCTTCGCGTCGGACCACGGCGACTGCCTCGGCGACCACGGCCACAGCCAGAAGTGGACCATGTACGACGCCGTGACGCGAGTGCCCGCCATCGTCTGGGCGCCCGGCCGCTTCGAGGGCGGCAGAAGGCTCGGCGGCCTGTGCCAGCTCATGGACCTGGGGCCGACGATCCTCGAGCTGGCCGGCTGCACTCCGCCGGCCGCGATGGAGGCTCGCTCGCTGGCGCCGGCGCTGCGCGGCGACTCCGGCGCGCCCTGGCGCGAGGTCGTGTTCGCCGAGCACGCGCGCGACGGCATCCTTCAGGGCACGGAACTGATGAGCATGGTCCGCGAGAGGCGTTGGAAGCTCGTGCACTTTGTCGACTCGCCTGCCGGGCAGCTGTTCGACCTGGAGAGCGACCCGCAGGAGCTGCACAACCTCTGGGGCGACCCGGCGGCCGCCGGGCACAAGGGCCGGCTGCTCTCGAGGCTCACCGATTGGCACCTGCGCGGCGCCATCCGCACCGCCGATTGGAAGGCGCCGTGGAGGTGAGGCTCGCCCGCGGCCTCGGCCGGTCGCTGCTGGCGTGGTGGGACCGCGAGCGCCTCCCGCTGCCCTGGCGCAGCGGGCGCACCCCCTACTCGGTGTGGGTCTCGGAGATCATGCTGCAGCAGACGGTGATCAAGGCGGTGCTGCCGCACTTCGAGCGCTGGATGGGCCGCTATCCCGACGTCGAATCGCTGGCGGCCGCTTCGCAGCGGGAGGTGATGCGCCTGTGGGAAGGCCTCGGCTACTACAGCCGGGCGCGCAACCTGCTGCAGGCCGCGCGCATCGTGAGCCGGCGGTGGGGCGGAAGGTTGCCGGCCACGTACGGCGAGCTGCGCTCGCTGCCCGGCGTCGGCGACTACACGGCGCGGGCGATCCTCAGCATCGCCCACGGGCAGCCCTTTGCCGTAGTGGACGCCAACGTGCGCCGGGTGGCGCAGCGGCTGCTCGCCCGGGCCGAGCCGCCCGCCGACGCCCCGCTGCAGCAGGCCCTCGAGCGGCTCATGCCCCCGGCGCGGGCCGGCGATTTCAACGAAGCGCTGATGGAGCTCGGCCAGCGCGTCTGCGTCAAGGCCGCACCGCGCTGTCCCTCCTGCCCGCTCGCCGGCGGGTGCCGGGCCCGCGCCCGCGGGCTCGAGCGCTCGATTCCGGCGGCGAGGGCCGCGGCCGCGATCCCGCGGGAGAGCGTGGCGCTGATCCTGCTGCGCGCAGCGGCGGTTCACCTGTGCGCTCACGATCGCGGCCTGTTCCGCGGGCTGTGGACCTTCCCGCGCCTGCCGCCGTCGCAGGCCGAGGCCCTGGCTGCGAGCCCCGGCCGCCGCATGCGCTTGCTCGGTGAGCTGCGCCCGCGCACCCACGCCTACACGCGCTTCCGCGAGCGCCTGCTGCCGCGCGCCTACGTTGCCCGCACGGTTCCGCGGTCGGCGGTGAGCCCCGACGGCTGCAGGGGCGAGTGGGTGGCGCTGTCGGCGCTCGAACGGCAGCCGATGCCGTCGGCCCACCGGCGCATAGCGGAGGAGCTGCTGTCGCGCCTGGAAGCGGGCGAGTTGCGCCCCGGCCGGGGCGCCTGAGGCGCCGCTCGGCCCGCGCGGGCGCCTCAGGCGCCGGAGCCGACCACGCGCGCAAGGTAGTCGTCGAACCCGATGGCCTCGCCCCGGTACCATACCGCGATCGGGCCTCGGCCGGTCCGCGCCGCCGCGAGCACATCCTCGGCCCGCGCCAGCGCGTCGCGGGGGTGGCCGCAGTCGCCCACTTCGGCGATCGCGATGAGCAGGCTGCCCAGGTCCGGCGTCCGCTTCTGCTCGAGCACCTCGGCGAACACCGGGTGCTTCCTCAGCGTCTCGCCGAGCTGGGTGCGCCATCGGTCGACCCAGCCGGCGGGCACCCGGGCTCCGCGCGTCGTCACCAGCAGCAGCCGGTCGCGCCCGATGGCCGCGGCCGCCACCGGCGCGTCGGCGGCGAGGGCGGGCACGCTGGAGGCCGCCAGCGCCAGCGCGCCGCTCTCGCCCTCGGCCTCAAGCACGTCGCGGCCGATCATCTCGACGAGAACGAACGTGAGCCTGCCGCTGCGCCGCAGGGCATCGAAGCGCGGGGCGAACTCCTGGGCCCAGCTCTCGGCGCTGGCGCTCACCGGCAGCGGCCGCGGCTGCTCGAAGCCCCGGGCAGCCGAGTCGCGGATCGACGCCCAGCGCCGCCGCTCCTCGGCGCCGGCCACCAGCGGCCCGTCGGGCGGGGTCCGGTAGAAGGTGTCCTTGTCGTTGAGCAGCCAGTCGTAGAGCGCGGCCACATCGGAGAGGACCTCGAAGAACTCCAGATGCATCTTGGGCCGGTCCAGCGGCCTGCCGAGCCGCCTTTCCAGCAGCCGCTTGAGCCGTTCGATCGTCGGCTTGTAGCCGTTGACCTCCAGGTCGACGACGTTGCGCTCGGCCATCGACTGCAGGATGGCCAGCGCCTGGCGGTCCCTCTCGGCGACGAGGCGGCGGCTGGCCAGGGAGCCGAGCTGCCGGCACTCGGCCGCCAGCTGCTCGGCGAGGGCGTACAGCGGCAGGATGGCGGGATCAAGGCGGCCGGCGCCCGCGATCACGCGGCCGAAGTGCCTGATCGCCTGGTTGCGCATCCGATTGACGGTGTCCTCCATCCTCCGCACCGTCGGGCCGTGCCGGTCGACCTCGGTGACGCGGGCGTAGTCCTCGATCTGCTTGAGGTAGGGATCGAAGAGGTTCGTGTACACCTCTTTCCAGCGGCGCACCAGATCGCCCAGCCCCTCGCGGTATCCCGTGGTCGAGCTCATCGCGTCGGCCAGGGCGACCGGGTCGACGGAGGAGATGAGGTTGTCGAGGATCCGGTGCAGCACCATGATCTGCGACATCGGGTCGTTGCGCGGAAGCAGGTGCACCGCCGCGGGGAACGAGAGGTCCTTGCCGAAGACGCGCAGATCGAAGTAGGGCAGCACGAAGTGGTACTGCTGCAGCCTGTGGACCCCGCTGTCGGGAAACAGCTCTCGCAGCGTCTGCAGCACGCGACCGAATCTCGCGGCGAACGGCTGCGCGCCCTCCGCGGGCTCCTCGGCCGGGGCCTCGGCCGCTTCGGCGGCAGGCTCGGCCTCCGCTGCGGATTGCGGCGCGACCAGGCCGCCTGCCGCCTCGGCTGCGGCTGCCTCGGCCGCAGCCCGCGCCGCGGCGAGCTGCCCGGTGCTTGCCCGCGCGGCGTTCCGCACCCTGCCTTCGACGTAGCTGTTGTAGTCCAGCAGTTCGCCGGGCTTGAGGTCGACGAAATCGCAGACCAGCCTGAAGTTCTCCTCGTCCCAGAGCGCCTCCTCGGCAAAGAACAGCCCCATACACTTGAGGAGAAGGGGGAACAGCTCGTGCCGATAGTCGCGCAGCCGCCCCACGAGGACCCGCACCGCCGTGGCCGCGTGGTCGACGCGCCTGCGGCCGGCGGCATCGACTTCGAAGGCGCGGTTGATCTCGGCGGCCGTCGAGGCCAGGCGCGCCACCACGTCGGATTCCAGCTTGTCGGTGGCCAGGGCCAGGCGGTAGACGTAGCGAATGGGCCTCACGAGGCTTCGCACCCGAACACGGTCCCCGCGGCGATAGGCGATGCGGGCGAACTCCAGCGCGCGCGCCGCCATCGCGTCGGTCTCGGCGAGCCGGTTGAGCAGGAGCAGGACAAAGGGCTCCCGCGCCCTCATGCCTGCGGCGACCCGCTCGCCGATGCGCGACTCGTCGGGTCTGCGGATCCCGCCGGCCCTCTCGCCGCCGCCGCGCTCGCCGCCGAGCAGCAGGCGCGCGGCCGCGCTCAGCATCTGCACGCCGTCGAGCATGCTGCAGGCCACCGGATCGGAGGGGTCGCCGCCGGGCAGGCCCACCAGATGCCGCACGAGGCCCCGCGCGACCCAGTCCTCGAGGGTGGGCGCGAGCACCGTCAGCATGCTGCGCAGCCTTTCGGCGAAGCCGGTGGCGAGAAAGCCGCCCCGCCAGGCGTAGCGGTCGATGCGGCGGCGCAGCGCGGGCGAAAGCGGCCCGAGGGAATCCTCCATGCGGCGCACGCCCGCCTCGGCCTCGTCGGCGGCTGCGCCGCGACGCCTCAACTGCAGCCCGGAGCCGCCGCGCGCCGACCGCTTCTCGCGCGGGGCCGCGGCTTTCCGCTGCGCGGCCGCCGCCCGCTCCCTGCGCTTGCGCCTCTCGTCCTCGCCGTACCCTCGGGCCAGCAGATCGGCGAGAAGCTCTTTGTCGCTCTTGCGCTCCGGCACGATCGTCAACTCCCGTCGGTGACGCGGTTGCCGCCCGCGCTCTTGGATCGGTACAGCCGGGCGTCCGCGATGCTGATCATCCCTTCGAGCGAGGCGGCCTTGAACGCCAGCGTCTCCAGGTGCTCGCGCTGCCGCTCTCCCAGTCCCCGGGCGGCGGCGACCGCCGCGTGCAGCCGGCCGCGATCCGCCGCCTCCGCCAGGCTTGCCCCCAGGGCCACGGCGGCGCCCGAGGGCAGCCGCGCGTGCAGGCGGTTGTCCACCCACTGCACGCCGTAGGGCTCGCCGTCGAGATCGCCCGTGCTCTCGCCGACGGTCGCCACCCCGCAGCTTACGGTCAGGCGCAGCCGCTGCTCGCCGCACTCAAAGAGGCGGTCCTCGACCGCCTCGCGGATGCGCTGCGCGGTCCGCAGCGCGCCCTCGCCTCCCGTTTCGGGAAGCAGCACGATGAACTCCTCGCCGCCGTAGCGGGCGGCCACGTCGACCTCGCGGACGGCCCCCGTGATCGTTCGCGAGAGCTGGATCAGGACCTGGTCGCCGCAGTCGTGGCCGTAGGTGTCGTTCACGCTCTTGAACCGGTCGGCATCGAGCAGCACGATCGCGAAGGGCTTGCCGTAGCGGCGCGCAATGCGGAACCACTCCGCGGCCCTCCGCAGAAAGTAGCGGCGGTTGTAGAGGCGCGTGAGCTCGTCGCGCGTGGCCAGCTCCTTCTGCCTGCGGTACAGCGACTCGTCCTTGACCGTGCCGCTGATCAGGGCGGCGATGTCGTGAAAGACCACGAGGTCGGTCTCGTCAAGGGGCTCGCGGCCGAGAAGGCAAAAGGCGCCGGTCGGCTGCCCGCCGCCGCCGCGGATCGGTCCGGCGTACAAAGGCGGCACGACCGTCCCAGGCGGAGCGAGCGGCCGCAGGCGCCCGGGCAGCGATTCGATCCCGGCCCAGCGGGAGGCCGCGGCGACAAAGACCGCCTCCCCGCTCTCAAAGGCGTCCCTGGCAAGCTCGCTGGCGAGCCGGCGCAGCGACCGCCGCAGCCGCGGCGACCCGGGCCCTGTGGCGACTGCGGCGGGGCGCAGGCTGCGGCGATCCTCCTCGTCGCGCAGCAGGATTGCCACGCGGTCGGCGGCCGTCATTGCGGCGAGCCCGGCGGCTATGGCCCGCAGCTTCTCGGCGGGCCTCCCCACCGGCAGCCGTCTCACCTCGATCTCCAGTTGGTGCACCTGTTCGGTCCGCCGCAGGGCGCGTCTGCGGGCCTCTTCCGTGCGCAGCTGCTTCACGACCGCCGCCACCGCGTCGAGCACGATGGCGTTCGCCTGCAGGTCCTGGTCGCCGGGGGGACGCGGGGCCAGTCCGCAAACCACCCCGACGCCCGGGATGCGCAGCGCAATGCGCTCCCCGCCGCCGTCGGCGGGGCTGACGAGCGCGCGGATCGCGGCTGCCGCGGCAGCGGCGCAGCCTTCGGCGCACACGCCCCGGCAGACCGGACCTCCGCCCGCAATGCGGGCCGCCGGCGGGCCTCCATCCACCAGCAGCGCCGCCAGCTGCGGGCCTGCGGCCAGCACGACGCCTGTGATCACGGCAGGGCGACCCTCGACGCGGGCGAGGACCGGTTGGAGCCGGTCGGGGCCGCCGACGAGCGCCACCGTGATCTGCAGCCCGTACTGCCTCTCGAAGAACTCGAGAGCGAGCGCGAGGGCGTCCTGTTCGCGGCAGCAGGAGAGCAGCGCCGCCCCCAGGTCGGCGCGCATGCTTTCGGCCGCCGCCTCGCGGGCGAGTCCGCTCATGTACTCCTGGCGCTCGAGGGCCAGCGAGAGCGTCGCCGCGAGGTTGCAGGCCAGCACCGGCTCCTCGGTGGCCTCCGACCGAAGGCCGAGCACTAGAGCGCCCCTCGGGCGTCCGCCGGAGTCGACGAGAGCAACGACGGCGCCTGCCGCCGCGTCCGTCGCGTCACCGGTCGTGCCGCCGCCCCTCGCGGCCAGGTCGGCAAGCGCCTGGCCGAGGCCGGCCCGGTCGACGCTGCCGGCCCGGGGGAGGCTTGCGCTCCTGCCGCAGCCCGAAGCCGCGCCCGAGTCGATCCAGACGCCCGCAGCCGCCAGGCCGAGCCTCTCGCGCAGGTAGGCGGCGATCAGCCCGGCGTCGGGCGTCGGCCCCGCGGCGAGGGCGGCTACGCCGATGGTCGCTTCGAGATAGCGGGCCCGGCGTTCGGCTGCCTCCTCGAGCAGCCTCTTCTGCGTGATGTTGCGGCTGCGCACGTAGCAGTACGGCTGGCCGGGGATCGGAAGGATCGTCGTTTCCAGCCACACCTGCGATCCGTCGCCTTTGCGGTACCTGTAGGCCACGTCGCGGAACTCTCCGCGGCCGCTCTTGAGGTCCGTCCAGGCCGACAGGACCCGGTCGAGGTCCCTGTCATGGATATTCTCGAACGGCGTGCGGCGCGAGGCGGGGTCGTATCCGAGACCCCGGTACCAGGCGGTGTTCGACCAGACGATGCGACCCTCGAGGTCGGTGAGGATCATCATCTCGTCGCTTGCGTCGTAGACCGCTCTCAGGAAGCTCTCGCTCCTGAGAACGGCGCCGCCCACCGAAGGCGCCGCGACCAGGAGGTCGACGCCGGCCGCCGTCGGGTTGATGGTGACGCGCACGCTGAATGTGCGCCCGTCTGCCTGCCGCGCCTCCCATTCCAGCGGAGGTCCGCCGCTGTCGATGCGACGGTCGCGCAGGCCGTCGAGCCAGGCCCTGACCTCGGCCGCGGCCTGATCGGTGAACAGATCCGGGAGGGTCCTCCGGAGGGCATCGGCCCGGCGGTATCCGAACAGCCGGACAGCGCCGGGGGACCAACCGACGATCCGCCCGGCGTGGTCCGCACCGATCACCGCGAGACCGTGCAGGTCCAGCAGTGCGGCCAGCCGGTCGGTCTGAGACTCGTCGTCAGGCGGGGCGAACTCGAGGCTGGTTGCGTCGGCCACGTTCTCCTCGAGGCTCGGGAGCCGGCTTCCGATCGTAACGCAGAGCGTTGAGCGGGTCAAACGCGCGGTTGCGGCGCCGGTTTCGCCGGGCCGAGCCGCGGTCCGCGCGTGGGGCCTTCGTCAATTGTCGCCTCTTCGCCCGCTCCTGCCCTGCTCCTTGCCTATCGTGGCCGGGTCGTGTCAATCTGGGGGCGGCGAGGGGGCGGTCTTGAAGAGACTGTTGCTGATCAACCCTGTCGAGAGAAAGAGCGGATACCTGCTGAGCAGGGCGACGACTTTTGCTCCTCTCGGCCTGGCGTACGTGGCCGCTGCCACGCCCGCCGACTGGACCGTCCGTCTCATCGACGAGCACTTCGAGCCGTTCGAGTACGAGCCGGCGGACCTGGTGGCGCTCAGCAGCTTTACCGGAGCCATCAACCGCGCCTACGAGATCGCGTCGGTCTACCGAGCCAAAGGCACCAAGGTGGTCATCGGCGGCATCCACGCGTCGATGGTCCCCGAGGAAGCGGCGGAGCACGTCGACGCGGTCGTGGTCGGCGAGGTCGAGACGGTCTGGGCCGATGTGCTGAGGGATTTCGAGCGGGGCTCGCTCCAGAGGGTCTACTCCGCATCGCGCGTGGACCTCGCGACCGCGGCGCTGCGGCCGAGGCGGGATCTCCTCGATCCACGCTACCTCTGGAACTCGGTCCAGACATCGAGGGGCTGTCCCTTTGACTGCAGCTTCTGCTCGGTCACGCGCTACCTGGGCAGGGAGTACCGCCAGAGGGATCCCGAGGACGTCCTGGACGAGCTCAAGGGCATCAGCGGCCGCTACGTGGCCTTCGTGGACGACAATCTCATCGGCTACAGCGCAGCCAGCCGGGAGCGGGCCAAGCGGCTGTTCCGCGGCATGATCGACCTGCGGCTTCGAAAGCGGTGGTGGATGCAGACGTCGATCAACGCGGCCGAGGACGAGGAGGTCCTCGCCCTCGCCGCCCGTTCGGGCTGCATGTTCGCCTTTGTGGGGTTCGAGACCACAAAGGAGGAGTACCTCAAGGAGATGCGCAAGGGGGTGAACCTGAAGATCGGCGCGGAGCACTACCGCGACGTGATCCGGGCCTTCCATCGCCATGGCATCGCCGTCATGGGCGGCTTTATCGTGGGCAACGACCACGAGTCGCCCGAGTACTACCGTGAGTTTGCCCGGTTCCTGCTCCACAGCGGGGTCGACATGATCCAGATCACCATACTGACTCCCCTGCCAGGCACGAGGCTCTTCGACGAGATGAAAGCGGCCGGTCGGCTGATCCACACGGCCTTTCCCGACGACTGGCGCAAGTACCGGTTCTCGTGGCTCGTGCACCGGCCGCTCGGAGTCTCCGAGGAAGACCTCTACCGCGGCCACAACTACCTCAAGGCGCGCCTGTACTCGCCGGCGGCCTTTGCCTATCGCATGATCCGCAGCGCCCTGAGCCTGCGGAACCCGGTCGCCTTTGCCGTCGTGTACAAGTTCAACCTCGCCCTCAGCACGAGCTGGCGCCACTCCTACTACTACTCCCACTATCCGCGGAAGCTTGCAGCCAAGGCCGCTGGAGGCGACTGAGCAGGATCGATCGGCTGCATGGAGCAGTCTCGATGTTGACCGCGCTGGTCGGCCATGCTATAGGGAGGCCATGGCGCTCTCACGCTGCCGCCTGCACCAGCTCCATCTGCCGTTCCGCACGCGCTTTACCCACGCCTCGGCCTCGCGAGCGGCCTCGGATTCGCTGATCCTGGAGATCGAGGTCAACGGCCACCCCGGCTATGGCGAGGCCGTGCTGCGGGAGTACGTAGGCGGCCTGCCGAGCGGTTCGTCGCTGCTCGATGCGGCGGCCGCAGCCTTGGCACCGATGATCGGCCCGCTGCGCGGCTGCGGGTGGGAGCAGGCGCGGGCGGCGATCGAGACCTGCCCGGTGGCGCGGGAGAGCCGGCCTCTCCTCTGCGCCCTGGAGACGGCCCTCATGGAGGCCTTCTGCCGCCAGCGCGGGGTCGACGTGTTCGCCCTCCTGGGCCGCGATCCGCTGCGCACCTGCGTGCACTATGGCGCGGTGATACCCATGGCGCCCATCGAAGCCGTGCGGCCGCTCCTGGCCATGGCCGCGGCCGCCGATGTGCCGAGCGTGCGCCTCAAGATCGGCAGAGACTTCGGGTACAACGAGGCGGTCCTCTCGGCTGCGCGGGAGGCGGTCAGGGCCGGGACGACGCTGCGGGCCGACGCCAACATGGCCTGGGACGTCTCGACCATCGGCCGGCACCTCGACCTCTGCAGCCGCTACGGCGTGACGATCATCGAGGACCCGGCCCCTGAGCCGCAGATGCGCGCCATCGGGGCGGACCCGCGCTTCGTGTTCGTGGCCGACGAGGCCTTCGTCTCCGAGGAGGACCTGGAGCGGGTGGCCGCCCTCGGTCTCCACCGCATGGTGAACATACGGCTGGCCAAGAACGGAGGCCTGCTGCGCAGCCTGGCCCTGGCCGCCGGGGCTGCAGAGCGCGGTCTGCGCACCTGCCTCGGCTGCCACGTGGGGGAGACCGGCATTCTCTCGTCGCTCGGCCGCACGGCTGCCGCTCTGATGGACGATCCGGCGTACGTCGACGGCTCCTACGACTCCCTGCTGCTGGCCGACAACATCACGAGCGCCAACTTCGACTTCGGCCGCGGGGGCGCCGCCCGGGTCCGGCGCGCCGCAGGCATAGGGCACTCGGTCGACGTCGAGAAGCTGCGCCGCTACACCATCCGGACCCTCGAGGTCGATCTCTCCTGACCGGCCCGCGGCGCCGATAGTGAAAGTGGGATGCCTCTGTCGCGAAACCGCACCGGAAGCGTGCCGGCCCAGAACTGCTGCGTTAACTGCCGCGCCATCGTGGAGTACGTGCGCCGGCACGCCCCCGAGCGGCTGCCCGAGCTGTTCTCGGGCCTGCCGGAGCCGTACAACGTCCTGGGGGAGCCCGAGAGCTTCCTCACCGACGAGAACAACTGGGTCCCCAGCGCGGTCGTCGTGGCGCTCTTTGCCAACGCGCGCAGGCTGCTCGACGACCCCGATGTGGCCTTCCGCATCGGCTTCGAATCGGTGACCGAGCGGCAGCTCGGCTACATCCAGAGGTTCTTCATCAGCACGTTCCTGACCCCCGGCGGCGCGATCCGCATGATCGAGCAGGTCAACGCGAAGTTCAGCACGACCAAGGACGTGGAAGTGCTCAAGATGGGTGCCGGGCGCCTGATCGTGCGCCTGCACTGGAACCCCAACGGCGTGCTGTCCCGGGACATCTGCCAGTTCAACCGGGGCATCTACACGGCCATTCCGACGATCTGGAAGCAGAAACCGGCGGTGGTTGAGGAGACCGAATGCTTCTTCCAGGGGGCCGCCTACTGCGAGTTCCACGGTTCCTGGCAGGTCCGCAAGAACATCGTGCGGAACATGCTCGAGGGGTTCGCGGTGCGCAAGAGCCACCTGATCGAGGCCCTGCGCGAAATCGAGCGGGACAAGACCCTGCTCGCCTCCAAGTACGAAGAGGTCAACCACCTCAACCTCGAGCTGCAGGACAAGATCACCAAGCTGCAGGCCATCAACGAAGCCTCGCGAATCCTCGTCTCCCGCAGGGAGACTGACGAGTTCCTCGACATGACCATGAAGATCCTGGTCAGGATTCTGCGCTTCGATCGGGCGATCCTGATGATGATCGACCGAGACAGGCGCGAGCTGGTCTACCAGGCTTCCACGGGAGGCGATCCGCAGCTCGTGGAGAGCATGAAGCACTACCACGTCCCCCTCACTCGCGAGCACAATCTCATGGTCCAGGTCGCCAACAGCGGCGAGCCGATCCTCGTCGCCGACGTCAAGGCGGCCGGGCTCAACCCGGCCAACTTCATTCTGGCCCGCTTTCATCCCCACTCGTTCTGCCTCTGCCCGCTGTCCACGACCGACTGGGGCGTTGTCGGGGTGCTCGGGGCCGACCGGACGACGGCAAGAGAGCCGATCAGCGCCACGGACCTCGATTACCTCACGATCTTCGCCAATACGATCGCCGTATCCCTGCAGCGCGCCCGCCTCGATGAGGAGCTGAAGATGAGCTACCTCAGCTCTGTGCGTGCCCTGGTGCACGCTCTGGAAGAGAAGGACCCCTACACCAAGGGCCACTCGGAGCGAGTGGCGAGCATCGCCGCCCTGATCGGCGAGGAGATGGGCCTGAGCGCGGCGGAGCTCGAACACCTGCGCATCGGCGGCTACCTGCACGACATCGGCAAGATCGGCGTGCCTGAGTCGATCATCAAGAACCCCAAGGCCCTGTCCAAGAGCGAGTTCCGGTTGATCCAGCGGCACACAATCAAAGGCGTTGAGATCATCGAACCGATCTCGTTTCTCCGGGCCCATCTGCACCTGATTCGACACCATCACGAACGACACGACGGCAAGGGCTATCCCGACGGGCTCAAAGGCGACGAGATACCGATCGGAGCCCGCATCATGGCTGTCGCGGACACCTATGATGCTATGACTTCCTCTCGTCCGTATCGCAAAGGCCTGCCGCCCGCGCAGGCGATGCGCGCCATCAGCCGCGAGTCGGGCCAGCAGTTCGCCCCTGACGTGGTTCGGGCCTTTGAGAAGGTGTTCGAGACCCACATCCGGGTCCGCTGATCCGGCTGAGCGATCGAGATCTCGCTCTGCTCGACGTCTCCCAAAACGTCCAGTAAGGTGATTGCCCGTCTAAACAACATTTCCCTTGAAATCTCCATAATCTCATGTGATAATCGCCGTCACACACCACATGAGGTTTGGAGGAGTGCCATGAAACTCAACCTCTCGAGGTTCTTCCAGTCCACGGCGAACATCTTCATCTTCCGCAGGCTTCACCCTCTCGTCGGTTACTACTACATGCAGGGGCTCGGCCGGCTCTACTATACCCTGCGTCGCAAGGAGAAGCGTCTGATCGAAGCGAACATCCGGGATCTGGTCGGCAGCGCCGACGAGCGGAAGCTGCAGCGGATCGCCCATGAGACCTTCCGCGGAATCTTCCTCCACTACTACGAGAAGATGCTCGCCGCGTTCCGCAGCTACGGCTACGTCAAGCGCTTCGTCGAAACCCGCTTCCGAGTCGAGGGGCTCGACCTGGTGACCAGCGCCCTGAGCCGGGGCAAGGGCGTCGTGGTCTGCACCGCCCATTTCGGCGGGCTGGAGTTCATCCCGTGGGTCATCGGGCTCAAGGGAATGCCCATCGACGTGATCATGGAGTGCGCCACCCCAAGGCTGCGCCGGGCCCTGAACGACAAGATCACGCACGCCGACGTGCGGCTGTTCAGCAACGAGGACGGCGAGAGCGTCCTCTTCCGCGCCCTGCGCACCCTCGGCGAGAACCGCGTCCTGATGACCGAGTGCGACGAGGTCGACACCTGGCACTGCCGCAAGTCGCGCACCATTCCCCTGTTCGGCAAGCAGATCTACTTCGACAACACCCTCGACTTCCTCGCCAGGCGCTCGAGCGCGCCGGTCATCGCCGCGTTCCTCAAGCGAGAGGGCTTCCTCCGCTACCGCATGATCTTCGAGGACATCTCCTGCATGAGGCAGCCACAGAGCGTGGCCCGCGACGCGCTGGGGCTGTGGGAGAAGTACGTGACCCGCTACCCGGAGCAGTGGTACCAGTGGAAGAAGTGGGCGGCGATGAAGGCGGCCTAGAACGACGGAGCGATCCATCGGGCCGCGGCAGGCATGTCGAGGGCGCCGGGCCGCCGCGCAGGGTCGGCGCGCCGCCGACGGGGCGGCGGCGCACTATCCGCCGAGGACCTTCAGGAGGACGGTGCTGAGCCAGGGCACGTAGGTGATGACGAGCACCGCGGCCAGGCTCACCAGGAAGAAAGGCACCACGTTGCGGTAGATCCGGCCGAGCGGCTCCTCGAGTCGGTACGAGGCGAGGAACAGGTTCAGCCCGATCGGAGGGGTCAGGTAGCCGAGCTCCAGGTTGGCCAGGAAGATCATGCCCAGGTGGACCGGATGCACGCCGTAGGCCGCGCCGAGCGGGATCACCAGGGGCGCCGCCACCAGAATCGCCGAGTAGATGTCCATGAAGCAGCCGGTGACCAGCAGGCCGATGTTCAGCAGCAGCAGGAACACGGTGCGGGAGCGCACGTTCATCTGGACGAACTCGGTGAGGCGGGTGGGAATCTGCGCATCTACGACGTAGAACGAGAGGCCCTTGGCCACGGTGAGGATGATCAGCACCCCGCCCACGACAGGCAGACACCGGGCGAACACCGCCGGCAGCTCGCGCAGGCGGATGTCGCGCCGGATGAGCACCTCGACGATCAGGGCGTAGACCACAGAAAGCGCCGCCGTTTCCACAAGCGTCGCGAACCCGGACAGGTAGCTCACGAGGATCATCACCGGCAGCAGGATCTCCCACGCTGAACTCGCCAGGATGCGCAGCGTCCTGCGCGCGTCGAACGCCGAACGCTCCTCCCGCACCCCCCGCGAGAGAATCACGCTCACGATCGTGAGCGTGATCACGAGGAACGCGCCGGGGACGAGCCCGCCGATGAACAGGTCCTTGATGCTGATCAGCGCCGTGACGCCGTACATGATCACCGCCAGCGACGGGGGAAAGAGCAGCCCGATGCTGCCCGACGCGGTCAGGAGGCCCGAAGCGAACGGCTTGGGATAGCCGCTCTTGAGCAGCACCGACAACAGCAGGCCCCCCATCGCGAGGATCGTGACTCCCGAGCCGCCCGTGAACGTGGTGAAGAAGGCGCAGGCGATGATGCTCATCACGACCGGCCCGCCTCGCAGCCACCCGAGGCAGGCATGGAACAGCTCGACGAGCCTGTCGGCGGCCCGGCTCTCCGACAGAATGAAGCCGGTCAGGGTGAACAGCGGAATCGCGGGCAGGATCGGCCCCGTGAGCAGGGTGTACGCCTCGTTGGGAATGACCTCGAGCGAGCCGCCCGAGCGCAGGAACAGCAGAAAGGCCAGGCCGCCGAGAACGACGAACAGGGGCAGCCCGACGAAGGCCCCAGCCAGGAAGACGATCAGAAGCGGGGCGGCCGCCGTTTCCAGAACGGGACCGACCGCACCCGAGAACACCGGCTCCAGGGCGTCGACCCAGGCGGCGGACGGGAACAGGCTCCTCGCCGCGGTGAACAGCGGCTGCCACGCGAACGCGAGCCCCAGGGCCGCTGCAGCGGCGCCCACGGGCGCACGGGCTCGGGGGCTGTCGACCGTCATGGCGAACCGCGCCGCGATCACCGCGAACCCGACGGGCAGGATCGCGCCCACCACCGTCATCGGCACGAATCCGACCCGCTTGCCCGGCTCGAACCCGACGATCAGGAACGAGAGCGAAGAGACGGCAAGCGCCGCGCACACCAGCGTCGACAGGCCGGCGGCGGCGGTGCGCACCGCGGCTCCGGCCCTGCCCTGGAGGCGGTCCATGCCCGCCGTCAGCGCGAGGTGGCGTTCCTCGCGCGTGGTGATCATGCCGCCGAGCAGGGCCAGCCACAGCACGAGGTGCTGGACCCAGTCGGCCGACGAGTAGACGCTGCGCGCCGCCAGGGAGCGAGACACCGACTCGATGGTCGGCAGCAGCGCCAGCGCGACGAGAGCGGCCGACGCGAGCCAGTTCTCGAGCCGCGCAAAGACCCCCGAGCCTTCAGCCTCCCGGGTTCGCTCTGCGTAGCTCTTCCAGATATCTGCCAGCCGTCTCATAGTCGCTGATGTCGAACTGGGTGCCGAAGAACAGGCCGACTCCCTTTCTGACCAGCTCCCTCCAGGCCTCGCGCGCCTCCGGCGCCACCTCGTGGACGGTGAGCCCGTGACGCTTCATCACCTCGATGGCGCTATCGTCGGCGCTGAGAAAGTCCTGCCGGTAGGCTTCGGTGACCTCGACCGCCGCCCGCTCCAGGCGCTGCCTGACTTCGGCCCCGATCGTATCCCAGAGCTTGCGGCTCACGAGCAGGCCGCCGACAAAGGGTGCCCACTTCAGCGCCGTCATGTCGTTGGCCACGGCGAAGTACTGGTTGGAGGCCACGACGAGAGGGCTGGTGACGAACGCGTCGATGCCGCCGCTCTGCAGCTGAACCATGATGTCGGCGGTGCCCAGCGGCACCGCCTGGAAGCCGAGCGCGCGCCAGGCCCGCGCCTCGTCCGCGCTGCCCTGCCAAACCCACAGCTTCTGCCGCCTCAGGTCCTGCGGCCAGATCACCGGGTCGCGGGCAAAGATGTAGGCCCAGCCGGCCCGCGTCCAGGCCAGGAGCTTGAAGCCCTTCTCCTCGAACCGCCCGGCGAAATGGGGCGTCATCTTCTCCATCAGGTACCCGAGCTCCTCGTCGCTCGACACCAGCTGGGGGACCTGCAGCGCGAGCACGCCGGGCACGACCGTGGCAAGCCCGGGACCGGAGAGCGCCACCGCGTTCAGCTGGCCGATGCGCACCTTGCGCAGCATGTCGTCCTCGTCGCCGACGACGCCTCCGGGGTAGATCCTCAGGTTCACGCGCCCCGAGGTGAGGCGGCTCCATTCCGAGGCCATCTTCCGCAGCGCCTGGTCCCACGGCGAGCCCGTCGGCGCAAGGCTGCCGAGCTTGACGGTCTGCGCCGTCGTCGAGCCGCCGGCCAGGCAGAGGGCGAGCGCAGCGGCGGCGAGCCTCATTCGCCGCTCTCCACGAGGAAGAAGTCCTCGACGTGCTCCAGCAGCCATGCGGCCTGCCGCTGGCTGATCGCGTTGGCGAGCCGCAGCGCGGGGGCCTGCTCGAGGTCCACGGCCAGGGCCTTCTCGAGCAGGCTCCGGAACTCCCTGGCATCCTGGTTCTTGATGCTGACGGCGGTGGCCAGGGCCACGTGGGGACCCGCCTTGAGGCCGCCCGAAAGGGCGACGGCCCTCTCGTAGTGCCGGCGCGCCTTCTCGTCGCTGCCCCCGAGGTCGGGCGGGAGGCTGCCGTAGTAGGTCACGAAGAACTCGTGCGCGCCCCCGTCGTCGCAGCGGTCATCGAGCTCGATGACGCGGCCGATCATCCCGGCGGCGCGGGGCAGCCGCATCAGCATCTCGAAGTCAAAGGTGTTCGTCGAGAACGCGGCCATCCAGGCGAGGCCGCCCCAGTACAGCCAGGGGACGTCTTCGCGCCGCGCTTCGCCGAGCGCCTCTCGCCAGTCGTCGCCTTCGATGATCCGCTGCGCCAGGCCCGGGCGCCTCAGGTCGAGTCCCCGCAGCACGTACCGCCGCGCCCTCTCGTACAGCGACCTGGCCCGCCTCTGGGCCCGCACCCGCTCGTCGAAGCGTTCGTCGGGCAGCATCTCCGCCGGCATCTGCACGTACGCCCGCGCGTAGAGCACAAAGGCCTTGCCCGTGGCCAGGTACAGCTCGGGGCTGTCCTGGACGCCGTCGAGAAGCGATTCGTAGAGCTTGAGCGCGAACGGCAGCGCGTCGCCCACCAGGTCGACGTCGCTCTCGCCTGTAAAGACGGTCGAGCCCTCGCTCGAGAGCATGTCGGCGACGCTGCGCATCGCCAGCTTCTGCAGCGAGCAGGCGCCCAGGATGAGAACGACGAGGGCGATGGCCGCGGGACGCGTCTTCATGCGCTCTTCCGACAGGTGACCATCATAGGGTCCATGCCGCAGGGATGCAAGCCCGCATATGTCCTTGACGACCTCGGGGCGCTTCGCTACCGTGCTCCCATGGCAGCCACATGCATCCCATATGGGCGCACGCGCGACGGTCGCGAAGTCGACCTGTTCACCCTGGATAACGGGCGGGGCGTCAGGGCGTCGGTGATGAGCTGGGGCGCGATCCTGGTATCGCTCCAGACCCCGGACCGCCGCGGCGCGAGCAGCGAGATCACGCTCGGCTTCGACTCCCTCGAGCCGTACCTCGGCGCCCACCCGTACTTCGGCGCGACCATCGGCCGCTTTGCCAACCGGATCGCCGCGGGCCGCTTCACCCTCGACGGCCGCGAGTACCGCCTCGCGCTCAACGAGAAGGGCGCGAACCACCTTCACGGCGGCAACGTGGGCTTCGACAAGGTCCTGTGGGAAGGCCGCGCGCAGGGCGAATGCGTCGAGTTCACCTACACCAGCCGGGACGGCGACGAAGGCTACCCCGGCACGCTGGAGGCGCGGGCGATCTACCGGCTGTCCGCCGACGGAGTCCTCACGTTCGAGTACCGCGCGCGGACCGACAAACCGACGCCCGTCAACCTGACCAACCACACCTACTTCAATCTGGCGGGCACGGGCGACATCCTGGCTCACGTTCTGCAGATGCACTGCAGCCGATACCTGCCTGTCGACGCCAGGCTGATCCCGACGGGCGAGATCCGCGACGTGGCCAAGGACCCGGCCATGGACTTTCGCAAGCCCAGGCCGATCGGCGAGCGCATCGGGGAGGTGGGCGGATACGACCACTGCTACGTCGTGGACGCCTCTTCCGCCAGTCCGGCGCCCGTGCTGCGCGTGAGTGAGCCGACCTCGGGCCGGATCATGGAGGTGCGGTCGACCCAGCCGGGCGTGCAGCTGTACACGGGCAACTTCCTCGACAGCAGCATCCGCTGTCGCGCCGGTCTGGCCTGCAGGCGGCAGGCCGCGTTCTGCGTCGAGACCCAGGCCTTTCCCAACGCCATCAACGAGCCCGGCTTCCCGTCGTGCGTGCTGCGGCCCGGCCAGGAGTACCATCACGTGACGACGTTCCGCTTCTCCGCCGAGTAGAGAGCAGGCAGCCGGTGATCGCCACGCTCGTCAACTGCCTCGCCGTGGTCGTCGGAGCCGCGCTGGGACTGCTCCTCCACAGCAGGGTCAGCGAAGGCATGAAGACTCTGGTATTCACGGGGGCAGGCATCGTGTCCCTGGTCCTCGGCCTGAAGATGGCCTTCGAAAGCTCGCGCATCGTCTACCTGGCGCTGGCGCTCATCGCCGGCGGCTTTGCCGGGGAGGCGCTCGACATCGAAGGGGCGATTCTGCGGCTCGGCGACCTGCTGCGCCGCTGGTTTGCACCGGCCGGCGCAGCCGGGGCCGAGTCGCCGACGGGCGCTCCTTCGAACGAGTTCGCCTACGGCTTTCTCAACGCCTCGGTGATCTTCTGCGTGGGTGCGATGGCCCTCATCGGCTCGTTCAAAGCGGGCGTCGAGGGCGACTACGAGCTGATTCTCACCAAGAGCGTGCTCGACGGCTTCATGGCGATGATCCTGGCGGCCGCGATGGGAATCGGCGTGGCCTTTGCCGCCCTCGCCGTCCTGCTCTACCAGGGCACCCTCACCCTGCTCGCCCGCTTTCTGCAGCCCTACGCCTCCCCGCTCCTGCTGTCGGAGCTCACGGGGCTGGGCGGGTGCCTGGTCGTGATGATCGGCATCAACCTGCTCGGGCTCTCCAGGCTCAAGACCGCCAACTTCCTGCCGGGACTGCTGATCATCGTGGTTCTGCTCGCCCTCGAAGCCGTGCTGCCGCCGGGGTGGCACATGTGAGGTCCCCGCCCGACGCCGGTCCGCAACGCCGGGTGCTCCGGCGCTGCTTCGGCTTTCTGCGCCCCTACTGGAAGCTGAGCGCCGGAGGCTACCTGGCAATGGCGTCGGCCAGCGCCCTGTCGCTGGCCACGCCGCAGTTCATCCGCTGGATCATCGACCGGGGCATCCGCGGGTCCGACCCGCGCCTGCTCGGCGCGTCGGTCCTGCTCCTGCTGGCCCTCACGGCGCTGCGGGGCCTGCTCACCTACCTCGAGGGCATCTGGTCCGAGATGGCGTCCCAGGGCGTCGCCTACGACATGCGCAATGCCATCCACGCCAGGCTCGCGAGCCTCTCCTTCGCCTTCCACGACCAGGCGGAGACCGGCGACCTGCTCGCCCGCACGATCCAGGACGTGGACCGTGTGCGGTTCCTGACCGGCCGCGCCTTTCTCAGGCTCGTCGAGGGCCTGGCGCTGCTCGTCGGAACCGCCGTCTTTCTGGCGGCCATGAACCCCCTCCTGGCGGCGCTCGCCCTCGCCCCCGCGCCCCTGCTCATCTGGCGGGGCGTGCGGTTCGGCGCGCGCTACCGTCCGCTGGCGCTCGAGATCCAGCGCGCCCTCGGGCGGCTGACCAACCGGGTCGAGCAGAGCCTGCGCGGCGCGAGGGTGGTCAAGGCGTTCGCCCAGGAGGAGGCGGAAATCCAGCGCTTCGAGCAGCAGAACTCGCTGTGGCTCGAGCAGGCGGTGCGGGCAGCCAGGATGCAGGCCTGGAACACACCCCTGCTGGATTTCCTCGCGAACCTGAGCACGGTGGCGATCATCGCGTTCGGAGGCGTCCTGGTGATCCGGGGGCAGCTGTCGCTCGGCGAACTGGTCGCCTTCTCGACTTATGTGAGCCAGCTCATCCGTCCGGTCAGGCGGTTGGGCATGGTGATCCCCGCGGTGAGCATGGCCTCGTCGTCCGGCGAACGCATCTTCGAGATCCTGGACGCAAGCTCCGAAGTGCGCGAGGCTCCCGACGCGAAGCCGCTGCGGGGCGTGCGCGGGGAGGTGACCTTTGAGGGGGTCAGCCTCGCCTACTTCGGCCGCGAGCATGTGCTCTCCGACGTCAGCTTCCAGGCGCGAGCGGGTCAGGTCATCGCCCTCGTGGGCACCACCGGCTCGGGCAAGACGAGCGTGGTCAACCTCATCCCCCGCTTCTACGATCCGACCGCCGGGCGGATCCTCGTCGACGGCACCGACATCCGGGCGGTGACCCTCGCCTCTCTGCGCGCCCAGGTCGGGATCGTTCTGCAGGACACGACCCTGTTCGCCACGACGGTGCGGGAAAACCTGAGGTTCGGAAGGCCCGACGCCGCAGACTGGGAGGTGCGGGCCGCTGCCGAGGCGGCCCAGGCCCACGATTTCATCATGGCAATGCCCGACGGCTACGACACTCTGGTCGGCGAGAAGGGCGACACGCTTTCCGGGGGGCAGAAGCAGCGGATCGCCATCGCCCGGGCCCTCCTGCAGGATCCCCGCATCCTGATCCTCGACGATGCGACCGCCAGCGTCGACACGGAGACGGAGCAGCAGATCCAGGCTGCCCTGCAGCGACTCATGCAGGGCAGGACGACGTTCGTGATCGCCCACAGGATCAGCACCATCCGCCGCGCCGATTGGATCCTGGTGCTCGACGGCGGGCGCATCGTCGGCCAGGGCACGCACCGCCAGCTGCTGGACTCCTGCGGCGTGTACGTCGACATCTACAACCAGCAGCTGCGCCGCAGCGAGGGCCCCGGGGAGCACGCGCCGCTGCCTCTGCGAGGCCCCGCATGAGCCTCGCCATGGGCGGCGGGCACGGCGGCCACGGCGGCGGACACGGGCCGCGCGGCGTCCTCCATGCCTACGGACACGAAGGCGAGGAAAAGGCCTTCGACCCGAAGATCGCCTCGGGGCTGCTGCAGTTCCTCGCCCCCCACTGGAAGCAGATGGCGGCGGCGCTGCTGCTCGTGCTGCTCTACTCCGGGCTGAGCCTCGCGATTCCCCTGCTCGTGCGGGACGCCATCGACCGCACGATCGCCGCCGGCGACGCGGCAGCCCTCGCGCGCCGGTCGCTGGTCCTGCTCGCCGCCTTTGCGGCGCTCTTTGCCGCCGGCGCCGGGCAGCAGCACCTGCTGTCCGTGATCGGCCAGAGGGTCCTCGGCGCCCTGCGGAGCCGCCTGTTCGCCCACCTGCAGCGGCTGCACATCGGCTACCACGATCGGGAGATCGTCGGCGTCACCGTCTCGCGAGTGATCAACGACGTGGCGGTCATCAACCAGTTCCTGTCTCAGGGCCTGGTCACGTTTGTCGGCGATGCGATCGTCATCGTCGGCGTCGTGGGGGTGATGCTGTGGGTCCAGCCGCGTCTGGCCCTGCTGTCCTTTGCCGTGCTGCCTCTCATGGTGATGGTCACCTGGTGGTTCGCCCGCAGCGCCAAGAGCGCCTTTCGCACGACGCGCGCCCGCATCGCTGCGGTCGTCGGAGACTTGGCGGAGAACATCGCGGGGATGCGGGTCATCCAGGCCTTCGGCCGCGAAGAGGCGAGCACCCAGAAGTTCGACCAGACCAACCAGTCCAACCGCGACTCGAACATCGCGGCCATGGGCCTGTCGTTCACGTTCCTGCCGGTGGTGGACTTTCTGGGCGTGGCGGCGACCGCCATCGTGCTTTGGGCCGGCGGCCGCTGGGCCATGAGCGGCGAGGTCACCGTGGGCACGCTCGTCGCCTTTGTCGCCTACGTGGGCCGCTTCTTCCAGCCGATCCAGGAGATCAGCCAGAACTACACCACGATGCGGGCGGCGATGGCGGGGGGCGAAAAGGTGCTCGCGCTCCTCGCCACCGAGCCGGCGATCCAGGATGCCCCCGACGCGCTCCCGCTGCCCGCCCCGACGCCCCAGTCAGCGGAGCCCGCGAAGCTTGCGGAGCGGGGCCGCATCGAGCTTCGCAGGGTCACGTTCGCCTACCGCAAGGGGCTGCCTGTGCTCCACGACATAGATCTTGTGATCGAGCCGGGGAGCATGGTGGCCCTGGTCGGCCCGACGGGGTCGGGCAAGACCACGATCGCGAGCCTGATCCTCCGCTTCTACGACACCACCGGCGGGAGCGTCCTCGTCGACGGCGTCGACGTGCGGCGACTGCGGCAACGGCAGCTGCGCGCCTGCATGGGCCTGGTGCCCCAGAACCCGTTTCTGTTCGCGGGCACGATCGGCGAGAACATCGCCTTCGCCCGGCCCTCGGCTGCGGAGGCGGAGATCCGAGCCGCTGCCGCGGCAGCCAACGCCGCGCCGTTCATAGAGGCGATGCCTGAGGGCTACGCCACGACCGTGCGCGAAGGAGGAGTCAACCTCTCGACCGGGCAGCGGCAGCTGATCTGCATCGCCCGCGCGGTTCTCGCCGATCCCCGCATCTTCATCCTGGATGAGGCGACCGCGAGCGTCGACACCCTCACGGAGCGGCTTATCCAGGAGGCGCTTTCCCGCCTGTTCGCGGGCAGGACGTCGGTGGTGATCGCCCACAGGTTGAGCACGGTCCGGCGCGCCGATCTGATCTGCGTTCTGGCCGACGGGCGCATCGTCGACCGCGGCCGCCACGACCAGCTGATGGCCCGCGGCGGCCTGTACCGGCAGCTGTACGAGCGTCAGTTCCTCGAGCCCGGGTCCGGCGCCGACGCTACCACGTGACCGTGAAGACGGTCCCCGCCGGAATCTCCATCAGGCCGTCGAGCGACAGGCGCCAGGTCACGGATTTGCGGTCGGCCGAGACCTGGCCGGCGCTGTGCGACTTGAGCGGCCTCGGCGCTGCCACAGAGAGAAGGACTTCGTAGCCTGCCAGCAGCGGCCCGAACATCTCCTCGACATCCCTGTCGGCGGCGGCCGCCGCCTGCGCGCCGGCTGGAGCCGTCGGCTGTCCGGCTGCGGGCTGCTCCTCGGCGGCAGGGGAGATCACCTGGCGGAACACATAGTCGTCGCCCGAACGCTGCAGGCTCATCGGCATGTCGGCGAACGCCTCAGTCTCGGCGAGCGCCTCGATGCGCTGGAAACGGACCTCGGCCGCGACAAACACGTCGGTTTCGTCTTCGCGCCGGCTGACCGCCACCACCTCGAGGCCATTGCCCTGCGACAGCGCCTCCCGCAGTTCCTGCTCGCCGACGACGAGCGGCAGCTGCGCCCCCCCCTCCTTGCCGAGGTTCCACAGCGACTTCGCGATCCTGTACTCGACCTTGAGCGTGCCTGATCCGTCGCTCTTGAACGCCACGCGGCTGTCGACGCCGATGCACGAGCTCAACAACAGGGCCGCGGCCGCGACCCCCGCCAGCTTGCTTGTTCCGCCCATCGTCCCCTCTCGCGCCATGGCCAGGAGCGGCCTCGGCGGCGGACCCAGTATAGCGACGCAGGCCAGGAATTGCACCTACCCCGGCTCTGCGTGTTGACGGGCCGAGTCGCTCGTGTTAGCTCTGTTGCCGGTGAACATTGCCGCCTTCGCGTCGGGTCGCGGCAGCAACCTGGCCGCGATCCTCGCGCGCATCGACGAGGGACGCCTGCGCGATGCGCGGGTCCGCCTCGTCGTCAGCAACAACAGCCATTCGGGGGCCCTCGAGCTCGCCCGAAGGCGGGGCATCCGCACGCTGCACGCTTCCAGCCGCACCCATCCCGATCCGCAGGAGCTGGCGCAGGCGCTGCTCGACGCCCTCGAGGAAGAACGCGTCGAGCTGATCCTGCTGGCGGGATACCTGAAGAAGCTGCCGGCGCCGGTCGTGCGCCGCTACCCGAGGCGCATCCTGAACATCCACCCGGCGCTGCTGCCGCGCCACGGCGGGCAGGGCATGTACGGGCTGCGCGTCCACGAGTCCGTACTGCGCTCCGGAGAGACCGAAAGCGGGGTGAGCGTGCACTTTGTCGACGAGGACTACGATCACGGACCGGTGGCCGCTCAGGCGAGGGTTCCCGTGCTTCCCGGCGACACGCCCGAACGGCTGGCCGAGCGCGTGCTCGAGGCGGAACACGATCTGTACTGGAGAGTGGTGGACGACATCGTCCACGGGCGCCTGGCCTGAAAGCGCCTCAATCGCGGTCGGTCGGGACTCCCCGCTCGGCGATGAACTTCGAGATGGCGGCCCATCGCGCGGCCTTCTGCCTGACGGGCATGAACGTCGAGAACAGGCCGTTGCGCACCAGCGCGACGATCTCGTCGATCTTGAAGAAGCCGCCGTTCATCAGCTTGATGTACTCGTCGACCAGCTCGACGCCGAACAGCGCCGGGTCGTCGCTGTTGACGGTCACCTTGATGCCGCGGTCAAAGAACGCGCGAATCGGGTGATTGGTGAGCTTGGTAACGTACTTGCGCGTAAAGAGGTTGCTCGTCGGGCAGATCTCGAGAGGGATCTGCTTCTCGGCGAGATAGTCCATCAGCTCTTCGTCCTCGATGGCGCTGATCCCGTGCCCTATGCGCGAGGCCTTGAGGTAGCGGATCGCGTCCCAGATCGACTCCGGGCCCACATCCTCGCCCGCGTGCGCCACGACGCGCAGCCCGCTGTCGCTGGCGCGGGCAAAGACATCGGCGTAGTCCCGGGCGGGCCCCGTCGCCTCGCTGCCGCCGAGCCCGATGCCGATCACGCTGCGCCCGCGATGCTTGAGGGTGAGATCGAGGTTCTTGCGGGCGTTGTCGACTCCGTAGCTGCGGGATACGTCCACGATGAAGCGGACGTCGATGTCGTCCTCTCGCTTCAGCCGCTCCATGGCCTCGTCGAGCTTGGAGATCATGACCTCGAACGGCAGCCCGTTCATGATGAGCTTGGAGGGCGCAACGAAAATCTCGGCGTAGTAGATGTTGTTGCGCTTGAGGTAGCTGCGGGCGTCGGTCAGAACCAGGTCGAGGTCCTCGCCGCTGCGAAGGCAGCCCTGGATGACGTTGATGAACAGATCGATGAACTCGTTGAGGCTGCGGACCTTGAATCGACGCTCCAGCTGCTTCTGCGTCTTGATGCCGGGTATCGAGAGCTTGTGCCGCTCGATCATCCGCCAGATCGTCTCGGCGGTGGCGGTGGCCTCGAGGTGCAGGTGGATCTCGGTCTTGGGGAGGACGCGGACCAGCTCCTGAACCTGTTGCCTGCTCATGTTTGTAGGCGCAGCCGTCCTCACGGTCCCCGTAGTACCGGCGGTCACCGAAGCGTCCCTGCGTTTGGGCACCGGTCCGTCACCTCATACTCATATATAACGGCCAGATCAGGCTTGAATTTAACAGGATAATCGGCTTATCACAATCCACCGCGGAACGGCCTCGGGCCCGCCCCCCGTGCCCGCTCTGCCTCCTGCCGAAGGCGGCCGCGTCGACCGCGGTTTGCCGCGAATGCCCGGTCTGCTATAGTGGCGGGCGAGAGGCTGCGGCGCCTGCCGGCCGCCGGGGCCAGGCGCACGCGGGCGAGAGGACTGGCTCACGAGTGACAGCGCGGATGACAGTCATGGGATCGGGCACAAGCCACGGCGTGCCGATGATCGGGTGCGATTGCGCGACCTGCCGCTCGCCGGATCCCCGCGACAAGCGAACCAACGCCTCACTGCTGATCACGGCGGACGGGGGCAACGTTCTCATCGACTGCGGGCGCGACTTCAGGACCCAGGCCCTGAGGCAGAACCTCAGGCGGCTGGAGGCGCTGCTGATCACGCACACCCACTACGATCACATCGCGGGCATCGACGACCTGCGGGTGTTCACCTCGCGCGGCAGGGGAAGCCTGCCGGTGTACGGGCGCGCCGACCATCTGCAGTACATCCGCGATCACCCGTTCCGCTACCTCTTCGAGGGCAACGGGCACACCGGCGGCGGAGTCGCATCGCTGGACCTGCGGCCGATCGCGGCGAGCGTCGAGATCTGCGGCGTCGAGTTCCGCCCGATCACGGTCCTCCACGGCAACAGCGAGGTGTGGGGCTACCGCTTCTGCGACTGCGCCTACATCCCCGACGTCTCCGCGATTCCGCAGCGGGCCATCGGCGAGCTCGGCGGCCTGCGGCTGCTGATCATAGACGGCCTGCGCACCAGACCTCACGTTTCGCACCTGAGCGTCGAAGAGGCGTTGGCCATCGTGCGCCGGCTGGCGCCGGCCAGGGCCCTGCTCACCCACGTCTGCCACGAGGTGCTCCATGCCAGGCTGGAGGAACGGCTGGCCCGCGAGACAGGCTCGGTCGTGGGACTGGCGTACGACGGGTTGACCGTGGACCTGGAGACCTGAGGGCCGTCGGTGGTTCCTTGTGCTTTCGCCGCGTTGTCCGGTACTCTGGGGCCTAGAGAGGCTGCGGGGGCATCTTCGGGGGGCCGACGGCGGAAGCCGCGCCGCCGCGACGGTCCTGTCAGGCCGGCCGACCGGGACGTGCTCTCGCCCGAGCCCGGGTTTCGCGGCGCCTCCGACCCCGGCGCCGCCGCGCGTCGAAGAAGAGAGGCGGCGGGGGGTGGAGAATCCCGGCAGGACGCCGGGCCTGGTGATCGGATCCGCAGACTGAAGAGCGGACGCGGGAGGCGCACATGAGCAGGAGCAGCGACATCCAGATCAAGGAGACCGAGGTCTTCTTCCTTCCTGTGCGCACGCGCGTGCCCCTCAAGTTCGGACCCGAGACCCTCACCCACGTCACCCTCGCGCGGATCCGCGTCCGCGTCGAGGATCGCAGGGGGCGCTCGGCCGAGGGGTGGGGCGAGACGCCGCTGAGCGTGCAGTGGGTCTGGCCGGGCACGGCCCCCTACGAGTATCGCCACAGGGCGCTCAAGGACATCGTGACGGCCATCTCCGCCTCCCTCCCGCGGGTCACCGACCGGGGCCACCCGATCGAGATCGGCCAGGGATTCATCGTGGGAGAGCTGCGGCGCTGCTGGGAGAGCGCCTGCGACGGCCGCTTCACGGAGCTGCCGTACCTGGCCGCCCTGGTGTGCTTCTCGCCCTTCGACATCGCCGCGCACGACGCCTACGGCAACCTGCTCGGCCTGCCGGTCTACGAGACCTACGGTCCCGATTACATGAACCGCGACCTGGCCGCCTACCTGGAGCCGGCCGACGGGAGCCAGGTGAGCTTCCGGGGGCTGTTTCCCCGTGACTTCCTCGCCGCCTCGCCGCAGCGCCGGCTGCGCGCCTGGCACCTCGTCGGAGGCAAGGACCTGATCGAGGCGAGCGAGCTCACCGGCGGGGAGCCCGACGACGGCTACCCCGTGCTGCTGCGCGACTGGGTGGACCGCGACGGGCTCAAGTGCCTCAAGGTCAAGCTGACGGGAACCGACGCCGCCTGGGACTACCAGCGGATTGTCCAGGTCGGCCGCATCGGCCAGGAAAAGGGCGTCGAGTGGCTGAGCACGGACTTCAACTGCACGGTTTCGGATCCGCGGTACGTCAACGAGATCCTCGACCGGTTGATGGTGGAGCAGCCGCGCACCTACGGGATGATCCTTTACGTCGAGCAGCCGTTCCCCTACGAGCTGCAGCAGCACCAGATCGACGTGCACGCCGTGGCCGCGCGCAAGCCGCTGTTCATGGACGAGAGCGCCCACGACTGGCGCCTGATCCGCCTCGGGCGCAGCCTCGGTTGGACCGGCGTGGCGCTCAAGACGTGCAAGACCCAGTCGGGCGCCTTGCTGTCGCTGTGCTGGGCCAAGGCGCACGGCATGACGCTGATGGTGCAGGACCTGACCAACCCGATGCTCGCCCAGATCCCGCACGTGCTGCTCGCCGCCCACGCGGGCACCATCATGGGGGTAGAAACCAACGCCATGCAGTTCTACCCGCAGGCCTCGCTGCCCGAGGCAGCCGTTCACCCCGGGCTCTACACGCGTAGGAACGGCGAGATCGACCTGTCGACGATCAGCGGGCCGGGCTTTGGCTATCGCCTGGCCGAGATCGACAGGACTCTCCCGCAAGCCGGGGGCTGAACGGCCCCAACGATCGTGCGCGGGCAGGCGCCGCAGATGCGGGTGGGTGAAGGAAACAACGGCGAAAAGGGGCCTCAGCGGGGCGCCGTCGAACCTCGCGTGCGCGGGCCGCGGAGCGATTGCCGGGCGGCCGGCATCGGAGAGCCGCTTGCGGTCAGTGGGCCTTGACGCGGACCTCGTTGCTTACGTCGTAGGCGTCTCCGGCGTGCTTCTGTGCGATTTCCCCGATCTTCTGCTTAATCGACTCGGAACTCACGGCGCCGAACACGTGGATCACCTTGCGTCGGTTGAACAGGCCCTTGCCCTTGGTGACCTCCACACCGATATCCGGCGTGTTCTCGTAGGTGTGGATCTCATCGAGCAGCACACGGGCGATATCTGTCATACCCGCGACCTCCTCGAGACTTATTCACCTATGATTCTTGGCGAACCCTTAGAACCTGTCAAGTCGAGCCTGCAGCATGTGGCAGGATTCCATTCTGTGGATGGCGCCGCAGGCCGGCAGGACGCCTGCATGCAGCCATCATCGCCGCGCCCGGCCTTCGAGCCGCCTCGAGCAAGGCGCCGAGAGCAGGTCCTGGCCCCGTTTCCTCCCGTCCCTGGCCGGGGATGTCGACCTCAGGAGCGGGGTCGGCCCAGGCTCATCGTCAGGGCCGGGCGCCTGCAGGCGTTTCCGCGGAAACGCCTGCAGGCCGGCCGAGGACACCCGCAAAACAGAAGCGATCCCGAAAGCCGCGAGGCGCTTGACGATCTGCCGTCCTCCTCGCTACATTTGTGCTGTCCGACCGACGGTCGGTCGCATTTCGGCCCAATGGACGGCGGCGCGCGCAGCGCGCGAAGGATGCAGAGAGTGTCATCACGGGTGGTCAAGGCCCACGCGGTGCGAAAGAACGAAATTCTCGATCGCGCCGAGAGGCTGTTCGCCACGGCAGGTTACGAGCGGACCACCATCAACGCGATCATCGACGCGGCCGGCATCGCCAAGGGCACGTTCTACCACTACTTTGCCGGCAAAGAGGACCTGCTCGACAGCCTCGTCGAGCGCCTCGCCGCCAACATCGTCGCGGCCCTGACGCCGATCCTCGACGACAGGACCCCCGCCACCGACAAGCTTCGGCGCCTCCATGAGACGGCGGGGTCGATCAAGAGCGGCCAACCGCAGCTGCTGATGCAGTATCTGCGCGCAGCCTACAGGCCCGAGAACCTCCTCGCCCGCCACAGGATGAACGAACGGGCTCTCCAGGCGACGATCCCCCTCTATGCGCGGATCATACGGCAGGGAATAGACGAAGGCTGCTTCCGCGCGGCCCAGCCCGACGAAACGGCTGAGATCCTGCTGAGGGCCTGGACTGCGATCGGCGACGCGATCGCGGAACTCCTGCTCCAGGGCGCCGACCGGCCCGCAAGCCTGCAGAAGGCCGGGGGCATGCTGGCTGCGTACGACGAGGTCGCCGAACGCGCTCTCGGCGCGGCGCCCGGCAGCCTCGGGCTGGCCGCCGCAGCCAGGCGGACGCTTGAGTCTCTCGGGCAGAACCTCGCCCACGCCGCGCCGGCGGGCGGCAACGGAGGCAGATCATGATCCGCATCGACGACGTGGTGCGCTCCTACCGGACCGGCGAAACGGAGGTCAGGGCGCTCCGCGGGGTGTCGCTGCGGATCGATTCCGGCGAATTCCTCTCGATCGCGGGGCCGTCGGGCTCGGGCAAGACGACGCTGCTGAACCTGATCGGCTGCATCGACCGGCCCGACTCGGGCCGGATCGTCATCGACGGCAGGGAGGTGAGCCGGATGAGCGACCGCGAGCTGGCCCTGTTCCGCCGCGACCGGCTGGGATTCGTCTTTCAGACCTTCAACCTGATCCCCGTGCTGACCGCGGCGGAGAATGTGGAATTCGCGCTGTCCCTCCAGGGCGTCGACGAACGCGAGGCGCGCGGGCGCAGCCTCGCCCTCCTGGCCGAGGTGGGGCTCGAGGGCCGGGAGGACAGCCTGCCCGGCACGCTCTCCGGCGGGCAGCAGCAGCGCGTGGCCATCGCGCGCGCCCTGGTCAAGCAGCCGCTGCTCGTGCTGGCCGACGAGCCGACCGCCAACCTGGACTCCGACAACGGCAAGGCGATCCTGGAGCTGATGGAGCAGATGAACGAGCGCCACGGCACCACTTTTGTCTTCTCCACCCACGACCCGATGGTCATGGAGCGAGCCCGGCGCCTGGTGCGCCTCCACGACGGTACGGTCGCTTCGGACGAGCGGCGCGACGGAGGCGGCCAGTGAAGTACCTGGCGTCCCTGGCGTGGAAGAACCTCTCCCGCTACCTGCGCCGCACCGTCATCACGGCGGGCGCCCTGGCCGTGGGGCTGGCGGCCTACCTCCTGATCGACTCCGTCCTGCTCGGCGCCGAGAAGGAGTCGGAGCGGAACCTGATCTGGTACGAGTCGAGCTCGGCCCGCGTGCTGGCCGAGGGGTACTGGGCCGACAGGGAGCAGCTGCCGCTCGACACGGTCCTCGAGCAGCCGCAGCGGGTGCTGGCAGCGCTGGCCGAGCGCGGCATCCCCGCCGCGCCCCGCACGGTCTTCGGCGCGGAGCTGATCGTGCGCCAGGACCCGTTCCCGGAGGACGGCTCGCTGCGCGTCAAGGTCGTGGCGATCGACCCGGAGCTCGACAACCGCGTGTTCCGCTTCAAAGAGACCGTCACGGCCGGCCGCTGGCTCGAGGCGGGCGAGGAGGCGATCCTTCTCGGCTCCTGGCTCGCCGAGGACCTGGGGGCGGAGGTGGGATACACGGTGACGATCGTCACACGCACCCGCGACGGCTACTACCAGAGCTTCGAAGTCCCGGTGGTCGGCATCCTCACCTGCCCCAATCCGCAGGTCAACCGCTCGTCCGTGTTCCTGCCTCTCGATGCGGCCGACGCGCTGCTCGCCATGAACGGCGCCGTCACGGAAATCGACCTTCGCTTTCCCGAGCGCGCCGATGCGGGCAGCCTCGCCGCGGACCTCCAGCGCGACCTGCGGGCCCGGATGCCCGGCATCGAGGTGCTGGAATGGCAGCGGCTCGCCGAGGACTACCTGGCGATAGCCGCGGCCAAGCAGAAGGGCACCGGATTCATCCTGGTGCTGGCCTTCGTGATCGCCGCAGTGGGCGTTTCCAACACGATGCTGATGGCGATCTATGAACGCCGGCGCGAGCTGGGGACGATGCGCGCCCTGGGGATGGGCGACCGCCAGGTGCGGAGGCTCTTCCTTCTGGAAGCTGCCGGCATCGGCGTCCTGGGCTCGACGCTGGGGCTGGCTCTCGGCGCCCTGCTGTGCCTGGGAATGGTCAACAGGGGCATCGACTTCGGTCCGTTGGTGCGCAACATCGACATGGGCTACCGGGTCACTGGGGTGTTCCGGGGCGCCTGGCACCCCCAGGCGATGGCGGGCGCCTGGTTGTTCGGAATCCTGCTGTGCGTGGCCGTGGCCCTTATTCCGACGCGCCGCGCCCTCCGCATGCCGATCACCGACTGCCTGCGGGCGACGTAGGAGGACTCGAGTGAGACTCACAGCGATCGCCCTGAGGAACATCCGGCGCAACCGCCGGCGCAGCCTGCTCTCGATGACGGCGATCGGCGTGGCTGCCATGGCGATCACCCTGCTGTTCTCGTTGCTGGAGGGCATGAAGCGCAATCTCGCCGACAATCTCCACACCTACGTCTCGGGGCAGGTGCGTCTGCGCCACAGGGACTACGACCGCTACGAGCAGCTCTCGCCGCTGCACCTGCGCGTCGAGCGCTCCGAAGCAGCCGTCGCCCTGGTCGAGACCCACCCCGACGTCTCATCGGCGTCGCAGCGCATCAACCTGCCAGTGGCGATCTACCAGGGCGAAGAGATGGTGGCAGCGACGGTCTACGGCGTCGACCTGGCCCGCGAAGAGCGCTTCCAGGAGCTGTCGACGCGCGTGAGCGAAGGGCGTCTGCCTCAGCCCGAGCGCAACGAGGCGTTGGTGGGCGCCCTGCTGGCCCGCGAGCTCGGCGTGCGGGTCGGCGACCGCATCACCCTCCTCGCCACGACCATGCGGCGCGGCAGCAATGCCATCACCGTCGACGTGACCGGCCTCGCCCGCTTTCCGGTCGCGGCCCTCGACAAGGCGAGCCTCTGGGTCCCCCTCGACCGCGCCCGCCGCCTTGCACGCATGGACGACTCGGCCACCGAGATCCTGCTCAAACTGCGGGGCGGCGCCGCCAGCGAGCGGGTGGCTTCCGAACTGGGCGTCCGCCTCGCCGCAGCCGGCTGGACCGACGTCGACGCGAAGAGCTGGCACGCGCTGCGTACGACCTGGTCGACGATGGCTATGGCCTCCACGTCCTACAATTTCATGGCGCTGTTCTTTTTCGTGCTCGGCAGCTCGGTGATCATCAACACGACGATGATGGTGATCTACGAGCGCACCCGCGAGATCGGCACAGTGGCGGCCATGGGCATGACCGGAAGCCAGATCGTGCGGCTGTTCTTTCTCGAGGCCCTGGCTCTCGGGACTCTCGGCTCCCTCGCCGGCGTGCTGCTGGGCGTCGGCATCACGATTCCCCTCTCCTTTACCGGGCTCGACTTCGGCGCGGCCATGCAAGGGGTCGACATGGAGATTTCGAGCGTCCTCTATCCGGCGTTGAACCTCAGGTCCACCGTGCTGGTCTTCGTCTATTCCGTCGCTGTGGCCGCGCTGGCGTCGCTCGTGCCGGCTTCGCGCGCAGCACGCATCAGGCCCGTGGAAGCCCTGCGGGCCACGTAGGAGACTCCTCGATGAACAGACTGATTGCAGCCGCGGGACTGGCCGCGTTCGCGATCCTGACCGCCGCGAGCCAGGCCCTGACCGCGGACCAGATCATCGACCGCCTGGAAGCGAACCTCGTCTTCGACACCGTGCGCTCCACGGGCTCGATGGTGGTGAGGGACCGCTTTGGCGAGCGCGAGAGCACTTTCGTCTCCTGGTCCCGCGGCGAGGACACAACGCTGATCGAGTTCACCAGCGCCGAGGAACGGGGCATGAAAATCCTGCGCACCAGCGACGAGATCTACCTCTACTACCCCGACGCCGCCGAGCTGATCCGCCTGCAGGGCGCCGCCTTGCGCGACGCCGTGCTCGGCTCCGACATGTCCTACGAGGACATGACCGGCGGCAAGTCGATGCGCAAGTCCTACCGGCCGACGCTCGAGGGCACCGAGGCCGTCGCGGGCCGCCCCTGCTACCGCGTCAGCCTCGAGGCGACCTCGCGCAATGTGCCCTACTATAGGCAGACCCTGTGGGTCGACACCGAGATCTTTCTCTTTCGCAGGGTTCACAAGTTCGCGCGCTCGGGCACGCTGCTCAAGGAGATCGAGGTCGAGGAGATCCGCACGATCGCCGGCAGGAACGTGGCCACGCGCATGAGGCTGCGGGACAGCCTCAAGAGGAACTCCTCGACGGTCTTCGTGCTCGATGCGATCGAGATCGACCGTCCTCTGCCGCCGAAGATCTTCTCGCTGGGAGAGTTGACATGGTAGGACCGAGGCTGCTCGCGGCGCTGGCCCTCGCCTGCGCCGCCGCCGCGACCGCGGCGGCGGACGTCAGGCCCTCCGTCGAGCTCACGCTGCTCGACACCTTGACCCGCACCGACGACTGGGAGGCGGGACTGGCAGGCGCGGGCGTCGGGCGCCTCTACCTCGACGCGGCGCCCAGCGAGACGCTGCGCGGGCAGCTCGCGATCGAGGCGCGCATCGGCGAAACGACCGAGATCGCGGTCACTCGCGCGTACGCGCGGGTGCGGGCGTCGGGCTGGCGCGCGACGCACGGACTGGCGCCGATGTCGTGGGGCCAGGGCTTCTTCTACAATGCCGCCGACGTGGTCTTCGGTCCGATCGGTTCCACGGCGGACATCACCGCGAAAGAGCTGCGGGACCTGGCGGTCTGGCAATCGACGGTGTTCGTGCCGCTCGGGCCCTTCTCCTTTGTCGAGGCGACTCTGCTCGCCCCGGAGATCGACCTGGCCGCGGCCGAGCTGCCGGACATCGCGGATGCGGCCGCAGGCGCGCGGGTTCTCGGGCAGCTCGGAGGCGCGCAGGTCGAGGCCGGCTACCTCTACCGCGGCGGCGGCAACACCCACAATCCCTTCGTGAGCCTGCACGGCAGCCTGTACGTCGACCTCTACGCCGCGGCGTCGGCGGCGCTGCCGGGCGAGGGGCTGGACGCCGCCGACCTGCCGTCGACGCTGCTGTTCAGTTGCGGGGCCTACCACATCCTGCGGCTGCCCGACGGCACGGACCTCGCCCTCAGGCTGGAGGCGCTGCTGAACGCCGGCGCGCGGTGGCGCGCCGGCGACCCTGGAGACGCATACGGCCTCTTGCTCTACCCCGAGGCGGTGTGGAACGCCGGGCCCAAGCTGTCGCTCGTGTCGCGCAACTTCCTGTCGCCCATCGATCTCTCGGCTCTCATCGTGCTCGGCGTCGACTGGAGGATGCAGACCGGGCTTAGCCTGCTCGCTTTCGTGTCGGTGCAGGCAGGCGAGGAAAGCGACACCTACGGCTGGGGCCGCAGCGGCGACCTGGCCATGACCGCGGGGTTCCGCTACAGGTACTGAAGCGGCTCAAAGGGTCCCAGCTCCTGCGGCTGCCGCGCAGAACCTGCGCGCAGCAGGCGGGGTGCGCAGAACCTGCGCACCGAGCGCCGGCGGGGATGGGCTCGAAGAGCCGGCCGCAGGCCCCCCAAGCGCCGGAAATTCCGTGATAAACGGACCCCGGGGGGCAATTCCGTACGCGCGCCGCTTGGCACGGCTTCTGCATTACAGCGGGCACAACGTCTGACCAGGAGGATAGAAGATGAAGGCGAAGGTTGTTTCGATAGTGCTGCTCGCCGTCGCAGTATCGGCGCCCGCAGCGTTCGCTCGTGGCACCAAGGATGACGCTCCGCCGGCCACCGGGCCGTGGGCGCGCGACTGGAGAGGCCCCGAGATCTCCGACAAGAAGACCGAGCTCACCGGGACGCTGTCGCTCAAGGACTGGCACCCCGTACTGAAGACCGACAAGGAAGAGGTCGTGCTGATGGTGCCGGGTCGCTATCGCTACGATATCGACGTGAAGGAGGGCGACGCGATCAAGGTCGAAGGCTACCTGGCCGAAGACCACCCGTGGTGGGGCGACAAGGACCAGAAGGCGCTGCTGGTGACCAAGGCCGTGGTCAACGGCAAGGAGTACGAGATCGACGACCGCGCCTGGGGCCCGATGGGAATGGGCTTCGGCGGCCCGGGCATGATGCGTCGTCCGTACGGCCGGCCCTACGGCGGCATGCGCGGGGGCCCGCAGCCGAGCTGGGGTCCGCGGGGCGCTTGGAGGTAGGCCGCGGAGCTCGACAGCATCGTGGAGGGGAGCCGCAGGCTCCCCTTTTTTTTCTGGACGAAGGGCGCTGCGCGGTCCATCATTGGCTCATGCGCAAACCCACGTTCGCTCTCGCTCTTGGACTGGTGCTCGTCGCAGCGGCGGTCGCGCAGACTCCCCAGCGCCTGCTCAGCGACGGTGATGTGAAGAAGTTCATCCGCGACTTCAAGCCGATGACGGACGAGCTCGACCAGCTCGGGGTCTCCGCGGACGTAGACGAGGAAAAGCCCGGCAGCGTGAGAGAATCGCTGGCGGCGTTGCGGGCCAACGCGGATGCCCAGAAGGTCTTCCGCAAGTACGGCTGGGGCGACCGGCAGTTCGACAAGTTCGCCGCCATCCTGCTCGGCTACATGGTGGTCATGCTCGAGCAGGCCAGAACGGACCAGGGCGGCGAGCTGAAAGAGGCCGTCGCGATGATCGAGAGCAACCCCGGCCTGTCGGCAGAACAGAAGGCCGCAATGAAGGCCCAGATGGCGGCCATGGACGAGACGCTCCTCGAAGGCGAAAAGGACTTTCGGGCTCAGGTCCACGCTGCAGACATCGACGCGGTCAGGGCCAACCTAGCTGCGCTCGACGCGGTCTTCAACGCCGAGTAGCGCGCGCCGCCGCCAGCACCAGGGCGGCCAGCAGCAGCCCGGCGGCGGCGGCGAGCCGCTGCGCCCCGCCTGAGGCGTAGACCCGGCCGCGGCCCACGGGCGGCAGCGGGTGCGGGTCCGCGGCCGCGACCATGATCCTGCCCGACGCGGCGGCGCGGGCGGCCACCGCATCCAGGTCGGCGGCGTCGAGGTCGCGTCCCGTGTCGTCGCCCCCGCCCGCGAACAGGTGCGAGGAGCGGTCGTGATCAGCCCCCGGGCGAGCCGGGCATCCTCCATGTCGATCCAGGCGAAGCGCGGGTCGTTGTCCCCGTAGCTCGCAGAGCCGGTCGAGGGCAGCAAGGCGACCTCGGCTCCGAGCGCTTCGGCAGCGCAGACGGTGGCGAGGATCAGGGCAGGGAACGAGCTCGACGCGTTGACCGCCACCCGATCCCCCGCCTCCACGCCTGCGGCGCGCGGCAGCCGCACCATGAGCGCGGCCATGTCCGGAGCAGCGGAGGTCCGCTTGGCCGCCAGAGAGCCGAGCGTGGTGGTCAGCCCGCTCGCCGGCAGGCCGATCAACCCGGTGAGATTGCGGTCCACGCGCGGATCGGCGGACAGGCCGCGGCCGCTGCGCTCCTGCCGCAGCGCCGCCATCGCGGCCTCCATCCTCCGCGCCGCGTCGACGGCAGCGCGGGCGCGCGGAAACGGCAGCGCGGCCACGAGAGCCCAGCACAGCGCCCCGGCGCCGGTCAGGGCAGCGAGCCTCGCAGTGCTCACGGCATCCCCACCGCGACCGAGAGAAGCAGGAGGAGGGACACGACCAAGGCCATCTGCCAGCGCAGATGAGCTGCTTCTCGAGCTTCCGCGAAGTCGAGCGTGAGGTCGGTGGTCACGATCCATGATTCGATGTGGGAGTTGTTCTTCCTTTTGGGATAGTGCTCGATGAGGAAGAAGATGTTCAGCGGGTAGCCAGCGAAGTCTGCGCTGGTTTTCTCCATGGACCAGCGACAGCAGCGCTCGGCATCGAAGCCATGGGCGTGCTCGACGGGATCAACGGCGGCCGACTCTGCGGCGAAGAGTCTGCGAGCGTCCTCCAGCACGTCGCGGAACAGCTTGGTGTCGCCGTCCTGCTCGTTGCTGTTGTCGGGGGTATACATGATCAGCAGGTGAGACTACAGGTCACGGACGCTCTTGAAGCTGGACTGGTTGAAGTAGTGGGGGTCCAGCAGCCACAGTTGCGGGGCACAGCGATCCAGTTTCTTCTGCAGGACCGGCAGCCAGTACTGGGTGGTCTTCAGCTCGTGGCCTCGACCCTTGCAGGGCTCGGCGAGCACGGGGCAGTTGACCGCCCCGCACAGCAGAGCCGCCACCAGGTAATGACCGCCCATCTGGGAGCCGTCAAAGACTCCGATTCGCTTCGGCGTGGAGGTCGGCGTCAGGCGACGGAGAAGAAGCCCTTTGTCCTCCAGCTTCGCCGTGGCTGCCAGCAGTGCCTGGCGGGACTGCTCAGGCTTGAGCCAGCGCAGCACGCGGGCAATCGTGGTATCGGCCACCACCACCTTCTTGTCTTTGGGACTCCGGAACAAACGCAGCATCGGCGGCGTACGCAGGGCAGCGTCGAGCCGCAGCAACGCTGTCAGACCCAGAACAGGCATGAGAAACACCGAGGTGAGGATATCCCTCAGCCGGATGCGAGGATGCTTTCGGATGTCGGAGAAACCGTCGAGAATCTGCGGGATTCTTACGGTATCCCGGAAGAATGAAGACAGTTTTCCTTCATAAGGCACCAGTTCCCCTCCCAAGGCTAGTGTAGACAAAGACCACAACCGCAACCCTTTGGCGTTAGGGTACTCGCCTGCCCACCTCCCATACCTGAGGCAAAGAAAGAAGAGAAGAAAGAAACCGGCACCGAGCTCTCCTGCCCCAATCCTAATGCAGGAAAGCCCATCTCCGCCGCGGGGGAAAAGCCGACAGCCCGCCCTCCTGCTGCTGCCTACTGGCCCCGCGCCTGCCGCGGCCCCTGCCCGCTGCACAGATCAATGGGCGAATGGGGAATCTCTGCAGCTGCGGGAACGCGATTGACAGATCCCGAGGGCCGTCGCTATACTGTGGCTTCCATACGGGAGACGGGGCATGAGGGAACGCGCGAGGACGGCGATGGGCGGGATTGGGATCATCATTCTCATTGTCATCACCGCTGCCGGCGCGGGGCCCATGTCTCCCTGAAAGGGAGCAGCGCCGGAATCAAGCCGTGGGCCCGAAGCCCACGGCTTTTTTTTTGCACGATCGCCGCATCAGGAGGGTCGAGACATGCTGATCGAGGTGATGGACACGACACTGCGCGACGGAGAGCAGATGCGCGACACCAGCTTCACCCCCGAGGAGAAGCTGAGCCTCGCCCGGATGCTGCTCGAGGATGTGGGCGTCGATCGCATCGAGATCGCCAGCGCGCGGGTCAGCCCCGGCGAGCAGGAGGCGGTGGCCAGGGTGTCGGCCTGGGCGAGGGAAAAGGGGCTCGACGAACGGATCGAGGTGCTCGGCTTCACCGACGGAAAGGCGTCGGTGGACTGGATGACCGCCGCGGGGGCCCGGGTGCTGAACCTGCTCACCAAGGGATCGCTCGAGCACCTGAGCAAGCAGCTGCGCAAGACCCCTCAGCAGCACGTGCGGGACATCCGGGACACCATCGAGTACGCGGCGAGCAGGGGCGTTCTGGTGAACGTCTACTTCGAGGTCTGGTCCAACGGAATGATCGAGTCGCCGGACTACGTCCGCTTCCTCCTGGACGAGCTCGCCGACACGCCGATCCGCCGATACATGCTGCCCGACACCCTCGGGATCCTGCACCCCACCCAGGTGAGCGAGCTGGTCTCGGACCTGGTGCGCCGCTACCCGCAGCACCACTTCGACTTCCACGGGCACAACGACTACGGCGTAGCCACGGCCAACACCGTGGCCGCAGTCGCCGCCGGGGCGCGGGGCATCCACTGCACGGTCAACGGCGTGGGCGAGAGGGCCGGCAACACGTCGCTCGACGAGGCGGTGGTCGCGCTGCGGGATTTCCTCGGCAGCGAGACCCGGGTCGACGAGAAGCAGCTGTACGCCATCAGCCAGAGCGTCGAGATCTCGTCGGGACGGCGAGTAGCCTTCAACAAGCCCATCTCGGGGCAGAACGTGTTCACCCAGACCGCCGGCATCCACGCCGACGGAGACAAAAAGGCCAACCTGTACGCCAGCCGGCTTGCGCCCGAGCGCTTCGGGCGCAAGCGCCAGTACGCGCTCGGCAAGCTCAGCGGCAAGTCGAGCCTCGACTATAACCTCGAGTCCCTCGGCATCGAGCTGAGCCCGGAGCACAGGAAGCGGGTCCTCGAGCGGGTCATCAGCCTGGGCGACCTCAAGAAGAGCATCACCCAGGAGGATCTGCGCTACATCATCTCCGACATCCTCGAGACGCCCGCGGAGCGCCACTTCGAGCTGCGCTCCTGCGTGGTGGTGTCGAGCACGGGCATGAAACCGATGGCCACGGTCAAGCTCGCTCACAGGGCCAGGGTGGACGAGCCGTTCAAGGAGTACGAGGAGAGCGCGCTCGGCGACGGCGGCTACGACGCGCTCATGAACGCGATCCGCAAGATCACCGATCGCCTGGGATTCGTCTGCCCCACCCTGGTGGATTACCAGATCACGATCCCGTCGACGGGCCAGACCGACGCCCTCGTCCAGTGCTTCATCACGTGGAAGGGAAGGACCGCTTTCGTGACCCGGGGTGTCAATTCCGACCAGGTACTCGCTGCCGCGGAAGCAACGGAAAAGATGCTGAATACGGCCAGCGCCGGGTCATGAAGAGCTAATCAGAGCCAAGTTTCCGGTTTTTTTCTCGAGCTCACAGAGTCGATATGGGTACTTTTGTGTCTGGGAAGGGTATTTCTCTTTTCTTGGATCGTTTAGAACGAGGAACGGCCGTGTGCTATGTCCTTTCTTGTGCCGGAGCGCTTGACGTTTCCGATTCTGTCTGGTAGATTCACGGGATTCGTAGGCGTTTCAGGAGGATTTCATGGCTGACGTTCTGATTCAGACCGAGAACCGACAGATCACACTCCAAAAGCCCGCTCCCAAGCTGAGGAGAGCCTGCGAAGTCCTGGTCGATCTCATACAGCGCCAGGGTGTCGAGTGCGTGTTTGGGATCCCTGGAGGCTCTTCCATTCCCATCTTCGACGCCCTGGTCGACTCTCCGGTGCGCTTTATCCAGACCCGCCATGAGCAGGGCGCCACTCATATGGCCGACGGCTACGCCCGGGCGACCGGCAAGCCCGCCGTGGTGCTCGTGACCTCGGGGCCCGGCGCCACCAACACGATCACCGGGCTGCTGAACGCCCACATGGATTCGGTGCCGATGATCGTCATCGCGGGCCAGGCCAACACCAGCGTCCTCGGCCTCGACGCCTTCCAGGAGGCGGACCTGTCGGGCATCTCCTACCCGGTCGTGAAGCACTCGTACCTGGTCAAGGATGCCAGGGACCTGCCGAGGATCATGGAAGAAGCCTTCTATCTGACTCAGACCGGGCGGCCCGGCCCCGTACTCATCGACATCCCCAAGGACGTGCTGAACACGCCGATCGATCCGACTCACCACGAGGAATTCCACCTGCCGGGCTACACGGTCCCGGGCGAAGGAGACATCGAGCTGATCGAACAGGCCGCGGCGATGCTCCAGCGCGCGCACCGGCCGCTGCTGCTCGTCGGCCACGGCGCGGTGATCTCCGACGCGGGCCGGGCCGTGCGCCTCCTCGCCGAGAAGATGCGCATCCCGGTGACGAACACGCTGCTGGGAAAGGGCTGCTTTCCCGAGACCCACGAGTTAAGCCTGGGCATGCTAGGCATGCACGGCACGGCCTACGCCAACAAGGCGGTCGTCGAGTGCGACCTCATCATGTCGATCGGCTCGCGCTGGGACGACCGCATCACCGGCAAGATCAGCGAGTTCTGCCCGGCGGCGGTCAAGATCCACGTCGATATCGACCCGGCCGAGATCGACAAGATCGTGCAGGTCGACTGCGCGATCATCGGCGACGCCCGCACCGTCATCGAGACGCTGAACACGCTGGTCAAGCCCGGCGACACCGCAGACTGGCTCAAGCAGGTGGCCCGCTGGAAGCGGGAGTACCCGCTGAAGTACCGCAAGGAGGGCAAGCTCAAGGCCCAGCACGTGATCGACGCCATGTACGAGCTAACCGACGGCAAGGCGATCGTCGCCACCGACGTCGGACAGCACCAGATGTGGGCCGCCCAGTTCTACCGGATCGACGAGCGGTTCCAGTGGCTGAGCTCGGGCGGGCTCGGCACGATGGGCTTCGGCTTCCCGGCGGCCATTGGAGCCCAGCTCGCCCACCCCGACCGGACGGTGGTGGCGTTCGTGGGCGACGGCGGATTCCAGATGACGCTGTCGGAATTGGCCACGGCCCAGACCAACAAGCTGCCGATCAAGGTGGTGATCATGAACAACCACTACCTGGGCATGGTGCGGCAGTGGCAGAACCTGTTCTACGAGAACCGCCTCTCGGGAGTGAACCTGGTCGGGAACCCGGACTTCGTCAGGCTCGCCCAGTCCTACGGCGCCAGGGGCTTCCGCATCAAGCGCAGCTCGGACCTCAAGCGGATCCTCAAGGCGGCCCTGGCCTACAACGACGGTCCGTGCGTGATTGACGCCGAGGTCGAGAAGGAGGACAACGTGTTCCCCATGATCCCGGCCGGGGCTGCGGTCAAGGACATGATCCTCGAGGCGCCGCGCCCGTCGAAGAAAGACGGAAGGCGCGCGAAGTAGGGGCGCCCGGCGGCGGCAGGGAGGATGGAGGATGAACAACAACAAGCACACGATCAGCCTGTACGTGTCGAACAAGCCCGGGGTGCTCATCCGCATCGCGCTGGTGTTCGCGCGCCGCGGCTACAACATCGACAGCCTCGTGGTCTCGGGAGGGCACGATCCCGCCTTTTCTCACATGACCATCTCGGCCACGGGCGACCGCAGGACCCTCGACCAGATCCTGAAGCAGCTGAACAAGCTCGTCGACGTCGTGCACGCCAAGGACCACACCGAGGACCCGGTGATCGAGCGGGAGATGGCCCTGGTCAAGATCAAGTGCCCCGCGGACAAGCGGAGCGAAGTCCTGCAGATGGCCCACGTCTTCGAGTGCGAGACAATCGACCTGACCCAGGAGACCATCACCCTGCAGGTCACCGGAGAGACAGCCAAGCTCGACAACGTGCACACGATGTTCAGCCCCTTCGGCATCATGGAGATGGTGCGGACCGGCAAGGTGCTGATCATGCCCGGTCCCGTGAGCACGTTCTAGCGTGCATGGATGCACGCACCCGTGGGCGACAGGGATGTCATAGCCCACGGGTGCCCTTACATGGATGTGGCAGCCCCGGGCCCCCACAGGGATGGACCCACCCAGGGGCCACAGGGCGCCTTGGTCACGACCGAAGGTCGGGAATGCGGCAGCCCCTGGGTGCCACCTCCGCGGTTGACGACCGCGAGGCGTTCTCGCTATCGTGCGAGCACCATGGGTAAGAACCTGCTGAACAAGGTGTGGGACCTGCACAAGGTCGCCACCCTGCCGTCGGGCCAGGACCAGCTGTTCATCGGGCTGCACCTGATCCACGAGGTCACCTCGCCCCAGGCGTTCCAGATGCTGCGCGAGCGGGGCCTGCCGGTGCTGCATCCCGAGCGCACCTTTGCCACGGTCGATCACATCGTGCCCACCGACAGCGTGCGCCGCCCCTTTGCCGACGGCATGGCCGAGGCGATGATGCGCGAGCTGGAGAAGAACACGGAGGAGTTCGGCATCCGCTTCTTCAGCTTCGACACCGAAGACCAGGGCATCGTGCACGTCATCGGCCCTGAGCTCGGCCTCAGCCAGCCCGGTATGACCATCGCCTGCGGCGATTCCCACACGTCGACCCACGGCGCCCTGGGCGCCATCGGCTTCGGCGTGGGCACGACACAGATCCGCGACATCCTGGCGACGCAGACGCTGGCCATAAGCCGCGTCAAGGTGCGCAAGATCCACGTGACGGGGAGCCTGGCCCCCGGGGTGAGCTCCAAGGACATCATCCTCAGGATCATCGCCTCCCTGGGAGTCAACGGCGGCCTCGGCTACGCCTACGAGTACGGCGGTCCGGCCATCGCGGCGCTGTCGATGGAGGCGCGGCTGACCATCTGCAACATGAGCATCGAGGGCGGCGCCCGGGTCGGCTACATCTGTCCGGACAGCACGACCTTCGACTACCTCAGAGGGCGCCGTTTCGCCCCCGCGGGCGCCGACTTCGACCGGGCCGTCAGGTTCTGGAAGGAGATCTCCTCGGACCGCGACGCGGACTACGACGACCTGTTCGAGCTCGACGTCGATTCCCTCGAGCCGATGGTCGCCTGGGGCATCAACCCGGGGCAGGGCATCGGGGTGACGGCCAGGCTGCCCAGGCCGCAGGACGTACCCAGGGCCGACCGCGAGGTCCTGGAAAAGGCCTACCAGTTCACCGGCTTCAAGCCCGGCGCCCCGATCAGCGGCCAGCGGATCGACGTGGCCTTTGTGGGCTCCTGCACCAACGGCCGCATCTCGGACCTGCGCGAGGCAGCGAAGATCGCCAGGGGCCGGCGGGTTTCGGCCCGTGTCAAGGCGCTCGTGGTTCCGGGCAGCAGGGCCGTGGCGCGCCAGGCCGAGGCCGAAGGGCTGCCGGAGATCTTCCGCGAGGCCGGCTTCGAGTGGCGGGGGGCCGGCTGCTCGATGTGTCTCGGCATGAACCCCGACGTGCTGGTGGGCCCGCAGGTGTGCGCGAGCTCGTCGAACCGCAACTTTATCGGCCGCCAGGGCTCGCCGAACGGCAAGACGCTTCTCATGAGCCCGGCCATGGCCGCGGCGGCGGCGATCGCCGGCGAGGTCGTCGACGTGCGCACGATGATCGGAGGGGGGGACTGAAGCGATGGCCAGCAGCAGCGCGATCAAGGGCGTCTCGGGGCGCGGCGTTCCCGTGCCCGGCGCCGACATCGACACCGACCGGATCATCCCCGCCCGCTACATGAAGGCGGTCACCTTCGAAGGTCTCGGAGAGTATGCGTTCCACGACGCCCGCTTCGACCAGGAAGGCAACAAGAAGGATCACCCCTTCAACGAAGCCCGCTACCGGGGCGCCAGCATCCTCATCGTGGGCAGCAACTTCGGCTGCGGCTCCTCGCGCGAGCACGCGCCGCAGGCCCTCATGCGGTGGGGCATCAAGGCGATCATCGGCCAGTCCTTCGCCGAGATCTTTGCCGGCAACTGCAGCGCTCTGGGCATTCCCGCCGTCCGGGTGAGCGCCCAGGAGGCAGAGATGCTCATGCACCTGGTGCAGGAAAAGCCCGAGACGCGCATCGAGATCGACCTGGAGAAGAAGGTGGTCAAGGCCGGCGGCTACGAGATCCCGCTCGAGATGCCCGAGGCCGGACGCAAGGTGCTCGTCGAGGGAACATGGGACAGCACGGCGGTGCTGCTGGCCAACAGGGACGCGATCGAGCGGACCGCAGCGCGCATCCCCTACCTCGCCGGCTTCCGCGGCTGAGCGCGCCTGCGGGCGCCGCGGCTGCCTCCCGGTGATCGGCAACTTTTGCTGGGTGATCGAAGGGCTGCTGGCGGGCTCGGCTCTGCCGGGCAGCCAGGGAGTCGACCCGGGCCACTCGCTGCGGGCGGACCTCGCCGACCTCCATGACCGCGGCATCCGCGTCCTGGTGTCGCTGCTCGAGGTGCCCGACGCCCTGCCTCGAGCCTGCCGGCAGCTGGGCATCGAGTGGATTCCCCACCCGATCGAGAACTTCGACGTTCCCCGCGACGAGGCTGCCTTTGACCGTCTCATTCGAACGATCCTGAGGCGGATCGAGGCCGGCCTTCCGGTCTGCGCCCACTGCTTTGCCGGCATCGGGCGCACCGGGCTCGTGCTCTGCTGCGCCCTGGGCCGCAGGCTCGGTCTCGCCGGCGAGGAGGCGATCGGGAGGGTGCGCCGCGTCCGCGCCGCGCTCGAGACCGAAGCGCAGGAGCGGTTCGTGATCCGCTACCTCCAGCGACCGCCGCTTTGCCGGAACCCTGGCGTCCCGTCGTAGAGTCCCGGGCGCATCGTTCGCAGGCACTCGGGTCGCTTGACGCCTCGGGCGCAATGCAGCTAATCTGTCGCCGCGACAGGGGATGGAGTCCCCCTCAGGGAACCGCCTGCCAAGGCTGATGACTCCTACCTTCCGCTCGAGGTGGTAGGGGCCGTCGCTGATGCCGGAGCGTCAATCATCCAGCTCGAATGCCAACTCTCGCCGCCGCTCGTCGAGCTTCGCCCGCCGGGCAAGGGAGGGACAGTCTCTGTGAAGCGCACGCGGGAGAAGCATCTGCCCTACTTTCGCGTCCTTGAGGCGTTCCAGCGGTCCAGCGGCTGTCCGCTGTGTTCGCTGGAAGACGCGGCTGTCGCTCGCTATTTCGAGGGCATCCTGTACGAGAAGATCAACGATCCCAGAATCCGCGAGGAGCTGCGCAGGGCGGCCGGCTTCTGCCCGCGGCATGCGCACCAGTTGAGGGAATTCGGCGACGGCTTGGGGACCGTGATCCTCTATCAGGATCAGGTCAGGCTGATCATCCACGCGGTCGGCAAGGCGATTTCCGTGCCCGAGAAGCGGCGAAAGAGCGCCCGACCCGCGCCGCGGGAACGCCAGGCTCCCTGCCCTGCCTGCCGCTTTGCCGAGCAGGTGCGGTCGCGCAGCACTCAAACGCTCCTGGAGTCCCTTGACGATCGGGAGATGCTGGAAGCCGTGCGCGGCTCGACGGGACTCTGCTATCCGCACCTCGCCTTCGCTCTCGATCTGGCCAACGAGCAGCAGCGGAGGCAGCTGGTGGAGATCCATCGACCGAAGCTCTCGGCGCTGCTGCACCTTCTCGAGGAGTACCAGCGAAAGCAGGACTACCGCTTCGCGAGCGAGTCGGACGCTGAAGAACGCGATTCCTGGCTGCGGGCAATCGAGACTGCAGTGGGCCGCAAAGGGGTCTTCTAGTTCGAACACGGCCGGGCTGGCGCTGTGCGGTCCGCGAGAGGAGAGGGATGTGGCTCCCGCGACGAACCTGACAGGAGGGATGATGTGAACGCTGCGATCGAATCGGTTCGGGGCATGGAGATCCTCGACTCCCGGGGCAACCCGACGCTGCGGGTCTTCTGCACTCTGGGCAACGGGATCAGGACCTCGGCTTCGGTCCCGTCGGGCGCCTCGACGGGGGAGAACGAAGCGGTGGAGCTGCGCGACGGCGACAAGAAGCGCTACGGCGGAAAGGGCGTGCTCAAGGCCGCGGCCAACGTCAACGACCTGATCGCGCCGAAGATCCGGGGGATGGACCCGTCGCGGCAGGCGGAGATCGACGGCCTGATGATCCGCCTCGACGGCACGCCGAACAAGGGAAAGCTGGGCGCCAACGCGATTCTCGGGGTCTCGATGGCTGTCGCGCGGGCCGCGGCCGAAACCGCCGACCTGCCCCTCTACGCCTACCTCGGGGGCGCAAGCGCAGTCCGCCTTCCGGTTCCCATGATGAACATCCTCAACGGCGGCAAGCACGCGAACAGCAGCGTCGATTTCCAGGAGTTCATGGCCATGCCCGTCGGGGCGCCGACCTTTGCCGAGGCCCTGCGCTACGGCGCCGAAGTGTTTCAGGCGCTCGGGAAGATCCTGTCGGCACGCGGGTATTCCACGGGGGTCGGCGACGAGGGCGGGTTCGCCCCGAACCTCAAGAGCAACGAGGAGGCCTGCGAGGTCATCGTGCAGGCCATCGAGGCCGCCGGCTACAAGCCAGGCAGGGACGTGGCCATCGCCCTCGACCCGGCGGCTAGCTCCTTTTACGAGAACGGCGCGTACAACCTCGCGAAGTCCCACCACGGAGTCAAGAGCAGCGCGGAGATGACCGCCCTCTACGAGCAGTGGCTGAAGAAGTACCCGATCGTCTCGATTGAAGACGGCCTCGCCGAGAACGACTGGGAAGGCTTCAGGGCCCATACCGCGAAGCTCGGCGGCAAGGCGCAGATCGTCGGCGACGACCTGTACGTCACCAACACGAAGTTCATCGCCCGGGGCATAGCCGAAAAGTCGACGAACGCCGTGCTGATCAAGCTGAACCAGATCGGCACCGTCACCGAAACGATCCAGGCGATCGGGATGTGCCGCACCGCAGGCTGGCGCTACGTGATCTCGCACCGCAGCGGCGAGACGGAAGATGCCTTTTTGGCCGACTTCGCCGTGGCGATGGGCGGCGGCCAGATCAAGACCGGCTCCGCCTGCCGCAGCGAGCGGATCGCGAAGTACAACCGCCTGCTGGAGATCGAGGCCGAGCTGGGCGCAGCCGCGGGCTTCGGAAACCCGCTGGCGTAGGTCCGCGGCCCCGAGGCGCCCCGGCCGAGTACTGCCCCAATCTTCTCGAGGAGCACCCCATCAAATGGAACAGGCCTATCTCGTAGCCGCTCTGTGGCTCGCCCTCGCCGTGGTGTCGGCGATCATCGCCTATCACGTACGCGTATCCATCGCCCTGGTGGAGATCTGCGTGGGAGTCGCCGCAGCCGCGGTAGCCGGCGCATACGGCAAGGCCGAAGCGCTCGGAGCCAACCTCGACTGGCTGCGGTTTCTCGCTTCGACGGCAGCCGTGCTTCTGACCTTTCTCGCGGGGCTCGAGCTCGAGCCCGAGGTGCTTCGATCCAAGGCACTGGAAGTGACCGTCGTCGGGCTCTTCGGCTTTGTTGCGCCCTTTCTCGGGTGCACGGCCGTCGCCCGGTTCCTCCTGGGGTGGGACTGGAAAGCCAGCCTCTTGTGCGGGGTGGCGCTTTCCACGACCTCGATGGCGGTCGTCTACGCCGTCATGATCGAGACCGGCCTGAACAAGACAGAGTTCGGCAAGGGCGTCCTGGGCGCTTGCTTCGTCAACGATCTGGGCACCGTGATCGCCCTCGGCCTCCTGTTTGCCCCCTTCACCTACAAGACGCTGGTCTTCGTCGCCGCGATGACTGCAGTCCTCGCAGTCCTGCCCTGGCTCAGCCGCAAGATCGCGAAGGTCTATGCCTACCGCACGGGTGCCATCAGGACCAAGTGGGTGATCCTGATCCTCTTCGGGCTGGGCGCCCTGGCGCTCTGGTCGGGCAGCGAAGCCGTGCTGCCGGCCTACCTTGCCGGGATGGTGCTGGCGGAGTTCGCCAGCGCCGACGCCCACTGGATGCGCAGGCTGCGCACGCTCACGGTCGGTTTCCTCACGCCGTTCTACTTCCTGCGCGCGGGCACCTTCGTCTCGCTGCCGGCTCTCGTCGGGGCGCCGCTGGTCTTTATCGCCCTCCTCGCCGGAAAGGTCGGCTCGAAGATCTCCGGCCTCTACCCGATCATCTCCCGCTTCCGGCGCGAGCGCAACGAGCGCTGGTATTACACGCTGTTGATGTCCACGGGCCTGACCTTCGGATCCATCTCGGCGTTGTACGGCCTATCCCACGGCATCGTGACTCAGGGCCAGTACTCGTTTCTCGTGGCGGTCGTCATCGCGAGCGCGGTGGTGCCGACGGTTATCGCCGGGCGGGCGTTCCTGCCGAGCCACCTCCTGCCCGAGGATGCAGCGCGCGCGGAGCGGCCGGCGAACGGACCCAGCGAAGAAGGCTGAGGGGAATCGAGCGGCCGGCGGCGGCGTTGCCAAAGACCGCGTCCCCCGGTAGATTGGCACCGCCCGCTGCGGCGGACAGGAGAAGACGATGGCGAGGATCACCTTTATGGGCGCGGGAAGCACGGTGTTCGCCAAGAACATCCTCGGCGACTCGATGCTCACCCCGGCGCTCCAGGACGCGGAGATCGCGCTCTACGACATCGACGGCGCGCGCCTGGCCGAGTCCAAGGCCGTGATCGACACGCTCAACGCGAACACCAACGGCGAGCGGGCGCGCGTGAGCGCATACCTCGGAGTCGACAACCGCAAGGCCGCCTTGCGCGGGGCCGATTTCGTGGTGAACGCCATCCAGGTGGGCGGCTACGAGCCGAGCACGGTCATCGACTTCGAGATCCCCAAGAAGTACGGCCTGCGCCAGACCATCGGCGATACCCTGGGCATCGGCGGCATCTTCCGCGGGCTGCGCACGATCCCCGTGGTCCTCGACTTCGCCCGCGACATGCAGGAGGTGTGCCCCCGGGCCTGGTTCCTGAACTACGTCAACCCGATGGCCATGATCACCGGCGCCCTGCTCACGGCCACGCCGATCCGCACCGTGGGGCTGTGCCACTCGGTGCAGTCCTGCGTGCCCAAGCTGCTCGAGCTGCTCGGCTTCGGCCAGAAGGCCGACGACCTCAAGTGGCACATCGCCGGCATCAACCACATGGCCTGGCTGCTGGAGATCAGCGAGAACGGCCGGGACCTGTACCCCGAGATCAAGCGGCGCGCCGCCGAGCTCAACGCGGCCGCGCGCAGGGCCGGCGCGAGCAAGCACGGGGACATGGTGCGCCTGGAGATCATGCGGCACTTCGGCCACTACGTCACCGAGAGCTCGGAGCACAACGCGGAGTACATGCCCTACTGGATCAAGAGGACCCACCCCGAGCTGATCGACGAGCTGGCGATCCCGCTCGACGAGTACCCCCGGCGCTGCATCCGCCAGATCGAGCGCTGGAAGCAGCAGAGCCAGACCCTGGTGGGCAATCCCGACCTCTCGCACAAGCGCACCCACGAGTACGGCTCCTACATCATGGAGGCGATCGTGACCGGCCGGCCGGCCCGCATCCACGGCAACGTCCTAAACCGCGGGCTGATCAACAACCTGCCGGCCGAAGCCTGCGTCGAGGTGCCGTGCCTGGTGGACCGCAACGGAGTGCAGGGCTGCCGCGTCGGGGCCCTGCCCGAGCAGTGCGCGGCCCTCAACCGGACCAACATCAACGTGCACCTGCTGACCGTGGAGGCCGCCCTCACCCGCAGCCGCGACAAGGTCTACCAGGCCGCAATGCTCGACCCGCACACCGGCTCGGAGCTCTGCCTCGACGAGATCCGCAGCCTCTGCGACGACCTGATCGAAGCACACGGCTCGATGCTGCCGCCGCTGCGATAGACGGCGGCCCTACTCGGCCGTCTTCCAGAAGCCGGGCCTCGCCCGCAGCGACCGCCCCCGCGTCTCGAGCCTGCCCTCGCGGCGCAGGCGGGCGAGCAGCCGCGAGAGCGTCTCGGGGTTGGTGCCGATCGCGGCCGCGATGTCCTTTTTCGAGATCGGCAGCGTGTAGCTCTCGCGCCTGCCGTAGCTGGACTCCAGGAACCCGCGGAAGCGCCCCTCCACGTCCTGCGCCGTGAGGTACACGATGCGGTCGGAAAGGTAGCGCATCTTCTGCATCAGCATCGCGACAAAGGCGTCGCGGAACCTGGCGTCGTCGAGGAGGCACGAGATCTGCCTGCGGGGAAGCAGCAGGAGGACGCTCGGCTCCAGCGTCACGGCGCTGACGGGAAAGCGCTCGTGCTCGAAGAGGATCGCCTCGGCAAAGGTCTCGCCCGGCTGAATGGTCTTGATCACCACCTCGCGGCCGTCGTTGGTGCCCCGGTACAGCTGCACCGCCCCCTGCACCAGGAGGTACATCGAGTGGGCCTCCTGGCCCTCGAGAAAGAGGATCTGCCGCTTGCGCGCCCGCTTGGGCACGCAGATGCGCGCCAGCTCGGCGCGGCTCTCCGGGCTGATGCCGCGCAAGAAGTCGACGCACGCGAGCTGATCGATGATCTTCACATCCAGAGCTTAGAACGAGAAGGCTGCGGCGGCAACCGCCGCCGCGGCGGCGTTCAGCGCAGCTGGAAGCGCACGGCCACCACCAGCTCGCCGCCGACGGCCTTCGCGCCGACGCGGGCCGGCGCGAAGGGCGTGCGCGCCACGGCCTCCAGCGCCGCCCGGTCGAGGGCGCCCGAGCCGCTGGAGGCGAGCACCGTGGTCCGCTCGACGCGGCCCTCGGCGTCGATGATCGCCAGG
>CAZKGO010000015.1:0-67556 GCA_964552235.1 uncultured Spirochaetales bacterium | reverse complement strand
CCAGAGCTCCGCCCTACCCCTTGATTCCCGCACGCGCGATGCCCTCGATGATGTACTTCTGCGCGGCAAAGTAGACCGCCACGATCGGCACCAGGCTTGCCACAGCTGCGGCCATCACCATGCCGTAGCGCTCCTGCATCTGCATGTCAACGCGGAAGTCCGCCAGAGCCCGTGGGATCGTCTTCAGATGATGGTCGGTGAGGTAGATGAGGGGGCCGAGGAAGTCGTTCCAGATGTCCACGAACCGCAGGATGACCAGCGCCGCCACGCCGGCTCCGGCCAGGGGCGTAATGATGCGGGCAAAGATGCACAGCTCCCCGGCCCCGTCGATCCGTGCCGACTCCGAGAGCTCCTCGGGGATCTGCATGAAGAACTGCCGCATGAGGAACGTCCCGAAGGCGGTGAAAGCGTAGAGCACGAGCAGCCCGAGATGCGTGTTCGTGAGACCCACCTCCCGCAGCAGTTTGTACTGCGGGATCATGATGACGGCGTAGGGGATCATCAGCGTGGAGACATAGAGCCCGAACAGAACGTCGCGGCCCGGCCAGCGCACGCGGGAAAAGCCGTAGGCGGCCAGCAGGCTCGTGACGACCTCGAGAAAGACGCCGATGCTCGTGATCTTGACCGAGTTCAGGTAGTACATGGCGAAGCGCATTTCACGCCAGACCTGTACATGATGATCCGTGGTTGGCCGGCGCGGGATCCAGTGGATCGGGAACTCGAAGATGTCGACCTCGGGCTTGAATGACGCCGAGATCATCCAGAGAAAGGGAAGGATCATGGCCGCCGCCCCGGCGATCATGACCGCGTTTACCGCCAGGCGCGAGGCCAGCCGGCCCCCGTGCCGCCGTCCCCCACGATCGGCCATCGCGTCCCTACAACGCCCGCATCCAGCGGTTCTGGAGGCGGTTCTGGAGCACGGTGACGACCAGGATGAAGAAGAACAGCAGGAACGCCATCGAGGCCGCCCGCCCCAGCTCGAAGTTCTGGAACGCCACAAAGAAGATGCGCATCATCATCACCATCGTCGCTCTGCCCGGGCCTCCTCCCGTCATGAGGTAGATAGAGTCGAAGGTTTTGAAGGTGTGGATCGTGACGAGTGTCAGCACGAGGGTCGTCGTGGGCGCCAGCATCGGGATGGTCACGAACAGCAGCTTGTGCCGCGGCCTGGCGCCATCGATGTCGGCGGCCTCGTACAGCTCCCTGGGGATGGCCTGCAGCCCGGCCAGGAAAATCACCATGTAGTAGCCGCAACTCTTCCAAGTGAACACGGCGATGACAGCCGGCATCGCCCACTGAGGGTCGACCAGCCAGCCGGGAGGGTTTCGGACGCCGATCGCCCGCAACGCCTGGTTGACCGGGCCCACATACGGGTTGAACAGGATGCTCCACAGCACCGCGACGGCGACCATCGAGGAGACGTAGGGGAAGAAGTATACGGTACGGTAGGCATTGCGGAGCTTCAGCGGCTGGTTCAGGGCCAGCGCGAGCAGCAGCGAGACGCCCACCACAGACGGAATCGATCCCGCCACGAGGTACAGGGTGTTCGCCACGGCGACGCGCGCGTCCTCGTCGAGGAACAGCCTCCGGTAATTGGCTACCCCGATGAACCTCGGCGGGTTGAAGGCGTCCCAATCGCTGAAGCTCAGGGCCAGGCCGGAGAGCAGCGGGTAAACCGTCACTGCGAGGAACCCCACCAGGTTCGGGAGCACGAAGAGGATACCGATCCATGTGTTCCGGAGCGTCTGGCTGCGGTTCACGGCTTTCCCAACATGATCCGGTCCCCGGCCCCGAGGCCGTGTTGCCGCCGCGGGGCCGTTCGCCGGAGATTTCGCTACTGCGCGAGGATGTCGTTGATCCGCTTCTCGGCGTCTGTCATGGCCTGCTCGGGGCTCTTGGTGCCCGTAAGCGCCAGCCCGCCTTCCTCGGCCAGGATCCTCTGGTACTCCGCGGCCTTGGGCCCGGCCACCTTCTCAAAGCGAATGACCGCCTTGGGGTTGAACAGGACCTCGCGGGCGCGCGTCGGCACGGGGCCGAGGTTGGGTTGCTCTGAAAAGTAGATGCCGATGAGCTCGGGGTCGTTCTTGCTTGGCAGCTGCGTCTTGGCGCTCAGCTTGAGGCAGTCGCGGTTGCTGTTGATGAACTTGAGGTACTGCCACGCGGCCTGCGGGCTTTTTGAGATGGAGGAGATCATCGAGGTGCCGGGATTGCCCCAGGTGGCGGCGGGGGTCGAGCCCTCGGGGACCGGCATCGGGGCCACGTCCCACTTGAAGTCGAAGAGCTTCTTGCCCTGGTCCTCGCGGAAGAACCCGATCGACCAGTCTCCGATGTAGATCATGCCAACCTTGCCGGTCTCGAAGAACGCGCGGTAGTGGCGCTTGGAGGCGAGGTTGTCGGCGTGACCGGTCATGCTCTTGTCGACGGCAGCCATGTCGCGGACCATGGCGATGCCTTCGTACAGGAGCTTGTTTCCCACCAGGTTGGCCCTCTTGCCGCCGTCTTTGTACCACTGGATCCCCGCCTGCAGGGCCGGACCGTACCAGAACATCTCCCAGGCGGTATGCATGTACGTGCCCCAGAGCTTGTCGGTGCCTTCGCCCTTCGTGAGCTTCTTGGCCATGGCGCGGTAGTCAGCGTAGGTCCAGTCGCCGCGCGGGTACGCGACACCGGCGGCGTCGAAGAGGTCCTTGTTGTAGTAGGACAGCCAGAAGGTCGAGCCGCCGGGATACCCGTAGAGCTTGCGGTCAGCCGCCAGGCTACGCAGCGCCTCGACGACCGACGGCTGGTCGAAGACCACCTTGTCCCTGGCGGCGAAGTCGTCGAGCGGTTGGGCCGCCTTCTTCTCGACAAAGGTCAGGTAGTAGATCGGGTTCGCCGCGTGGTAGATGTCGATCTGCTCCCGCGAAGCGAGAGAGATGGTGAGCTTCTGCAGGTACTCCTCGTTGTTGTTCGACCCGATGATGGCGTTGACCTTGATGCCGGGGTTGTCGCGCTCGAACCAGTTGATGTAGTCCTTTTCCCGGCTCGTGTGGTAGGTCTGCCGCGTGTACAGGCTGATCGTGACGGGTTTGGCCGGCTCCGCAGCTGCGGGCTTCTCGGCCTGGGACGAAGCGAAAGACGTCCCCGCGGTCACCGCGAGGACAACCAGCCACAGCGTAACGGTTCTCGCTTTCATGGAAAGCCTCCTGACTGACGTTTCCCTGAGAGCCGATTCTGAGGCACCGCCGCCGCCGGCGCCATGGCGCCGCTTTCTTTTTTGCTGCATTCGTCTTCGAAGCGGCAGCGGGACTGCAGACAGGAGAATCGCGCGTCCTGAACTCGTTTTCGATCCCTGTACTTTCACCCGACCTTGTGCGCTCTACGGTACTCCAGCGGCGTCATTCCCGTCGTCTTCTTGAAGACCCGGTTGAAGTAGAAGTCGTCGCCGTAGCCGACGGCGCGGCTGATCTCGTAGATCTTCATGTCGGTGCTCTCCAGCAGTCGCCGGCCCTCCTCCACGCGCAGGCTTGTGAGCATCTCCGTGAAACCGGAGCCGGTGTGGATCCTGAACACGGTACTGAAGTAGGAATGGCTCAATCCCACCCTATCCGCGACCTCGCCCAGGGAGATGTCGTGCCTGTAGTTGTCTCTCATGTACTCCACGGCAAAGCCAACGAGTTGCTGTGGGTCGGTGCATCTGTCGGCAGCCAGGTGTTCGGCCAGGCCCTCCTCGAGCCTGTCCAGCCACCGGGCGACGCCCTTGAGACTGTCCAGGCGCACCACCTCCTCCAGCGCCCCCAGCCCGGCACCAAGAGGGGAGGTTCCCGTCTCCTGCCGCATCTGCAGGAACTCCAGGACGACCAGGTAAGCCTCGAGAGCCGCGGCCCGGACTGTGTCGGCATCGAGGCCCGGGCTTGCGATCTCCTGCCGCAGCGCGCCGAAGAGCGAGGCGACGGCCTGTCGGTCCCTGCGCAGAAGCGCGGCGAGGAGCGCGCTTCTCGGTATGGAGACGCGGCCCTGAGGCTGCGGCGCCGCGGCGGGCAGCGCGTCGGCCAGTATCACGTCGCCTGCGGGGCGGAAGAACCTGAAGCTCAACGCGTAGGTCGCGCGTCGATAGGCCGCGCGGAATCCGTCCGCCGTCATCCCGCCCGACGAGACGCCGAAGTGCGACGTCAGGTTCGTGTAGCTTGCCAGCGCTCCTGCCAGCTGCGCCGCCGCGTCGCGGACGGTCTCGACCGAGGCTGCGCCGCTCACGAGCACGCAGAACTCCCCGGTGCGGACGGGAAAGCAGACGCCTCGAGCGCGTCCGGAAAGGGCGTCTCCGGCAAAGCCTACGATCGAGCGGTTCAGCGTGAACAGCTCGTCCGCAGACATGTTCTCGAGGCGGTAGGTCTCGCCCACCCGGAGTGCCAGGCAGTGCAGCGTGAGGCTTTCCTCTCCGAGACAGTGCCGCAGGGCCTCGGCCACCTCCGACTCGGGCGCGTGGGGGTCGAAGACCATCTCTTCCAGGGGCCGCCGCTCGACCGGACCTGGCCGCGCGCCGGCTTCCGCGCCCCCCTTGCGGCCGGGCCGCTTCTCGCTGACGACCTCGAGCGCCGCCGCCAGGCTTTCGGCGGTCATCTCCAGCTTGAGCAGGTAGTCGGAGGCCCCGCGCTTCATCGCCTCCTTGACGAGCACGAAATCGCTGTAGCTCGACAGGACCAGGAACGCCGGCGGGTCGGGGCGCGAAGCCAGACGCGAGATCAGCTCGATCCCGTCCATCACCGGCATCCTGATGTCGGTGATGACGACGTCGGGAAGAGTGCGTGCGGCCACATCCAGCGCTTGCGCGCCGTTCTCGGCTTCGCCCACCACCTCATGTCCGAGGGCCCGCCAATCTATGATCGACTTCAGGCCGACGCGCACGACCGCCTCGTCGTCGACGATGAGCACCTTCACGGGGCGGCCTCCGCGCGGGCTGGCTCCATGGGAATCCTCAACTCGACGCGGGTGAAGCGGCCTTGTTCGCTGTGGATCTGGAGGGCGCACCGGTCTCCGTACTCGTAGTGCAGTCTGCGGCGCACATTGTTCAGCCCGATTCCCTCAGTTGGGATCCCGCACGCGGCGGTGAGGCGCTCCGGGTTCATGCCGACGCCGTTGTCGGTGATTGTGATGCGCAGGTCGCCTGCGACCGCCGCTGCCGAGAGCCTGACCTCGCCGCCCTCGGCCCGGGGCTCGATCCCGTGCAGGATCGCGTTCTCCACGATCGGCTGCAGGACGAAGCGCGGGACCCTGCATTCGAGCAGCTCCTCGCCCTCCACGTCGAAGGCGTAGCGCAGCCGGTCGCGGTAGCGCACCTGCTGGATGCGAAGGTAGTCCTCCAGGATCGCGATCTCCTCCCGCAGCGTCCCCCTCTCGTCGAGGCCACCCATGGCCGCCTGCAGGAGCCTCCCGAGCCGTGTGACCATGTCCACGATCCCGCTGGCTCCCTGAAAGGTGGCCATCCAGCGGATCGAGGCGAGGGTGTTGTGGAGGAAATGCGGATTGATCTGGCTGCGCAGGAGCTGGATCTCGACCCGCCGCTTTTCCCTTTCTTCCTGAACCCTCTCGGCCAGGAGCTTCTCGAGGCGGCCGGACATGAGCGAGATGTGACGCGCGAGATCCCCGATCTCGTCGCGCTTGGTCACCACGATCGAATGGTCGAAATGCCCCTCGGCGATCTTTTCCACGCTGCGCGCGAGGGTCCGGATCGGCCTGGCGAAGTTGGCCGACAGGTACAGGGCGAACCACCAGCTCGCGAAGGCGGCGACCGCCACCAGCATGAGCGCCGTCCGCGTCGCAAGGGCGCGCCTGCCCCGCAGTCCGGCGATCGGTGAGCTCCTTCGCACAACCCATCCGGAATCCACCATGGTGTGCTCCACGATCACCGAGTCGCGCGCATCGCGCCCCGCCGCGGCGTCGGGACTGCCGCCCGCGAAGATCAGACCCCCCTCCTTTCTCGTCACCTGGATGCTCTCGTCGGGCGCCACTTCAACGCCGCGATAGCTGCTGCCGAGGAGGCTCGGCGCGAACAGCAGGATGATGGTCCCGATTCGCTCACCCGAATCCAGGGCGACGATCGTCCTGCAGAGCGGGATAACCCGGGGCACCGCGCTCACGGCCGCGGGGTTGCGCTCCAGCAATCCCCACGACAGCCGTCCGGGAGCCTGCTCCGCCTGCCTGACCCAGTCCCTGCCTGCGAGATCACTCAGCTCCACCAGGAACCCCTCCTGCCCGCCGCGCAGCTCCACGCCCCAACGGCTCGCGAGGAGGAACGACAGCACGTGCTGCGCCACGGGCGTAAGCTGGAACAGCTGATCGACTCTGCGCATCGCAGCCAGTTCCAGGGTATGCCCAGGCGGTCTCCTCGCGGGGGGCGCGGCCAGGAGCCTGAGAATGTCCTCGTCGAGGTTCACCCACACGGTGATTTGCTCCGCCTGCCTCACCTGCTCCTGCATGGACTCGGCGATGCTCGCTGTGATCCTCCTGTTGCCGGCTGCGTAACTCTCCGTCACCAGCCGCTGCGTCTGCCTGTGGTAGTAGTAGGCGATCAGGGCTGCCGGAACGAGAGCGATGAAGAGAAACGAAGCCAGCAGCCGCCTGCGCAGGGGAAGGAGCACCCCCGCATTATAGCGCAGGAGGGCACGGCTCGAAACGAGCACCGTGCCGCGGCGGCCCTTGCCATGCCGCCGCTGCCGTGTACACTCTTGCGCGTGGCATCGGTGGCGAAACACAGCATCTACCTGGGCAGCATCTGCCTGGAGCCAAACCGCTGGACCGAGGACAAGAGACCTTCCGTGCTCGTCTCCGAGTGGGCTGAGCGGGCCGCGGCCGACGGTTTCGACGGCGTGGAGCTGTGGGAGAACCATGCGCTCCTGGCGCCTCGGGACGAGGTCGACCGCCTCGAGCGTATGAGGCCTCCCGTGGTCGTGTACAACACCTACGCGGGGTTCGAGGCGAAGGCGGCAGCCGAGCGCGAGCAGGCTGCAGCAATGATCGGCCGCCTGGGCTGCCGGGCGGTCAAGTTCAACTTCGGCGCCGACGCCGCGCGAATCGACGAGTACGTATCGTGCCTTCGCGGCTGGCTCAACCGCCTCCCCGGTGATTTCAGGGCGCTGTGCGAGTGCCACGCGAGGACCGTGCTCGAGCGGGCCGACGCCGCCCGCGAAATCCTCGGCCGGGTCGCCGACGAGCGAGTGCATGTCATCGTGCACGGCTTCACGGTGGGCGAGGGCGAGCTGGCCGGCTGGTTCGAGTGCTTCGGGGAGCGCGTGAGCCACGTACACGTGAGCGCGCGGAAGGAGGCGCTGGAGCGGGACGCCCCGCGCGCTCGGGGCAGGTTGGATCTGCTCAGGCGCCTGGGCTTTCGAGGCACCTTTACCATTGAGTTCGCCGAGGGGGTCGGGAAGCCGGGCGAGCACCCCGCCGCCCTCTACGAAGCCGCCGCTCGCGACCTTCGTTTTCTGAGGGCCTCGTTGTGAAGGCGCTTTACCTCAGCGAAAGGGGCACAACAGGCCGGGATCTGCCGCAGGTCTTCCGTTCTGCGCTGTCGCGGGTCTGCCATCTCACCGAGGTCGCGGCTCAGGAGCCGCTTCCGCTGGAGGAGCGGCTGGCGCTGATGCGCGCCCACCAGGTGTACCTCGCGGCTCGCATGTCATCCCCCCTCCCGCGCGAGCTTCTCGAGGACTTCGGGCAGCTGCGCTACCTCTGCGCCGTGATTGGAAGCATTCGCCACCTCGTCGACCGCGAGTTCCTGCAGCGCGGTCTGGTCGTCACCAACTGGGGCGATGCGCCTGCCGCCGGCGTAGCAGAGGGGGCGCTCACGCTCCTGCTGGCCGTCCTCAAGGACCTCCGTCACCAGACCTGTCTCATCGAGCGCGGTGGCTGGCAGATGGATCTGCGTTCCCACGGCGGATCGCTGTTCGGAATGCACGTGGGTCTCTACGGCTGCGGCCTGATCGGCTGCCGGTTCCTGGATCTGCTGCGGCCCTTCGGCTGCACCGTGCGGGTCTTCGACCCTTACGTCGCCGAGCTGCCGGCCGACGTCCTGCGGGCCGCGAGTCTGGAGGAGATGTTCGCAGCGAGCCAGGTCGTGGTGATCCACGCGGGCCTCACCGCGGAGACGCGGGGGACGGTCACGGCGCGGCTCCTGGCGATGCTCCCGGACAACGGGATCCTGATCAACACCGCGCGAGGAGGAATCGTCGACCAGGAAGCGCTCTTCGCGGAGCTCGCATCGGGCCGGCTGCGCGCGGGACTCGATGTGCTGGAGCCCGACTCGCTTCCCGAAGGTCACCCGGCACGGCGCTGGGACAACCTGATCCTCACCGCCCACCAGGTCGCCAGCTCCGGGCAGACCGGCGACCGAGAGCCGGAGGAGCTGGACCTTCCGCGGCGTTACGCCGTCGAGAACCTCAAGCGCTTCGCGCTCGGCCAGCCGCTGGAGTGGGTCATCACGCCCGCGCTCTACGACCGCATGACCTGAGCCCTGCAATCTGCGCGGCGGTCGTGTGCAGGCCGCCCGGCGACGGCGCCTCAGCAGCGCAGCTCGCCTTCGATGCTGCCGTAGTCGACCACGATGCGGCGTCCGTCCGTCAGGTCCAGCCGCACGGCTAGCGGCGACCCGGTAAGCGGCGAGATCTCCTGAACCTCGACGTTCCGCACCGGCTGCAAAGGCATCTCGGTTCCGGGCCCGGCGTGCAGGAGAGCGGAGACGACAATCGCGGTGCCTTCCCTGTGGTCGCGGGGGCGCAGGCGCCTCAGGTAGGGCACCGACGAGGTGTCCGCCACGGGGTTGAACCCCTGGTGAGTCCACACCCCCGCCTGGTCCCACCCCAGAATACCGACAGCCGCCAGAGTCCCTGTATCGCCGCTCACTACAGAGGTCATGGGTTCGATCCGCTGTGATCCGCCTCCCGGCAGCCCGTAGTGGCCGAGAGTCAGCTCGTAGGCAAAGGGGATGCGGATGCGATCGACGCGCACGACGCCCCACGTTGCCCGGACCTCGGCCAGGTCGATCACAGCCTGCAGCGTGAAGTGCCCGCGGCCCAGCACCACCTGCCTGTAGAGCACGCCATCCCGCTGCCCGGCCCAAGCGATGCGGTCGGGAAGCAGGACGCCCTGGATCTCGCCGCCGAGATCGCGAACCGCATAGGTTCCAGCCGAGACTCCGGCGGGGTCCTCGTCCTCCCAGGGGAATGCGCTGCTGTAGGCCAGCCTGGTGTAGTCGGGCCTCCTGAAGAAGCTGCTCTTGCCCGGCGCGAGCTCGGTAACGCCGGTGGCCCCGTAGTTGGCCACGAGCAGGCCGGGTCCGGCCAGAGAGACGACCGCCGCCTGCAGGCCGAGTGCGGGCCAGAAGCCTTCGTCTTCCCTGGCTTTCCAGAACGCGCTGTCTTCGGGCAGGCTCAGGGCGGCGAAGATCTTGTGCATCCAGCCCGGAGACGGAGGGCCGCCGTACTCGTGCAGCACCGGAGGAAAGGTGCGATAGAAGCCCAGCGTGGGCACATCCTGGTGGAAGACATCTTCCCGGGTCACGAACTGCAGCAGGTTGCCCGAAGCGATGCGGCGGGCGAAGCCTGGCTCGACAGGGGCGTCCGGAAGCAGGAAGCTAAGGGCGAGTACCGCCGAGGCCGCGAACCGGTACACCGAGCTGCGCCCCCACAGCAGAGATCGGCCGGACCGGTCGAAGAAACGAATGTAGGTCGCCAGGAACTCGCGCAGGTGACCCCTGAGGACGCGGGCTGCCTCGGGCCAACGCTCCTCGCCGTAGAACCTGCGCCAGATCAGGGCGTACAGGTGAAAGGCCCAGGCGTTGTAGAGGTCGAACTCGGCGCCGTCGCGGTACCAGCCGTCGCCGGCGTACCAGGACAGCAGGCTCAGCATATGATCGCGGTGGCTGTCGCGGTCAAAGGCTTCGCCGTGGCGCGCGAGAAACACCTGTCCGAGGAGATTGAAGTATCGCCAGTTGTGGGTCTTGGTCCTGGCATGAGCGCAGGCGGCGAGGTTGGCGGTCGCCTCCCGGCGCTGCTGCCGATCGAGATCGCGCCACAGGACGTCGCCGTTGAGCAGCAGGGCCATGCAGACGGCGGCCCAGCCCACGATCTGCGAAGGCACCCGAGAACCTTGCGGCAAACCAATGAACAGCGCAGACGCGGGGCTGGTGTGCAGGGCCAGCTGCCTGAGGAAGTAGTCATAGACCCGGACGCCATCGATCGTGAGGTTGGGCTCTGCGTTCAGCAGAGGGGCGGAGAGCAGGAGGGTGCGGCTGAAGCCTTCCCAGTACATGCCGACCGGCGCTCCCGCCGACGGATCGGGCTGACGGAGGCCACCCGGTGTGGGGAAGCCCAGCGGCCGGTCCATACCCTGGAAGTGGCGGAAGTTTCCGCGCAGCAGCATCACAGCCGCGTCGCTCCAGTGTCGCCTCGCCATGCCGGTCACAGGGCTGCCGGCGAAGTCAGGGTCCTGCAGCTCGAATCGCATCAAGGTTCCGCCTTGTCACAGACGGTCTGCCGACGGCGACGGCATGCGCGGTGGAACAGCATCGGTATCGCGCCGCCGCGCGGCGCGGGCGAGCCCAAGCAGCGCCGGCGCGGCAGGTCGCACGCGAGGGCTGCCGCGGCTTCCCGCCGGTGCGCGGGACGCTTCACGGCGGCGGGTCCAGGCGGGCGTTCTGGGCCAAAAGCTTCTCGCGCAGCAGCTTCGGGTCCACCTTGCGGGGCGCCACGCGCCCCTGCACCGCGAGCGCAGCCGCGGTGCCGGCCGCGTGGCCCGTGGCGAAGCAGGGCCCCATCACGCGAAGGGATCCCGCTGCTTCGTGAGTGGCCGAGAGGCACCGGCCGGCGACGAGCAGGTTGTCGACGCGGACGGGCACCAGGCTGCGGTAGGGGACCTGGTACCACTTCTTTCCGGGGGCCGTAAAGACGTCGTCGTGGCCGGTGATGCCGTGGATGTCGATCCAGAAGGAGCCCAGGGCCACGGCGTCCTCGTATGCCCGCCCCTCGTTGATGTCCTCGAGCGTGACCACGTATTCGCCCACGACACGGTAGCTCTCGCGCACCCCCACGGTGTTGGCCGTGTCCAGCAGCTCCGCCTTCTCGAATCCGGGGATGTGCTTGCGGAAGAAGCGGACGAGGGCCAGGACCTGCTCGTGCAGGACCTCCTCGGCCCGAGTCATGTCGTCGGCGTTCGTCGAGTCGATCCCGTGGAGCCTGGAGCCGTTTACCGCCCAGACCCCCGGGGTGAGCGTCTTGACCAGGAACAGGTTCGGCTTGTCCGCCGGGAACTCGCCCCGCTCCCTCGCAGGCTGGACTATGGCGCCCCAGCCCACGGGGTGCTCGGGGTAGGGGTGGGAGGCGACGTACGCATCGACGGCCTTCTCATCCACATCCCTCACTCTGAAGAACAGGCTGACCGGCTGCGTGAGCCCGTCGGCCTTTCTGCCCTTCTGCATCTGGCAGCCGGCGCCCCGGGCCACGTCGGCGTCGCCCGTGCAGTCGATCGTGACAAGGGACCGCACCGCCTGGAAGCCCGACTTGCTGAACAGCACCGCGCCTCGCACCTTGGAGCCGTCCATCAGCGGCTCGACGAACACTGTGTGGAGCTTGAGGCTCACGCCGGCCGCGCGCATCATGCGATAGGCGGCGATCTTGAACGCTTCGGGATCGAAGGGCGTTACGTGATCGTGACCGTAGGGCCAGTAGGAAGCGTAGGGCGTGGGCGCGTGCACCTTGCTCGGGTGGATCGCCCCTCCTATGCCTTCCATCTCGGCGACGAAGTCGTCGAAGATCCCCTTGATGATCTGCACGTCGCCCTCGCGGTCGAACGTGGTCATGATCGGCTGGACGAGCCCGGCCGTGGCCATGCCGCCGAGGTAGCCGTAGCGCTCCACCAGCATCGTGCGGGCGCCGGTGCGCGCAGCGGCGAGCGCAGCCGCTATGCCCGCGGGCCCTCCACCGACTACGAGGACCTCGGTCTCCGCGACGACCGGCACCTGCCTGTTGAGGGTCTCGGTTTGTGGTCTGGGCATGGCCGCATTTTTCGCGAACTGCGTTGGCGCGTCAAGCGATTTCGCCTATAATCCGCCGCAGTCGCGATGGTAGGGCGGCGTCCAGCAAGACCGCTCCGGAAGGGAAAGCATGTGAAGGACGAGTACGATCTGGTCGTCGTCGGCGGCGGCCTGTCGGGCGTGTGCGCCGCGATCTCGGCGGCGCGGCTGGGGTGCAGCGTCGCCCTGGTGCAGGACCGCCCGGTGCTCGGAGGCAACTCCAGCAGCGAGATCCGTGTGCCGATAGGAGGGGCCTGCAACTTCAACCCCTGGTCGAGGGAGACCGGCATCCTGGAGGAGCTGCACCTCGAGGACCGCACCCTGAATGCCAGGCGGGTCTGGATGGGCGAGGCCACTTCGATCTGGGACCTGGTGATCTACAACGCCGTGGTCGCCGAGCCCCGCATCGACCTGTTCCTGAACACCATGGCCCGGGACGTCGTGATGGCGTCGGGCGGACAGCCTCGCATCCGCGAGATCGTCTGCACGCAGCTCGGCTCGGAGCAGGAGCTCAGGGTGCGCGGTGCCCTGTTCGTCGACGCGTCGGGGGATGCCACCGTCGCCTTCAAGGCCGGCGCGACGACGCGGATGGGCCGCGAGGGCAAGGCCGAGTTCAACGAGACCCTGGCGCCCGACACGCCCGACGATTACACGATGGGCAGCACGCTCGCGTTCCACGCATCCGATGCCGGGCGGCCGGTTCCATTCGTTCCGCCCCCGTGGGCCGCGGTGTTCGAGACCGACGACGACCTCCTGCACCGCACGCACGCCGACGTCACCTCGGGTTACTGGTGGATCGAGGTGGGCAACCCGCCTTACAACACGATCAGCGACAACGAGAAGATCAGGCACGAGCTGCTGCGGCAGCTGCTGGGAGTGTGGGACCACATCAAGAACCGCGACGACCACGGCGCCGCCAACCTGTTCATTGATTTCATAGGCGCGGTGCCCGGCAAGCGAGAGTCGCGGCGCGTGATGGGCGACTACGTCCTGCGCGAGTCCGACGTCAAGCAGAGCGTGGCCTTTGACGACGCCGTCGCCTACGGCGGTTGGTTCATCGACGTGCACACGATGGGAGGCATCCTCAACAGGGAAAAGCCGCCCGAGGCCACCTTTGACGGCAACCTGGAGGAGACCGACCGGCGCCAGATGACCATCTACGCGATTCCCTATCGCTGCCTGTATTCGAAGGACGTGGTCAACCTGATGATGGCCGGCAGGGACATCAGCGCCACGCAGGTGGCGCTGGGCACGACGCGCCTGATGGCGACCTGCGCGGTCATCGGGCAGGCGGTCGGCACGGCCGCTCACCTGTGCACGAAGCACCGGGTTCTGCCCAGGGAGCTCTACCCCGGGCGGATCAAGGAGCTGCAGCAGCTGATCCTCAAGCAGGACTGCTACATCCCCCGGGTGTCCAACCAGGATCCCGACGACCTGGCGCGCACGGCGACGGTGAGCGCTACCAGCAGCGCCACGCTGCGCTTCCCCGAAGGGACCATTGGCTGCGAGTACGAGCACGCGCGCCAGAAGACCTACCCGAGGTCGAACCTGGACAACGAGCGGGCCCAGATGTTCCCGGTCACGGCCGATCGCATCGACCGGATCGAGGCCCTTGTCGAGTCGCACGCGTCGAAGCCCGCCAAGGTGGTGCTGAACCTGTACAGGGCCGGCGCGATCTGGGACTTCAGCAGCACCAAGAGCCTCGCCACAGCGACGGCGGAGATCGCCCCCGGCAGCCTCTCGTGGCTCAAGTTCGATCTGGATCTCAAGGTCGAGCCGCGCAAGCTGTACTGGATCGGACTCAGGTCCGACAAGGAAGTCTTCTGGCGCTACAGCGCGTACAGCCCGACAGGCACGGTGTGCGCCTCGCGCATCCTGAAGAACTGGGCGGCGCAGAAGGGCTGCTACACGATGCGAATCACGCCCGAGTCCACGCCTTACGGCGCCGAGAACCTGCTCAGCGGCATCGCCCGTCCCGAGCAGTGGACCAACATCTGGGTCTCCGATCCCAACCTCGGCTTTCCGCAGAGCGTCGAGTACGACTTGGGCAAGACGGTCCGATTCAACACGGTCCACCTGGTCTTCGACACCAACCTCGACCTGCCGCACATGTCGACGCCGGGGCTCTACCGCACCCCTGAGTGCGCGAGCGACTACGCCGTCTATGTCGAAGGTCCCAAGGGCGGCTGGAACCGGGTGGCCGCCGTCGAAGGCAACTACCAGCGCCGCCGCGTCCACCGTTTCGACGCGGTGACCTCGCGCAGGATCCGCCTGGAAATACTGCGCAGCAACGGAGACCCGTCGGCCCGCCTCTACCAGATGCGGGTCTACCAGGAAGACTGACAGCCAGGCGGGGCAAGCGGACCGCAAAAAAACTTGACGGCTCCGAGAGGGGCGTCTATGCTTCAGCAGCGCCAAACAGAGGAGGTGCGTATGGTCAAGCGATTCGTGCTGATCGCGGCAGCAGCGCTGCTGACTGGCAACGTGCTGTGGGCCGGCGGCGGGCAGGAAAAGGCGGCGGCCGCAACCGGTCCCGTCGAGATCACCTGGCTGCTCCACCCGGTGCTGTGGACCGTGACGGGCGAGGGGGATCTCGCGGCGAAGTTCCAGAAGGACCACCCGAACGTCAAGATCACCCCGGCGCCCTACTCCGTGGACGTCGTCCGTGAAAAGGCGATGATCGAGATTTCGTCGGGCAGCGGCGAGTTCGACATCATATCGCTGGCGAACAACATCTACAGGACAGACCTCGGCGGCAACGCCTTTGTCGACCTCAAGAACAAGTTCAAGGAGATACCCGACTTCGACGACTTCTCGAAAGGATTCGTCGAGATGTTCAAGGCCGACGACGGGGTCTACGGAGCTCTCCCGATGCGCTCAGGCCTGGCATCGACGCTCTTCCGAAAGGACCTGATCACCAAGCTCGGCCTTCCCAGCCCGCAGACCAAGCCGTACCCGATTCCCACGTTCATCCAGAACGCCCAGAAGATGACCATGGACACCAACGGCGACGGCGTCCTCGACGTCTACGGCTTCTCCTTCAAGGGTAAGGAGGGGTCGCAGATGGTCGACGACCTGGAGACCTGGCTGTACGCTTTCGGCGCGAGGATCGTCGACGACAAGACCCGCAAGGCCACGATCAACACGCCGGCCGCCATCGAGGCCGTCCAGTTCCTCATCGACATCGTGCACAAGTACAAGGTGGCGCCTCCGGGGACCTTCTCCTACACGTCCACCGAAGAGGCGACCCTGATCAAGGAGGGCAAGTCCGCCCAGGCCGCCCACTGGTGGAACTACGCGGCCCAGTACAACAACCCCAAGGACTCCAAGGTGGCCGGCTCGATCGAGCTCGGCTACGTGGCCGAAAAGGTCGGCGCCGGCCTCGGCTACGGCCACGGAGGCGGTTGGGGCCTGTTCCTCAACAAGAAGAGCAAGAAGAACGCCATGGCCTGGGAGTGGATGAAGTTCGTCACGAACAAGGAGAACCAGGTCTACGAGCTCATAAAGGGAAACGGTCCGACGAGGATTTCGGTGTTCGCCACCCCCGAGTTCGCCCAGGCGGCGGCAGGGTCCACGGGCGCCAAGATCGTCGCCGACTACTACGCCGCCATCAAGATTCCGCCTCCGTTCCCCGAGTGGGTGCAGGTGCGCGAGATTGCGGCCAAGCACTACTCCCTGGCGCTCAACAACGCCAAGCCGGCCAAGCAGGCGATGGATGACGCGGCCAAGGAGATCGACGCCCTGACCCAGAAGAAGTAGCCCGAGACTGCACGCAGATCAAGGGGGAGGCCCGGCCTCCCCCGAGCCATGAGCGGCCGAGCCTTCCGCAAGCAACTCGTACCGTACCTCCTGCTCCTGCCCTCGGCGGTGGTCGTCCTGCCTCTGCTGATCTACCCGCTGATCCAGAACGTGATCTTCAGCCTCTTCTCCTACAACGTAGTGCTTCCCAAGTTCACGTACGTCGGGCTGGCCAACTATGCGAAGCTGTTCGCCGACAGGGTGTTCCATTCCTCGGTACTCATCACCCTCGCGTACACGGCAATTTCGGTTCTTGCGGAGTTCGTTTTCGGAATGGCGATGGCGCTGATGCTCAATGCGCGCATGGCCTTGAGGCGGGTCTATCGGCTGCTCGCCCTCTCTCCCTACCTCAGCCCACCCGCGGTGATGGCCCTGATCTGGCGGCTGCTGTGGGACCCGGATCTCGGGCCGATCAACGCCGTGCTGCGATCGCTGGGCATCGAGGGGCCCGCGTGGATCGCGCAGCCATCCACGGCCCTGTTCAGCGTGATCTTCACCACCGTGTGGCGGGACATGCCCTTCGTGGCCCTCGTCGTTCTCGCGGGCCTGCAGTCGCTTCCCCAGGAGCCCTACGACGCGGCTGCGGTCGACGGGGCGAGCCGGGTTCAGATCTTCAGGATGATCACCGTGCCGATGCTGCGGCCCGTAATCTCGATCATCCTGCTGTTCCAGACGATTTTCACGCTGCGCCTCTTCGACATCATCTGGGTTCTCACCGAGGGCGGCCCGGCCAGTGTCACGATGACGCAGAGCATCATGATCTACAAGACACTGTTCCGTTTCTTCGACGGCGGCCAGTCCTCGGCCATGTCGGTGGTGCTGCTTTCGATCACCGGGATCCTCAGCCTGGTGTACTTCAGCGTCCTGTCCCGGGAGATCCAGCTGTGAAGCCGAATGCGCGCGCTGCCCTGCACACCGTCGGCGCCGGGCTGGTGATCCTGGTCTTTGTCTGGCCGTTCGTGCACATGCTCCTGATGTCGTTCAAGCCGCCCAAGGAGCTGTTTTCGACCTACTTTGTGTTTCACCCGACCCTCAGCAACTACGGCGAGGTGTTCCAGAAGCTCCAGCTGCACCGCTACTTCTACAACAGCATCGTCGTCTCGGTGAGCTCCGCTTTTCTGTCGATGCTGTGCGGCACCCTCGGCGCCTACAGCTTTGCCCGCTACCATTTCCGGGGCAGCAAGTTCCTGCTCTTCCTCATCCTCTTCACCAGGATGATGCCGCCCGTGGGTGCCGTGATTCCGCTGTTCCTGATGATGAAGAGCTGGGGCCTGGCCGGGACGCACCTGTCCGTGATCCTGCTCTTTACCGCCTTCCAGACACCCTTCGTGGTCTGGATGATGCGCGGGTTCTTTCTCGGCGTGCCCGTCGAGATGGAGGAGTCCGCCAAGATCGACGGCTGCAGCCCCCTCGGCGCATTCTTCCGCATCACGGTGCCCGTGTCGGCTCCGGGGCTCACCGCGACCGCGATCTTTGCCTTTACCTTGTCCTGGAACGAGTTCCTGTTCGCCCTGATCTTCACCAACCCCAAGACCAAAACCGTTCCCGTCGTGGTTCCGCAGCTCATCGGCGAGATGGGGATCCTCTGGGGGCAGATCTGCGCTGCCGGCATCCTCGCGGTCCTGCCGATCCTGCTGTTCTCCTATCTCGCGCAGAAGAACCTGATTCGAGGCCTGACGTTCGGCGCGGTCAAGGGATAAGACGGCCGCCCCGGCGCGTACGCCGCAGGGCGGGGTTCGCGGCGCGGGGCAGACACTCAAGAGGAGGTCCGCATGGGGAGCCTGTACAACTACGAGCCGTTGTCCGAGATCATCTTCCACGATGATTTCGACCGCGGGCTGTGCGGCTGGGTGGTGCTCACGCCCAACCTGAGGCAGGACGTGTTCGACTATTTTCCGGCGCAGCAGCGCTACTCCGACTGGGGGCCGCCGATGCTCAGCTCGGCCACCTTCGGCTACGTGGGCACCCACGGCTCGATCAGCGGCACCTACTCGCTCAAGATCGGCACCCGCCCCGTGGCCGGCAAGGCGTCGGAGCAGCCGATCAAGGGCAGCATCGGTCACGCGATCAAGCGCCTGACCTACCTCAAGCGGCAGCTGCTGCGCTGCGAGATGTGGTACACGTTCAAGGCCGAGATGGACCGGCCCGGCCTCGGCGAGAGCGACATCCGCGCTTTCGGCTTCATGTGGGACGTGCAGGACGACGACGTACGTTCGTTCTACGGCGCCCGCTACGTGAACGCCACCGACGGCAAGATGCAGCAGCGCTGGCAGATACTCAAGGCCTGCGAGGGCACTGACGAGGACTGGGGCGACATGGGCCAGAGCGCCCCGGGCGAGGACCCGGACGACCCCGCTTCAGGAAAGAAAGTCTACTTGAAGCGCGGGATCGACCCGCAGTGGCTGGGCAAACGCTATCCCGACGGCCGCGGCGACAGCTTCATGGAGGTGCCCGACGGACACCAGAAGCTGTGCTTCAACGAGACGCCCGACAAGATCAACTGGCACTACTTCTCGCTGACCGTGGACCTGGCAAAGCGGGAGTACGTGCAGCTGCGCTCGGTCAACCGGGTCTTCGACCTGAGGGGCATCACGCCGTCGCAGGTTGATGCGTTCCCGCGCATCAACTGGCTGCTCAACCCCGTCGTGTGGGTCGAGGCCGACACCAACCGCAGGGTGTTCCTGTTCGTCGACTCGATCGTCAACTCGACCGGCAAAGAGGTCGCAAGATGAGGAACTTCTACACCGTAGTTCTGGAGAGGATGAAGGAGTACAGCCAGGGCTTCGACACCGAGCCCTACGAGGCCGGCTGGGCGAGCGAGGCGATGTTCTTTATCCGGATCCACGAGATGTCGGGCATAGGCGTCAAGATGCAGTCCTCGGTCCAGGTGTCGGTGGACGGCATTGACTGGATCGACGAGGGCAGCAGCTTCCCGCCGATCATCGCGCCGGGCAGCCACTTTCTGCGCGTGCGCCACTTCGGCGGCTGGCTGCGGCTGCGCACCCAGATCGCCGGCAGGAACCCGCACGTCAAGACCACGATTCATCTCGTGCTCAAGGAGTAGACGGAGCCGCCCATGAACGCGCGAGAGCGGTTTGTCGCGATCATGGCCTTCCAGAAGCCCGATCGCCACTTGAACTGGGAGATGGGCTACTGGGTCGAGACCCTCGAGCGCTGGTACGGGGAGGGGCTCGAGCGCAGGCACGGCCTGCATAAGGAGTTCGTGCCCGGCGAAGGCGTGCGCGGCGAGTCGGTGCCCCACGACGACACCTCTACCGTCAAGGCTCGCGACCGCGACGTGCACGAGCAGCTCGGCCTCGATCCGGCGCTGGTGAGCCTGGCGATCAACTGCGGTTTCCAGCCGCCCTTTGCCGCGGCGGTGGTGGACGAGACCGACGATTTCCGCGTGATCCAGGACGAGTACGGGGTCCGCAAGATGGTCAACAAGCGGGCAGCGTCGGTTCCGCGGTGCCTCGCCTTTCCCGTCTCCTGCCGCGACGACTTCGAGCGCCTCAAGGCCGAGCGATTCCCGCGCGACCTTGCCTCGCGCGTGCCCGCCGACTGGCCCGCCCGCGTGGCCGCCTACGGGGAGCGGGACCACCCGCTGGCGTTAGGCGGTCTCCCCTACGGCTTTTTCGGCTTCCCGCGCCTGCTCATGGGCGAAGAGGCGCTGTTCCTCGGCTACTACGACCAGCCCGACCTGATCAGAGACATTCTTTCTTTCACGACGGATCTCTGGATCGACCTCTGGGAGCAGGCCCTCTCGGTCGTGAGCGTCGATTGCACGCATTTCTGGGAGGACATGGCCTACCGCAACGGCCCGCTCATCTCCCCGGCGCTCTTCCGCGAGTTCATGATGCCCTGCTACCGGAAGATCACCTCCTTTCTCAAGGCCAGGGGCGTCTCCACGATCCTCGTGGACACCGACGGCAACCTCGACGAGCTGATTCCGCTGTTCCTGGAGGCGGGAGTGACCGGGCTGTACCCGATGGAGGTCCAGGCCGGCAACGACCTCGCCGCCATCCGCAAGCGCTACCCGCGCCTGCAGATGATGGGAGGGATCGACAAGAAGAAGGTTGCGCTCGGCCGCCCCGCCGTCGACTGTGAGCTGGAAGCCATTCCGTTTCTCCTGCGCAGCGGCGGCTACATCGCCCACCTCGACCACCTGGCGCCTCCCGACATCTCGTGGTCCGACTTCTGCTACTACCGGGAGAGGCTGCGCCTGCTGCTGGGGTGACGTCCCGTTGCCTCATCTCAAGCGTGCGTCAACAGGGCTTTTGACGGAAAGGGTTGCCGCAGGGTAGAGTGCTGCCGGTCAGGGAGGAGCAGTGCACGTGGAACGCGGTGCTGGCCTGTCACTGAAGAGCCGCATTCTCCGCTCGTACCAGCTCTACCTGCTGCTCCTGCCTACCCTCTGCTTTGTCGGCTTCTTCGTGTATGTCCCCATGTACGGCAGGATCATCGCGTTCAAGGACTTCAGGCCGCACCTCGGCATCCTCGGCAGCCCCTGGGTCGGGCTCAAGCACCTGGTCCGCTTCTTTGGCGTGCCGAGCTTCTGGCCGCTCGTCCGCAACACGATCACGCTCAGCCTGTACGAGCTCGCCGCCGGCTTCCCCATCCCGATCATTCTGGCCATCGCCATGAACCTGCTGCCCGGGCAGCGGTTCAAGAAGACCGTTCAGCTCGTCACCTACGCTCCGCACTTCATCTCGACGGTGGTGATCGTCGGGATGCTGTCGGTCTTCCTCTCCAAGAACTACGGCCTAGTCAATCACCTGGTGGATCTCCTGGGAGGCGAGCGGGCCTTCTTTCTCGGCAGGCCCGAGCTGTTCCAGTCGCTCTACGTGTGGTCCGGGGTGTGGCAGAACGCGGGCTGGGGCACGATCATCTACCTGGCGGCGCTCAGCGCCGTTGACCCGCAGCTGCATGAGGCGGCCATCGTGGACGGCGCGACCCTGGCGCAGCGGGTCGTGCACGTTGACCTCCCTGGAATACTCCCGACGATCGTCATCCTCCTGATCCTGCGCGCCGGCCACATCATGGGCGTGGGCTTCGAGAAGGTCTACCTGATGCAGAACGCGCTCAACCTCGCGCGGTCGGAGGTGATATCGACGTACGTGTACAAGATGGGCCTGCTGAACGCCCAGTACAGCTTTGCCTCGGCGGTGGAGCTGTTCAACGCGGTGATCAACTTCCTCCTGCTGCTCTCGGTCAACCGCCTTTCCAAGGCGCTCGGCCAGACAGGTCTCTGGTAGCGGGAGGGATCGATGGCCGTGGCGCTGGGGCGACAGGATCGGATTCTCACAGCCGTGGTCTACTTGTTCCTCTCCCTCGTTCTGCTTCTCGTCGCCTATCCGCTCTACTTCGTGGTCATCGCCTCGGTCAGCGACCCGACGCTGGTGAACACAGGCCGCGTATGGATCGTGCCCCGCGGGTTCTCGCTGCTCGGCTACGAGAAGATCCTGCACCACGAGGCGATCCTGCGGGGCTACCGCAACAGCCTGCTCTACATGGTGAGCGGCACGACGCTGAACCTGACCCTGACGCTCACGGCTGCATACGCCTTGTCCCGACGGGACCTGGTGGGACGAAACCTGTTCATGGGACTGCTGACCTTCACGATGTTCTTCAGCGGAGGGTTGATTCCGCTGTTTTTGCTGGTCCGCAGCCTGCGGCTCGACGACACGTTCTGGGTGATGATCCTGCCCAACGCCGTGAGCGTGTTCAACGTCATCATCGCCCGGACGTTCTTCCAGGCGAACGTGCCTCAGGAGCTCCTGGACGCGGCGGTGATCGATGGCTGCAGCGATTTTCGCTTCCTCCTTTCCGTCGTGCTGCCGCTGTCGGGAGCCATCACGGCGGTGCTGATGGTGTTCTACGCCGTCGGCCACTGGAACGCCTTTTTCAACGCCTTGGTGTTCCTCAACAGCCCCGAGCGCTTTCCGCTGCAGCTGGTCCTGAGGGACATCCTGATCCAGAACCAGTTCCAGGAGGAGATGTCGATGGGCGATCCCAACGCCATCTTCGTCCAGATGCTGGCCGAGGCGATGAAGTACGGCATCATCATCGTCGCGAGCGTTCCGGTGCTCGTGCTGTACCCGTTCGTGCAGCGGCACTACGTCCGCGGTGTCATGGTAGGTGCGATCAAGGGGTGACGGAGTCGCCCTCGAGAATTTTGCAGGAGGTGTGGTTCATGAGAAGCATCATGAGAACGCTGTTGATCGGCGTGCTTGCGGCGACGGTCGGCGCGGGAATGCTTTTTGCGTCGGCGCAAACGGAGTCGGCAAAGGCATCCGAGTCCAGGCTCAAGGACGTTGGGTTCCGGGCCACGGGGCTGCCGATCGTCGACAAGCAGATCGCCGTGGACGCGGCGATCGTCCGCCACGGTCAGACACTTGTGCCGTTCGCCGAAATGTCCCTGGTCAAGAAGCTGCAGGAGATGACCAACATCAAGGTCAACTTCATGGAGATCCCGCAGGCCCAGCAGAACGAGAAGGTGAACCTGATGTTCGCCAGCCGCAGCTTTCCCGACGTGCTCTTCGACGTCGGCGGCATCGACGCCAACCTGTGGCAGGCCGTGCAGGGTGGCGACGTCACCCCCCTCGATGACCTGATCGAGAAGTACGCGCCGAACTGGAAGCAGGCCTTCAAGGACGAGCCGCGCCTCAGGCGCGAGATCGTGTTTCCGGACGGCAAGGTCTACAGCCTGCCCTACACGCGCAACATCCAGAACGACTACATGATTCGGGACATCCAGGCCATCAACGTGAGCTGGCTCAAGACCCTTGGCCTGAAGATGCCCACGACCACCGACGAGTTCTACGAGGTGCTCAAGGGCTTCAGGAAAGGCATCGACGACGGGCGGCTTCCCAAGGGCAGCGTCCCCTGGTGCCTGATCTTCCACAACACCATCGGCGGCGAGTTCGAGATCTACGGCGCCTTTGGCATGTACGTCTACGACGCGGGTTTCATCTCGGTGAACAACGGCAAGGTCGAGTGCGCCCTCACGAATCCCCGACTGATCGACGTCATGGACTACATGCACAAGCTGTACGTCGAGAAGCTGATACCCGAGGAAATGTTCACCGACAGCTGGAACACCTACCTCTCCAAGACCCGGGCCAACCCGCCGATCGCGGGCTACTGGGGTTCCTACTTCATCCCCGAGCCCAACGAGCCCGACTTCGATCCGCTGCCGCCGCTCAAGGGGCCGGGCGTCACCAAGCCAATCTTCCGATCCCAGGCCGTCCGCGTCGAGAAGAACCAGTACACGATCATGAAGAAGTGCGCCTATCCCGAGGCGATGATCCGCTTTGCCGACTTCACCGCCGATGACCTGTGGTCGATCCAGCTCTCCTACGGGCCGATCGGCGTCACCATCGACGACAACAAGGACGGCACCTACACGGCCCGGGGCATCAGCGAGGAGTACACCAAACACGCCCCGCACAACTTCTTCCCCGCCTACATCTCCCGGCGCATCTCCGAGAAGATCAAGTGGACCCGCGACCAGGGCAGGCGCGAAGAGTACGTGGAGAAGGTCTACAAGCCCTACGTCTGGCCGCAGGAGCGGCATTTCCCCCGGGTCACGTTCAGCGACCAGGAGCAGCAGGAGATCCCGGTTCTCCAGCAGGAAATCCGCAACTACACCAAGGCCACCCTGGCGGGCTGGATCACAAAGGGCGGCGCCAAAGAAGGGTGGGACGCCTACATCAAGCAGCTTGAGAAGCTCGGGCTGCCGAAATACCTCCAGATCTACCAGGCTGCCTACGACCGCTTCGCGTCCAAGTAGCGTATCGAGGGACGGCGCGCAGCGCGCCGTCCCTTTCTTGTCTGCTGACGTCCTCTACCGCGCGGGCCCCCGCGTCAGCACGAACGGCGCGTTCTTATCGGCGTCGAAATCCGTCACGTAGGTGTAGCCCCACCTGTCCTGTGTGCTGGGGTTGACCCCGGAGAGGCGATCGGTGAGGCTGAACGAGAGGTTGAAAGGCTTGTTCGACCGGAGGACCACGTAGATGAACGCGGCGGTGCTCTTGGGGTCCACGGTAAAGAGGAATTTCTTCTCGGCGCCTTTCATTTCACGCGTCCCGGTGCCGGTGCCGATCCCCACGAAGGACCACACGTCCCTGCCCTTGGGGTCGCCGTCGATCCAGCTGTGGCCGTAGCCGATGTCCGTGCCCGCGTCAAAGGTCATCGTCGCTTCGTATCGCCTGCCGGGCGCGAGCGGACCTAGCCGGAAGATGGCATAGTGGCCCTCCGTTCCCCCGAGAAAGCCCGGCATCCATGAAAAGCCCGTAGCCGTGACCGCCTTTTTGGTCTCGCCCGAGGCGACGTCGATGTAGCCCGAAGCCGCCGGCTGGGCGGCCGCGACAGGCGAACCGCCGCGCTTGAGCAGGAACGGGGCGTTCTTGTCGGCGTCGAAGTCGGTGACGTAGGTGTAGCCCCACCTGTCCTGGGAGTTGCGCGTGAGATTCGACGGTCGATCGCTCAGGCTCACTGCGAGCTTCCAGGGCTTGTTCGAGCGCACGACGAGGTACAGCGCATTCGAAGTGCTCTTGGCGTCGACGCTGAAGAGATACTTCTCCTCCTTGCCCTTCATCTCGCGCGTGCCGGTTCCGGTTCCGACTCCGACGAACGAAACGTAGTCCTTGCCCATCGGGTCGCCGTCGACCCAGCTGTGGCCGTAGCCGATGTCTGTGCCCGCATCGTAGGCGAGCGTGACCTCGTAGCGCCTTCCGGGAACGAGCGGCGCGAACCTGAAGACGGCGTAGTAGTCGCCGGCCGCGCCGAAGAACTGCGGCAGGCCGAACCCGGTCACCGTCGTCGCCTGCCCGGACGAGTTCACCGGCACGTCTATGTAGGGCGGTGCGGCGAATGCGGCGGTGCAGACCGCCACCATGAGCAGCACGGCCAGAGAAAGGCACTTTCTCAAATTGTCCTCCTTCTGAGTCCCCAGACTAGTAGCCCCGACCTGATGGAATTTCCACAAGAACTGCCGATGCTGACGCGAACCGGCGCATTGGGATAGTATGGCCGGCGATAAGGGAAGGCAGGATGAAGGGCGGCGTTGTGCGGGTCGGCGTCATCGGGCTCGGGCGGGCAGGCATCAAGCACGCCCAGGTGTATCACCGCATGGCGGGCGTGGAGCTGGCGGCGGTCTGCGACCTCGACGCCGCCCGCGGGCGCGAGGCGGCGGCGCGGTTCGGCTGCCGTGCCGTTGCCGACTACCGCGAGCTGCTGGCCGATCCCGCGGTCGATGCCGTGAGCCTCGTGCTGCCCGACGACAGCCACCTGGAGGCGAGCAAGGCGGCGATCGCGGCGGGCAAGCACATCCTGCTGGAAAAGCCGCTGGCCGCCACGCTGGCCGACGGCCGCGCCATCTGCGAGGCTGCCCGGGGATACGGCTGCACGTTCATGGTCGGCCACACGCTGCGCTTCGATCCGCGCCACACGATGGCGCGGGACAGCATCGTCGCCGGCGAGATCGGCGACCTCGTGCACGTCTCCTGCAGGCGTAACAGCACGATCGCCGGCGCCCGCATGTACAGGGGACACACCGATACCCATGTCCACCTGATGATTCACGACGCCGACTTCATCAACTGGATCGCGGGATCGCGTCCGAGCACCGTGTTCGCCCGCAGCCGCGAGGTGCTGCTCAAGAGCTGGAACATGCGCGACACGATCATCGCGCTGGTCGGCTACGAGAGCGGGCTGCTCGCCTGTATCGAGGCCTGCTGGATCCTGCCCGCCAACTCGCCGACCGGGCTCGACGACAAGATGGAGATCGTCGGCACCAGGGGCGCCCTGTACCTGGATTCCTGCGACGCCGGGCTCCATGTTGTGTCGGAGGGCAGGGTCGAGTTCCCCGACTCGATCCACTGGCCGGAGGTCAACGGCGAGACGGGAGGCACCTTTCACGAGGAGCTCAGCCACTTCGTGCAGTGCGTCGTCTCCGGCATTCGGCCGATCGTGGGGCCCGAGGAGGCGCTGGTCGCGGTGGAGGTGGTGGACGCCATCGAGCGCTCCCTCAGGGAGCATCGCGAAGTCAGGATAGGAGCCGACGCATGAGGCACGTCAACGAGCCCGAACGACGCGTTCCGGTGATCGAGGAGACCGATGTCCTCGTGGTCGGCGGCGGGCCCGCGGGCCTGGTGGCGGCCATCGCGGCCGCGCGCGAGGGCGCCTCGACGGCGCTGATCGAGCGCTACGGCTTTCTCGGCGGCATGGCCACGGCAGGCATGGTCGGGCCGTTTGCCGGCGCCCGCCACCGCTACGGCGGCGGCCGCATCATCGGCGGCATCCCGTGGGAGCTGGTCCAGCGGCTGGTCCGCTGCGGCGGAGCGCTGCTCGACACCTTTGACTACACGGGTGTGGAAGACGGCGACGGGCCGGCAACCGCGGGGGCGTCCAAGGGCCGCAATCGCGGGGATGTGCCCTTCGACTTCGAAACGCTCAAGTGGGTCGCCGACCAGATGGCGGTGGAAGCGGGAGTGCGCCTGCACTACCACACGTTCGCAGCCGCCGCTCCGCGCGATGGCGCTGGAATCGCCGCGGTGATCGTCGAGCGCAAATCGGGCCGTGCGGCGCTGGCCGCCCGCGTCGTGGTCGACGCCACCGGCGACGCCGACATCGCCGCCATGGCCGGCGCCCCTTGCGAGGTGGGGCGGCCCGGCGACGGCGCGCTGCAGCCAATGAGCCTGATGTTCCGCCTCGGCGGCGTCGACACGGCTGCGCTCGGCGACATCACCCGGCCCTACATCCCGCCGGCTGTGCGCCGCAAGGCCGAGGAGCTGGTCGCCGCGGGAGAGCTTCCGGTCTTCGGCGGGCCCTGGACCTTCTGGGGCAGCACGATCCGCCCGGGCGAGGTGATGGTCAACATGGTGCGCCTGTGGGGCAACGCCACGGACACGGCGACACTCACGAGCAACGAGATCACGGCGCGCGATCACGTGCAGAAGTTCGCAGCCTTCCTTCGTGCTCATTTTCCGGAGTTCCGCGACTGCTACCTGATCGACAGCGGGCCGCAGATCGGCATCCGCGAGACGCGGCGGATCAGGGGAGACTACATCCTCACCGAAAACGACATCCGCGAGGGCCGGCGCTTCGACGACGCGATCGCCCTCGGAGGCCACGTCATCGACATCCACTCCCCGGCGGGCACTCACGGCCAGGTGCGGCGCAAGGTCGGGGCCTACCAGATCCCTTACCGCTGCCTGCTGCCTGTCGGCGTCGAGAACCTGCTCGTCGCGGGCAGGCCGATCTCCGCCACGCACGAGGCCCACGGCTCCGCGCGCGTCATGGGCACCGCGATGGCTACGGGTCAGGCTGCAGGCGTGGCGGCGGCCATGGCGGCGCGGAGGACGGGCAGGCCGCGGGACGTGGATCCGGCCGGGCTGCGGCGCCGGATCACGGCGCTGGGAGGCCTGGTCGACGCGGGCGTGTGGGACTGAGTTGCCATGCGCTGGGCGCACCCGTGGAGACGAAACCGCGACGTTTTCTTGGTAGGCTCACCAGTCCGGCGGAAGGTGCGTGTTCAGATCGCAGGAAACGTTCTGATACGCGATCGCCTGGTGCGCTCTGCTGTCGAATGTCAGCCACGAGCCGTCGAGCTCGCGGGCGAGTCCCGCGTAGACGGCGTCGTAGCCCGTGAGACCTGAGGCCACGAACGGCTCTGTGCGCCGGGCAAGCGTTTCGGTCATCGGGTAGCGGAGCATGCCGGCTTCGGTCGCGGGCAGGAAGGTCTCCCTGTAGACCTCGGCGCAGCGGGGATGGGTTCGAGATAGGACCGCGAGCACCTCGAAGAAGAACAGCTCCGGAACCGCGAACATCTCCGGCTCCTGAAGCAGCCGCTCGAGCACCAGGTCCGCGTTGGCGTGAGCCTCGTCGGCCAGGTACCAGCGGAGCGCGACCGACGCGTCGATGACGTACCTCACTGTCGATAGCCCCGAAGCTCGCGCAGGATGTCCGTGCTGCGGCTCTCAGACTGCGAGGGCGCCCGGGAAGCGCGGATCTTCGCGATGAGCGCCTGCCGGTGCTCTTCGGTCTGTTTGTCGAGAAAACGCCGCTGGAAATCCGTGGGGGTCACCAGCACGGCCCGGACGCGACGGCCCTTGCTGATCTGAATCGGTTCTCCGGTCTTCTCGAGCCGCTCCAGGATCTCCCCGAGGTGGTTGCGGATCTGCAGAGCATTCACCGTGTCCACGCAGGACCTCTCTACACAAAGTGTATATAAGCATGTACACGTGTAGTGTCAAGTGTGTATGTCCGCGCAGGTGCTCTTTGTCTGGATTCTGACAATTCTCGCAAGCGGCAAGGGCGTGGCCGATTGCTGTTCTTTCTCGCGCATGCACGCAGTAGGGAAGCGATCGGAAAGTGGATCCCAACGGTCTTGCCTGTCGTTCAGTTCACGTTCCCGGCTGCCAAACTCCTGCCACCCTGCGCGTGCGGGTAGCGTTCCCTGTCGGGAACAGATATGCTCTCGCCCAGTCAGCGGCGAAAGGAGCCCAGGAATGAAGAAGAAGACAGTCGCCCTTCTCTTGAACGAGATGATCAGCGAGCGCGTCATGGATGCGAAAGACATGGCGCGGCTGAGAAAGATCGCCGCGGTCAGGACGGAGCGGCTCGCCCGCCTGGACCCGGAGTCGTGCAAGGCTCTCATCGAGGGAGCGGACGCCGCGATCACATGCTGGGGCACGCCGCGGCTGGAAAAGGAGATCCTGGACCGGGCGCCCGGCCTCCGGCTGATCGCCCATGCGGCCGGGTCGGTCAAGCCGGTGGTCAGCGACGAGGTCTGGAAGCGGAAGATCAAGGTGACCACGGCGGCTCCTTCGATCGCCCTCAGCGTGGCCGACTTCACGCTGGGAATGATGCTGCTGTACTCGATCCGCACCAAGCGCTTCGCCCGGGCCGCTGCCGCAGGCGAGTGGGCCACCCAGGCCGACAAGCTGTGCTTCAGGGGCCTCTACGATCGCACGATCGGCATCATAGGCGCCGGTTTCGTCGGCCGCAGGGTGATCGAGCTCCTCAGGCAGTTTCCCGTGCAGGTTCTTCTCTACGACCCGACGCTGTCGGCGGCAAAGGCGACCGCGCTCGGCGTCAAGAAGGTGACGCTCGACCAGCTCTGCAAGCGAAGCGACATCATCTCGTCGCATGCTCCTTCGATTCCCGCCACCTATCACATGCTCGACGAGAAGAAGTTCGCCCTGATGCGCGAGGACGTCCTCATCATCAACACCTCCCGCGGCTCGGTGATCGACGAGCAGGCGATGGTCGCCTTCCTGGCCAAGAACAAGGAGGCCTTTGCCTGCATCGACGTGACCGACCCCGAACCGCCGGCCCCCGACAGCCCCCTGCGGAGGATGGAGAACGTGCTGCTGACTCCGCACATCGCGGGCATCGGGGCCACCAAAAGGCAGGGCCAGTATGCGGTGACCGAGATCGAGCGTCTGTTCAACGGCAGGAAGCTGGTCTACGAGGTCACCGAAAAGATGATGGCGACCATGGCATGACGCCCTGACCGGACGCCCCGGCCGGCTCTACTCCTTGAGCGAGAGCGTGACCAGGACCGTGATCGGCTTCTCGGTGGAACCTGCGAGACGCAGCCAGTTGCCGAAGTTGGTGACCTTGCAGAAGGTGGTCTCCCCCGCTGCCGGCAGCGCGAGCGTGGTGCCTTCGTCGCACCAGTGCATGCCGTCTGGGGTGATCTGGACCCGCGCGACCGCCCCGTCGGCTCCGCCCTCGAGCGACCGCACGAAGAAGACCGCCTCCGAGGCCCAGCCCGCTTCGTAGGGCTCCGTCTGGAAGCCGCCGTTCCACACGACGTTGCGCTCGATGACCGCGTTGGTGCTTCGCCTGACCATCACACACGCCTTTCGCGCCCGCCGCCGGCCTGGCGGGCCGTCTAGAAATCCCCCGAAAGCAGTACCGAGTCCAGATAGAAGAAGACCCGCTTGTCCGCATCCGCCTCGGCGAAGAACGCGATGTTGAGCATGCACCAGAGGTTGGGCATTGCGGGGATGCGGATGCACTCTAGGCCCGAGACGTCGAAGCTCCTGTCGTTGCACTGGAACGTGAGGAACTTCATCGCCGCGAGGTCGAAGTCCAGGCGCAGGTAGTGCCAGTTGTGCTTGGTGGCGATCTCGTTGTAGCACAGGCGCTGGCCGCCGCCGGGCACGTCGAGCCAGCCCTCCGGAGCGAGGTGGTAGTGCGACACCGTCTTGCCGCTGCCGCCGATCCTGCGGAACGGTGTGGTCTCCCGCTTGTACTGCCACTTCTGCTCGAGGCTGCCGTCGAGCGAGTTGAGGTAGCGCAGGTGGGGCATCACCCGCTCGCGATCGTTCTGCAGGTCGTAGAGCAGGCCGACCGAGCGCACGTCCTGGTCCGAGAGCAGCAGCTCCGTTGCCTCGGGCTTGAAGGTGAAGAAGGCTTCGAGCCTGATCGGTCCCGCCCTGCGGAAGGTGATCCGCTTGAGCGCCACGGCCTGGTGGCCCCTGCGCGCCCGCGTCGCGATCTTGAGGGCGTAGGTGCCGTCCATCGAGCCGACGCTGCCCGTGTCCCACATCGAGAGGTTGGAAAGCTGCGGCGGCCTGTGGTCGCGGTAGGGAGGCAGCACCGTGTCGAGGCTGCCCTCGTAGTTGCCGATCAGCTCGGTCCAGCCGTTGATGCCGTTGTCGAAGTCGTCGAAAAAGATGATCCGCTTCATGGGCTCGAAGCGGCTCAAGCCGGGGTGGGCCATGAGTATTTCCGAGGCGCAGCTCATCCCTTGACCGCCCCGGTCTTGAGCCCTTTGACGAGGTAGCTCTGGATCATCCAGATAAAGACCAGGATCGGCAGCAGCTGGGTGGTGGAGGCGGCAAAGAGCGGTCCCCAGCTCACGCCGGTGACCGGGCTGAGCATCTCGTAGAGCACCAGGGGCGCGGTGCGCGTCTTGGTTCCCGTAAAGATGTAGGCCAGCGTGTACTCTTTCCAGGCGAAGATCGTGACAAAGATCGCCGTGGCCACGATCCCATGGATCGAGAGCGGGATCACGACGTGGAGGGCGCGCTGAAAGACGCTTGCCCCGTCGATGACCGCCGCCTCCTCGAGCTCGACGGGCACCTCGTCCATGTAGGTCTTCATCAGCCACGACGAGAGGCTCACGTAGAAGGCGCAGTAGATCAGGATCAGCACCCAGTAGGTGTCGATGAGGCCGACGGCCGACAGCGCGGGGAACAGCGGGATCGTGAGCACGATCGGCGGGTACATGCGCACGGCCAGCATGAAGAAGGCCGAGCCTTCGAGGACGCGGTTACGGTAGCGCGACAGCGCGTAGCCGGCCGGCGTCGACAGCAGCACCGTGAGCACCGACGCGCCCAGGGCCACGACGGCGCTGTTGGCGAGGGCCTTGAAGAAGATCGGCCAGTCGCGGGCCATGTCGGCAAAGTTCACGAGGGTCGGCTTGAAGATCAGGGCCGGCGGGAACTTGAAGATCTCCTTGGGCGCCTTGAAGGTCGACAGGAACAGCAGGAAGACGGGAAAGCAGGCCCATAGCAGCAGCACGACGAGCCCGACCCTGCGCAGCACCTGGAAGAAAGCCGTCTTCTGGAACATGGCTACTGCCTCTTGAGGAACATCTGCTTGTACATGTCGCGCAGATAGTAGGAGGCGATCACGAAGGTGAACACCGTCATGACGACCGCAATGGCCGAAGCCATCCCGAACTCCCAGAACGAGAATCCCTGCTTGTACAGCAGCGTCGACAGCAGCTCGGTGCGGTTCATCGGTCCGCCCCGCGTCATGATCCAGACCGTGGCGAAGTTGCGGAACGCGAACACGAAGGCGAAGATCGTCGCCACCATGATCGACGGACCGGCTAGCGGAAGGGTGATCGCGCGGAAGGCCTGCCAGTTGCTTGCGCCGTCGATGTACACGCTCTCGTAGAGCTCCTGGGCGATTCCGATGATCGACGAGTAGATGATCAGGAAGCTGAAGGGGAAGTTGATCCACACCCGCATCAGGATGATCACGACCCAGGCCTGGGCAGGCCTCGAGGCCCACTGGATCTGGGGCAGCCCGCCGAGAGAGTGGATCAGGTAGTTGATCACGCCCACGTCGGGCTCGAGCATGTACTTCCAGATGATCGCGGCCACGACTTCGCTCACCGCGTAGGGCACCATGATCAGCGAGATGATCGCCTTCTGGAACTTGAAGCCGGTGCTCATGAGCACCGCCGCGGCCAGCCCCACGAGGATCTCGCCCGCCACGACGGCGAACGAGAACATGATGGTGTTCCAGAAGGCGGTCTTGAAGATCTCGTCCTTGAAGGTGTCGACGTAGTTCCTGATTCCCACGAACTCGTCGGGCAGCCCAAAGGTCACCCGATTGAAGCTCATCTGGATGGTGCGGATGGCGGGCACCAGGATGAAGAGCACCAGCGGCAGCAGGGCCGGGATCAGCATCAGCACCGGGAACACGTGGGAGAGAAAGCGTTTGGAGGTCACCGGCTCACCTCGGCCCGTCGTCCTGACGGGGGAAGAGGCCCCACCCCGGCTCCGGGGTGGGGCTTGCGGTCTGCGTCTGACTCTACTTGAGGTCCGTGCTCAGCTCCTTGAGCTTCTTGGCCAGCTCGTCCATGGCCGCCTGGGCGCTCATCTCTCCGAACATCCCCTTCTGGATGTAGCTGTCGATGAGCTCCATCGCCTGCGGCGCCTTTTCGAAGGCCGGGATCGGCACCCGGGCGTTGCGGGAGGTCTTCATGGCGATATCCGCGTAGGGGACCTTTTCGCCGTACTTGGGATCCTTGAACACCGACTCGCGCACGGGGCCGTTGCCGTTCTGAGCCATGCGCAGCGAGCCGTCAGCGCTCGAGAGCTCGCGGATCAGCTCCCAGCCCTGCTCCTTGAACTTGGAGTTCTTGGGGATGACGAACGACCAGAACTCGGTGTTCATCGGCGGATAGTCGCCGTACTTGGCCCGGACCTCGGCGGTCATCGGACCGAGCGCCACCTCGAGGTTCGGCAGGATCGCCGTCTTGCGATAGCTCCAGATCTTGCCGGCTGCGTCGAAGGTCATGGCTATGATACCCTGCTCGATCATGCGCTGCTTCTCGGCGTGCTGGATCGACGGCACGTTCTGCGGAATGATGCCTTCTTTGTACGACTTGGCCAGCAGCTCCATCGCGTTGACCATCGGCTTCTGGTTGCAGACCACCTTGAAGTCGGTGGTGATGAAGTCGCCGTCCCACATCCGCGCCAGGCCCGCCACGCCGGTGTAGTAGTAGTGCGACTGCTGGACGTAGCCGTAGACCTGGGTCCCGTCCTTCCTCTTGAAGGTGCACTTCTTGGCGATCTCGTAGAACTCCTCGGGGGTCTTGGGAGGCCCGGCGACTCCCCGCTCCTTGAAGATGTCGGCGCTGTATCCGAGGGCGTGAGTAGCCGCCCGCATCGGGATGCCGTAGAGCTTGCCGCCGAACGTGAGGGTGCCGAGCATGCCGGGGCCGAAGTTCTCCTTGAAGCCCTCGATCGGCGCCTTTTTCAGGTACTCGTCCAGCGGCTCCAGCAGGTTGGCGACGCGCGGGAGAGCGTAGGTGTTCAGCAGGTAGGCGACCGCCACGTCGGTCTGGGGCAGAGAGGCCTCACGGAAGAGGCGGTCGTGCAGGGGCCCGATCTCCAGGGTGTTCCAGTTGGCGCCCTTAACGAGCCCGCCCTTCTTGACCAGGTCCGCCACGATGTCGCCGCCGTCGCCGGTCGTGGCCACGGTCTTGTGGACGCGGTGGCTGATGATCTCGAGCACCGCCGGCTCGGCCTTCTTGGCGGGCGCGGCGCCTTCGGCGCCGCCCGCTGCAAAGACCTGCGTCGCGCTCACGAGCGCGATCGCCGCGAGCAGCGCGAACGGGATGCGTGTAACCTTCATACTGCTTCCTCCTGTGTCCGTATTTGCAGCGGCCCCACGGGCCGCCAATCAGCCTCTCCTCTAAACGACGGCGCCGTCGACGCTCAGCGCCTTGCGCAGCGCCGCGACGTCGACGTCGGCGGGCGCGACCCCGTCGCGCACGGCCATCGCGGCAGCGGTGCCCGCAGCCTGGCCCGTGGCGAAGCAGGCCGGCATCACGCGGATCGCGCCATTGGCCTGGTGGTCGGCCGAGATGCAGCGGCCGCTCACCAGCAGGTTCGTGATCCGGTTGGGGACCAGGCAGCGATAGGGGATGTCGAAAAAGCGGCCGCCCTTGATGTAGAGCCGCTCGTGGGTCTCCTGCCCCTCGCCCGCGGGATTGTGGATGTCCATGTAGAACGAGTAGCGCGCGATCGCGTCGTCAAAGCGGCGGGCGTTCTCCACGTCGTCCTTGGTGAGCATGTACAGGCCCTGCACCCTGCGCGTCTCGCGGATGCCGACCTGGGCGCCGGTGTCGATGAGGTAGGCCTTCTCGAGGCCCGGGCAGTACTCGTTGAAGAAACGCATCAGGTCGCGGGCCTGGCGGTGTCCCTCGATCTCGGCCCGCGTGAGGCTTTCCGGGTCCGAGCCGTCGACGTCGAGGATGCGCGAGGTGTTGACCCGCCACTCGCCCGCCCGCGGCTGGCGGTAGAGGCCCACCGACTCGCGCGGGCAGTTCTTCGGGAACTTGCCGTCTTTCTTGGCCTTCGCGACCAGAGACTCGAAGAGGCGGTCGCTCTTCTTCATGTTCTCCCTGGCCCAGGCCGCCACCCTGGCGTCGTCGACGCCGCCGATGCGCAGGAACAGCGAGGCCGGCTGCAGCTTGCCGTCGCCCTTGCGCCCCTTCTCGAAGGGGTTGCCGGCCATGGCCGCCACGTCGCCGTCGCCCGTGGCGTCGACCACCATCTTGGCTTTGGCCAGAGCCAGCCCTCCCTTTTCCGAGTACAGCACCGACTCGATTTGCCTGCCCCTGGTGAGCACCTTGACCAGGCGCGCGTGCAGGTGCACGTACACGCCGGCCTCGAGCACCAGCTCCATGGCCGAGTGCTTCATCACCTCGGGGTCGAACGGCGTCGCGTTCTGGTGCGCGTCGTGGATGAATGAGACGTAGTCGGTGCCGGGCGGGACTTCGGCCGGGTCGATGGCGCCCCCCTCGTCGACCATCCGACGCACCAGCTCCATGAAGACGCCCTTGACGATCTGCTCCTTGCCCTCGGTGTCGTAGGAGGTCATAAAGGGGCCCACCAGGCCCACCGTGGCCATGCCTCCGAGGCAGCCGTACTGCTCGAGCAGCGCGGTCTTCGCTCCATGGCGGCTGGCTGCGATCGCGGCCGCGATCCCCGCGGGACCGCCGCCGACCACCAGCACGTCGCAGTCGATCTTGACCGGAACCTCGACACTGAGCTTTTTCGTTTCCAACCTGGTGCCCGTCCTTGCCGCGCGTTTTGGCTCGATTGTAAGGTATTGCCCTGATATGTCAATAAGAAGGTCACGGCCGCGGCTCTGCTCCGGTGCCGGCCTTACTTGAGGTTGCCGTCGCGGTCGAAGCGCATCGGTGCGGGCCCGCGCAGCACCTCGCACCTGCCGCTGCGCAGCGCCGTCTCGACGAGGTTAGCGGTCACGCGCACCTTCTCGATGTCCAGCGAGTTGCGGATGCGCACGACCCTCACGTCCTGCGGCGCGACGCCGACGCACGTCCTGATCGCCGCCGCGATCGCGAGGCGGTCGTTGGCGAGGATCACCGGGAGGCGGCTCGGCTCCAGCACGTGGGAGGTGAGGGCGTTCGGGTACATCTGCTCGAAGTCTGCCTTGTCAAAGGCGCGCTGCGTGGCCAGGTCCGCGCGACCGATGCCGACGGCATTGCCCTCGGAGGCGTCGGTGACATCGAGCACCACGAGCTGCTGCGACCGGAAGCCGCCCTTCATTCCCGGAGTCACGAAACGGCCGACGACGTTCTGGTCCATGCCGCCTCCGCTCACGTCCTTGCCGATCTCGTCGACGATCAGCACGTCGGTCTCGTCGACCGGCAGCGAGGGCAGCCTCCGCTTGGCTTCCTCGAGCAGCGGCGGCTCCTCGTCCAGCATGCGCTCGGCCGGGATCACGGCCACGCGGCAGACGCGGTCGTAGGCGTTCTCCACGGTCCCCACGCCGAACAGCACCTTGCCCGAGCGCAGCACCACGCGGCCCACGCTCACGATCGTGGCTGCGATGCGCTCGAAGCCGAGGCTGTGCACCGTGTCGGCGCCCTTCTGCTTGCCGAGCCCGATCGCGATCATCTTGATGAGGCCGCTCTCGTACCTGCCCCGGAAGCCCGTGTGCGGCTTGATGCGGTTCAGCAGTACGATGCCGTCGGCGGCCCAGGCGTGCGCGTCGACGTAGACCGGCAGGCCACCCCGGGTGGCACCTACCCGCACGGTCTCCATCGACGACACGATCGGGCAGCCGACCGCCGCTTCTGTGATGCCGTAGGAGGCGAGCACCCTGCGCTGTCCTTGGGCGGTGGCGCCCCCATGGCTGCCCATGGCTGGGATCACAAAGGGTTTCGCGCCGCAGCTCCTGAGCGCGGCGGCCACGGTCCGCACGAGCAGCGCGTAGTCGGCGATGCCGCGGCTGCCGCCGGTGATCGCCACCGTCATGCCGGGCTTCACCCGCGCCAGCACTCCCGAGGCGGCCAGGCGCGCTCGCAGCTCGACCTGCACGTCGCCGACGGCCGAGTCGTCGAACCTCTGCCGCAGCAGCGCCATCCGCGGCATGGGCACGTCGGCCAGCATCGCCGCCACGAACCCGTCGGTCCGCGCCACGTGAGCTTTGGCTTTCACTTGCGGTCCCCTTTCATGTCCACGATCGCGCCGTGGGCGTGCAGCCGCGTGCGCAGCTCGTGCGGGTCGACCGCGCGCAGCCCTGCGTCTGTCGTCGCCGCGGCCATGGCTGCGGCCTCGCCCGCAGCCTGGCCTGTGGCCATGCAGGTGGCCATCACGCGGTAGGAGGCAGCCGCCTCCCGCTCGCCGGAGATGCAGCGGCCCGCTACGATCACGTTTTCGAGGCCCCGCGGCAGCAGCGCGCGGTACGGTATGCCGTACGGTTTTTCCAGGAGCTTCCAGATGCCGGCCGAGTCGGTCGAGCTGTGGATGTCGATGAAGTACCCGCCGACCGCGATCGTGTCCTCGAAGAACCTGCCCTCGATCACGTCGTCCGCGGTGAGGATGGCGTCGCCGCCGATCCGCCGCGTCTCGCGCAGCTGGATCTCCGGCTCGCTGTCGCACAGCGAGCAGCGCGAGAACCCGGGGATCCGCTCGCGGAAGAACTCCACCAGCGGCACCAGGCTGCGGTAGAGGTCCACCGTCGCGCGGCTGAGGCTCTCCGAACGCGTTCCGTCCACGCCATGCGCCCGCAGCATGTTGACGACGACGCCGCGGTCATCGGGCGTGGAGGTGAACATGAAGCGGTTGATGTAGGGGCTATAGCTGCCGTGGAACGGCACCTCCTTGACCAGCTCGGGAAAGACGAAGAAAAAGCGCGTCGTCTCGAGGAACTCGCGGCTCATGCTCCTGCCCGGCAGCATGCGGCCGCTCATGTAGGCTTCGGGATGCTCGGCCAGGTGGCGCCGGAGCGCGGGGAGATCCACGTTCTCGATGCGGAAGACAAGCGACGGCGGCTGCAGCGCCTCGAGAGCGAGCATCGGCGCCCCCGCCTCCAGGCACAGGGTCGCGTCGCCGCTTCCGTCGACGAACGTACGGCCGGCGATCAGCTCGCGCCCGCTCTTTGTCGCCACGACGATGCCCGCGACACGGGAGCCCTCGCGCACGACCTCGACCATCTGGGCATACAGCAGCATCTGCACGCCCGCCTCGTCGAGCATCTGGAGGATCACGGCCTTGACGATCGCGGGATTGGTGACCACGTACTTCGCGAACCACAGATCCGTGTGCACGAGCCCGCAGGCGCCGCCCGCGGAGTCCAGCCGTTCGACCAGCTCCGCCGCGATTCCGGCCACCACCTGCTCGTGGCGGGCGTTGCAGAAGCCGTGGATCGGAAGGCCACTGCCGAGCGCGCCGCCGAGATACCCCTTGCGGTCGACCACGAGCACCGAAGCGCCTGAGCGGGCCGCGGCGAGAGCCGCGGCCCACCCTGCCGTGCCGCCGCCCACGACGACCACGTCGTGGATGCCGCCGCCAGAGGGAGCGCGTCGCGATTCGATCATGGCTCATTATGGGCCGCGGGGCGCGCCGGAGGCAACCGGGGCTGCGCTGGCGGCTCGTTGCCTCGGCGCCCGCTTCGCGCTACTGTGGGCAGCGGGAGAGATCATGGACAGCGTCGAAAAGGCCCTAGCCCGCTTCACCACGGGCTCCAACTGCGCGCAGTCGGTGGTGTGCGCCTTTGCCGAGCGGCTCGGCATCGATGAGCGGGCGGCCAGGCTCATGGCAGCCGGCTTCGGCGGGGGCATCGGCCGGCAGCAGCTGACCTGCGGCGCGGTCACGGGCGCGGTGATGGCGATCGGCTGCCGCTGGGCGGATCCCGCCAACCCCGGCGCCACCAAGGACCTGGTCTACGAGAAGACTCGACAGGTGCTGCGGCGCTTCGAGGCGCTCCACGGCGCCACCGGTTGCCGCGAGCTCCTCGGCGTGGATCTCAAGACGCCCGAGGGCCAGCGGCAGGCCAGGGAGCGGAACCTGTTCCGGCTCAAGTGCGAGGCTTTCGTGAGGGACGCTTGCGGCATCGTCGAACAGTTGCTCGCCGAAGGGGGCAAGGATCAGCCGTAGCCCTTGGGGTGGGTCGAGTGCCAGCGCCAGGCGCTGGCCACGATCTCGTCGAGCTGGGCGTGCTGCGGCTGCCAGCCGAGCTCGGCCGTGGCGCGCTCCGAGCTGGCGACCAGGACCGCCGGGTCGCCCGCGCGCCGGCCCGTCTCCGTGACCTTGACCTTTTTCCCCGTCACACGCTCGACGGCCTGGATGATCTCCCGGTTGGAGAAGCCCTGCCCGTTGCCGAGGTTGTAGGCCCGCGACGCGCCTCCGGCCTCCAGGCGCTTGAGCGCGAGCAGATGGGCGTCGATCAGGTCCGTCACGTGAATGTAGTCGCGAATGCACGTGCCGTCGCGCGTCGGGTAGTCGGTGCCGTAGAGGTCGAGGTGGTCGCGCTGGCCGAGCAGCACCTGGAACACGATGGGGATCAGGTGCGTTTCCGGCCTGTGGTCCTCGCCGATCTCGCCGGACTCGTCGGCGCCGGCCACGTTGAAGTAGCGCAGCGCCATCCAGCGCAGGCCGTAGGCCGCTTCGAAGTCGCGCAGGATCTGCTCCATCAGCAGCTTGGTGCGGCCGTAGACGTTGGTCGGCCGCTGCGCTGAGTCTTCGGTGATGGGGATCTGCTCCGGCTCGCCGTAGGTGGCGGCCGAAGAGGAGAAGACGATCTCGTTGACCCGCGCGGCGCGCATCGCAGCCAGCAGCGAGAGGGTGCCGGCCACGTTGTTCTCGTAGTACTTCTGCGGGTCCTTCATCGATTCGCCGACGAGGCTGTTGGCCGCGAAGTGGATGACCCACGTCACCTTGTGCCGCCTCATCGTGGCTTCCAGGCGCCGCGTGTCACGCAGGTCCGCCTTGACCAGCGGCGCGCCCTGCAGCGACTGCCTGTGCCCTGTGCTCAGGTTGTCGTAGACGATGACGTCGCGTCCCGCTACGCGCAGCGCCTTTACGCAGTGGCTGCCGATGTAGCCGGCTCCGCCGGTCACCAGGATCGCCATGGTCCGCCTCCGCCCCGGTCAGGGGTAACAGAAAAGCTGCGCGCCGTCAACGAAGCGCGCGCCGCCGGCGCGGCCGCCGGATCCTACCCGTGTGTCTCTTTCCACAGGCGCCTGTTGCGCCCGATCAGATCGAGGTGGAAATCGTCATGCTCGACGAAGAAGCCGACCAGCTGCTCGAGGCTCATCGGCCCGTGCTGAGGGTGCACGACGCGAAAGCCGCTCCAGTCCGCCGCCGCGATGCGGCCGAGCAGCGCGGCCGTGGAGGAGCGCAGCGACTCCAGCAGCGCCAGGGCGGCGGCGACATCGACCGCCGCGTAGTCGAGGCTCCGGTGCCACCTGATCTCGTCCCACACCTCCACGCGGGCGCCCGGCTCGGCGATCGCCTTGCGGTGGCGGTCGTAGGCGTGCACTTCCGCGTCGCAGAGGTGCACGATGTTCTCGCGGATGGTCCAGGCGTCGGCGAAGGGCCTGAAGTCGAGCACCCCGGCCGCCAGTGGCTCGATCGCGGCGCGTACCCGCGCCGGGCCGCCGCGCAGCGCCCCCAGGAGAACCTCGCGGCCGGCCTCGCTCATCTCTTGTTCCTCTCGAGCGAGGCGACGAGGGCGGCAAAGGCGCGCTGCAGCTGCCGGGTCACGGGTCCCGGCCGGCCGTCTCCGACCTGCCGCTCGCCCAGGCGCACGATCGGCATGATCTCCGCGCCGGTGCCGGTGACGAACGCCTCTTCGGCCGCGAGGAACATCGCCTCGGGAATCGGTCTCTCCTCTACGCGGACGCCCTCGCTGCGGCAGACCTCCAGAACGACCTCGCGCGTGATGCCCGGCAGCACGTGCCCCGCCAGCGGCGCCGTGAGCACCACGCCGTCGACGACCGCGAAGGCGTTGCTGTGGGAGCCTTCGGTCACGAGGCCGTCGCGGACGAACACCGCCTCCTCCGCCCCTTCGTCGAGCGCGCGCTGGAACGCCAGCACGTTCGGCAACAGGGCGACAGACTTGATGTCGCACCTGCCCCAGCGGTTGTCGCTCACGAGGATCGCCTTGATGCCGTTCTGCTGAGACTTGGAAGAGGACGGAAGCGGCTGCACGCAGGCGTACACCGTCGGGGGCGTTCCCGGCTTCGGGAACCCGTGGAAGCGGGGAGCCGAGCCGCGGGTGATCTGGATGTAGATGCTTGCCTCGTCGGTGGGGACGGAGTTGCGGGCCAGCAGCTGTTCACAAACCGCGGCCAGAGACTCGGGCTTCTCGAAGGCGATCCGCAGCTCCCTGAGGCTGCGGGCGAGGCGATTGAGGTGAGCCTCCAGCCTGAAGGGGCGCCGCCCGTAGGTCCTGATCACCTCGTAGACTCCGTCGGCGAACAGGAACCCTCGGTCGTCGGGCGAGATGCCGACCTCATCCTTTGGCAGGTAGCGGCCGTTGAGATAAGCAGTCATTCGATTCCTCCCGTCATTCGATTTCCGCGCCGCAGCGCTCACCCCCGCTCGCGGCGCGTGAACCAGACGTCGCCGATCTTCGAGCCCAGGCTCCAGTATTCACCGCGGTGGCCGTAATTGTACATGAAAACGAAGGTCTTGAGCCGGTCCGGCGACACCCTGCCGTCGGCGTCGAGCACCGACTCGTCGGCGTGCACGGCGAGCACCTCGCCGAGAAACAGGTCGTGGTCGCCCACCTCCTGCACGCTGAGCAGGCGGCACTCGATGTTCAGAGGGCACTCCTCGATCAACGGCGGCTTCACCTTGTCCGCCGCGATCGCCGTGAGGCCGCTCTCGGCGAACTTGTCGGTCTCCCGTCCCGTGCGGCTGCCGCACAGGTCGGTCTCGCGCAGGATCGCGGTCGTGGGCAGGTTCACGACGAACTCTCCGCTGCCCGCGATCAGGCCGTGCGAGTAGGTGGCCTTGCGGATCGCAAGTCCCACGATCGGCGGGCTGCGGAGGCTCACGTTGAACACCTCGCCGAGCGTGATGATGTTCGGCCTGCCGTCTGCCGCCACGCAGGTGATGAGCGCGGCCGGGGTCGGATACACGGGCCGCATCGGATCCACGACAACCTTGGCCAAGGGCACCTCCGAGGGCTGCGATCCCGCCGCGGGGCGGGCGGTGCGCCCACGCGCAGCGCCGGCACCCGCCGGGCCGCCGCATCCTATCGCAGCGGGAGGTGGTTGCCAACCGCCGTGGCTCCCTGCCGCCGCCCTGTACACCCGACGGTCACAGGATCGTAACAGGCAGCCATAATTGCTGCCGTAATCGTGACGCCTTCCTTCTTCCAGAAATTCTGGTTCTGTCGATCAATTCCCTCTGGGTAAATGAATTATGTCCCCACGCCTTCTTGGCATGGTGGTTGCTAGCTCCTCGGTAGTCGAAAAAGGCAAACCCGCCGAAAGGCGGGGGCGCAAAGCACGTGGCCTGCCCCGGGGCAACCCGGAACGGCTGCACGGCTGCCGACTCGTGCCTGGCATCCGGTTCAGGTGCCTCGGTCGAGCGGTCAAACCAGCGAGACGGAGGTGCCGTCATGAACCAGCTGATTCGCTGCTGCGCCCGCGCTTGCCGCTTGCTGCTGCTCATCCTGGCCGCGCTCGCCTCGACTTCGTGCATCCCGATAGCCATGGACTGGCTCGCGGGGGAATCGGACCCCGAGCCGTCCGGTCCGGCCAAGGGCCTGCGCATCGTCTTTGCCGACGAGTTCTCCCGCACGCTCGTTCCTGACGTCGACATGACCGCGGCTTCGTACGTGGTCACCGGCCAGGGGCCCGACGCGGAGAGCTTTTCCCGCACGACCACCGGCGGCTCGATCGACATCGAGGAGCTGAAGGTCGGGCTTTGGAACATCACGGTGGAGGCGCTGAACGCCGAAGCGACGGTGATCGGCATGGGGACCGGCCAGGTGACGCTCGCGGCCGCTACGCCGGCCACGATCAGCGTCAAGGTCAAGCCGCTCAACGGCTACGGCACGCTCGCCATCACGGTCAACTGGCCGGCAGCGGACGTCGCGAGCCCCGCGGTCACGGCGCAGCTGACTCCCGCCTCCGGAGCGGCCAGGAACCTCGCGTTCACGCTCGGGACGGGCACCGCCACCTCCACCACCACCGACATCCCCACCGGCTATCACACCCTGTCGCTGCAGGTGCTCGACGGCGGCGTCCTGGTGGCCGGGGCGATCGAGATCGTGCGCATCCTGAAGAACAAGACGACCGCCGGAACCTTCACCTTTGACCAGGTGAACCCGGTCACGGCCAACGTGCAGGTGAACGTCGACCCGCAGCTCGACGAGCCGCTCGTCGTCAGCCTCGCCGGACAGCAGGCCACGGTGGTCGAGGGCACCGGCTTCACGGTCTCGGCCTCGGTGGCCGGCTTCGCGGGCAACGTCGTCTACACGTGGTACCTGAACAGCGTCTTCAAGGCGACCGGCTCCTCTTTTGCCGTGCCCGCGAACCTCGAGCCCGGCTTTTACCGCATGGACGTGACTGCCATCGCAGCCGACGGCTCGCAGGCGGGCAGCGCGACCGCGTCGTTCACCGTGACCGCGAGCCCCCTCCTGACGCAGGTGACGCTCGAGTGGGACGCCAGCACCGGGACCAACGTCGCCGGATACAAGGTGCACTACGGCACCGCCGACGGCGTCTACGACCAGACCGTCGACGCCGGCAACGTTCTGACCTGTACCGTCACGGGGCTCGAGACCGGCCGCACCTACTACTTCGTGGCCACTGCGTACGACTCGACGGGCCTCGAGAGCGGCTACTCCAACCAGGTCGTCTTCAACTCCTGATCCGCAACACAGTGTCCGCCGCGCCTGCGAGCGGGGCCGGCCCCGTGCTTTCTTGCCGCGCGGAACGCCCGCTCTCTGCGTCTTTGCCGCTGCCCGTGGTTGATCCGGCCCCGCTCAACGGATAGAGTCAGCCCACCGTACGCGCGCGGGTACGGCCAGGAGTACAAGAATGAAGGTCACGGAAGTTCTGACGGACATCTGCCGGCTCACGCGGACCAAGGCGATCAGGAACGGCAAGTACACCTACGCGGCCCAGGGGCAGATCGTCGTGAGGGTGCGCACCAGCGGAGGGGTCGAAGGCGTGGGCTTCAGCCACGCCCAGCCGGGGCCCGACCTGGCGCTCTTCGAGGCCGCGCGCGCCCTCGGCGGCTTTGCCGTCGGGCTCGACGTGTGGGACGTCGAGCGGCTCTGGGACCGCATGTACCAGCCCAAGATCTACGGCCGCCGGGGACTGGCCACGCGGGCCATGTCGGCGATCGACATCGCGGTGTGGGACGCGATCGGCAAGACGGCGGGTGTGTCGCTGCACAAGCTGCTCGGCGGGTTCACCGACAGGGTGCCGGCCTACGTGGCGGGCGGCTACTACGTGGAGGGCAAGGGCCTCGACGGCCTCGCCGAGGAGCTGCGCGCGAAAGTGCAAAAGGGCGCGCGGTGCGTGAAGATGAAGATCGGCGGCGCCCCCATGAGCGAGGACGTCGAGCGCGTCGGCGTCGCCCGCGAGGCGGTGGGGCCCGACGTCGGGCTCATGATCGACGCGAACAACGCCTACACGGTCGTCGACGCGATCCGCCTCGCCCGGCGCGTCGAGAAGTACGAGCCGTTCTGGTTCGAAGAGCCGATCCATGCCGACGACTACGAGGGGCTGGCCAAGCTGCGCGCGAGCACCTCGATCCCGCTGGCCACGGGCGAGAACGAGTACACGCGCTACGGCTTCCGCGACCTGATCGCCAGCGGCGGGACGGACATCATCCAGGCCGACGCGACGCTGATGGGCGGCGTGACTGAGTGGCGGCACGTCGCTTCGCTTGCCAGCGCGCACGGCATCCAGATGGCGCCCCACGGCTCGTCGGCGCTCCATGTGCACCTGGTCGCCGCGGTGTCCAACGGCATGATCGTGGAGCACACCGTCACCGAGGGCAAGACCGAGAGGCTGCTCGAGAGCGATCTCGAGCTCAACGAGGACGGCACGATGAGCCCGCCGACCACGCCCGGTCACGGCATACGGCTCAACGAGGCGGTGTTGAAGAAGAACGCCCTCAAGGCGTAGAGCCGCGACGACGCACGTTCAGCGCCGGCCTTGCCCTGTCGACGCGGCTGCCGAAGCCGGATAGGCTGGAGGCCGGAGGCTGCCATGCACGCTGATCTGCTGATCCGCAACGCGCGCACGCGGGCGTCGGGCGCCGATGCGGTCGACATCGCGATTCAGGACGGGCGGATAGCGGAGATCGGCCCGCGGTTGGATGCCCGATCCAGGGCCGTCCTCGACGCCGCGGGACGGCTGGTCACCGAGTCGTTCGTGAACCCGCATCTTCACCTCTGCAAAGCCTACACGCTGCCGATGGCGGCCCAGGACGCCCTCACTTGCTACCACGGCGGCACCATGGGAGCAGCCATGACGGCGATCGAGCTCGCGTCGCGGGTCAAAGAGCGCTATGCCGAGGACTGGATCGTGGGGAACGCGCGGCGCGCCGCGGCCCTGGCGCTGCGCTACGGCAACACGCACATCCGCGCGTTCGCCGACACCGACAGCAAGGCACGCCTGGAAGGGGTCAAGGCGCTGCTGCGCGTGCGCGAGGAGATGAAAGGGCGGGTAGAGCTGCAGGTCGTGGCCTTTCCGCAGGATGGAGTGGTTCGAGACCCCGAAGCCGAGCGGTACGTCAAGGAGGCCGTGGAGCTGGGGGCGGACGTCGTGGGCGGCATCCCCTGGATCGAGTACACTGAAGCCGATTCCCGCGAGCACATCGACCGCATGTTCGCCATCGCGCGCCGCCACGATCGCCACGTGTCGATGCTCATCGACGACGCAGGCGACGCGGGCCTTCGAACCCTCGAGATGCTGGCGGTCAAGACGATCGCCGAGGGCTGGGAGGGGCGGGTGACGGCTCACCACTGCCGCGCGATGGCGCTGTACCCGGAGCCGTACTTCCGCAAGGTTGCCGCACTGCTGGAGCGCGCCCGCATCGGCGTGGTGAGCGATCCCCACACGGGTCCGCTCCACGCGCGAGTGCGCGACCTGCTCGGCCTGGGCGTGACTGTCGCGCTTGGACAGGACGACGTCGCCGACGCCTACTACCCGTTTGGACGCAACAACATGCTCGAGGTCGCATTCCTGGCGGCTCACCTGCTGTGGATGACCACCTTTGCCGATCTGGAGATGCTCTACGACATGATCACGACCCGCGCAGCCTCGATCATGGGCCTGCCGGATCATCGCCTCGCCAAAGGAGGCAGCGCGGACCTCGTGGTACTCGACGCGCCGACGGTCTGGGAGGCGATCCGCGATCACGAGCCGCCTGTGGCCGTGATTCGAGACGGCAGGGTGGTGACGCCGGCAGCGCAGGCGGCTGCTACAGACCGTCGTAGACCTGTCGCTGGTGTCTCGCGCGGATGACCACGATCACCAATTGTCGCTGTCGGATCTCATACACAATGCGATAGTCGCTGAGGCGATAACTCCAAAGACCCTCGTACGGCCCCGTCAGAGCCTTTCCAGAATGGGGATCTCGGGCAACGACCTGCTCGATGAGCTCGATCGCTCTGCGGGCAACGGGGGGGTCCAGGCGCCCGAGATCCCGTAGACACCGCCTCTCGAAGGACACCCCGTACACTCTGACTAGATTCCCAGTTGCTTGCGTGCCTGCGCGAGCGTCATAGTCCTGCCGCCCCTGCGCTTGAGCGCGAGATCGTGGTCCTCGACCTCCTCGAGGTACTCCTTGAGCGCGGTGTTGACATAGTAGCTCTTCTTGCGGTTGGTTGCCGCAGCGAGCCGATCGAGTTTGTCGGCTACCGCTTTTTCCACGGTCGCGCTCACGACCCTCGTCGCCATAGCGGCGCCCTCCTCGGCCTCACACTAATCACATTAATGATATCAATCAGACCAGGCGTCAAGGCATCCCCCGAGCCGTAGGCCTGCCGACGAACAGAGTCAGAAGCCCCGCGCCTTCTTCATGTCGGCGAGAAGCCGGCTCATCACGTCGGGCAGATCCGACAGAATACCGTTGACCCCCAAACTGATCAGCTTCTCGAGCTCTTCGCGCGGCGCGTCGTTGGCTGTGGTCCAAACCGGCTTGCCGAGCTGGTGCACCTTTTTTACGAGGCCGGGATCGGCGGCGATCCACTCCGGCCACAGCCGAATGATGTCGACGCCCGCCTGCGCGAAGGGTTCGATATCGCGGACCGACGCGACGAAGCCGAGGGTGCGCAGGTTCGGGTTGAGGGCGCGGAACGCGCGCAGGTCATCGAGGTTGCGCGGACCGACGATCACGTCGAGCGCGGCGTCGTACTTTTCTGCGAGCCGGACGACCTTCCGCTTGTCCAGGAGCGGGCTCTCCTTGATGTCGAGAAGCAGCTTCACGCCGGTTGCGGCCACCAGTTGCAGCACCTCTTCGTAGGTCGGGATGCACTCGCCGCCTCCGGCGTCGAGCTTTTTCAGCTCGGCCAGCGTGTAGTCGGTGACGCGTCCCTTGCCGTTTGTGGTGCGGTCGAGGGTCGCGTCGTGCATGATCACGATCTCGCCGTCCCTGGTGCCGCGCAGGTCGATCTCGATCACCTCGGCGCCGTGTTTGATCGCCTGCCGAAACGCCGCCATCGTGTTCTCCGGATAGCCGGCGACGATGCCGCCGCGGTGTGCGACGAACGCCACCGTCCACTCGGGCCAGTCCAGGGCCGCGGCCCCGTGGGAGCCGGCAAGCACCGGCAGCGCTGCGAGCAGGATCGCGATCGCCCTTCGGCTGGTCGTGGACATCGGCTTCCTCCAATCGGTCTGTTCGCGGCCGCTGAGGAGTATAGCCGATCGGTGATCGCAGGCAACCAGCGGCAGGCGGGGCGTATCCGCAGGCGATTGCCTTTGGCCCGGCCTGTGATAGGCTGCAGATCGAAAGGATGAGGAGATGACCATTCTGATCGCGCTCGCCTTGTTGTCAGGGACGATCGTGCCGGCCGCGGCGCTCGACTGGGATGCCACGGTGGCTGCCGGCATTTCGCTGCCGGGTGGCGCCGAAGCCACCGACGACCTCGAAACTGAGAGCTTCAGTTACGATCTGGACAAGCCGCTGGCGCCCCTGATCAAGGCCGCCGTCGACCTGTACCCGCTGCCCTGGCTGGGTGGCGGGATCTTCGCCTTCTATGGCTGGGCTCCGCTTGAGAAAGAGATCAACCTCGGCAACTGGGATGGAAGCGATCATGTGATCCCCGCATCCGGCATCTCGCTGGTGGTGATCGGCGGTTGCGTCAAAGGACGCCTTGACGCCACCGAACGCCTGTTCGTGAAGCCGGCGATCGGCTGGAGCTACCTTCAGACGTTCTCCGAGAGCCCGGACGCCAGGATGAGGGGATTCGTCGTGACCGCAAGCTGCGAGGCGGGCTACCCGTTGCCCAACGGTCTGAGCGCCGTCGCGGAGCTGGGCCTCGCCGCACAGCCCTACGGCGGCGTCAAGGACATCGCGTACGTGACCTTTGGGCCGATCTTCTATCTGGTGGTCGGGATCACGCTGTAGGCCGGGGTTGCATCGATGTCCTGCGATGCCGCGCGCAGGCGCTACCGGGCGAAGACGTAGACGGCGCCACGACTGCTGAAAGGTCCCACGTCGTGATGCGGGGCGCCGACCAACACCACCTGGCCGGCTGCGGAAGCGAGCACGCTGCGCCCGATCTGTTCGAACATCGCCCCGTCAGAGGCGATCAACCGCGCGGTCTCGTTCAGCGAGCCCGACCATCCCTGCTCGGGCCGGACGAACACGTACGCCGAGCCTTCGGACGCGCTTGTCCCGACGTCGTCGCCGGGTGCGCCCGCCGCTACGCAGGAGCCGTCCGGCGCCAGGCTGATGCTGTTGCCGAGGTTCGCCTGGGACGAAGCCGTCGATCCTGAGAGAACCGCATTCTCGCTGATCGATCCCGTCCAGCCGCCGCCCGGTCGGACAAAGACGTAGGCGGCGCCCCGGGCGTCGCCTCCCGCCAGGTCCGCGCCTGCCGTCAACGAAGCGCCGTCTGCGGAAAGGGAAACGGCGATGCCGAACCGTTCGAGACTCGCCGTCGATGGTTTCAGGACAGCGCTTTCGCTGAGCGATCCCGACCAGCCGCCTGCGGGGCGCTCGAAGATGTACGTTGCCTCGGCGCCTCCGCTGCCGCTGGCTGCCACGGATCCGTCGGCGGACAGACAGACGCTCACCCCCAGATTGTCCGTCGCCGCGCCGTCGGAGGCGGTGAGCCAGGCGCTTTCGGTCAGGGATCCGCTCCAGCCTCCTCCCGGCCTTTCGTACACGTAGCAGGATCCCTGGAACTGGTTCGACCCGACCGAATCCCACGCCGAGCCGACAACGATCGCCGATCCGTCCGCGGAGACCGACACGCTCGTCCCGAACCGGTCGCCCGCCGCCCCCGCTGCGGCGGTGAGCCTGGCGGTCTCCGTGAGATCCCCGCTCCAGCCGCCGCCGGGACGGACGAACACGTAGGCCGATCCCTGGTCGCCGTTGGCGCCGATGTCGTCGGCGCAGGCGCCGACGACGACAACCGCACCGTCGGATGAGATCGCTACCGCGCAGCCAAAGTAGTCCTCGTCGTCGCCGTCGGAGGCGGTCAGCTTGGCCGCCTGCGTCCACGCCGAAGCGGAGCCGCTCCAGATGTAGGCGGACCCGCGATCGTTGTCATCGCCGTACGCCCCGACAACCAGAACGCTCCCGTCGCCGGTCATGGCGAGCGCCCCGCCAAAGCGATCGTAGGCGGCGCCGTCGGAGGCGAGCAGGCACTGCGCTTCGCGGAACGTCGCCTCGTCGCCTTGGTCCGTGCCGGCCGCGCACGCGGCAAGCAGCAGACCTGCGGCGGCCATGCTGATTCGCAGCGCCGGCAGAAGACGAAAGAACGCGGTGCGGCACCTCTTGATCATGCCTCGAGTGTAGCTCCGACTGCGCGGTGGCACAACGCGGTCCCGGCGCGGCCGGTGGGGTCGGTGGCCCGCGTCCGCAGCGAGCGGCGGGTCTGCGCGCAATCGCCGTGCGCCGTCATCGCCGCCGAGGCCAGTTGGTTCGTAGCAGGCCGCAAGTGCGGCACGGGCTCGGGCGTGCGCCGCGCTAGACAACAGAAGAAGGGCGCACGCTCGAGTGTGGAACCGGCGCGCCGGCGGCCTTATCGCGGTTTGATGATCTGGACAGCCACGTTGAGCGAGTCGGCTGGGTCCACCTGCTCGATGACCAGGTGCCAGACGCCCGACCGCGGCGCCTTGAGCCGGTAGGGCGACCGCTCGACCGTGTCGCCGTAGTACTCGAACTTCTGCTCGTCGAGGTAGAGCGAGTAGTTGTCGTCGTCGAGCAGGTACACGTGGGCGGGCGCGGTCAGTCCGATCTTCAGCTCGTCGCGGGTCGTCACCTCGATCGCCTTGTGAAGGTGCTTCCTCGCCATGGCGCCGGCGTCAGAAGACGCGCGAGACCTCGAGCTCGAGCACGAACGGGACCAGGGTCTCGTCGTCTTGCTCGTAGTGGGCAAAGTTGAAGGTGCCGCGCCCCTCGAAGCCCTTCGCGAAGGGCACCACGAGCTGCGCCGCCGCGTCGTGGCGCGGGCCGCGGTATCCGTGGGCAAAGGAGTAGCGGACGCTCGTGGAGAAGGGCAGCCTCCGGCCGGCAAAGGAGACGTTGCCCTCGTGGCGCAGCATGTTGCCGTCGTCTCCGTCGGGCTCGGTCGGGTCGACCCACTCCCAGTCGAGCTGGTAGCCGAGGCGGGCGGTGCGCGTCACGGGAACGGCCATCAGCGCGCTCGCCTTGGAGATCCGTTCGGTGTCGGCCTCGCCGTCGGCCACCGAGAACGTCTCCAGAAGCCCGAAGGTGCCTACGCGGTCGCCCCACCGCGGTTTGAGGTACACCGCGCCCGAGGTCTCGTACTTGAAGAGGTCGTAGTCGGTGTTCGCGGCAAAGTCCGACAGGGCGAACCCCGCCTTGTAGCTGAGCAGCGGATGAGGATCGTGGGTGAACGACAGCGTGGCCTGCTGGTTCCAGATCTCCGACGGCGGCTCGCGCCTGAAGCTGCCCTGGTAGCCGCCGTTCAGGTTCATGGCAAGAGCCGGCACGGCGGTGAGGGACAGGTTCCACTTCTTCTCGTCCAGGAGGACCGATCCGCCTTCGGTGGTGCTGTAGGTGAGCTGGCCTCCGGCCTCGGCCCGCTGCAGCACGACCGGCTCCTCGGTCTGCCATGAGGCGTTCGCCGTGGCCACATGGGAGAGGCCGCCGTCGATGGTGCGCGCGATCTCGTAGCGCGGCGTCGCGGAGAAGCCCGCCCAGTCCCTGATGTTGGCGCCGATCTCGCCCTGCACGGCCAAATCATCTGAGTCCTCGACCGCGCTCGGCCCTTCCTGCCGCCGCCACGAGTTCAGCAGTCCGCCGGCGACATAGGTTTCGATTCCTTCGGCGATGGGGAACACAAGGCCGACGCTCGACAGCAGGCTCGTCGTGCGCGTTTCGTTGTCCGTGGCCGCGTACGTCGTGTCGGTGTAGCCCGGGGCGACGCCGGCGCGCAGGGCCACGAACGAAGCGAGGGGCACGCTCACGAAAAAGCGGCCGCTGGTACTGAAGCTCTCGGTCTCGTTGTCCGGCTCCGTGGCCTGGTTGAGCGCCCAGGTGAGCTCGGTGCCCAGTTTTCCGAGCGTGCCGACCGCAGCGAGCTGCACGTTGTGGGACTGCCGGTCTGAGGTGGTCGCGTCGTCCCGGTCGGCCCAGGTGCTCTGGTAGGCGAGCTTGACGGGCAGCGTGGCCACGGGCAGAGCCGTGAACGACGCTCTGATCGTGGCGTCGATGTCGGTGAGCGACTCGCCTTGGACGGTCCGGTCGTTCTGCCTGTAGCCGCCTTCGATGTCGGCGCTCATTTTCTCGCCGATGATGCCGAGCTTGCCCGAGTAGGCCTGGTTGGTGCCGTCGACCACGCTCTTGCGCAGGGCAGCCCCGTCGAGCCTGAGGGCCGAGGCGCCGCGCAGCGGCTGTACCACGGTGATCTGCGAGTCGGTGGAGAAGCCGTAGAGAGCGTCGCCGGCGATGTCCTGGCCGCCGAGCGCGCCGGTGGACAGGCGGCCGGAGATCCGGGGCCGTTCGAGCGCCCGGCCGGCCTCGGGCCGCGGCGCTGTCCACTGGGCCTGCCCGATGGTCTCCCCGGTGGCGGGAAGGCGCCGCACGATCGTCACCTCGGCCCCTGCGGGAGCCAGAAGGGCCCCAGCCGCAACCAGGACGATGAACCGCTTCACGTTCTTCCTCCGGGACGCTGCCCCTGCCTTTATTTATTTTGGGACGTCCGCGGCCGGATCGCAAGAGGCGGCCGGGCGCCTAACGGCCCCTGCGCGGCGCGCGCCTAACACTGGCAAACAGCCGCTCGATACCCTACAATTGAAAGCTGGACGGCGCACGGCCGCCCCCTGTCCTGTCTGATAGAGGGTGTGCGGATGAAAAGGTGGGCTTTCCTTTCGGCGGCTGCCCTGCTTGCGGTGACAGCCGCGGCGCAGAGCATCGAGGTCTATGACGGCCCGACGCTCGGCGTCGACATCGACACGCAGAGTTCAACCGCGGAGTACCGGGGCAGCTGGAGCGCCAGCGGCATAGACTGGCCTCCGGCTCCGGCCCCCAATCGCTACAGCTACGAGCTTGTTTGGGAGACAGGCGAAATCCCGGTGACGGTGTTCTGGGGCCAGGTGCCCGAGGATTCCGTGCCCGGCTACAGCGAGAACGAGGTGCAGGTGACGATCCCGGGGGCCGCCTGCTCGCCACCGCTGCAGGCAGGCGCCGTCTACCGGCTCAAGGTCACGGCCTGGGAATGGGAAGAAATCATCGTAGCCACCGGCATCTCCGACGGCGTGCTGATCACGACTGGAACGGGCGACACCACGCCGCCCTCCGTGAGCCTCCCGCTGGCGGCCATCCAGACCGCCACGACCTTTACCGTCAGCTGGACGGCCACCGACGCCGACAGCGGCGTGGCCCGCTACGACGTCGACTACCGAATCGGCGCAGGCGCGTGGCAGCGCTGGCTCACCGGTGCCACCCGCACGTCCCAGACCTTCTCGGGCAGCAACGGCCAGACCTACGGGTTCCGGGTCACCGCATGGGACCGCGCGGGCAACAGCGCGAGCGCCGAAGCCACGACGGTGATCAACGCGATGGGGCCGTCGCTGTCGATCACGGCGAGCCCGTCGATCCTGAGCTTTGCCGCCGGGGAGACATCGCGCACAGTCACCTTGACCCTGACCGCCAGCGGCGGAAGCGTGAACATCAACACGCTGCGTGAGACGCGCACCTACACGACGGCGTGGGGGACAGAAGAAGGCCCGCAGCGCAGCGTGTCCGTGCCTCTGGCAGCCGGCGCCAGCGCCACTCTCGATCACCAGATCCTGCTCGACGACATCGCCCGGGCCAAAGCGTTGGGCGCCGCCTCGACGGGCTCCTTCACCGTGGTGCTCACCGCCAGCGGCAACAGCAGCCAGGGCCAGCCGGTCTCCGCGGCCGTGACGTTCACCGCCAGCGTGACTGGCGGCCTTGCCTCGACGCTCAACATCATGGACGTGGAGATCCAGCTGCCGCCTTCGCCCTACAACCCGGGTGACCAGATCCAGCAGCCGCTGATCCACATCACGGGGACCGGCACCGGCCTCGTCTCGGGCGAGGTGAGGGTCGACGGCAGCACCGGCTGGTCGGCGAACCCGCGCTTCGTGGTCAACGTGCCCGGCATCGCCACCTTTCCCATCGAAGGGTTGCTGCCCACCGACACCCCGGGGACGCATACGGTTCAGGTGGAGATCTACTCCCCCGACAGCATCACGCGGTCGGCGGTCTACGAGGTGTCGAACCAGCCTTCGCCGTTCCCGCCGCAGCGCCTGACCCTCGTACCAGGCGTCGCCGAGCTGTTCGAGCTCAACGGCACGGCCGAGGCCACGCGCAACGACGCCCAGGGCTACGAGGAGTACACCTTTACCGGCAAGGCGCGCATGCGCTTCCTCTCGCTCGGCAACGCCGAGACCGACGCCGACGCACTCTCGGTCGAGGGCCTGGTGGTGCGCTTCCCCCTCGGCAATCCCGCCTCCTACGTGGTGCGCGCCGGCACGGTCAGCAACGATCTGGTCACTGACGGCCCGCTGGCGAACAACATCACCTTCGCGAAGGGCCTGCTCAAGGTGCGCGCCGTTCATTTCGAGGGCAACGCGGAGACGCCGACCGACCACTTGCTGATCGACGCGGACTTCCCGGGCAACCTGCTGGCCCAGATCGGCTCGGCCGACCTGCCCGCGCCCTTCTCCATGATTGATGACTTTCTCAATGGCCTTATCCTCAGGGCCGACGGCGTGGAAGGCAAGAGCTTCTCCTTTACCGAAGCCGACGACATGAGCTTCGAGGCGTTCGGCGTCAGGTTCGCCCTCCAGGACGTGGACGCCAACGCCCGCGCCCTCGTGCTCGGCCGCGACGCGGCCACCGACCGCTGGTACGTCTCGATCTCGGGAGTCATCAGCTGGGGCGAGCGCAGTGGGGGCTCGACTTCCCAGCGCCAGCTCACCAACTTCCGCAATCTGGCCATTTACTCCGACGGCACCTTTGTCGCCGGCGTGGATTTCTCGCCGCCCTTCGCGGTGGTGCCCGATTACCTCATGCTCAACCGCCTGCGCTTCGAGGTCGACAACGGCGTGTTCGGCATGAAGATCGCCGGCGAGCTGCGCAACCTGCCCTATCCATTCGACGGCCTGGGCGCGATCCCGTTCGAGATCGCCTTCGACACCGAGGGCAACGCCAGCGGCGACATCGCGCCGATCGCGGAGCTGCGCCCCGGCGGAGAGGGCCACGGCATCGGAAGCGACGCGACCGAGTGGGACCTCGGCATCGCCACGGTGGACATCACGCACCTGGCGCTTCACCTGGCCTTTGCCGGCGGCAGCTTCGACCGCGACCATAGCGAGGTCCGCGTCGGCGCCGACTTCTACCTCGACGGCCTGCAGAACAACGACGGCTCGCAGGCCGAGGCGAACGCCCGGCGCGTCACCTTTGGCGAGCTCGACGCCCAGGGGGTGTTCCAGGGCGGCGTGCGCGTCACCATGGGCGGCGACTTTACCTGGAGCGCGCCCTCGAGCGCCGTGCTGCTCACCGACAAAGTGCTCGACCTCGAGGCGCTGGTGGTCTACGTGGATGAGCTCGCCATCAGCGGCTCGCCCCTCGCCCTCGTGCTCACCGGAGGCATCCAGATAGGCATCTCGGAGGTCGAAGGCCGGGTCAACTTCGAGGGCCTGAGCATAGGCCTGGACGGCTCGGGCCTCTCGATCGAGAACTTTGTCGGCGGCCACCTCAAGGTGATGGACATCGTGTTCATCGGCGTCGAGGAGGTGAGCTGGAGCGACTCCCCCACGACCCTGACTTTCGAGGCCGACGCGACCACGGGAAGCGGCAACGACCGGCAGTTCGCCAAGGCCGAGCAGTCGATCCAGGTCGAGAGCTATTTCCGGCTGCTCGGGGCCGTGGTCAACATCGGAAGCCAGGACGACCCGATCATGAGCGGCGGCTTCGAGGAGCTCACGGTCTATAAGCCCGTCGGCCAGGGGCGCAGCTTCGTGCTGCGGCGGGCCCGCGTGGCCGCCTGCGGCGCCGAGATCATGGCCGACGTCGCCTACCAGCCGGCGCTGCTTCGAGTGGCCGGCAGCGTTTCGCTGCCGAGCGGCATCTCGGCCATCGCCGTGGGCAAGATCGGCAAGCAGAACAACAAGCCGACGATGGGCGTCTTCGTGGCCGTCGCCGGCCTCACGGTTCCCGTCGGCCCCGGGGTGATGATCAGCGAGATTGGCGGCGGCTTCTTCATCAACCCTGTGGAGGAGGACCTGCAGCTCGTGCGCATGCTCGCCCGGTTCGAGCGTCCCGAGCTCGACGACGAGATCACCAACCGGAGGCCCGGCGGGGCGACCAACCCGGGCAGCTTCGCCGTCATGGTGCTCGGAGGGGTCAAGGTCGGCGCCGAGTCGCTGGTGTCCGGGCGCGCTCTGGTCACGATCACGGCCAACTACTTCAACCTGGACGCCGAGGTCGAGGTGGGCTCGGGGCTCCTCGAGGGCAAGGCCTACCTCGCCATTGGATGGGACCCCGCCTTTGCCGAGGGAGCCTTCACCGTCAACGTCGACATCGTGAAGATCATCTCGGCGACGGGACGGCTGGAGTTCTACGTCTACTCCAGCGACCTCTGGGGAGTGACCGGCTACATCAACGTGGCGATCCTCGGAGAGGGCATTGCCACCGGAAGCCTGTTCGTGGGTCCACCGGGCTTCATGATGGACATGAAGGTCAGCATCGGGGCCGACCTCGGAATCGTCTCGGGGGAGATCGGCGTCGAGGGCATGGTCTGGTACTACGCGGCGATCGACCCCGACTCGCTCGGCATCTACGCCGCCGTATGGCTGCGGGGCGAGATCCTCTGGGGCCTGCTGTCTGCTTCGGCCAAGCTCGAAGGCGCTCTGATCGTGATGCCCAAGTTCATCCTGTACGCGGTCGGCTCCTTCAAGTTCAAGATCTGCTGGATCACGGTGTTCAACGGCAGCCTGTGGGTGGCCATCGGCAGCGACGGTATCGACGGCGGCAAGGGCCGCAACGAGGAGTACGACAAGATCATCGAGGACGCGCGCCACATGGCCGACGCCATGCAGCAGTCGCGCGACGAGCTGCAGGCGGCGCTGGAAGCCGCCGAGCTGGCGCTCTACCAGCTCGACGAGGCGCAGCGCGAGGCTGCGGGCCTGGCCCTGGTCGAGCGCTCCGGGCTGCTCGGGTTCCTCGCCGCGGCAAGCTACGCCGCCTTCGAGCTCAACCACTACGAGTCGGGGCTGCCGCCGGTCCTGGCCGCGGCCAACCAGACGCTGTTCGGGCCTGAGGCGCAGGCCCTCTACCAGATGCGCACCGAACTGGCCAACGCCCGGGGCGCCATCGACACGCGCCTGCAGTCGCTCAGCGCGCTGCACGATCAGGTGACCGCGCGGCTCGCCGATATCCAGCCGCTGCTCGTGGAGCCGCTGCCCAGCGTCGCCGATCTCGCCTCCGGAGAGAATCCCTTCAAGGGCTTCGAGGAGCGCACCGTCCAGATCGGAGGCCGGACCAAGCGCGTCAAGTCCGGCTTCGGCTTCGACGGCGGCGCTGCGGTGGCGCGCAAGGCGGCCTTTGCCTCGGCCCGCGAGGCCTTTGCCAACTACCAGACCGAGTTCATCGAGCGGGCCGGTATCATCGACGCCAACCTGCGCGAGCTCGACCGCGTGCTCTACCAGGATCAGCAGAGCCTCTCGCGCCTGAACGAGCGGTACGCCGACGTCTACTCCCGCTTCGGCGCCTACCTCGAGCAGTACGTGCGCTACCAGGAGCAGAACGGCCGCTACGCGTCCCAGGCCCTCTCCGCCCTCGGCAACCTCGCTTACTCGCGGGTGATCGACGGCGTGCCGCGGCTGTTCCTCGGCGAGGACGCGATCCGCGAGCTGATGACCCAGATCAACTACGGCCTGTCCTATCAGCGGCAGTCGGAGTGGAACCGGGACCGCGTTTCGCTGATCAATGCTCTCATAGCCATGGGGCGGGCGCAGGGCGCCGAGATCGACGACTACACGCCCCAGAGCAACTCGGACCTGCTGTTCCGCGAGTCGGGGGTGGAGATCTGGTTTGCCATCCCGCGGTCCGGCTTTACTGCCGCCGCCCAGCTGGCGCCGCAGCGCAAGGAGCAGGCCCTCGCTGCCCACAGGGACAGCGTCGAGCCTTTCCGCGCGAGCTGGGCCCGGGCCACCGGCAGCGCCGCCATGGTCTACGAGCGCAAGGCCGCGCTCTACGAGCTGCTGCACGAGATCTACGACCAGCTTGCGGTCTACGGAACCGGCACGCTTCCCGTCGACGGGGCGGGCAACGCGTCCGGCTCCTCCGGCATGCAAGCGACGGGACTGTCGCTGCGCAGTACGAGCGCCGCGGCCGGCATCCTTTCGCAGGCAGCGCCGATCGCCTCGGGCACGCTCGCTGCGGGTGGTCTGGAGGTTTCGACCGGAACCGGCGGCATCACGGGTCAGGTGGGGACGCTGTCCGGGGTTTCGGTGCGCGTCTACTTCGCGGCCAAGCGCGCCGAGATCGCGCCCTACCTGCAGGTGCCGCAGCTCACGACGGTCTCGGGAGGCTACGCCAGCAGTGGACCCGACATCGGCCGGCTCGCCGCCTCCTTTGCCGCCACACACCCGGTCGGCGTGGCCGAGGCGGCCTGGCGCGTAGAGGCCGCTCTGGCCGGCACCATCGTGGACACGACGGTCGAGGTGCAGACCAGCGGGGTCTACGGCATGAGTCCGTCGGGACCGCAGAGCGCCGAAGGGGCGCCCCAGGTGCCGTGGTACTCCGTCGGCACGCGGCAGGAGCTGCTCGAGCTGTTCCTCTCAAGAAACGATCAGCCGGGAAACCGCGCGCTGCTGCTGCGGGTTCGCGGAGCCGGCGGCTACACGATCGTGCGCAGGCTGCGCTTCCCAGTGAGCTACGCGGCCGAGGGCGGTTCGGTTTCGCAGATGCTCGACGCCGGCGACACCACGCCTCCGACGGTGCCGCTGGTGCTGCTGGCTTCGACCGTCACCGGCGAGGCCGAGCAGATCACGGCCCGCTGGTCCGCGTCCGACTTTGAGTCGGGCGTCCAGCGCTACGAATACGGCGTCGCCACGATCGAGGCCCCGCCGCCCGCCGGTTCGAACGAAGTGAGCATGGGCGCCCTGCCCATGGAGACCTCAGGAATCGCAGGCCTCACTGGACTGGCCACCACGCTGGACGTCTTTGCCCAGGCCGGAACGGCCGCCGGCGCGGCGACGCCTCAGCCCGACGTGCTGGGCTGGACCGACGCCGGGGGCAGGACCGAGGTGAACATTCGGCCGCTCGCCCTCGCGCATGCGGGCCGCTACGCCGTGCTGGTGCGGGTCACCAACGGAGCCGGCCTGCAGAGCGTGGGAATCTCCCAGCCGCTGCTCGTGGACCTCACGGGCCCGGCGGAGCTGGCGATCGAGCAGCTCGAGCAGATCACCGCCGACGGCCATCCCAACTCGCTGCGCTTCCGCGTGCGGCTGGCCAGCGATGCCCAGAGCGGCGTGGTGTCGCACGAGCTCGCCCTTGGTAGCCAGGCCTCCCTGGCCGATCTCGTCGATTGGACCGAGGTGACTGCGACCACCGGCACCGTCGCGGACGTTCCGGTGACCGCCGGGACGCCCGTGTTCTTCACTCTCCGCGCCACCAACGGCGTGGGCAGGCAGAGCGTGGCGAGCAGAAGCGTCACCTTGTTCTACCCCGGCGCCGGGCCTCCACCGCCCCCTGTCGTCGCTACGGAGCCTGCCGGCATTTCCGCCGACCGTTCGGCGCTGACGATCGGGTGGAACGAGGTCAGCGACGGGGTCTCGGGCATCGTCGGCTACGAGTACGGGATCGGGAGCACCCCGGAGTCGCCCGACGTGCTGCCGTGGACCAGGGTTGCGCGGACCGCCCGGCCCTACCTCGTGGAAGACGCCTCGGGCATCGTGGTCGGCGCTGCAGGCTGGATGGAGGTCGTGCAGACGGGCGTGGTCGGCCAGACGGCGACCGCGGCCGCCGGTGCGGCGGCGCAAGCCAGCGCCGCCGCGGTCGCTCAGGCGGGGCCGCAGCTGCTCACCGACTACCGTGTGCCTCTCACCGGGCTGGGCCTGACGCAGGGCGGCCGATACTTCGCCCTGGTGCGGGCGACCAACGGTGCGGGGCTCACGAGCGTGGGCGCCTCGGAGCCGGTGCTCGTGGACCAGACCGAGCCTCAAGCCGCGATCGAGGCGGTGGCCGGACAGGTGGGGATGCTGGCTCTCAAGGTCAGGCTCACGGCGCAGGATGCCGAGTCGGGGCTGGCCGCCGTGCGTTGGGACGTCTGGCAGACAGCGGCTGCAGGGGCGCCGTGGCGCGCCGGTGAGTGGATGCAGCCTCAAGGCGACCTCCAGACCACGGCGCCGATCGCGATGGACTTCGACATCGCGCCCGCGGGACTGCAGCCCAACAGTCCCTACGCCGTCAGGCTGCAGGTGCGCAACAGGGCGGGCCTGGTGGCGACGACCAACGTCGCGTCGGTCATGGCGATCGGAGTGACGCAGCAGCAGTGGATCGACGTGATGCAGAGCGGGGGGCGGAGGATCCTGCTGCTGCGCGAGGTACTCGAAGCAGCGGCCCCCGATGTCGGAACGGTCCGGCCTTCGGCTACCGTGCCTGCCCGCTGATCGAGGAGAGTCGCCATGGGTGCTGCAAGACCGAAGCTGCTGGCGGCGCTGCTGCTCGTCCCGATCGCCGCCCTTGCCCAGCGGGCCCCGGCAGCGCAGGGGGGACCGCTCGCCTACGTGCTGCCCGCCGCCGACCGCGTCGTCGTGGTGCTCGCCGATACCCCGCGCGAGGCCTGGGGCTTCCAGGTGCTGCGCCGCGGACCCGGAGAGTCGGAGCTTCGCCCGTTGACCCCGGGTCCCGTGCAGCGCAGCGTCGACGCCGGGGAGGCCTGCCGCCTGATGGGCGGCGACTTCGACTGGATCGCCCGCAGGTTCCAGTCCAACGATCCCGAGACGCTATGGCGGCGCATTCTGAGCGACCGGCCGATGGCGCTGAGCCTGGCCATGGTGAGCCACGGGCTGCGACTGGCCCTCGGCCGCACGCTCGTCGACCTCGGCGTGCGGCCCGGCGAGACGTACGCCTACCGCGTGATCGTCGTCGACCACGTCGGCAACGAGCTTGGGCGGATGGACCGGCAGGTCAAGGTCGCGGCTCCCGCGCTGCCGCCGGCGCCGCGCGAGCTGCGGGCCGAGGCCGGCGACGGCACCGTGGACCTGAGCTGGGACTACCCCGCGTACACCGGCGGCGAGGACGACCGGACCGTCGCCTTTGTGATCACGCGGCAGGAGGAGGGAGGCGCGCCGCGGCCCGTGAGCCCGGCCCCCGTGTTCCGAATCGAGGGGCACCTCAGCTATCACGACTCCGACGTGGTCAACGGCCGCACTTACACCTACAGGATCGAGGCGCTGGACATCATCGGCGCGCGAAGCCGTCTCACGGCTTCGAAGCCGGTGACGCCCCGCGACACCACCGCACCGCTGGTGCCGACCGGGCTCACGGCACACGATCGCGACGACGGGGTGCTGCTGGTCTGGCGCACGTCGCCCGAGCTCGATGCGGCTCACTACACCGTGTGGCGCAGCGACGGCCTCGAAGCCGATGCCGTGCCGATCAATCCCGCCCCGATCCCCAGGGACCAGCCGCGTTTTCTCGACGAGAAAGCTCCGCGCGGCAAGCCCCAGTACTACTGGGTCGCGGCCACCGACTCATCGGGCAACGAGAGCAAGCGCGGCGGCCCGGTGACGATCATCCCCCTCGACACCGAGCCGCCTCCGCCGATCGAAGGCCTCGAAGGCAGCGTCGACGAGGACAAGCGCGTCGTTCGTCTCAATTGGAAGCCGTCGCCGGCCGCCGACCTCAAGGGCTACTTCGTCTACCGGGGCGAAAAGGGCGGCGAGCTGGTGCGGCTCGGTGGAGAACCGATGGCGAGCGCCCGCGCGCCGACATTCGAGGACGGCGGCTACAAGCAGAAGGGGCTCGTGCCGGGCGCGAACCTCGTGTACGCCGTCACCGCCGTCGACCAGTCCTACAACGAAAGCAAGAGGACGCTCCTGGAAGTCACCGTGCCCGACAAGGTGGCGCCGCCGCCTCCTCTGGCTGCCTCGGCCCGGCCCACGGACGACGGACACGTGCTCCTGTCCTGGCAACGCAGCCTGGCCCGCGACATCGTCAAGCAGCGGATCTACAGGAGCGATGACAAGAAGAAGGCTGCGCTCCTCGTCGAGCTGGAGCGTGACGCAGCGACCTGGCTCGATCGGTCGGTGACGCGAGGGCGGCCGTACCTGTATCGGATCACCCTCGTCGACGCGGCGGGCAACGAGAGCGAACCGTCGCCCGAGATGCGGGTGGTGCCCACGGACGTGAAGCCGCCGCCCGAGCCGCTGGAGCTCGCGGCCGAGGTCGAGCGCGGCGGAGTGCGCCTGCGCTGGCAGCCGCCCCTTGCGGACGACGTGGCCGGCTACACGGTCTACCGCTCGCTGTATAAGGGCAGCCGGTGGGAGCGCCTGACGCGCGACCCGATCGAGAAAGCGGAGTACTTCGATCGCGACGGGAGAGCGGGTGTGCGCTACGCCGTGGCGGCGCACGACACCTCGGGCAACGACGGCGTCCGCGCCGAAGCCGTCGCGCGCGAGCGCGAGCGGTAGGGCGGGCGCCGCTGCCTGCGCGGACGCGCAGACGCGCAGACGCGCAGACGCGAAACGCATGGGCGCTCGTTCCAGCATTGTGTATAATTGCCATGGAACAGGCGATGCATAACGAGTTCACGGCGATCATCGAGCGCGACGGCGACTGGTACGTCGGTTACTGCCCGGAGATCCCCGGAGCCAACGGCCAGGGGCGCACCGTCGAGCAGTGCAAGAAGGACCTCGCCGACGCGATCGCGCTGATCCTCGAGGACCGCAGGCAGGACGGGCTCCGCGGGGTTCCTGAAGGGGCCCACAGAGACGTCGTCGTCCTGACGTGAAGCGCGAAGCACTTCTCCGTCATCTGCGGCGGCAGGGATGCGTCCTCAAGCGCGAAGGAGGGGCGCACTCTTTGTGGCTCAACCCGGCGAACGGCCGGCAGGAGACAGTGCCGCGGCACAATGAGATCGCCGAGCTGCTCGCGCGCAGGATCTGCCGCCGGCTCTCGCTGCCTGACGTCACCCGCGGCGAGCGCCAGTAGCGCCACGACCGCGGCCGAGTGGAGCCTTCAGCTTGTCTCCTGGGACCCGTCGGTCCAGGCTCTCGCGCAGCGGATTGCAGCCAGCCACCACGGCGCCTACAGTTGAATTGCCCGTGAGCAAGGTCGGATCAAAGCGGTCAACGGCTTCGCTGTTTGTCGGGAGGGAGGCGGAGCTCGCCCGGTTGCGCAAGCTCCGCCAGGCCGCCGGTGAGGGTCGCGGCGCCGTGGTCATGATCTGCGGGGACCACGGCGCGGGCAAGACCCGCCTGGCCCGCGAGGCAGCGGCGAGCGCCGAGCAGGGCGGCGCCAACGTGCTCTGGAGCCGGGGCTACGACGACGAAGGCTCGCCGGCCTACTGGCCCTGGGCCGAAGTGATCACGCGCTCCATCGAGCGTTTCGGCCTCGCCGCCGCGCGCAGGATGACGGGCGCGGGCGCGCGCGACATCGCGACCCTCATCCCCGCGCTCGAGCATCTTGCCCCCGGAGCCGCGAGCCCGGGCGAGCTCCCCTCCCACCAGGCGCGCTACCGTCTCTTTGCCGCGATGCGCGCCTACCTGCAGCGCGTAGCAGCCGAGGCCCCACTGGTGCTCGTGCTCGACGACCTGCACTACTGCGATCCCGACACCCTGCGGCTCTTCGAGGCTGTGGCCGAGGACCTCGAGCACAGCCCGGTTCTCCTGATCGGAACCTACGTGCAGCGTCGCGCCGTCCATCACCCAGTCCTGCCTTCGGTGGTCGCGGCCATCTCCAAGCTGCCGTGGTACCACGAGGTTCCCGTGGGCAACCTGAGCGAGGAGGACGTCCGCCTTCTCCTGGAACCTGAAGTAGGGAAGAAGGGGTCGGCCGCCCTTGCCTCCGCGATCTCAGGATGGGCAATCGTACCGCCCGCCGCCCCCGACGTTCACGCACGCTTACCGAAAAGACACGATCCACAGGCAGACCGAGGGCAACGCCCTGTTCGTCGTGGAGGCGCTGCGGGCGCGCGGGCAGGCGGTGGACCCGGCGCAGCTCGCCTGGCACTTCGCATCCGCGGGCATGGAGCACGCGCGCAAAGCCGCAACCTATGCGCGCGAGGCCGCCGAGCGGGCGCTCGAGGCAGCAGCCTACGACACGGCGCTGCGCCACCTGGAGAGCGCGGCCTCGTTTCCCGATCTCTCGCCGGCCGAGCGGGCGGATCTGGCCAGGCTGCGGGCGTGGGCTCTCCATGGGCTCACGCGTTTCGGCGACGTGGCCCCGTGCCTGGTCGAAGCCTTCGACCTGTATGTCTCCTCGGGCGACATCGCCCGCGCGGTCGATGTCGCCGCCTTCGACGCGTGCCCCCAGGGTGCCGAGCACCTGCAGCGGGAGCCGATGCGCAGCCTTCGAGAGCGGGCGCTCGAGCTGGTCGCGCCGGAGTCGCCCGAGGCGGCACGCCTGCTGTGCGTCCTCGCCGAGACTCTCTCCTATGCGCACCGCGACCAGGCCGCTGAGTGCCTCTCGCGGGCGATGGACCTCGCCCGCAGTTTCGCTGATCGGCGCCTCGAAGCGCGGGTCCTCTACGCGCGCGCGTGGCTCGAGTACCGCAATCTCGACACCTCGGCGTGCCTGGCCAGCGGCGCCGCGGCGCTGGACGCGGCGCGCGCTGCCGGGGACCGCGACCTCGAGCTGCTGTTCGGCGGATGTCTCGCCATGTGGAAGTTGCTGTGCGGCGACCCTTCCGGAGCCGAGGATCTGATCCTGGCGCTGCGAGGAGGCGGCGAGCTGAGGCCGAGCCTCTGGACCGACGAGCTGCAGCATGCCGAGCGGATGCTCCTGACCTGGACGGGCCGCTGGGATGAGCTCAGGCGCCGGCTCGAGGAGCAGAAGTGGATCAGAGGCGTGGGAACGATACGGGGAGTGGCACGCAAGCCGGGCCAGCCGCTGATGCGTCACACGCGCAGACAGATGCTCGCCGACATCGAACGGCGTCCCCACCTCTACATCAACCCCGACCGCCTCACGATGCACGCCAACACGATCGCCGATTCCTGCGTGGACCAGGGAGACCGGAGCGCCCTGCCTGCTGTCAGGCAGGTGATCGAGCGGGCCCTTGCCATGGAGCTCAGCCCTCTCGGCCGCCTGCACGCCCAGTCAGCCCTCGCGTTCATCAGCTTTCTGCAGCCGGACAGGGCCTTGCTGGAGCGTGCCTGCGGGCCCGAGTTGTGCGGTGCGCCCGCGGACCTGATCATCGAGCGGCCGGGCTGCGCGGTCGGCCAGATTCGCGGCCTGCTCTTCGGCCTGATGGGCCGAGCGGACGAGGCGCGCACGTGCTTCGAGCGGGCCATGGCCTTCGCGCGCCGCTGCGGGCTGATCTTCAACATCTACGAGACCGCCGTCAAGTACGCGGTGTTCCTCGTGCGCGAGGGCGACCTCGGACGGGCGCGCGAGGTGGCGGACGAGGCCCATCGCGCCGGAGCCAGGCTCAGCCAGAAGGGTCACGCGCGCCTGCTGGCCGACGTGATGTCGCGGCTCGAAGGCGGGCTGCCCGACGGCCTGACCGCGCGCGAGGTCGAGGTGCTTGCACTTGCGGCCCGAGGTCTGGCGACCAAGCAGATCGCGGCCGAGCTCAACATCAGCAAGGACACGGCCACCAACCACCTGAGCCACATCTATGCCAAGACCGGGGCGCGCAGCCGCGTGGACGCGGCGGCCTACGCCCTGCGCCATCAGCTCGGGGGACCCGCCGGGTGAGACGTCCCGCTCCTCTGCGGTGCGGCGACAGGATGCAGTTGCGCGGGTTGCGGCGCTACTTGGGATTCTGCTCGATGTCCCGGATGCGCTGCTCGCGCTTGTCCGCCTGCTCGGCGAGGCCGAGCCTGCGCTCGAGCGCCGCGAGCCTGCGCAGCAGCAGGGTGTTGCGCGTCTCGATGTAGCTGCGGTCGAGCAGGATCTGGCGCAGCTCGTCCGTGTCCCCGAAGACTCGCTCGAGGGCGTCGAACACCGCCGGGTCCTTCGAGTCCAGGTCGAGCGTCCGCACCCAGGCCTGCCGCGCCTCCTCGATGCGCCCGAGGCCCTCCAGAGCGCTGGCGACGCCAAAGTGGGCCTCCGCGGCAGTTGCCATCAGCCCGACGATGCTCTGCCAGTGGACCAGCGCTTCGTCCCAGCGGCGCTGCTCGAGCAGCAGGTCGCCGAGCGCGGCCAGAAGCGGCCGGTTGTGCGGATACCAGGAGCACAGCGTCCGCAGGTCGCTCTCGTACGCGGCCGCGTCGGTGTGGAGGCTGCGCAGGAGCGCCAGCGACTCGCGCAGCAGCGCCGCCGGCTCCTCCCCGACCTCCTGCAGCCGCTCCAGCTCCTCCACGTCGCCGGGGCGCAGCTTGCCGCCCGCCTCCTGCACCCGTTTCACGGCCTGCATGTGCAGTATCGATGTCTGCTGCACTGCCCGGCCGATTGCCTGGCGAACGAGCACGAGTGCGCGCTCGGTCCGGCCGTCGTCCGCTGCCCGGCGCGCGAGGCGGTAGTAGGGGTAGGGGTCCTCGGTGTCTCGCTCCTCGGCCCTGGCAAAGGCCTCGAGCGCCTCCTCGCCGCGGCCGGACTGCTCGAGGGCCCGGCCGAGGAGAGCGGCGGTCACCGCGTCCTGCGGCGCCAGGCGCGAGAGCGTCTGCAGGGCATCGAGCGCCTCGACGAGTCGGCCCTGGCGTTCGCGCAGGCGTACCAACAGCCGCAGCGCCGAGGGGCTCGAGGGCTCGAGGCCAAGGGCGCGCTCGACCAGCGGCTCCGCCGCTTCGCTGCGCCCGGCCTCCAGCTCGAGCAGAGCGAGGTTCTGCAGCGCCGCGGTCGAGAGCGGGTCGTGATCCAGGGCCTCGCGGAAACGGGCGGCCGCCTCCTCGGGCTGCCCGCCGCGGTAGGCGGCGATGCCGAGGTTGATCAGCGAGGCGGCCAGCCCCTTGCGCGCCTCGGTCGATGCCGGCGCGCGCTCGAGAACCGCGCGAAAGTGCTTGGCCGCGGTCGCATAGTCCGCCTTGAGAAACTCGAGCTGGCCCGCGGCGAGGTGCACGATCGGCTCGTGCGGACCCGCGGCGAGCGCCCGCGCGAGGGCGCGCTCGGCCTCGGCGAGGCGGTCGAGCTGCATGTAGGCAAAGCCCAGGAGCGCCAGGTCGCCGGGGCCCACCGGCCCCATGAGCGAGGCCCGCTCGAGGGCGTCGGCAGCGAGATCGTAGCGGCCCTGGGCGTAGAGCTCGCGGCCGCGGCGCAGGGTCGACTCCTGGGCGCCGGCTGCGAGCGCCGCGGCAACGAGAACGATGATCGCGAGGGCGCGCCGCATGTCCTACAGCATAACAGCGGCGGGGTCGGCCGGCAAAGCGCAGGCGGCGTGCGGGCCGTGCGATCACCATGGCGGCAGCCCCCCGAGGGGCGGTCGCCGTTTGACAGGCTCAGCGTCGATTTCTACCATGGGCGTGCGAAAGGGCGTGGCAGGTGACGGCGTCCACAAAGAGCGAGCGGGCCGGGCAGTTCTTCCGAAGCTGCCTTCAGTACAGGGGACTCCTCTTCCTGCTCCTGCCTTCGTTCGTCTGGTTCCTGGTCTTCAAGTACTACCCGATGTACGGGGTGGTCATCGCGTTCAAGGAATACAAGATCCTCAAGGGGATCCTTGGCAGCCCGTGGGTCGGGCTCAAGTACTTCCAGAGGCTGTTCTCGACCAGCCAGTTCCTGTCTGTGCTTTCCAACACGCTGATCATCAGCGGGTACAAGCTGCTGTTCGCCTTTCCCGCGCCGATCATCCTGGCGCTGCTCCTGAACGAGCTCAAGAGCCGCCGCTTCAAGAAGACGGTCCAGAGCATCACCTATCTGCCCCACTTCATCTCCTGGGTCGTGATCGCCGGGCTCATGCAGAAGGCTCTCTCGCCCACTCACGGGATCGTCAACTACGTGCTGGGCCTGGTGGGGCTGGGTCCCTACACCTTTATGATGATGCCTTCGATCTTCAGGGGGATCATTGTCCTTGCCGTGATCTGGAAGGAGATCGGCTGGGGCAGCATCGTGTACCTGGCCGCGATCGCCGGGCTCGACCAGGAGATGTTCGAGGCCGCCGAGATCGACGGCGCCACCAGACTGCAGCGGACCCTCAGGCTGACCCTGCCGTCGATCGCACCCGTGATCGTCATCATGCTCATCCTGAGGACCGGCCGGATCATGGACGCGGGGTTCGAGGAGATCTTCAATCTGTACAACCCGACGGTGTACCGGGTCGCCGACATCATCGACACCTACGCGTACCGGGTGGGGATGATCGACTTCAACTACAGCTACTCGACCGCCATCAGCCTCTTCAAGAATCTGGTCGGGCTGCTGCTCCTGGTGCTGACGAACACAGTCGTCAGGCGCAC
>CAZKGO010000014.1:0-67790 GCA_964552235.1 uncultured Spirochaetales bacterium | reverse complement strand
GTTGCGCAGCCCGAACGAGACGTTCTTGAACACGTTCATGTGGGGGTAGAGGGCGTAGTTCTGGAACACCAGGCCGACGCGGCGCTCGCGCGGGGGAACGTCGATGCCCTTTCCGGCCGAGGTGACGCAGCGGTCGTCGATCCAGATCTCGCCGCTGTCGGGCATCTCGAGCCCCGCCAGGCAGCGCAGCGTCGTCGTCTTTCCGCAGCCCGACGGCCCGAGGATGGTGAGGAACTCGCGCTCTCCGACGGCGAGGGACAGCTCGCTGACCGCCCGCACCCGGCCAAAACTCTTGGTGACCTGCCTGAATTCGATCCGGCTCATCCTAGGGTCCCAAAGGTACCAAAAAGGGGCCGCGGCCGTCACCGGCCTGCGGACGGCGCCCGGCGGCCGGTGAGGGGCGCCCGCCGCGCGGTCGCGGCCGGCTCGCCGCGGGCCAGCAGCAGGACGGCAGCGAGGACCAGGGCCCCTCCCACCATCTGGCCGGCGTTCAGGCGTTCGCCCAGAAAGACCGCCGCCAGCGCCACGGTCACGACGGGCTCGAGCGTCGACAGGGTGGAGGCGCCGGTCGGCCCCACGCGCTGCAGGCCGGCGAAGAAAGTCACGATGGCGATGACGGTGGACACGAGGGCTATGGCCGCGAGGGTCGCATAGCCCGCCGCCGTGGCCGGGAGGTGCAGGCCCGAGAAGCCCGCCGCGACCGCGTAGACCGCGCCGGCCGAGAGCGTCACGACGGCCGACGCCTCGGTGGCGCCGCCGGCCGGCACCAGGCGCGTGCCGGAGACGATGTAGACCGAGTAGATGACCGCCGCTCCTATGCCCAGGAGGATCCCGGCGGGCTGCGCCCGACCGCCGCCGCCGACGATGAGAACGCTGCCGGCCAGGGCGAGGCCGAGAGCGGCCAGCCGCAGCGCCGTCAGGCGCTCGCCGAGGGCGGCCGCAGCCAGCAGCGCCACCAGCGCCGGGTACAGGTACAGCAGCAGGGCCACCATGCCCGCAGAGGCGTGCAGCAGCGCCGTGAAGTAGCACAGCGACTGGCCGACGTAGCCTACCGCCCCCATCAGCACCAGGCCGACGAGGCGCGGGCCCCGCGGCAGCGAGCGGCGGCGCAGCCGCAGGATCACCAGCATGAGGAGGGAGGCGAGCACGAAGCGGAAGGCCAGCAGCGTCACCGGCGAGACGCCGTCTGCATAGGCGAAGCGTGCGAAGATCGGCATGGCGCCAAAGGAGGCCGCCGAGATCACGATCAGCAGGACCCCCGCGGCGCGACCGCGGGCAGCGGGCGGGTTCATGACCGGCTGAGAATAGGCCGCTTCGACGCCCGCGTAAAGCCGCCCTTTCCCCAGTGGGCGCCGGCCTGCTAATCTGGGTCCATGCAACCCTGGCGCGATGAGTACCTCGTGCGATCCTACGAAAGCGACGCGACGGGGCACCTCGCGCCCGCCTCGGTCCTGCGCTATTTGCAGGAGACCGCCTGGAACAACGCCCGCGCTCTCGGCTTCGCCCTCGATCCGCGCGAAGGGGGCCCGTTTGCGTGGGTGCTCTCGCGCCTGCGCCTGCGGATGAGCCGCTACCCTGCCTGGGGCGAGCGCGTGTCCATGGAAACGTGGCCGCTCGGCGTCGACCGCATGCTGGCGCTGCGGGATTTCAGGCTGGTCGACGCCGGCGGCGGGGAGTGCGGCCGCGCGAGCTCCGGCTGGCTGATCATCGACGCCGCGCGGCGACGGCCGCGGCGACCGCAGCAGGCGATGCCCGTGCTCGCGACGTTCGCAGGCCCCGAGCCGCTGCTCGGCGTGCCGGGCCGGCTCGAGGCGGCGCTGCCCCCGTGCGAGGAGCGGGCGCTGCAGGTGCGCTACACCGACATCGACGTCAACGGCCACGTCAACAACGTGCGCTACTTCGAGTGGGTGCTCGACAGCGTGCCTTCGCAGCGGCTGGCGGCCGCCCGGGTGCGCGAGGTCGAGGCGAGCTTCGTCTCGGAGGCGCTGCTCGGCGACAGCGTCTCGGTGCGCTCGGTCGACGGGCCCTCGGAGTCGAGGCACACGGTCGTCGACCTCGAGGGCGGCCGCGAGATCTGCCGCCTGCGCCTCGGCTGGCAGTCCCGCGACGGCGCCTGAGCGCGCCTTTGACCGACCTTTGACAACGCGAACTGCTGTGCTGCGATGCGGGCCGGCCGGTGCCGCCGGCGGCACGCATCGATCGGCTCGGGGAGGGGAGACACCGCGGGTATTTTCGACGGAATGCCGGACGAGCCGCGCGGCAAGCTCTCCGCGAGAGCGCCGCGAATGCCCCGTCGGTCGGCTGCGCGCCCCTGATCCACGCCCGCAACAGCTGGGACGAAGCCGGCAGCAACTTTTGCATCCGCAGGCTCACCGTCACCTACCTGTCGGGCGAGCGGATCGATCACGACTGGAATCCCTGAGCCCGGCTCCCGCCGGCAGCCTCCTGCGCTTGCATTCCCGGGGCGGGAGCCGGATAATGCGCGCCAGGAGGAGTCAAGTGGCGGTGCTGGAGATCCGTTCGGCTGAATCCTGCGAGTACGACTGCGTCTCGCTCGGCGAGATCATGCTGCGGCTGGACCCGGGCGAGGGCCGCATCAACTGCGCCCGCGAGTTCAGGGTGTGGGAAGGCGGCGGCGAGTACAACGTCTGCCGGGCCATCCGCAAGTGCTTCCGCATGAGGGCGGCGGTGGTGACCGCGTTCGCGGACAACCCGGTCGGCCGCCTGGTCGAGGACTTCGTCATGCAGGGCGGCGTGGACACGCGCTTCATCAAGTGGGTGCCCTACGACGGCATCGGGCGCAGCGTGCGCAACGGCCTGAACTTCACCGAGCGCGGCTTCGGCGTGCGCGGGGCCCTCGGCGTCAGCGACCGGGGCAACACCGCCGCCTCCCAGATGAAGAAGGGGGACATCGACTGGCAGGACCTCTTCGGCCGCAGGGGCGCCCGCTGGTTTCACACCGGCGGCATCTTTGCCGGCCTCTCGGAGACCACCGCCGGGCTCATCGAGGAGGCGATGCAGGCCGCGCGCAAGTACGGCACCATCATCTCCTACGACCTGAACTTCAGGCCGTCGATGTGGAAGGGCATCGGGGGCACGGCCAAGGCGCAGGAGGTCAACCGCCGCCTCGCCGGCTACGTCGACGTGATGATCGGCAACGAAGAGGACTTCACGGCCGCCCTGGGCTTCAAGGTCGAGGGCGCCGATGAGAACCTCTCCGAGCTCGACGTCAAGGGCTACAAGAAGATGATCGGCGAGGTGACCAGGGCCTACTCGAACTTCCGCATGGTGGCCACGACCCTGCGCACGGTGCGCAGCGCCACGGTCAACGACTGGGGCGCCATCGTCTGGGCCGACGGCCAGTTCTTCCAGGCGCCGACGCGCCAGGGCCTCGAGGTCCTCGACCGGGTCGGGGGCGGAGACAGCTTTGCCAGCGGTCTCATCTACGCGATGCTCACCACCGGCGACCCGCAGAAGGCCGTCGACTACGGCGCCGCTCACGGCGCCCTCGCCATGACGACGCCGGGCGACACCTCGATGGCCACCCTCGACGAGGTCGAGAGGATGGTCAAGGGCGCGGGCGCGCGAGTCGTGCGCTGAGGCGCGCCGATGGGCGAAGCCGTCCGCATCGCGGCCGCCGGCGACCACTTTGTGCGGGCCGGCGGTCCGTGGTTCTACCTCGCGGACACCGTCTGGAGCGCGTTCACCGGCCCCACGGCCGAGGAGTGGACGCGGTACCTGGACGTGCGGGCCGAGCAGGGCTTCAACGCTCTGCAGATCAACGTGCTGCCGCAGTGGGACCGCAGCCGCGGGGCCGGTCCTGAGCCGCAGCCGTTCGCCGGCCGCGGCGACGGCGGCTACGACTGGTCCCGGCCGAACCCAGAGTACTTCGACCGCGCCCGCTCGCTGCTGGCCGCGGCGACGGCGCGCGGCTTCGTCCCGGCGCTGGTGGCCCTCTGGTGCGACTCGGTGCCGGGCACCTGGGCCGCGGCGCGCGTGCCGGCGGGGGCGCCGGGACACACGATCGCTCGGCAGGAGATCGAGCCGTGGTGCCGCTTTCTCGCGGAGACCTTCGGCGAGTTCGGCCCGGTCCTCATCGTCAGCGGCGACACCGACCTCGCGCGGCCCGAGACGCGGGCCGCCTACCTAGCGGCGCTCCAGGCGCTGAACCGTGCGCTGCCCGACGCCCTGACCGCCTTTCACCTCAGCCCCGACACCGACCTGCCCGAGGAGCTCGTGGAGAGGAGCGAGCTGGATTTCTACATGTACCAGTCGGGCCACGACGCCGATCGCCAGGACCGCGCCCGGCTGCTGGCCCGGCGGTTCCTCGAGAAGCCGGTGCGCAGGCCCGTGGTCAACGGCGAGCCGTGCTACGAAGGCCACGGGCACGCGCGGGGCCGCTTCGAAGCCTCGGACGTGCGGCGCGCGATCTGGCAGAGCCTGCTCGCCGGTGCCAAGGCCGGGGTCGCCTACGGGGCCCACGGCGTCTGGTGCTGGCACCGCCCCGGGGCGAGCTTTCCGAGCACGGCCTCTTCCGGCGATCCCTACCCATGGGACGAGGCCCTGAGCTTTCCGGGTGCGTGGGATGCCGGGTATGCGCGCTGGATCTTCGAGCGGTTCGGGCTGGTCGACCTGGAGCCGGTGCCGGCCCCCGCGGCCGATCCTGCGGTGCGCTTCGCGGCCTCGCCGGCTGGCGACACGGCGGCCGCCTACCTCCCCGCGCCCGCGGAGCTGCCGCTTCCGTGGGCGCTCGACGGTTTTGACTGTGTGTTGATTGACCTGGCGCAGCGGCGCTACCTGAGGCCGCGGCTGCAGTCGCGCGAGGGCCGCGCGGTTCTGGGGATGTCCTCGGCAGCGGCCGACTCGCTGTTGCTCGCAACGCGCACGTGGTGAGGGGGGCGAGAATGTCAGCGGTGGAAATTCGTGAGGTCAGGACGGCGCGCGAGCGCCTGCAGTTTATCAAGATGCCGTGGCGGCTGTACGACGGCGACCCGCACTGGGTGCCGCCTCTGATCGCGGACCAGAAGCAGTTCCTCGACCCGAAGCGGGGCGTCTTCTACAAGCACGGCGAGGCCAGGCTGTTCATGGCCTGGCGCGACGGGGTGCCCGTGGGCCGCATCAGCGGCCACGTCAACCCGCTGCACGAGAAGCGCTTCCACGACGGCAAGGGTTTTTTCGGCTTCTTCGAGTGCGAGAACGACCCCGACGTGGCCCGCGCTCTCTTTGCGGCCGCCGAGGGCTACCTGCGCGAAAAGGGCAAGAGGCACAGCGAAGGGCCCCTGAGCTTCGGCATCTACGACGAAGTCGGCACGCTGGTCGACGGCTTCGACACCGACCCCTACGTGATGTGCGTCCACAACCCTCCCTACTACAAGGATCTCATCGAGGCGGCGGGCTACACCAAGAGCGTCGACTGGCTCGCCTGGTGGGGCCTGGTCAAGGAGGGCTACGAGGGCCTCGACCCCAAGCTGCACGCCCTCAAGAAGCGGGTGATGTCGCGATCGGGCATCACCTTCCGCAACGTCGACCTGTCGAAGCTCAGGCGCGAAGCCGAGATCGTGCTCGAGATCTTCAACACGGCTTGGGACGCCAACTGGGGCCACGTGCCGTTCACGCGCGCGGAGTTCGAGCGGCTTGTGGAGGCTCTCAAGATCATGGTGATCCCCGAGGCGTCGCTGATCGTGGAAAAGGAAGGCAAGCCGATCGGCATGTCGCTGACCCTCTACGACGCCAACGTGGCGGTCAAGAGGCTCAACGGCAGGCTCTTCCCCTTGGGCTTCATCAAGCTGCTCACGGGCATCAAGCGGACCGACCGGGCGCGCCAGCTGGCCATGGGGGTCCTGCGGGAGTACCGCGGCCGCGGCATCGAGATCGCGCTGTACATGTCGGTGGCCGAAGCCATCTACCGGATGGGCTTCCGTGAGTGCGAGATGTCGCTCATCGTGGAGAACAACGACCCGATGAACGACACCCTCAAGTATCTGCCGGTCAGGCCGTACAAGACCTGGCGCATCTTCGGCAAGAAGCTGGAATAAGGAAGAAGGCTACGGGCGGCGGACTGGATCGCTGTCGTAGCGGCCGATCCCTTCGGCGGGCGGGACCACCAGCGGCTTCTCGGGCAGCCGCTGCTCGACGGGGGGCAGCTCGCCGCGCTCGACGCGCTCCTTGAGGATCGGCGACTCGTGGTAGCGGGGCGGCGCAGGCTGCGGCGCCTCGGCCCGCACGCCGCCCAGCAGACGCGCCAGCGCGACGCCGATGGCGGCGGCAGCGACGAGCGCGGCGATCGCGAGCGCAGCCTTCGTCTTCATCTCAGAGCGCCTTTCTCATGGGCACGACGCGGCCGTAGTACTCGTCGCCGCTCTGCTCGCCGAAGGGCTCGTAGCCGAGCCGCTCGTAGAAGCCGACGGCCGTGAGGCTCGCCGAGAGGCGCAGCGCCCGCAGGCCCTTCTGCCTCGCCTTGCCCTCCATGAACTCCAGCAGCTGCCTGCCGATTCCGTGCCCCTGGCGATCGGGGGCGACGAAGAAGCCGCTGATGGTGTCGTCCTCGAGGGCGATGGTGGCGCTGATGCGGCCCTCTTCCTCGTAGACCCAGATCTGACGCCTGTGGGACATCGAGCGCAGGGCCTGCGGGGTGAAGCCGCGGCAGAGGTTGCGCACGACCTCCAGCTCGTAGTCCGAGCTGTTGGAGATCAGCAGCGTGTTGCAGATGACGGCGCTCACGGCCTCGGCGTCCGAGAGCCGGAACCTGCGGATGGCGCCGCCTGCGGTGCGGGACGTCACTCGGCCTCCCCGCCGGCTACTTTAGCGCAGCCCGCGCGTCGTTGACAGCCCCGGCCGCCTGCGCCCACTCTGGGACCGTGAACCGGCTCGCCGCCCTCGCCCTCGCCGCCGCGCTTGCCCTCGCCTCGTGCCTCACCGCCGCAGTGTCGCCCCCGGCGCCTCGCCTGCGGGTGATGAGCTGGAACGTCGGCGACGCGGCCGGCAGGATGCCCGCGGCCGCCGCGGTGGTCGAGGTGCTCGCCGCCGACGGCTGGCGGGACGTGTACCTGCTGCAGGAGGTGCTCACGGCGGAGCGCGCCGGCGAGCTGCTCGACGGCATCCGCTCGGCCGGCGGCGGTTCGTATCACCTGGCCTACAGCGGGCCGCTGGGCCTGGCCGTGCTCGCGCGCGCGAGCCTGGAGGAGCCGCTCGCCTTTGCGGCCCCCTCGTCGCCGCTCGGCCGCGGCGCCCTGCTCGTGCGGGCGGCAGCCGCAGGAGGCGCCGTCACGCTGGTCAACGTGCACCTCGACCCGATCGCCAAGCGGCGCGATGAGCGGGGCCGCGTGGACATGGGCCTCGCACGGATCGTCGCGACGGTGCTCAGGGAGGCCTTTACCGGGACGGCGCGCAGCGCGGCTGCCGCCGAGCTGCTGGCCTGGCTGGAGGGGACCGTCGCGCCCGGCAAAGACGAGCCGGTGGTGATCGCGGGCGACTTCAACACCGTGCCGTCGTCCTGGGCCGTCCACCTGGTATGCGAGCGATTCGTGGACGCGGCCGCGGCCACGGGCCGCCCCCTGCGGGGCACATACAGGCGCGTGCGGTTCCCGCTGCGGCCTCGGGTCGACTACATCTTCGTGTCGCCGGCCGTCACGGTGGTCGAGGCGCGCACTCTGCTGCGCACCCCGGGCGACCACTACCCGGTGGTCGCCACGCTGGAGGCGCCTCGGTGACCGGTCCCGGGGGCGCCGCCCTCGAGACCGACCGCGAGCGCTCGCGCCTGGTGACGGCGCTGGCCATCGTGTTCATGGTGTCGATCGCCAGCGGCTCGATGATGCGCGTGGCCCTGCCGACGATCCGCGCGCGCTTCGCCATCGCCGCGGACCTGACCGCCTGGCTCGACACGGCCTACGAGCTCGCCTACCTGATCCTCATCCCGCTCTACGGCAGGCTCGCCGACCTCGTCGGCAAGCGCCGCCTCTTTGTCGCGGGCCTGGGCGTGTTCTTTGTCGGCACGCTCATGCTGGTGCTCGCCCCCGGGCTGCCGATGCTCTTCGCGGGCCGGGTCGTGCAGGGGGCGGGCAACTCGGGCATCCACGCGCTGTGCATCGCGGCCATCACCGACCGCTTTGCCGCCCACGAGCGCGGCGCGGCGCTCGGACGCTGGAACTCGTGGGGCACGGTCGCGGCGATGGTGGGCCCGTTCATCGGCGGCCTGCTGATCGACTCACTCGGCTGGAGGGCGACGTTCCTGCCGATGGCCCTCGGCGCTGTCTTCGGGCTGGTCGTGATCGCGCGCGCGATGCCGCCGGAGCCGGCCCGCCGCGGAGCGGTCGACTGGCCGGGCCTGGCGCTGTTCGCCGCGACCCTCACCCTGTTCCTCTTCTACGTCTCCAGCCGCCCGCTCACCGGGGTCATGCCGCTGCGCGACTGGCGTCTGGGTCTCGGCGCGGCCGCCGGCCTGGCGCTGTTCGTGGCGCGCGAGAGGCGGATCGACAACCCGCTGGTGGACCTGCGCATCCTCCGCACCCCGAACTTCACGCCGGCCTCGCTGTGCTCGGGCGCGCGCATGTTCCTGTTCGGCGGCTTCGGCATCCTGATGCCGCTCACCCTCACGGAGGTCTACGGTCTCGCCGCTTCGACCGTCGGGCTGATCCTCACGGGGCACTACGTGTTCCTGCTGGGCACGATGCGCCTCGGCGGCGTCTGGGCCGACCGGGGCGCCACGCGGGCCCTCGCAGCCGGCGGCGCGCTCGTGCAGGCGCTGGTGCTGGCCTTTCTCGGCCTGCCCGGCGCTCCCCGGCCGCTCGGCGTCGTCCTGGCAGCGCTGGTCGTGCACGGCCTTGCGGCGGGAGTCTACCTCGCGCCGGTGCACCGCGCGGCTATGGGAGCGGTGCCCGGCAGCAAGTCCGGCGCGGCCGCCGGGCTCTACAGCGTGCTTCGCTACGGCGGCTCGCTCCTGGGTCCCGCCGTATCGGGCGTGCTGCTGGAGGCCGGTCTGCGGGCCGGAGGCGCAGCCGGTGCCGCCCAGGCCTACCAGGCGGCCCTGCTTGCAGTCTCGGCGGCGGGAATCCCGGCGGTGGGCTTCGCGCTGGTCCTCCGTGAGAAACCGGCGCAGCCCGCGGCGCGAGCCGACGGTCCGGGTTAGGAGCGCTCGCCCTCGAGGAGCGAGAGGATCTCGGCCACCAGGGGAAAGTCGTCGAAGTGCCTGCGGTTGGCCGCGTGGGCCCAGAACTCCTCCAGGCAGCGGAAGCCGACCTGCTCGTACTCGCGGGCCTGGATGAGCATCTCCAGCTTGTCGGCGGCGCGTACCAGGCGCGCCTCCACCGTCACTGCGGCCTCGAACTCTTCCCAGAGCCTGCGGTACTCCTCGCCGACGCGGCCCAGCGGCGCTGTGAGCCGCTCGACCGCGGCGGACTCCGCCTGGCGCTTCAGGTCGGCGGAGAGCGGCGAGTCGGCCGACTGCGGGATATCGCCGACGATCGACTCGCCGATCTCGTGGAGCTGGGCCATGCGAAGCGTCTTTGCCGCGTCGAGGGCGACCCCGCCGGCGGCCAGGACGTCGGCGAGCAGCATGGCGAGGTGGGTCACGCGGTAGGCGTGGTCCGCCACGCTCTCGCAGTCCCTGATGCCGCGCAGCCTCCAGCCCGAGCGCGGGGTGTTCTTGAGCCGGCCGAGGCGTCGGCAGTAGGCGAGAATTTCTGTGGCGCTCACGGGTGTCACCTCTCTGCGCGGTGCAGCGTATCGGGAGGGCCCGCTCGGCGCAAGGCCGAAAGGCGCTTGACGCGGGGCGCCCGCGCGGGTGAGCCTGTCCCATGGTGCGGGTGACCGCGGCCGTGATCGTGCGCGACGGGGCCCTGCTGATCGCGCGCCGGGCCGCCGGCGACCGCTTCGGCGGCCGCTGGGAGCTGCCGGGCGGCAAGGTCGAGGACGGCGAGAGCCTGGCCTCCTGCCTCGCGCGCGAGCTCGCCGAGGAGCTCGGGATCGAGGCCGACATCGGCGAAGAGCTCGCCGCCGTGCGCCACAGCTACGGGGGCCGGACCATCGAGCTGCACGCGCTGCGCGTGCGCTCGTTCCGCGGAGCGCTCGTTGCCTCGGCCCACGACGAGCTGCGGTGGGCTGCCCCCGCGGAGTGGGGCAGCCGGGACTTTCTCGAGGCCGACCGCCCGGTCCTGGAGATGCTGAGAAAGCGATGGCAGGAGCTGCCTCCGACGCGATCATCGTGAAGCCGGCCGGCGAAAAGGCGATCCGGCAGCGGCACCACTGGCTCTTCTCCGGCGCCATCGCCCGGCTGCCCGAGGCCGCCGACGGCAGCCTCGCCCCGGTCCGCGCGCTCGGAGGAGAGCACCTCGGCTACGCCTACTTCAACAGCCGGTGCTCGCTCGTGGCCCGCATGGTGAGCTTCGACGCCACCCCGCCGCTGGAGGCGCTTCGCGCCCGGCTGGGGGAGGCGCTCGCCATGAGGCGCCGGCTGCTCGGCGGCTCGACCGACGCCTGGCGCGTGGTCAACGGCGAAGGCGATGGATTCCCCGGCCTGGTGCTCGACCGCTACGGCGACCGTTTCGTCATGCAGATCGGGACGCTGGGCCTGGAGCGCATCCGCGACCAGATCGTGCGCATGATCGTGGAGGTGTGCGAGCCGGCCGGGCTGTACGAGCGCTCGGACTCGCCTTCGCGCAAGGACGAGGGCCTCGAGCCGGTCCACGGCTGGCGCGCCGGCGAGCCGGCCGGGCACGCCGACATCCGCGAAGGGGACCTGCTGTTCCGGGTGCCCATCGAAGGCTCGCAGAAGACCGGCTTCTTTCTCGACCAGCGCTCGATGCGCGCGTACGTGCGGGAGCTGGCCGCGGGCAGGAACGTGCTCGACTGCTTCTGCTACCACGGAGGGTTCGGCGTGGCTGCGCTCAAGGGGCAGGCCGCGCACGTGGACTTCGTGGACGTCTCCCGGCCGGCCGTCGCAGCCGCGGCGGCCAACGTGGCCCTCAACGGGCTGCCTGCCGCGTTTGCGTCGACTCTCGCCGCCGACGCCTTCCAGTTCCTGCGGGCCATGCCGCGGGATCGCTACGACCTGATCGTGCTGGATCCCCCGGCCCTTGCCAAGCACAAAAAGGACGTCGTGGCGGCCTGCCGCGCCTACAAGGACTCCAACCGCGTCGCGATGCAGAAGATCGCCGCCGGCGGGCTGCTGCTCACCTTTTCCTGCTCGAGCCACGTCGATGCCGGGCTGTTCCAGCAGGTGGTGTTCCAGGCCGCCTCCGAGGCCGGCAGGCCCGCCAGGATCGTGCAGCGCCACAGGCAGGCGGTCGACCACCCGGTGAACCTCTACCACCCGCAGACCGAGTACCTCAAGGGCCTGCTGCTGTACGTCGGCTGAGGGGCCGCAGCCGACCGCGTGCCAAAGCCGCGGCGATCGGCTATACTCCGCTGCCGTGGCGACGAGGGATCCGGTAAGGGACGCCCGCAGGATCGTGATCAAGCTGGGCACCCGCGTGCTCACGCGCGGGGACAACACGGTGGACGAGCCTGTCCTCGGCCGGATCGTGCACCAGGCCGGGGCGCTGCTCTCCGGCGGCAGGCAAGTGCTCATCGTGACATCGGGGGCCATCGCCCTGGGCCTCGGGCGCATGGGCCTGGCGAGCCGGCCGCGGGAGATCAACCTGCTGCAGGCGGCGGCGTCGCTGGGCCAGAGCCGCCTCATGCAGGCCTACGAGCGGAAGTTCGCCGAAGCCGGCTGCGAGACCGCCCAGGTGCTCCTCACCCTGGAGGACATCCAGTCGCGCGAGCGCTACCTCAACATCCGCAACACGATCGTCACCCTCTGGCAGCACCGCGCGGTGCCGGTGGTCAACGAGAACGACACGGTGTCGTTCCGGGAGATCACCTTTGGCGACAACGACATGCTGTCGGCCCACATCGCCAACATGATCGACGCCGACCTCCTCGTGCTGTTGAGCGACATCGACGGCTTCTACAGCGCCGACCCGAAGACGGACCCGCAGGCGACCCTCATCCCGACCGTCGAGCGGGTCGAGGATCGCCTCTTCGAGCTCGCCAAGGGCAAGGGCAGCGCCTTTTCCCTCGGAGGCATGGAGTCGAAGCTGCACGCCGCCCGCGTGGCGACCGCCAGCGGCGTCGCCGTGATCATCGCCAGGGGCAAGAGCGCCGACCTGGCGGCGATCTTCGCGGGCGAGGAGGTCGGCACCTACTTTGTGCCTGCCGCGCGCCGCATCCGGGGCAGGCGCAAGTGGATCGCCTTCAACCCGCGGATCGCAGGCAGGCTCGTGATCGACGCCGGCGGCGGACGCGCCCTCGTGCAGGGCGGCAAGTCGCTCCTGCCCGCGGGCATCACGGCGGTCGAAGGCCGCTTCGCCCGCGGCAGCGCGGTCGCGATCGTCGACTCGGCCGGCCGCGAGCTCGCCCGCGGCCTCACCAACTTCGCCAGCGACGAAATCGAGCGCATCAAGGGCCTGCGATCGGACAAGATCGCCCAGGTTCTCGGAAGCGAGAGCTACTTCGAAGAGGTCGTGCACCGGGACAACATGGTCGTGACCGGCGGGGAGTGATCGGCCCGGGGGCAGGACAGGGAGCAGGCGGATGGACGTCAAGGCGATCGCCGCGGCGCTGCGCGAGGAGCGCCTGGACGGCTGGCTGTTCTACGACTTCCACATGAGGGACCCCGTCGCCTACCGGGTGCTCGGGCTGGACCAGGTGCGGTCGGCGAGCCGGCGCTGGTTCTACCTGCTGCCCGCCGTCGGCGAGCCGGTCAAGATCGTGAGCAGCGTCGAGAAGGGAAAGCTCGACCCGCTGCCGGGCCGCTCGATCGTGTACCGCGGCTGGCGCGAGCTGCTGGGGGCGCTGGCAGCCGCGCTCGGGGGGCTGCGGCGCGTGGCCATGAACGTCTCGCCCGGCGGCCTCATCCCCACGATCTCCCTGGTGGACTCCGGAACCGTGGAGCTGGTGCGCAGCTTTGGCTGCGACGTGGTGAGCTCGATGGACCTGGCGCAGCGCTTTGAGGCGGTGATCGACAGGCGCGGCTACGACAGCCACGTGGAGGCCGGCCGGCGGGTCCACCGCATCAAGGACGCGGCCTTCGAGGCGATCGGCGCGGCGCTGCGGGCCGGCAGGCCGATCACCGAGCACGAGGTGCAGCGGCTGATCCTCGAGGAGTTCGCCGGCAGCGGCCTCACCTGCGACGACCATCCGCCGATGGTGGGGGTCAACGACCACGCCGCGGACCCGCACTTCGAGACCGGCGCCCTGGACGCGCGCACGATCCGGCGCGGCGACGCGATCCTGATCGACCTGTGGGCGCGCCTCGACGAGCCGGGCAGCATCTACCACGACATCACGTGGTGCGGCTTTGCCGGCGGCGAGCCGCCGGCCGACTACCTCGCGATCTTCGAGCTGGTCTGCCGGGCGCGCGACGCGGCCGTGGAGTTCCTGGGCTCGCGCCTGGCGAGCCCGCAGGGCTGCCGCGGCTGGGAGGTCGACGACCGCTGCCGCGCCGTGATCACCGAGGCCGGCTACGGGCAGCAGTTCCTGCACCGCACCGGCCACTCGATCGGCGCCACGGTCCACGGCAACGGCGCGAACCTCGACAACCTCGAGACTCACGACGACCGCAGGCTGATCCCGGGGCTGCTCTTTTCCGTCGAGCCGGGCGTCTACCTCGAGGGCCGAATGGCCGCCCGTTCGGAGATCAACGTGTTCATCACGCCGGAGGGCCGGGCGGAGGTGACCGGTCCCGTGCAGCGGCAGCTCGTGCTGGTGTAGGGCGGGGGTCCGTGCGCGCCTCGCACGGCCGCCCGACCCCGCCTCTGTCAGGCCGCCTGCAGGCCCACGGCCTGACGGATGCGTTGAGTCACCTCAGGCTGCAGACCCATGCCTGCGGCCAGCTGCTCCAGGTACTGCTTCTCGGCCGCCGTGTCGACCTCGATCGCCAGCAGGGAGGCACCGTAGATCTGCGCCGCCAGCTCGGGCTTCCCCCTGGCTGCCGTGACCAGAGCGGCGGTTTCCATCGGCTTCTGCATTTCGGCCATCAGGAATCGCTGGGCCTCGCTGTCGATGCCTGTCTCCCTGACCTTCCCGACGATGCGGCTGATCTCGTCCTGATCGATCTGGCCGTCGGCCTTGGCTGCGTTGATCATGGCCTTCAGGACAAGCTCCGAGTTGCGCTCCAACTCGGCCTGCTCGGATTTCGTCTGCGGCGCCGCGAGCCCGAGGGGGACCCGCGCCTTGGCGCCGAAGGTGCCCTTGAGGGCCTGGAACGCCATGGCGCCGAGGAGGGCCATGAGACCGCCGCCCAGGGCGCCTCCCATGCTCTTCTTCCCGCCGCCGAGGAGCGCTCCGGCGAGGGCGCCGAGCCCGCCCAGCGACAGGTTCCTGTCGCCGCCCACCGCCTTGCTGGCCTCCTTCAGGATGCTGCCGAGCACCCCGCCGAGGGCGCCGCTCTGGGCAGTGCCCCGCGAGGCGCCGCCCAGCATCTCGGTCAGTCCGCCCAGCACGCCGCCGCCCTGCGCGCCCGCCCCCGAGGCGCCGCCGAGCATTCCCGTCAGGCTGTCCAGCAGCCCGCCGCCCCCAGGGAGGTCTTCATGCGGTCCAGCGAAGACCGACTGATGCCTCCGGACTGGACGACCGCTCCCAGCAGATCCTGGACGTTCACGTTTTTCCTTCCTTTCCTGACTTTGTTGTTGTCGAACCTTTCGAACCGCAGCGCCAGGCCATTCTACACGCTTGCCGGCAGCGGGCCAAGTCGAGCGACCGAATCGCCGGATGATGCCTGCGGCGCGGCGGCGGCCGAACGCGCCTCTTTCCGCGGCCTGGCTATCCCTGCAGCAGGCTCATGGCGCCGTCGATCCACACTTCCGTGCCCGTGATCATGTCAGCGTCGTCGGAAACGAGGAACAGCACGAGCCTGGCCACCTGCTCGGGGGTGGCCTTTCTGCCGCCGGTCAGCGGCACCTTGCCCTGGGGGAACTCGACCGGCAGGCGGATGGTCTGGAGGCTGCGCGCGGTCCTGGACTCGTTGATGCGCGTGTCGGTGGAGCCGGGGCACACGGCGTTGACGCGGATGTTGTGCCGGGCCAGCTCCAGGGCCATCTTCTTCGCCATGGTGGTGATCGCGCTCTTGGTGCACGCGTAGGCGGTGGTCCCGGGCACGCTGAAGGTCCGCGTTCCCTGGCCTGAGGAGCAGACGACCACAGCACCGCCCTGCCGCTTGAGGTGCGGCACGGTGTAGCGGAAGGTGAGGAAGGTGCCGCGGAGGTTGACCGCGATGACGCGGTCCCACTCCTCCGGCTCGATCTCGTCGATGGGCGCGGTGATCCCGTTGATGCCCGCGTTGGCGAAGACGATGTCAAGGCGGCCCCAGCGCGAGATCGCGTCCTCGACCGCTGCGCGCATGGCCTGCGCGTCGCTGACGTCGGCCCTGCGCCCCAGCGCCTCGCCGCCTGCGGCAACCAGCTCGGCCGCCGCCTCCTCGGCAGCGCCGATATCGATCACAGCCACCCTCGCGCCCTCGGCCGCCAGCAGCCGCGCTGCCGCCCGCCCAATTCCGGAAGCGCCGCCGGTCACGAGCGCCACCCGTCCGTCAAGCTTCATGCGGACCTCCCCTCGGCGCCGCCCTGCTCCAGATCAACCAGTGCGATCTCGAAGACGTCGATCCGCGGGATCGCGAAGGTCACGGCTGCGCCGTCGGCGCGAAAGGGCGTCTGCGCCTCGGAGCGCAGCAGCCTCACCCTGAGGGGCCGTGCGCCCTCCGGGAGCCTGAGGCGCACCGTCTGCTCGCCCACAGGCGTGATGTCGCGGTAGGAGCCGCGCATCATCATCGGGTTGGTGAGGTTGACCACGTTCAAGGAGATCGACGCCTTCTGGCGCCACAGCGCGATGTCGAGAACCCCCGGCCCGTCCACGACAGCAGGCTGCTCGCGGCCGTTGGCCCAGGCCACTGCGTTGGACAACAGCTGCAGGTGCGGCGTGTGCAGGATCTCCCAGAAGATGCGGTCGATGTCCCAGGGAAAGTAGACGATGCGGCTCGGGCCGATCTCGCGCGCGTAGGCCTCGGGCTGGTCGGTGCGCGGCTGCCGCGGGTACAGCTCCTCCATCGGCAGGTCGGGGTAGCCGGGAACGAGGGTCAGCGGCCTGGAGGCCGGCGGAGCGTTGGGCCGCGTCGGAACCCGGTGGAGGCTGTTGACGATCCTGCCGTGGGCCTCCAGCCCCCTCACGAGGGGGTGCCAGCGTCCGTCGGGGTCTGCCTCGACGTTCAGGTAGGAGTTCTTGACCGGGCCCTCGGCCACGCCTTGCGCCGAGGCGCCGAACAGATCGGCCAGCCCGAAGTCGGCGCGCCTGCGGCCCCGCTCGTCGTAGAGCGATGTCTCGAAGGTGGCCACGAGGCTGCCGCCACGCCGGACAAAGGCGCGCAGCTGGTCGCACTGCTGGTCGGACAGGGCGGCGATGTTCGGCAGGACGAGCGTGCGCAAGCCCGCCAGGTGCTCGGCGTCGAGCAGGCGGTCGTGCACCATCTCGAAGGGCACCCGCGACTCCACCAGCGCCTGGTACCAGCCGAGGATCGGGCCTTCGACCCGCTCCCTGGCCTCCCGGCCGCCGTAGGCGCGCCCTGTCTGCTGGCTGTAGACCAGCCCCACGTCGGCGATCGGTGCCACGTTGCGGAGGTCCCTCTCGTGGCGCTGGAGCCAGCCGAACAGCTCGATGACCTGCTGGACCCACAGGTCGTTGTAGATGACGCTCGAGTGCTTGGTGTAGCGCGGCACCATGCCGTGGACAATCGCCTCGGCGTGCCACAGAGCGAGCTCGGGCAGGTCCTTGGTGGAATCCATCCAGCGATAGGGCCTGCTGGAGCCGTCGACGCTGCCGAGGCCGCCGAGGCCGACGTTGACGCCGGCCAGCACCGGCTTCGCTCCCATGGTCGCCCGGAACTCCTTTGCGTTCTTGCCGTTCATCCAGTGGCTGCCCCCGAGCGGGCGGCTCTGGCGGTCTGCGACCAGAAAGGGCGAGCGGCGGGCGAGCTCGAGCATGTCGAGGTCCGAGAGCGCGCCGCCGCCGGCGTTGGCGATAAAGGCGCCGCCGGGCCGGATGGCGCGGATCTCGGCGTTCCACAGGTCGATCAGCTCGAGCAGTCGCCCCTGGCGCCACTGGCGGTAGGCCACGACGTCGGCCGCCTGAGGGTCGGCGAAGTCCTTGGGGATTTCCAGCCCGACGGCCTCGCGGAACATCCTGCGGCAGCTCTCGCAGTAGCAGACTCCGGAGCCGGCCCACCTGTTGCAGAAGATGAAATCCACGTCGTAGCTGCCCACGATCTCCCGCGTGACCTCGGTCATGAACTGGAAGTTGTAGGGCCCCAGGGCGCAGGTCACCCAGACCTCGGGGTGGGCCCAGTGGCGGCGCGGCTTGCCGTGGGCGTCCACAGCGATCCACTCGGGGTGGGCGTCGCGGGCGTCCTGGTGGCAGGCGTGGGAGTCGGTGCGCACGAAGATGTACTTCATTCCCAGCGAGCGGCAGCCGCGCACGAGGTCCCCCAGCAGGTCCTGCCCCGGAGCGAGGAAGCGGCTGACGTGGTGGTACGGGATGCGGCTCGGGTAGTAGGCGACATAGCCGCCGCCGGCCAGCGTCACGGCGTCGGCGCCCGTGCGCCGGTAGAGGTCGAGCCAGAACTGGACGTCCATGACCTGGGGATCATTCTCGGCCATAAGCATCACAGGGGGCCGCATCGGGAAGGTGTCGATGAACTCCTGCAGCGTCTCGTAGTGCCCGTACTTCATGGCTGCGGCCTCCTGCGGGGACGGGTGCGGGGTCGGAGCCTACCGGCTCCGCTTGGACCTATGTACTCTGAAGTCGACCGTTTTGTTTGTCAAGCCTGGTATCTATGTTTTTGGAATAATCAGCAGCTGCACTTGCAATGTGCCTCGTTCGGATCTACTATTCCGCGAGGCGCGAGGCGCGAGGCGATGTCGCCCGGCGGCGGCACTCGAAGGGCGCTCGGGCGGCGTCAAGGGGGGCGTGTGAAAAGGCCGCGTTCCGACGACCGGGATTCGCTGGAATCCCGCGCCTACCGGGCGCTCAAGCAGGCGGTCCTGGAGGCCCGACTCAAGCCCGGCCAACGGATCTCGCAGAACGAATGGGCCGCTCGGCTGGGGATCAGCCGGACGCCCGTGCGGGAGGCCCTCAAGCGGTTGAGCCTCGAGGGCCTCGCGATCGCGGAGTCGGCTCGCGACTGGCGCGTGTACACCCTCGGCCTCGACGACGTCAGGCGCCTGTACGAGGCCCGCGAGGGCGCCGAGTGCATGATCGCCCGCCTGGCCGCCGAGCGCATGAGCGAGCAGGCCGGGCGGCAGGCCGCGGCGATCCTCGCCCGCATGGAGAAGGCGGCAGGGAGGGACGACCGCAGCGCGTTCCGCGAGGCCGACGTCGACCTGCATCGGCTGCTGGAGCGGCTGGCCGACAACGCGATGCTCGCTCAGGCCAGCCGCGCCGCCTCCGACAGGCTCGCCCGGCTGCGACGGGGGGGCTTGAGCCTGCCGGGGCGCATCGAAGGCGCGCTCGAGGAGAACCGGCTCATCGTCGAGGCGCTGCGCAGCCGTGACCCCGACGCTGCCGAGAGGGCGCAGCGCAGGCACCTGCGTGCGTCGGCCGCGGCCCTGACGAGCCTGCTCGAGGAGCTGGTGGTTCCGCTGGTGGGCCCGCGTTTCTGAACGCCGGGCGGGCCGTCGCGCGGGCGCGCCCGACGAGGATCGACACGAGGGAGGAGAGGATGAGCCCGAGCTGCGGATGGAGACCCCACGAGCACTGCCCGCCGCCGCTGCGCGAGCAGGTGAGCCTGAACGGGGCCTGGGACAATGACCACGTCGTTCCGCGCTACGACTGGCAGAGCTTCGACGAGCGCAGCTACAGCCGCACGGTCGAGGTGCCGGCGTCATGGAAGGACCGCGTCGTGCGGCTGGAGTTCGACGGGGTGAACTTCTCGTGCGAGATCTTCGTCGACGGCAGGCTCGCCGGCCGCCACGTCGGAGGCTGGGTCCCCTTTGCCGTGGACATCACCGGAGTCGCGACGCCGGGCAGCAGCTTCGCGCTGCGCGTGGACGTCAAGGGCCGCAGGCTTCCGCCGTACGCCGACGAGCGGGGCTACCCGCTGTGGCCGGTCGGCCAGCCGTCGCGCACGGAGCTCGATCCCCGCTTTGCCGGGATCGTGGACACGGTCTGGCTGCGCGCCTACGGCCGCGTTCACGTGGAGGACGCCTTTGTCCAGCCTTCGTGGCGCGACAAGGCGCTCGTGGTCGATTACACGCTGGTGAACGCCACGTCGTCCGAGGCGCGGGTGCGCCTGGACGCCGAGGCGGTGCGCGAGGGCAGCGCGCAAGCCGAGGCGTCCTTCGGGGGGCCGGAGGTGGCCCTGGCGGCGGGCGAGCGCCGCGTCGTGCAGGTCCGCTATCCCTGGGCCGAGCCGGCGCTGTGGTGGCCCGACCGGCCGGTGCTCTACAGCCTGCGCACCCGCCTGTTGTCGGGCAGGAGCGTGCTCGACGAGGAGCGCCGCCGGTTCGGGTTCCGCGAGATCTGGATCGAGGGCAACCGCTACCGCCTCAACGGGGTCCCGATGAACCCATGGGGCGACTACACCCTCTACGGCCAGGAGCGGTACTGGCCGGGCGAGTACGGCCCCGAGGTGTTCGCCGACACCATACGCAAGCTGCAGAGCCTGAACGTCCGGATCCTGCGCTGGCACAAGCAGCCTCCGCCTCAGTTCTGCCTCGATATGAGCGACGCCATGGGCCTGATGATCGTGGCCGAGAGCGCCATCAACGGCGCCGAGGGCAACGGCCTATGGGCCGAGATGAACCGCCCGGTGTTCAAAGCCAACTCCCTCCGATGGATCGAGCCCTGGATCAAGGGAAGCCGCAACCACCCCTCCATCGTGATCTGGAGCGCCGAGAACGAGTTCGGGGGGTTCCACCAGCGGGTCTTTCGGGACATCGAGATGAAGCGCATCGGCGAGCGCATCCGCCAGCTCGATCCCACCCGGCCGGTCTGCTTTGACGGCGACCAGGAGGTCGGCGGCGCCACCATCGACTACCACTACCCCGAGGGCTACGACAAGGTTCCGACGGGCGGCATCTACTCGTGGGCTCCCCTGGTCTACCCCGACAAGCCTACGGGGCTGGGAGAGGTTCTGCACATCGGCGCCGAGCTCGAGCCGACCATCGAGCGGCTTCGGGTCTACGAGCGCAACAAGTGGCACCTCGGCTTCTGGCTGCGGGGCTGGCGCTACGTCGGGTTCACCAACGTGCGGCCGGCCATCTACCGCTGGGCGCGCAAGGAGCTGGCCAGTGCCCGCGTGGAGCTGATCCGCAAGGCCTACTCGCCGGTGGCCCTGTTCGACAGGGAATACGACGATCTGGACGTCGACGCCTACGCAGCCGGCGTCTATCCCGTGCTCGCGGCCGGCTCGACGACCGAGCGCACGCTCGTGCTCTACAACGACGACTTCCGCGGCACGGCGCTCGAAGCGCGGGTCGCGCTGCGCTCGGGGGGGCGCCTGTGGGCCGAGGCTGGGATCGAGCGGGAGGTCCCGGTGGGCGAGCGGGTCGAGATGCCCTGTCGCTTCACCGTCCCCGGCGGCGTTTCTCGGCTGGAGATGGTGCTCAGCGTGCTCAAGGACGGGGCAGTGCGCTTCGAGGAGGTCCGGCCGTTCCAGGTGAGGGGCGACGCGCAGGGCCGCGCTGACCTGCGGCTGGGGTAGGGGGTGCGGCCGGCCGCCGCGCCCCCCTGCCGCTCAGGCGCCCTTGAGCATGTCGCGCAGATGCGCTCCGTTCTGCGTCCACCACGCGTGCAGGATGCGCACGTCGAGGCCGATCGTGAAGTGGCGCACTCCCAGGGCGAGGTAGGCCTTGGCCTGCTCGGGGGAGTCGATCTCGCCCCGCGCCGCGATGCCGCGCCGCACCGCCTGCCCGAGCACGTGGCTGCGCGCCTCGAGCACGGCCGGGTGCGAGCGCTCGCCGGGAAACCCCAGGCTCATCGCGTAGTCGGCGGGGCCAAAGGTGACCATGTCGATTCCCCCGACGTCGAGAATCGCCTCGATGTCCTCGACGGCCTCCTTCTTCTCGATCATCACGGAGACCACGATCCGCTGCGTGGACCGCACCCAGGCGGGAGTGCCGACCTCCCGCACGTGGCCCGAGTCGCGCGCCTGCACGACGCCGCGCAGCCCGCCGACCCCAGGGGTCTCGGCGCGCACGCTGCGCACGCACTCCCGGGCATCGGCGGCGCTGCGCACGTCGGCAAAGTTGACGGCCTGGAACCCGCCGTTCAGCGCCTTGACCGCCTGGAAGCTGCGGGCCTCCTGCCCCACCTTGATCATCCCGGTCATGCGGTGGAGGTCGAGGGCGCGGCCGAGGTTCTCCAGACCGAGGATGTCGAAGGGTGCGTACTCGGCGGCGAACTCCACGTAGTCGTAGCTGCCGGTGTAGCCGACCAGCTCGACGATGGTCGGCCAGGCGGAGTGGATGCGCGTGCCCACGGTGGGCCGCCCGGCTTCGAGCGCATTCCTCAGGTAGTTCTCCCAGACCATGACGGCCAGCTCCTCCCGCGGTCGTGACGCCCTAGATCCCTGCCAGCGCGACCTCTGCCGCCCGGTGGCAGGCCACGTGATGGCCCGGCTCGACCTCGCGCCACGCCGGCTGCTCGAGGCGGCAGCGCTCGGCGGCGTAGCGGCAGCGCGGGTGGAAGTAGCAGCCCGCGGGCGGCGAGGCGGGGTCGGCCACGTCGCCCTCGAGGAACACCCGGTGTCTCGCGCCCCGCGCCGTCGGGTCCGGCAGCGGGACGGCCGACAGCAGCGCCTCGGTGTAGGGGTGCAGGGGGCGGCGGTAGAGCACGTTGGTGTCGGCCAGCTCCGCCATGCGCCCGACGTACATCACCAGGACCCGGTCGCTGATGTGCTGGACCACGCTCAGGTTGTGGGCCACGAACAGGTAGGTGAGACCGAACTCCCGCTGCAGGTCTTCGAGCAGGTTGATGGTCTGGGCCTGCACCGAGACGTCGAGGGCCGAGACCGCCTCGTCGGCCACCACCATCCGGGGCCTCAGCGCGAGGGCGCGGGCGATGCCGATGCGCTGCCGCTCGCCGCCGGAGAAGGCGTGCGGGTAGCGCCGTATGTACTCCGGCCGAAGCCCCACCTTGCGCATCAGGTCCACGACCCGCTCCTCGAGCTCGCGGCCAGAGGCGATCCCGTTGACCCTGAGCGCCTCCCCGACGATCTCCAGCACCGTCAGTCGCGGGTTCAGGGACGAGACCGGGTCCTGGAAGATCATGCGCAGGTCGCGCCTGTAGGGTAACAGCTCCTTCTCGCTCATCGCGGCCAGGTCCACGATCGAGCCGTCGCAGCGGTGGTAGCCGATCGAGCCCGCCGTGGGCTCGTAGACGCGCATGATGCAGCGGCCGAGGGTGGTCTTGCCGCAGCCCGACTCGCCCACGAGCCCCAGCGTCTCGCCGACGTACACGTCAAAGGCGACGTCGTCGACGGCCTTGACCACCCCGCGGGTCTTGCGGAACAGGCCCCGGGAAAAAGGGAAGTGCATCCGCAGCGACCGGATTTCCAGGATCCTCTCCGCTGCCATCAGAGACTCTCCCCGGCCTGGAGCCAACACCGGGCATGGTGGTCCGGCGCGAGCGCGAACAGCGGCGGCATCTGCTGTCGGCACCGGTCGAAGACCTTCGGGCAGCGATCGCTGAACGGGCAGCCCGAAGGCCGGGCCAGGGGATGAGGCACGATCCCGTCGATCGAGGCCAGGCGCCTGTGCTCGGAAAAGTTCAGCCGCGGGATCGACTCCAGCAGCGCCCGCGCGTAGGGATGCCGGGGCTCGGCAAAGAGCGTGCGCACGTCGGCCCGCTCGACCACCTGGCCGAGGTACATGACGACGACCTCGTCGGCGATCTCCGCCACCACGCCCAGGTCGTGGGTGATGAACATGACCGCCATTCCCCGCTCGCCCTGCAGCCTCTGGATCAGCTCGAGGATGGTGGCCTGCGTGGTGACGTCGAGGGCCGTGGTCGGCTCGTCGGCGATCAGCAGCCTCGGCTCGCAGGCGAGGGCGAGGGCGATCATCACCCTCTGGCGCATGCCCCCGGAGAGCTGGAACGAGTAGCTGCCCAGGCGCGTCTCCGCCCGGGGAATGCCCACCTGGCGCAGGAGTGCGATCGAGCGCTCGCGCGCCTCCTCGCGGTTGACGGGCAGGTGCAGCATCAGGGTTTCGGCCAGCTGATCGCCGATCCGGTTGACTGGGCCCAGCGACGACATCGGCTCCTGGAAGATCATCGAGATGTGGCGCCCGCGGATCGAGCGGATCTCCGGCCCGCGGGGGTCCAGGCGGGCGAGGTCCACCTCGCCGGCGTCGCGATCGCGGTAGAGGATCCGGCCCTCGACGATCCGGCCGGGCCGGTCGATGAGGTTGAGCACGGAGCGCGCCGTGATGGACTTGCCGCAGCCCGATTCGCCGACGAGGCACACGGTCCTGCCGTCGGGGACGTCGAAGTCGACGCCGTCCACCGCCTTGACGATTCCCTCGTCGGTGTAGAACCAGGTGCGGAGGCTGCGGACGGCGAGCAGCGGATCGGCCATGGCCGGCCTCACGTGCTGTACGGGTCAGCGGCGTCCCGCAGCCCGTCCCCGAGAAAGTTCATGCACAGAACGGTCACGATCACGCACAGCCCGGGGGCAAAGAGCAGCCACGGCGCCCCCGAGATGGCGCGGATGTTCTGCGCGTCGTTCAGCAGCACGCCCCAGCTCACTACGGGAGGCTGCAGCCCGATGCCGAGAAAGCTCAGCGACGTCTCGCTCAGGATCATGCCGGGGATCGAGAGCGTGACCGAGGCGATGATGTGGCTCAGGAACGAAGGCACCATGTGGCGCAGGATGATGCGGGTCCTCGGGCAGCCGTCGAGGCGCGCCGCGATCACGAAGTCCTCGTTCTTCAGCGAGTAGAACTTGCCGCGCACGACGCGGGCCATGCCGGTCCAGCCGACCATGGCCAGGATCACGGTGATGCCAAAGTAGACCCGAAGCGGAGGCCAGTCGGGCGGAATCGCCGCGGCCAGCCCCATCCAGAGCGGGATCGTGGGGATGGCCTTGAGGAACTCGATGACGCGCTGGATCGCGTCGTCGACGACCCCGCCGCAGTAGCCCGAGATGCCGCCCAGCAGGATGCCGAGGAACAGGCTCAGGAACACGCCCACAAGGCCGATCGAGAGCGAGACGCGGCTGCCGTACAGCACGCGGCTGAACACGTCGCGGCCCAGCCGATCGGCTCCGAAGAGCAGCAGCGGCGCCGCCGGGTCTACGGGGGCGATCAGGTGGCGCCGCGCCGGCAGGAGGCCCCAGAGCCTGTACGGGTCGCCCTTGGCGAAGAACCGCACGGGTATCACCTGCTGCGGGTCCGCCGTGTAGGTGCGTCGCAGCGATACCGGGTCGAGGCGGCTCGCGTAGCCGTAGACGTGCGGCGCCAGACGCAGCCGGCCCTCTTCGCGGAGAAAGAGGTGCAGCCGCTGGGGCGGCGCGTAGACGTAGCGCGACGAGTAATACTCGAGGTTGCGGGGCGCGAGGAACTCGCAAAAGGCCGCGATCAGGTAAAAGGCCGCCACGATGATCCCGCTGGCAAAGGCGACGCGGTGCTTCTTGAAACGCCACCACATCAGCTGCCACTGGCCGGCGACGTAGATCTCCGGCGTCTCGCCCCGTTGCGGGGCGCGGCTCTTGAAGATCACCTCGCGCGCCACGGTCAGCCCGCCTTTGTGTAGCGGATCCGCGGATCCACGAGGGCCAGCAGGATGTCGGAGACCAGGGTGCCGATCACGGTCAGCGTGCTGAGCATCATGATGAAGCTGCCGGCCAGGTACATGTCCTGGGTCTTGAGGGCGTGCAGCAGCAGCGGCCCTGTGGTCGGAAGGTTGAGCACGATGGCCGTGACGGTCGCTCCGGAAACCAGGTTGGGCAGCGCCCAGCCGATCGTCGAGACGAAGGGGTTCATGGCCACCCGCACGGGGTAGCGCATCAGCAGGGCGAACTCGCCCGCACCGCGCGAGCGCACGGCCACGACGTAGGTCTTTTTCAGCTCGTCGAGGAGGTTGGCGCGGAGGATCCGGATGAGCCCCGCGGTTCCCGAGGTGCCGAGCACGATCATCGGGATCCAGAGGTGCTGGACGAAGTCGACGAGCTTGGCCCAGCTCCAGGGCGCGTCGACGAACTGGGGCGAGAACAGGCCGCCGACGCTCATGTTGAAGTAGCGGAAGGCGACGTACATCAGCACGAGCGCCAGCAGAAAGTTGGGGATCGCCAGGCCGATGAAGCCGAAGAACGTCGCCACGTAGTCGCCGATCGAGTACTGCCGCACCGCCGAATAGATGCCGATCGGGATCGCGACGACCCAGGTGAACAGCATCGTGGATAGGGACAGCGCAAAGGTGAGGCCGAGGCGTCCCCAGATCAGCTCCTTGACGGGTTTCTGCCAGGCGAACGACCGGCCGAAGTCGCCGCGGAGGAAGATCCCGGACATCCATTTCCAGTACTGCACGTGGACGGGCCGGCCGAGGCCGTACTGCTGCTGCAGCGCCGCCAGTTGGGTTTTGTCCACCGTCTCGCCCTGTTCCATCAGGCCGGCCACCAAGGTGGTGAGGAAGTCGCCCGGCGGAAGCTGGATCACGAGGAACGCCACGATCGAGATCACGAAGAGAGTCGGGATCATCAGCAGGATGCGGCGCAGGATGTACTCACCCATGCCCGGGATTCCCTCGCTCGGCCGGCAGCGACGCCCCGCGAGCCGCCTGCCGGCGGCCCGGGGGACTGACAGCGCCGACTACTGGATGAACCAGGTGTACACGTTGGTCGGCGCCGGGTTGTGATAGGAGGAGCTCCAGGGGTAGCTGTCCGGCACGTTGCCGACCCTCGTGCCCACCACCGCGTACTGATCCGGCTCCCAGCAGACGCCGATGTGCCAGAAGCCCTTTTCCGCGATGTCGAGGATCGCCTTCATCAGGCGCTTCTGCTCCGCTTCCGAACCCGACATCTGCAGCTGGTCCCAGAGCCTGAAGCTCTCCTTGACGTCGGCGGGCGGCTCCACCGGCTTGACCTTGGAGTCGATGCCCTGGGGATTGCTGTACCAGGTCGCCCAGCCGCGGGCATACAGGCTGTTGCCGGGCGAGAAGGGAACGAAGTAGCGCGGGTCGAGGTACATGTCCGAGCCGACGCCGGCGCCGAAGTAGTGGATCGTGGCGTCGTAGTCGTTGGTGCCCCGGACCCGCTGGTCCCACAGCGAGCGGTCCATGGTCTTGATCTGAGCCTCGATGCCCGCCTTTTTCCACTGCGGAATCAGCAGCTCCATGCCGTCGATAAAGGTCTTGCGGGCCTGGTCGATCTCGAAGATGATCGTCAGCCGCCGCCCGTCGGCCATCAGGCGGTAGCCGTCGGCGTCCCTCTTGGTGACGCCGGCCCTGTCCAGGTACTGGTTGGCCTTCTCGATGCTGAACTCGGTGTACTGCTTGGCCATGCTCTCGCGGTAGAGGTCCGATTCCGGACGCGGTGACACCTGGGCCGGCTTGGTCTGGCCGAGGAACACGATGTCGATGATCTCCTGCCGGTTGATGGCGTGGGACATCCCGATGCGGAAGTTCTTGTCGTTGTACAGCGCGTTCTTGACCGGGTCAGGGTGGTTGAGGTTCAGGCAGATGGCCATGGCATTGGGGGCCACCATCGTGTTCTCGACGAACCGGTACTTGCCCTTGTCCTTGTTCTCGAAAAAGACGCTCTTGTTGCTCAGCGTGGTCACGTGCTGGTCCACGTGGTCGAGCTCGCCGTTCATGATCGCGAGGGTGAGCACCTCTTTGTCGCTGAGCACCATGTACTCCAGGCGGTCGATGTAGGGGTACTGGCGACCCTGAGGGTCGACCTTCCAGTAGTAGGGGTTGCGCAGAGACACCGCGCGGGTGGTCGTGCCTTTGCCCGGCGCCACCTCCCACTTCCACGCGTACATCACCGGCTTGACCTCGTTGGCCACGTTGCTGCCGGTGTCGCCCGCCTGGAAGCGGAAGTACTCGATCCAGTCCGCGTAGCCGGCCGCCTTGGCCTGCTCGTTGGCCTTGGGGTTGTACTTGATGTGGTACTGCTTCATGTAGTGAGAGGGTACGTACAGCGAGCCGCTGTAGTGGGCCACCCGCTGCGGGAAAAAGCCGTAGGGCGCGGCAAAGGTGTAGCGGATGGTCAGAGGATCGACGATCTCGAACTTGAAGGGCGCCTTGCCGGTGGTCATCCAGCCGCTGCGCACCTTGGTGAGATCGTTGTTCATGTAGATGTCTTCGTACCAGAATCGGAAGTCCTCGGGGCCGAAGGGCTGGCCGTCGGACCACTTGAGGCCCTCGCGGAGATAGAAGGTGTAGGTGCGGTTGTCCGTCGACACCTCGTACTTCTTGGCGAGGTTCGGGATGACCCCCGACCAGTCGGGCGTGAACCTCAGCAGGTTCTCGTTGGACTGGTAGCGGCCCGCGTAGCCCCAGTCGTTGCCGAGCAGCGACAGGCGCAGCGTTCCGCCGTACTTGCCGGGCTTCAGCGGAGTGACGACCATCGGCTCCTTGGGCAGCCGCTGCTCCAGGGGCGGAAGCTTGCCTTCCTGCACGAGCTTGTGCAGCTCCGGGGCCTCTTTCAGCAGCGCACCGCCCTCCGCGGCCGCCTCTTTCCCCGGCTCCACGGTCCCGCCGGCAAAGGCCGTCGCACCGAGAGCGAGCCAGGCTGCCAGAGCGAGCACACCCTTCTTCATGAACACCTCCTCCGGCTGATTATCGCTAATAATCAGCCTGCTGTCGTTATAAGCCCACGTGATGGATATGTCAACAAAAATCGGCAGAATAGCCAACTTTGGGGGCCGGTTCGAAGTGACCATCTGTGATCATCAGATTCCTTGACAGGGCCCGGCCCATGGCCTACGATTGCGGGTGTCCGTGCGCGGCCGCACGGCAGCGGGAGGCGTCGCCTGATGTGGCAAGCGGGAATCGTCGTCAAGTCGACCCAGGACAAGGAGTTGTTCCTGCTGCTCAGCTACATAGGGGAGCTCGGCCTGAAGCCCGGTGACCGCCTGCCCTCGATCAGGAATGTCGCCGGAGCCCTCGGCCTGAACCCGAGCCAGGTGCGCTCCAGCATCCTCAAGGCTTCGGCGCTCGGCCTTCTGGAAACCCACCCTCGGGCGGGCACCTACGTCCGCCAGTTCGACTTTTCCCGGATCCTCGACCTCTTTACCCTTCTGATCGCGGTGGGCGACGTGGACAGCCGTTTCCGGCTCCTGCACATCCATGAGCTGAAGACGATCCTCGAGAGAGGGATCTTTGCCGCCGCTGCCGAGCGAGCCACCGACGAGGAGATCCACGAGCTGGGCATGTACGTCGAGGAGAGCGCCCAGGCGCCGGATGTCCGCAGCCTCGTGGAGCTCGACGAGCAGATCCACCTGGTGGTGGCCCGCATGTCGCGCAACCCCTTTTCCGTGAGCCTGCTGTCGATCATCAACGGCATGCTGCGCAGCGACCGGCTCTCCAACACCGCCTACTTCGCCACCCGGGACGCGACCCTGCGGCAGCACCGCCAGATGTACGAGGCCATCCGCGGCCGCAACATCGAGGAGGCGGTCAGGCTGGCGACCATCCACGGCGACCGCCGCAAGCAGCTGCTGATGGGCGACGCACCTTCGCCCGTTGCGCTGGAGGGAGTCGCCAGCACCGCCGGGTAGGTGGGCCGCCTAGAATCCCGGGATCTTGAGCAGCCCGCCGCCGAGGCGGATGAGCGCAGCGTCGTACTCGGCCTTTTTCGCTTCGATCTCCCGGCGGTGGCCCTCGGCGCGGTCGTCGAGAGCCGCGAGCCGGCTGCCCGTGGCGTCGAGCGAGGCCAGCCGCTCCTGCGCGCGGGTAAGCTCGGGGGCCAGCGACTTGCGCAGCTGCGCTTCGGCCTGCTTCTGGTAGTCGGCCTTGAGCTCGGCCATGCGCGAGGCGAGCTGCCGCGAGACCTCGTCGTCGAGGTTCGAGCGCAGCGTGAGATCGAAGTCATCTCCCGACCGCCTGTAGCCGATGTCAAAGGCGACTTGCTTCGCGCCGGCCAGCGCGTCGGCCACCAGGCGACCCGCCACGTTCTCGGCCTCGCCGGTGCGCACGGCGCCTGTTCTCACCGACGCCTCGCCGGTGACGCCGCCGGGGCCGACCTCTGCCGTCGTCTCGAACCCATAGGATCCGGCCGCGGCTCCGATCCAGGGCAGATCGCTCAGCGCGAATTCGAGGCCGCTGCCTCTGGCCTGGACCTTGGCCCGGGGGGCCGCCTCCCTCGCGTCGATCTCGCCGCTCGCCTCCAACGCGAGAGCGTCCGTGCCGTAGTCGGCCCGGAACGCCGCCGGCCTGCCCCACAGCTCGGGATCGCTCGACAGGTCCCTGATCTCGCCCGCGAGGGAGGCGCCCTGGGGCTTGACCGAGAAGGCGAAGCTCTTGAGCAGGAAGCCGGGATAGCCGGTGGCGGGAAAAGGCACGTCCCGGCCCGCGCGCCGCGACGGCGCCCGTTTCTTCGTGGCCTCGCCGCGGTTGTCCCGCAGGCGGCCCGCAGCCTCGAGGGCGCGGTAGGCCAGCGACGAGAAGCGGCCGAGCCGCTGCTCCACGGCGCCCCGCGCCAGGGCCGCCACGACGCCCTTGATGCCGCCTTCGGGCAGGCTGATGCGGCTGCGCAGGTAGCGGATGTCCTCCTGCAGCAGGGCGTTCGCCCCCGAAACGCCGGCGCGCAGCCGGCCGAGGTCCGCCTGGAATTCGGTCCCCACCCCCTTGAGGTTCTTCTGCGCGTCGGCAAGGGCCGCGGCGAGCCTCTGGACCGCCTCGTAGCTCCTGCGCGCCTCATCGACGCTCTTGACGCTGCGGAAGTCGATTCTCCTGACCGCATCCACCTCTTGGCCGAGCGTGTCGATCGTCGCGCCGAGATCGGCGGCGCGGGCCCGCCAGCGCTCCGAGGCAGCCTCGGCAGCGGCGCTCGATTGCTGGTACGCCGCGGGGCTCTTGAGCCTGGCCTTTTCCGCGGCCAGCAGCGCCGCGGGGTCGAAGCCGATCTGCTCGAGGCCGGGCAGCGCGAATCCGCCGCCGGGCTTCTCGGCGGGCGCCGGGGCTGAGCCCGGCAGCGCGCCCGAGGCCGAGCGCGGGGTGCCCCACCGGATGTCGCTGCACGCCACAGACTCGACGACCACCTTGCGCCTCAGAAGCTGCGGCAGGTCGATCGCGGCCTCGGTGGCTCCGAGCTCGAACAGGTTGCTCATCGGCTCCCGCTCGTCGGCCACGGCGAGGGAGTTGAACACGACCCTGCCCCGCAGCGGCTGCAAGCGCAGGCCGTCGACTTCCGCACGGGCCCGGAACACCCCTTCGAGGGCGGCTTCCAACCCGCGCTCGGCCAGCGGGTCCTTGAACAGCAGGCTCGCGCCCACCAGAGCGGCGACGAGCAGCAGGAACACGCTCAGCTTGATCCAGCGCATGACAACCCCCTCAGGCGCCCGAACCGAGGCCCGACGCGCGGGCTGCGAGCCGTGCCAGTCCCTCAATGAGGGGCAGCCTGCGGAACCACTTGTAGAGCCGGCTCGCCTCGATGCGCGGCTTGGCCTTTTCCCGGTAGAGGCGCACGAGCATCCTGGACACCAGGTAGGCCGGCACCCACAGCGCGATGCCCGCCAGCAGGCCGCCCATCACGACAGTGTTGTTGAAGCGGGTCAACGGCACGAGCGGCACGTTGTACAGCGCCGTGAACAGCCCCTGCAGCGGCGGCAGCGTCAGCACCGCCGCCCCGAGGGAGTCGAGCAGCGGGTCGAACAGCGGGGCCGCCAGCTTGAGCACGGCCGCCACGAGCATCTCGACCGCGAAGTTGACCTTGAGGAACCAGGTCGCCAGGACGAGCGCCGCCCACAGGAGGTTGCCCGCGGGCACCAGAGCGAGCAGCAGCCCAAAGGCGACGCCCGCGGCGACCTCGCCGACGCCCTTGTTGGAGTTGAGCGCGGCGACGAGCTTGACGATGGCCTTGAGGAACACGGTCCGCCTCCTTGGATCGCTACAGCGCCTCGACGATCGCCCTGCCGACCTCGGCCGTGCCGGCGTTGCCGCCGATGTCGCGCGTGCGCGGGCCGCCGTCGCTCAGCACTCTCTCGATCGCCCGCACGATGGCGGCCGCGGCCTCGGGGTGGCCGAGGTGCTCGAGCATCATCGCCCCCGACCAGATCTGGCCGATCGGGTTGGCGATCCCCTTGCCCGCGATGTCCGGCGCCGAGCCGTGCACCGGCTCGAACATCGACGGCGCGTCGCGCTCGGGGTTGAGGTTGGCCGAAGGCGCCAAGCCGATGCTGCCTGCGATCGCCGGAGCCAGGTCGGAGAGGATGTCGCCGAACAGGTTGCTGCCTACGACCACGTCGAACCAGTCGGGGTGCTGCACGAAATGGGCGGTGAGGATGTCCACGTGGAACTGGTCGGTGCGCACGTCGGGGAACTCGGAGGCGATGGCGCGGAAGCGCTCGTCCCAGTAGGGCATCGTGTGGATGATGCCGTTGCTCTTGGTGGCCGAGGTGAGGTGCCTCTTGGGCCTGCCGCGGGCCAGCCCGAAGGCGTAGCGCAGGATGCGGTCCACGCCCTTTCTCGTGAAGATGCTCTCCTGGACCGCCATCTCGAGATCGGTGCCCTGGTACATGCGGCCGCCGATCTCGGAGTACTCGCCCTCGGCGTTCTCGCGCACGATCACAAAGTCGATGTCGGCCGGCCCGCGGCCGGCCAGAGGGCAGCGGATGCCGGGCAGCAGCCGCACCGGCCGCACGTTGGCGTACTGGCGCATCCTGCGGCGAATCGGGATCAGCAGCCCCCACAGCGACACGTGATCGGGGACGCCCGGGTGGCCGACCGCCCCCAGGTAGATGGCGTCGTGCTCGGCCATCCGGTCGAACCCGTCGTCGGGCAGCAGCTTTCCCGTGTCGATCATGTGCTGGCAGCCCCAGGGCACCTCGTTCCAGTCGAACTGGATGCCGTGGCGGCGCCCGACCGCCTCGAGAACGCGGATGCCCTGGGGCACCACCTCGCGGCCGATCCCGTCGCCGGGAATGACGATGATGCGATAGCGTGACATCTGCCTGAGCTCCATTAGCCTGAGAGCGTTGAGGTCGTTGGCGGCGGCCCTCAATGTACGCGCCGGCCAGGGCAGGCGCAAGGGACGTCCCCGCCCGACCCGAGTTCCCGATAGTTTACACGGCACGTAAAGATTGTGTTATCCTCCCCGGCAAAGGACAGAGGCCGCGGCGGTGCGGCCCGGAGGCGTGCAGGGTGGCGCGAAGCATCTACCGGTCCGCGATCGAGCGCGAGCGGCTCTTTGCCTGCTACGACCGGATGCTCGCGGACTGGCCCGTGCCCCTGACCACGTCGTTCGTGCAGACGAGCTTCGGGGCGACCCACGTTCTGTGCAGCGGGCCCGAGCACGGCAATCCGGTCGTCCTGCTGCACCCCGGCCGCTCCAACTCGGCGCTGTGGCGGAGAAACGTCGCCGAACTGAGCCGGAAATTCCGGCTGTACGCCATCGACATCATCGGCGACGCGGGCAAGAGCGAGCCCGAAGGGGCGCTGCCCTTTGGCTTCGACAGGCCCTGGCTCCTGCAGATCCTCGATTCGCTTTTTCTCGACCGCGTCGACCTGGTGGCCGTCTCGCGGGCGAGCCAGATCGCGGTCAACCTCGCCGCCTACGTGCCCGATCGGGTCGGCAGGCTGGTCCTGGTGTCGGCGAGCCTGAACGGCTCGGCGCCGACGCCGCAGCTGCGCAGGCGCGCGCGGCGGGCGCGGCTGCTGCCCACGGCGCGCAACATACGATCGCTCGTCTCCCTGCTCGCCCCGACGCTGGAGCCTTCGGACGAGATGCTCGACTACCAGGAGGCGCTGTTCCGGGGAGCCCGCGAGCCCTCGTACGAGGTCTACGATCCTGGCAGGTTCGGCGCCGCCTCCGCTGCGTTCGCGGCCACGCTGCTGCTGCTCGGCGAGCGGGAGGTCGTCTTCGACCCCGTCGCGGCCCGCAGCCTGGGCAAGCGCCTGCTGCCCAACATCCGCGTCGAGACTGTGCCGGACGTCGGGCACCTGATGAACATCGAGCGGCCGGACCTGGTCGACGCCCGCATCGGCGAGTTCCTGCAGGGGTAACGGACCCGCGGCGTCGACCCCGGGCCGCCTAGGCCTGCGCGAACAGGACCGGGCCGCCCGTGCTGCCGGGAAAGAGGGGATGGCCCTCGGCCTGCAGGACCAGGATACGTTCCAGCGAGTAGAGGCAGAGCGCCTTGAGCTCTCCTCCGTGCGTCGGGCCGTTGTGGCGGTCGCCCTTGAGGCCCTCTTTGCCGACCACGGACGCGAGGAGCCCGTTCTTGGGGACACCGCCTCCGGAAGCGCTGATCTGGAACACGTGAGCCATGGGCCGGACTGTCGCATCGGCCGCAGGCCGCCGTAAAGCCGAGGGGGTGCAGCGCCAGGGGCCGGGCCCGTCGGCGGGTTGACTAAGCCCCGGCGCGCGGCTAATACCCACGCGTGGTCCCTGTTCCGCAGCGACAGCGTCCAGCCCCGCGATGGCGGCCCCGGGCCAAGCCGTGGTGGGAGGCCGCCTGGTTCGTCCCGCCGCTGCTCGCGCTTGCCGGCATAGGGCTTGCGGGTCCGCTTTCCACAGCGCTGCCCGGCGAGCCTGCCGCCGCGGCGCTGGCTGCGGCTCCCTACGCCCTCGCCCTGGTGTTCGGCTTCCTCGCGCTGCGGTTGAACCACGCGACCCTGCTGGCCGCGGGGATCCTCGTCGTGGCCTGCCACGCGGCGATGCGCCACGACCTGGGGCCGCTGGGACTCGCCACCGCCGACGCGGCGGTAGTCCTGGCCGTGCTGATGCCTCTGTCGATGATCGGCCTCTACACCGCAGGCGAAGGGTGGGGCAGCGGAGGGCTGCTCAAGCTGCTGCTGCTGCCGGTGCTGGCTGCCGCCCTGGCGCTGCTGCTGCGGCTGCCGGCCGCCGCGGCGCTGCTGCGCCTTGCGCTTCTGCCCGCCGTGGCGCGGTGGCGGCTGCCCCTCGCCGCGCCGCTGCTGCTCCTCTGCTACTACGGGCTGGTCGTTTCGCTGCGCCGCGAGATCACGATCGTCGAGCACGCCGCTGCCTGGTTCCTGCTGCCCCTGTACTGGATGCTCGGCTTCGCCGCAGCCGGCCGCCCGGTGGGCAGGGTGGCCGCGGCCCCGATCGTCGCCTGCTCGTCGCTGCTGGTGCTGCTGTTCGTCATCTACAGGCTCTACTGGCAGCGCGTCTACCTCGACGAGCTCACGGGCGTGCGAAACCGCAGGGCCTTCGAAGAACGGATGCGATCCCTGCGGCTGCGCTACACCCTCGCCATGGTCGACGTCGACCACTTCAAGAGCTTCAACGACAAGTGGGGCCACGCAGAGGGCGACAATGTCCTGCGGCGCGTGGCGCGCCACCTCGACGAGGAGTCGGGCGGGGTCGTCTACCGCTACGGCGGCGAAGAGTTTGCGGTGCTCTACCTGAAAGAAGACGCGGCGGCCGCCGCCGCAGCTCTCGAGCGGATGCGCGAGCGCCTGGCAATCATGCCCTTCAGGATCCGCAAGGCAGAGCGGCCTCGGGGCGAGCGGCCGCGGCTGATGCGGCCCCGTGCGCGATGGCGCAAGGACAGCGTCTCGGCCAAGGTCACCGTGAGCGTCGGCGTGGCATCGGCCGCCCGCGGCCTGCGCAGGCCGCAGGACGTGCTGGAGCGCGCCGACGAGGCGCTCTACCGGGCCAAGCGCGAGGGACGCGACCGCGTCGTGCGCGCCTGAGCGGCGCGCAGCAGGGCCCGGCAGCCGGCCTCGATCGAGGCTGGGTCGACCAGGCTGACGCGGACGCCCAGGCCGACGCGGCGCACGAGGGCGCGCAGGTGCGCCGGCTCGGCGATCAGGCGCCGCTTCAGGGGGCGGCCGCCTTCCTTCACCTTGACCTCCAGTCGGAGGGCGTCCCCGATCGTGCAGCGCAGCTTCCAGGCGGCAGCCAGGCGCAGCGGCGCCGAGATGCGCGTCGAGCGGGCGCCGCGGCCGCGCAGGTGCTCCAGGTAGCGGCGGGCGCAGTCGCGGGCGTAGCCGGTGTACAGGTGCCCGTTGGCGAGCTCGAGTATATACAGCCAGCAGGTGCCCGCGGCGCTTCGGCGGCTCATGGCCGCAGATTAGGCCGGCGGCGGCGGCCTGTCCACGGCCGGCGCCGCGCGGCGGAGTTGACGCGGGGCAACGGCGGGGTGATGATGGCTCGTGAAGATCATCGTCGGGCACACGAACACCGATCTGGACTGCATCGGCGCGATGGTCCTGGCGCGGCAGCTGTTCCCCGACCACCGGCCGGTGCGAAGCCACCTGATCCACCCCGCGGCCCTCAACGCCTACCACCTGTTCGAGAGGCAGCTCGCGTTCCTCGGCGCAGAGGAGCTGCGCGGCCAGTCGATCGAGCACGTGGTGGTCGTCGACACCCGCTCCAGCGCCCGCATCCGCGAGTTCCTGGAGATGATGCCCGGCTACCGGGGCGAGGTCCTGGTCTTCGATCACCATCCCGCAGACAGCGCCGACATCCCGGGCGCCGTGATCCACGAGCAGCCGTGCGGCTCCAGCACGACGCTCCTCGGCATCGACGTGATGAACCGGCGGCTGCCGGTGGGCGCCGACGAAGCGACGCTGGCGCTGCTGGGCATCTACGCGGAGACCGGCCGCTTTACCCATACCAGCGTCACGGCCCGGGACTTCGAGGTCGCCTCGTTTCTCCTGGAGCGCGGCGCCTCTGTCGCGGTGCTCGACAGCCTGCTGAAGTCGCTGCGCGACGAGCAGCAGGTCGACCTCTTTCACCGGATGCTCAACGGCCTCGCCCACCGCAGCATCAACGGGCACTCCGTGCAGCTGTGCAGCCTCGAGCTCGAGGACCAGGTTCCCGGCCTGGCCGCGGTCGTGGAAAAGGTGTTCGAGATCGAGGAGCCCGACGCGCTGTTCGTCGTGTTCGGCTTCCGCAAGGGACCGCGCTCGCTCATCGTGGCGCGCACGCGCAAGGACGGCCTGATGCTGAACAAGCTGCTGGAGCCCTTTGGCGGGGGAGGGCACCCGCAGGCGGCCTCGGCCCTGATCAAGGGCCAGGGCGGAGGCGAGGCCGCGGCGCTGCTGGTGCGCTACCTCGAGCGGACGCTGTCGCCGGCGGTGACCGCGGCGGACCTCATGAGCGAGCCGGTGCACACGGTCCGCAGCGACTGGGACCTGCTGGCCGCCTCGATCTTCCTGGAGCAGGTCAACCACGCGGGCGCGCCCGTCGTCGATTCCGCGGGAGCCGTGGTCGGATTCCTCACCCTGCGCGACATCATGAAGGGACGCAGGGCCGCCGCGATGCACGCGCCGGTGACGGCCTACATGTCGCGGCCCGTGCACACCTGCGGGCCGGCAGCCACGGCCGCCGAGATCGAGCGGATCATGTACGCGAAGGCGGTGGGCCGACTTCCGATCACCGCGCAGGGGAATCTCCTCGGCATCGTGACCCGGGCCGACCTGCTGCGCTTTCTCGAGCACGGCAGCGCCCGCAACCGCGAGGTGCACGCTGAGCTCAGCAGGCCGCGGGAACCCGGATAGGCGCGCGGTGAGCCGGCCCTCGAGAGCATCGGCGGCTGCCACGGTCGAGCGGCTGCTGCGCCTCTACCCCGACGAGCGGCCGCGCCTCCATTTCCGCAACGGGTTCGAGCTGCTGGCGGCCACGGTGCTGTCTGCGCAGTGCACCGACGAGCAGGTCAACCGCGTGACGCCCGCCCTGTTCGCTCGGTGCCCCGACGCGGCCTCGCTCGCCGCGATCCCCCTCGCCGAGCTCGAGCGCCTCGTGCGCTCGACGGGCTTCTACAGGCAGAAGTCGAGGAACCTGAAGAAGGCCGCGCGCCTGCTCCTCGATCGCTACGACGGCCGGCTGCCTCGCACGGTGGATGAGCTGGCGACGCTGCCGGGAGTCGGCCGCAAGACAGGCAACGTGGTGGCGGGGCTGCTGTTCGGCGAGCCGGCGATCATCGTGGACACGCACTTCCGCCGCGTGGTCCGGCGGCTGGGTCTTGCCGGGGCCGACGACCCGGGCCGCATCGAGACCGAGCTGCGCGCCATCGTGCCGCCCGACCGGCAGACGCGCTTTTCCATGGCTGCCAACGCCCACGGCCGGCTGGTCTGCCGCGCGCGCTCGCCGCTGTGCCCGCAGTGCGGCCTCGCCGACCTGTGCCGGTGGCCGGGTCGGCGGGTGTGACGGGGGGCAGCCGGCGTCCGGCCGGGATTCGGCCCTACCGATTCTCCTGCGACGGCTTCTTCGCGAGATCGAGCGCCAGGCGGTCGCGCATGTTCCTGAAGGCCTCGAGCGTGCGGTCGACGTCCTCGTCGGTGTGCGACGCCGTCGGGATCATGCGGAACAGGATGACGCCCATAGGCACGACGGGGTAGGTGACGCCCGAGACGAAGACGCCGTAGTCCTCGCGCAGCATGCGGATCATCTGCATGCCCAGCTCGGCGCTGCCCGCCGGCACGTAGACGGGGGTGATCGGGCTGCGGGTGTCGCCGATATCGAAGCCGAGCTCGACGAGGCCCTTCTGCAGCCTCCGCGCCACGGCCCACATGCGCTCGCGCAGCTGCGGACGTCTCTGCAGCACCTCCAGGCTCTTGGTCACGGCAGCGACGTACACCATGGGCAGCGCCTTGGCAAAGACGTTGGTCCGGCCGTTGTAGCGGACCCAGTCGATCGCCTCGGCAGGGCCCGCCGTCACGCCGCCGATCGCGGCAAAAGCCTTGGCAAACGTGCCGAAGTAGAGGTCCACCTTGTCCTGCACGCCGAAGTGCTCGCCGAGGCCCCTGCCGTTGCTGCCCATCACGCCGAAGCCGTGGGCGTCGTCCATGAACAGCCGCGCCTCGTAGCGGTCCTTGAGCTCGCAGATCCCCGGCAGCGCGGCCAGGTCGCCGCGCATCCCGTAGACGCCTTCGATGGCGATCAGGACCCCGCCCTTGCGTTCCTTGTTGGCCTGCTTGAGCAGCTGCTCGAGGTGGTTCAGGTTGTTGTGTCGAAAGGTGCGGAAGCGGCGCCCGAACGTCGAGAGCATCGCGCCGTCGACGATGCTCGCGTGGCAGAGCCGGTCGATGATCAGCTGGTCGTCGGGCCCGAGCAGCGCGCTCATCGTGGCAAGCACGCCGAGGTAGCCGTAGTTGAACAGGATCGCGGCCGGCTTCTGCAGGTACTCGGCCAGCCGCGCCTCCAGCTCCTTGTGGTAGCGCGTGTTGCCCGTGAGCATGCGCGAGCCCATCGGACTGAAGGTGCCCCACTTCTCGAGAGCGTCGCGCGCGGCCTCCTTGACCTCTTCGTTGTCGCAGATGCCGGTGTAGTTGTTGATCGCCCACATGACGACCGGCTTGCCGGCGAACTCCATGTGGGGCCCCGGCTTGCTGTTGAGGACGGGGCGGGTGAAGTACTCGTCGCCCGCCGCCCGAAAGGCGCCAAAGCTGCCCTGGTCGGTCCTGCACTTGTCGAACAGGTCTTTCACGCGAACCTCCGTGGGTGTGTCGATCGGGGGCAGGGTGCCGCTTCGGATGCCGATGCCGTCGAGGCCGCTTCCATATTAGGCAGGAATCTCCGCGCGCATCAAGGGCGGCCAGCGCACGCAAGTGCGCTACACTGCGGCTCATGGGAGCGTTCGTGCTCGCCTGCCTGCTCGCGCTGCCGGCCGTCGCCGCCGCGCAGCAGCCGGCTGTGCGACCCGCGGCGCCCCGTGCGGCCCGGCCGCGGAGGCCGGCGACGGGCGGGCCGGCATCGCCGTGAGCCTTGCGCCGGGCTACTTGAGCCCGAGCTCTCCGGCGATTTCCCGCATTCCCAGGATCGTGTTCTGGATCACGTCATTGAGCGGCATGCCGAGCATCGCCGCGCCCTTCTCGATGACCTCGCGGTTGACGCCCGCGGCGAACCGCTTGTCCTTCCACTTCTTGCGCACCGAGGAGGCCTCGAGGTCCATCAGGCTGCGCGAGGGACGCACGAGCGCGGTGGTCACGACGAGGCCCGTGAGCTCGTCGATGGTGTACAGCACCTTTTCCAGCTCGCTCTGCGGCTCGACGTCGGTGCAGATACCCCAGCCGTGGGCCATCACGGCCCTCACGTAGTCGGGCGGCCAGCCGCGCTCCTCGAGGATGCGGCGGCTCATGGTGCAGTGCTGCTCGGGGTACTTCTCGTAGTCGAGGTCGTGGATGAGGCCGATGACCCCCCACTTCTCCTCGTCCTCGCCCCGCTTGCGCGCGAAGGCGCGCATCACCGCCTCGACGGCGAGGGCGTGCTTGATCAGGCTGTCGGTCTTGTTGAACTCCATGAGCAGGGCAAGCGCCTGCTGTCGATCGGGAACCGCCACGTGAGCCTCCAGAGCCCGATAGTAAGGCCCTCACTCTGAGGGGACGCGAACGCCGTGTCAACCGGCCGCGCACGAGCGCGGCCAAGGAGTCGGCGCGCACCTCGAGACCGCGGCGGGCGCTACCGCAGGTCGAGCTCCCGCAGCTTCGACAGATCGGCGGCGTTGAGCACGAGCACCCGCTTGCTCGGGCTGTTGACGAAGATCAGGTCGCCGTAGATGTGGAACACCGTGTCCGGGTCGATCCGCTCGACCGATTCGGCCACCTGCTTGAGCTGGATGTCGTACTTGCCGAGGCGGAAGTCGCCTTCGCCCCTGAAGTCAATGGCATAGAAGAAGTCGCCTCGCTTCTCGACGAAGCTCCTGTGGAAGATCGCGTTGGAGCCGATGCGCGTCGGCTCGAGCGTGTCGAGATCGAGCAGCGTGAGGTAGTGAGCCTCGCGGTGGTCGTCCTGGTGGGTGAGCACGAGCACGCCCTGGCTCGGCCCCTCGGCGAGAACCGTGTACTGGTGACCGGCGATGTGGGGCTTTTCCGGGGCCTTGTACAGGATCTCGCCGCTCAGCGCGTCGATGGCGTACAGCTCGTTGGCGTAGTGGCCGTCCGTGAGGTAGCTCTTGACCTTGAGGTAGTAGAGCCTGTTCTTCGCGATCGGCTGGCCCATGCGCGCGAGCTCCGCCTCCCTGGCCTCCAGCTCGCTCACGATCTTCTCGGGGTCCTTGCGCGCCTCGACGATGCGCTCGTCGCGCTTGACCTCGGCCTTGTCCTGCGCGATCTCCTCCTGCTTGGCCGCCGCCCTGGCCTCTTCCCTGGCCACCTCGGCCTCCTTCTCTTCGATCGCCTTTTGCCGGGCAGCCTGCTCCTCCCTGGCCCGGGCGATCTCCGCCTCCCGGCGTGCCGCCTCTGCGGCATCGCCGGCAGCGGCGCGCTCGGCCGCGGCCTTCTTCTCTTCGTCCAGCCTCTTCTGCTCGGCGGCCAGCGCGGCTTTCTCCCGTTCGACAGCCGCGCGCTTTTCCGCCGTTTCCCGGTCGGCAGCCGCGGTTTCGCGCTCCTTGAGCGCCACCATCTCCTTGCGCTCTTCCACGCCCCGGTCCTCGCGCTTGCGCAGCTCCTCCACGACGCGCTTGTCGGTCAGCGCCGAGGTGTCGAGGGCGCCGGGACCTCGGCGGCCGGCCCGCTCCGTGAGGGGTATCAGGATGCGGGAGGCGCCGGCCCACTCGCTGTAGCGGCGGGCGAGGCCGGCGTTCGCTGCCGTGATGTTGTCGAGGACGCGCGGCTGATAGACGCGGCCGAAGTAGGGGATGTCGCCCCTGTGCACGGCGTTGTAGTAGGTCACGAAGACCGCAAGCAGCCGCGCGTCGGCTGCCGAGTAGCCGTAGCCGGCCTCGAGGAAACCGGCCAGGAGGTAGCGCACCGTGTTGATGTGGTCGGCCAGCGCCGCAGGCTCGAGGGTGATGATGTCGGCGCCGAGCCGCTCGGGCATGGCGGGATCGAAGAGGTGGAGCGCCGTGTACTTGCGGCCGTAGCGCGCCGTCGCGGCGCCGCGGGCGATTTCGGCGGCGAGCCCGCGGCCGATGTCGCGGACCTCGTCCGCATCGAACTGCAGTTCCCGCGGTCCCTCGTAGTTGATGAACTCGACGGCGGCCGCTCCCCGGATTTCCTCTTCGGCCACGTCGATCGCGAAGACCATTCCGGCGAGCAGGGCTGCGCTCGCCGCCATCACTGCAGCGCGTCGCATGGGTACCCGTCCTCCCTTTGCTAGAGGCTACTACCCGCGGGCGGACCGGTCAAACCCGCCCGCAGGGGCTGAACCGGGCGCTCAATAGTGGTCCCAGCAGCCGAGCATCGGCTGTCAGGCCGGCAGCAGCGCCCGGGCCAGCACCCGCAGCGATTGGCGGCAAAGGCCCTTGCCGCGAGGTCTGGGAGCGCGTCGCAGTGCCGCGAAGGATCGGGGCCCACGATTCGGAGGCTGTCGGCGGGTCGGGGGGCGCGCGCCGCGGCTGTGCCTCCCGGACGGGTGACAGCGTTCTGACTCCCGGCGTCTCAGGCTGGCGGGAACAGGACCTTGCCGCGACGAATCGTCTGCTCGATGAGGAGGCGCTCGCCGCCGGGCCGGTGACGGAACAGCACCAGGTCGGCGGGCCTGCCCGGCACGAGTGAGTCCTTGGGATCGGCGAGAGCAAAGACGCGCGCCGGGCTGGTCGTGGCCAGGCGCACCGTGTCGGCGAGCGGGATGCCGACCGCGTCGGCAAAGTGAGGCAGCCCCCAGTCGAGCAGGTGTCCGGCGCCGGCCAGCAGCGACGTGCCCGCCAGGGCGAGGTGGCCGTCGGCGCACACCTCGACTTCGATGCGGTCCCATCGGTAGCGGCCCGGAGGCAGGCCCGCGCAGCTGCCCGCGTCGCTCACGAGAAAGAGGCGCTCGAGGCCCTTGGCGCGGGCGAAGACCCGCATCACCGGCGGGGGCAGGTGAAAGCCGTCGGGAATGAGCCCCGCCGCGAGGCGGTCCTCGGCCAGCTGCTCCCAGAGGTAGTTGCGCAGCCGCGGCAGGGCGGGGTGGCTGCCGTTGCCGAGGTGTGTCGAGACGCGGGCGCCGGCCTCGACGGCCCGGCGGATCGCATCGCCGTCGGCCGCCGTGTGTCCGATTCCGACGGTCACGCCCAGCTCACGGGCGCGCTCGATAAAGGCCACCGCGCCCCGTCGCTCGGGCGCCAGCGTCACCAGGCGCAGGCGCCCCCGGGCTGCTGCGTGCCACTCGGCGAGCTCGCCCACGTCGGGGTCGCGGACGTAGGCCGCGTCGTGGGCGCCTCGCGGGCCGTCCTCGGCCGCGATGAACGGCCCCTCGAGGTGGAACGCGGGGACGGCCGCGGCGAGATCCTGCGAGCGGCGGATCGCGTCGGCCAGCGTCGCGAGGTTGCGCGTGATGCGGTCAGCCGGCGACGTGATGATCGTGGCCATGTGCTGCGTCGTGCCCGACGCGGCGAGGGCGGCTGCGACGCGGGCGGCCGTCTCGCCGGTCATGGCGGGCGAGCTGTAGTCATGGCCCGCGTAGCCGTTGACCTGGGCATCGTAAAAGCCGGGCGCCAGCCACGGCAGCCCCGCGGCCGGCTCGTCCGCCGGCTCGACGGCCGCGATGCTCTCGCCGGCGATCTCTACCCTCACGCAGCGCCCCGTGAACACGTCGCACCCTGTGACTGTCATGGCACCGGCAATCCTACAGCAGAGCGGCGGTCGCGAACAGCCTATGGCCGCCGCGCGCCGGCGCCGCCCCTTCGGGCGCCGCCGAGGTGGGGGAGGGTGCGGAAGATGCTCTCCAGCCGCCCCGCTTCGTGCTCGTTCAGGCAGGCGCGGCTGAGGACGTCGCGCACCAGGATCTCGGTGTTGCGCCCCGTGCTGTGGCGGAAGTACCCGAGGTCGTAGAGGGCCGAAGTGAACAGCCGCGCCAGCTCGTCGACCCGGCTGCGATCCACAGGGAGAGTGCGCTCCTGGGGGATCTGCGCGCGGCGAAGCACGTAGCCGATGATCTGCACCGCGTGGGAGAGGTTCAGCGACGGGAAGACCGGCGAAGTCGGGATGGAAACCGCCAGCGAGCAGAAGCCGATCTCCTCGTCGGTGAGGCCCGTGCGCTCGTTGCCGAACACGGCGGCCACCGTGCCCCTGCCCGCGGCGGCGACCCGGGACGGCAGCTCCTCGGGCAGCAGGCTCACCTGCTTGCGCCAGGCTCCCGTACGGCGCGAGATGCCCGCAGCCAGCGCCGTGTCGGCGAGCGCCTCGGGCAGGGTCGCGCAGAAGCGGGCCCCGTCAAAGATCTCGAAGGCGTGAACCGCCCACGCCCGCACCCGCTGATCGTCGAAGGCGGCTCGCTCCACGCCGACCAGGCGCAGGCTGCGCAGCCCCATCGTTTTCATGGCGCGGCAGACCGAGCCGACGTTGATGTCGCCTTCGGGCCGAACCAGCACGACGCACACCCGATCAAGGAGCCCCATGGCTCATGATATGGGATAGAGGGCGGCGGTGGCCAGTGCCGCGGTCGACCCGCGAAGGGCCGCTGGCGCCGGCCGCCGCTGTTATTGCCGCGAAGCCCTCGGGTGAGTATTTTCCTGACCGGAGGACTCGGAATGGCTAAAGTCGGGCTGGGTGAGCTGTATCTCTATGCGCCGGAACCTCGGATCGACCTCAAGCAGATCGTGAAGGCTCGCGTCGAGGAGAATCCTCGCATGGACCGGCATCTGGACCGCGCCTGCCGCACGACAGGGCAGCGCGCCATACGCTTTCCGCAGCCCTGGGAGGACGCCGCCACTCTCGCAGCCAGCGCCGCCGCTGGTCTGCTGAGCGGTGGGGCTGTTGCCGAGACGGTCCGTCATCTGGCGGTGGGAACCGAAAGCGGCCTCGACCACTCGAAGCCGCTCTCCGCCTACGTGCAGGGCATGCTGCTCGGCGCCGGGTACAGGCTGCCCGAGCAGGTGTCGTCGTTCCAGGTGCAGCACGCCTGCGCTGCGGCGACACTGTCGCTGCTCGCCGTCGCGTCGCTCGCCGGCTACGGCAGCCCGTCCGAGCGCGGCCTGGTGATCGCCTCGGACATCGCACGCTATCAGAGCGCATCGACCGCCGAGATCACCCAGGGAGCCGGCGCCGCGGCTGTGCTCGTCGAGCAGGACCCGGGCCTGATCGAGCTCGACCTCGGCAGCATCGGCTTGTGCTCCCGCGACGTCGACGATTTCTTCCGGCCCCTCGGCTCGGTCACGGCCCGGGTCAAAGGGCAGTACTCGATGCAGAACTACATCGACAGCCTTGACGTCGCCTTTCTCGATCACTGCCGCCGCGTCGGCTCGACTCCCGCCGAGGTGCTGCGCGGGACGGACATGTTCGTGCTCCACGCGCCCTTCCGCAACATGCCGATGGTGGCCATGCTGCGGCTGCTCGAGCGCCACCTGGGGCTCGGCGAGGTGCAGGCCGAGGCGTTTCTCGACGAGCGCGGCTTTCACCAGGCAATCGATCCGATCGCCGAGATCGGCAACACCTACTCGGCGTCGCTCTACTTCGGCCTGGCGTTCCTCCTGGCCGACCGCCGCGCGGTCCTGGGCTCGCGCCTGGCGGGGCGCTCGATCCTGATGGCCTCCTACGGATCAGGCAGCACGATGGTTCTCGCCTCGGGGCGCCTCAGCAGCCGGGCCGCCGACACGATCGACCGGTGGCGCCTGGACCAGGCCCCCGGCCGGGGCAGGCAGGCGGAGTGGGGTGAGTACGTCCGCTGGATCGCCGACAGCGCGTCGCAGGCAGCCGAGGCGGGAATCGCCACGGTCCCGCGGGGGGCCTTTTACCTGGCAGGCATTCGGGAGGATGGCTACCGCGAGTACGGCTTTGCCAAGCAGCCGGTGACCTTGTCGATCCGCGCGGGGCAGGCGGCCGCCGGCTGACCGCGCCGGGCCCATGCGGCCCGGCGGGCGGCGACCGGCTATCCCTGCGGGACGAAGAGCTCGACCCGGTTGCGGCCCTTTTCCTTGGCGGCATAGAGGGCGGCATCAGCATCGCGGATCAGGTCTTCGGGCCCGGTCATCGTGGGCCGGTACTCCGCCACGCCAAAGCTCGCGGTGATGCTCGTCGGTTGTCCGTCGAGGGCGAACTCCTTGCCCTCGACGGCGAGGCGCAGGTTCTCGGCCACGGTGCCCGCTCCCTGCAGCCCGGTCTCGGGCAGGATCACGACGAACTCTTCGCCGCCGTAACGGGCGACGATGTCGGACTTGCGCAGGCGGGACCCGGCCAGGACTCCGGCCACCTGCTGCAGGACCACGTCGCCGACCGCGTGGCCGAAGTTGTCGTTGACGCGCTTGAAGTGGTCGATGTCGCAGAAGATCAGCGAGAGCCGGCTCTTGTAGCGGGCGGCGCGCGCCATCTCCTCGGCAAGCCGCGCGGCGAAGGCGCGCTTGTTGTGCAGCCCCGTGAGCGAGTCGGTCGCGCTCAGCTCCCGGTACCGGTCGATCTCCTCCATCAGCGCGCGCAGCTTTTCGTCGGTGCTGAGGTTCGACAGGCGCTCCAGCTCCTCGATCCTCCTGCGGGTCTCGAGGAACTCGGTCTCGAGCCTGTTCTGGTAGCGCTGGATCAGGTCGCGGGCCGAGACGATGCCCACGATCTTCTCGCCTTCGAGGACCGGGATGGAGCTCACGCCGTGGGTGCGCATCCTGGCGTAGACGGCGTTGTCGTCCTCGGTCGCCTGCACGCACACGGGGTCGCGGGTCATGAACTCGGAGATCGGCTGGTCGACCGCCTCCGAGGGGCTGCCGCAGTAGGGTCTGACCAAGTCGCGGCCCGTGAAGATGCCGACGAGGCGATCGCCGTCCATCACCAGGAGCGAGCCGGTCTTGAGACGGTCCATTGTCTGCACCACGCGGCCCAGCGGCTCGGTGACCTGGACGGTCGTGGGATTCCTGCTGATCCAAGCGCCGACGTTCATTACATCGCCGTCACGGAATGGGCAATGGCTCGTTTATAGACACTCCGGCGGCAAAAATCAACGGCCGCCGCTGCGCGCGCTTTACAGCCCGACCGCGGGCCGCTAATCTCGGGGCCATGGCCGCCCCGACGATTCGCGAGGTCCGCACCCTCCTCGTGCAGCCCGATAACCAGGTCCTGGTGCTCGTGAAGGTCGCCACGTCCGAGCCGGGCCTGTACGGCTGGGGCTGCGCCACCTTTACGCAGCGCTTCCACGCGGTCGCTGCCGCGGTCGATCGTCACCTCGCGCCGCTGCTCGTCGGCCGCAGCGCCGACGCGATCGAGGACCTGTGGCAGATGATGAACGTCAACGGGTACTGGCGCAATGGCCCGGTGCTCAACAATGCGGCGAGCGGCGTGGACATGGCGCTCTGGGACATCAAGGGCAAGGCTGCGGGCCTGCCCTGCTACCAGCTGTGGGGCGGCATGAGCCGTCCCGCAGCCGCCGTCTACGTCCACGCCAACGGAGCCGAGCCCGAAGAGGTCGCAGCCGCGGCCGAATCCTACCGCAGCGAGGGCTACCAGCACATCCGCTGCCAGCTCGGCGGCTACCCCGGCACCGGAAGCCGCATGCGCGGCAGGCCCGACAGCGCACCCGGGGGCGCCGTCTTCGATCCGCAGGAAAAGCTGCGGCGGATCCCCGAGCTGTTCTCGTACCTGCGGCAGCGACTGGGCGACGAGGTCGAGCTGCTCTACGACGTGCACGAGCGTCTGGCTCCGGCCGACGCCATCTGGCTGGCGAAGCGGCTGGAGCCGCACCGCCTGTTCTTTCTCGAGGACCTGTTCGCTCCCGAGGACAACGACTGGTTCGAGAAGGTGCGATGCCAGACCGCGATCCCCCTCGCGATGGGCGAGCTGTTCTGCAACCCGCAGGAATGGATGCCCCTGGTCTCGCGCCGGCTCATCGACTACATCCGCGTTCACGTCTCGACGATCGGAGGCATCAGCCCGGCGCTCAAGCTCGCGCATCTCTGCGACGCCTTTGGCGTGCGCACGGCCTTTCACGGGCCTCGCGACGTTTCGCCCGTCGGCATGGCGGCGAACGTGGCGATGGACGTGCACCTGCACAACTTCGGCATCCAGGAGTGGTCGCTGCGTACGGACAACGAGCGCAAGGTGTTCGACGGCATCCCCGAGGTCAGGAGAGGGTACGCGTACCCCAACGGGAGGCCCGGGCTCGGCATCGATGTCGATGAGAAGGCGGCTGCGCGGTTCCCGGCCGAGGACCGCGTGATCGACTGGACGCAATCACGACTGCCCGACGGGACTTTGGGACGGCCGTGAAGCAGGCCAAGGAGACGAGAATGGCAGCGAATCGACCGAACGTGGTGGTGTTCTTTACAGACCAGCAGCGCTGGGACTCCAGCGGGCTTCACGGCAACCCTCTGGAGCTGATGCCGAACTTCGACAGGCTCGCCTCGGAGGGCACTCACGTGGCCAACTGCTGCACCTGCCAGCCGGTGTGCGCGCCTGCCCGCTCGTGCCTGCAGACCGGCCTGTACGCCACCAACACCGGCGTGTGGCACAACGGGCAGGTCCTCGCGCCGAACCTCAAGACTCTCGGCGACTATTTCAACGAGGCCGGTTACTCCACCGGCTACATCGGCAAGTGGCACCTCGGCAGCGGCAACCCGGTGCCCCGCGGCGAGCAGGGCCGCTACGCCAGCTGGCTCGGCGCGAACACGACGGAGATGTGCTCCGAGCCGTACAGGACCGTGCTCTACGACAACGACGGTACCGAGGTGCGGCTGCCCGGATACCGTGTCGACGCGCAGACAGACGCGATGATCCGCTGGATCGACGCCCGCCAGCGTGAGCCCTTTTTCCTTTTCTGCTCGTACCTGGAGCCGCATTTCCAGAACCACATCGACGACTACCCGCCGCCCGACGGCTACCGCGAGCGCTACACGGGCCGCTGGATTCCCCCGGACCTGGCCGCCCTCGGCGGCTCGACGCATCAGCACCTCGGCGGCTACTGGGGCATGGTCAAACGGCTCGACGAGGCGTTCGGCAGGCTCATGGATGCGCTCAAGAGCCTCGCGCTCCTCGAGAACACGATCGTGCTCTTTACCTCCGATCACGGCTGCCACTTCAAGACGCGCAACTCCGAGTACAAGCGCTCCGGCCACGAGAGCTCGATCCGCGTTCCGACCATGCTCACCGGGCCGGGTTTTGTGGGAGGCGGCCGCATCCGCAAGCTCGTCTCGCTCATCGACCTGCCGCCCACGCTGCTCGACGCGGCCGGGATCCCCGTGCCGCCCGTGATGCAGGGCCGCTCGATCCTGCCGCTGCTGCACGGCGTGGAGGCGGGTTGGCCCGAGGAAGTCTTCGTGCAGATCAGCGAGGCCGAAGTGGGCCGCGCCGTGCGCACGCGCCGCTGGAAATACGGCGTCGTGGCGCCGGGCCTGGACGGCAACGCGGCCATGGGCTCCGACCGCTACGTCGAGAACTACCTCTACGACCTCGAGGCGGACCCCTACGAGCTGACCAACCTGATCGGTCTCGAGTCGCACAAGCGGGTCGCCGAGATCATGTGGGAGCGGCTGAACAGGCGCATGATCGCAGCCGGTGAGCCGCTGGCGGTCATCGAGCCGGCGCCGGTCCGCCGATCGGGCCAGCGGCGCGTGAGCGAAGAGGAGGCGCGCTCGTGAGGCCGAAGCGGCCGAACATCCTCATCTTCATGAGCGACCAGGAGCAGGCCGCCGTCACGCTGCCCGGCCATCCCTGCCGCACGCCCCACCTCGATCGGTGCGCCGCCGACGGCCTGCGCTTCACATCGACCTACACGCCGATGGCGCACTGCTGCCCGTCGCGCGCCTCGTTCATGACGGGGCTTTACCCGTCGCAGCACGGAGTGCACAACAACGTGCTCAACGAGCAGGCGATCCGCACCGGCCTCAAGCCGGGCGTGGAGACGTTCTCCGAGCGCCTGGCCGAGGCCGGCTACGACCTGTACTACGCGGGCAAGTGGCACGTCTCCGCAGACGAGAGGCCGCGCAACCGCGGGTGGACCGAGCTGGAGTGCAGCGCGATCGCAGGCCGTGACTTCCACGGCGTGCGGCGGGAGGTGTGGCCGAAGCGCGATCCCGAGCTCGGCAGGACCGAGAGGGCTGCCGGCGAGGTGCTGCGGCCGGGGTGGGGCGCCTACCGCCTGTACGGCACGGGGGATGCCCAGGCCGACCGGGACTGGACGGCGGTTCACTCGGCGTGCGACAGGCTGTGGAGCCTCAAGGGCAGCCCGAGGCCCTGGTGCGTCTACGTCGGCACCAACGCGCCGCACGATCCCTTTGTGGTGCCCGCCAAGTACGCCCGCATGTACGACCCCGACGACATCGCGCTGCCGCCGAGCTACGCCGACGACCTGCGCGACAAGCCGGCGGTCTACCGCCGCATGCGGCGGCTGTGGGACCAGCTGGGCGAGCGCGAGGTGCGCGAGTCGATCGCCCACTACTGGGGCTTCTGCACCCTCGTCGACGAGATGTTCGGCCGCCTGCTGGCCACGGTCGAGGAGATCGGCGCCGCCGAGGACACGCTCGTGCTGTTCCTCTCCGACCACGGCGAGCACTGCGGCGCCCATGGGCTGTACCTCAAGGGGATCAGCACCTTCGACGAGGGCTACCGCGTGCCGGCCGTCATCCGCTGGCCCGGCCGCATCGCGCGGCCAGGCTCGTGCGTCGACGACTTCGTGACGCTGATGGATTTCGCCCCGACGCTGCTGGAGGCGGCTGGAGCGCAGCCGCTGCGCCGCTGCTGCGGGCGCAGCCTGGTGCCGTTCCTGGAGGGACGCGGGCCTGAGGACTGGCGGCAGGACATCTACAGCCAGTGCAACGGCGTGGAGGTCTACTACACCCAGCGCATGGTGCGGAACCGCAGGCACAAGTTCGTCTACACGCCGATCGACATCGACGAGCTCTACGACCTGGAGCTCGACCCGCACGAGATGCGCAACCTGATCGACGATCCCGCGCAGGCGGCCGTCAAGGAGCGCATGTACCGCCGCATGTGGGAGCTCGCCTACGACACCGAGGACACGATCTTCAACCCGTACGCGAGCGTGGCCACGGCCGATTTCGGTCCCGCCGTGCTGCGGGGCATGCGTTGAAGGGCAAGGCGCCCGGGCGCGGACGTTCGGGCAGAAAGGACAACACATGATCGCAGACCGTCTCGAGAATGCCGCCGCCTACCAAGGGCTGAGCGCGAACCTGCGCAAGGCCCTGGAGTACGCGCGGGCGCAGGACCTGGCCAAGCTCGCCGACGGCAAGCACGCCATCGACGGCGATCGGGTGTTCGTGCTCATGCAGAGCTACACGACCAAACCCGAGATCGAGGCGCGCCTGGAGGCTCACCGCAAGTACATCGACATCCAGCTGGTCGTCGAGGGCCGCGAGGTCATCTACTGGGCGCCCATCCAGGGCCTGGAGGCCGACGGCGCCTACTCCGACGAGCGCGACATCATCTTCTTCAAGGGCGGGGTTCCCGGGGCAGTGGCGCTCACGGCGGGGTGCTTCGCGGTCTTCTATCCGCAGGACGCCCACAAGCCCTGCTGCCACTGGGGCGCTCCGGCCCCCGTGCGCAAGGCGGTGTTCAAGGTCAAGCTGTAGTCCGACGCCGGCGAGAGCCGCAGCGGCAAAAAAAAAGAGCCCGCGGGGAAGACCCCGCGGGCCTGGTGTTCTCCTGATTCCGGCAGCTACTCTTTGGCCCCTGCGGCCTTGAGAGCCTCGGCGATCGCGGTGTTGCTGTTCTTCTCCGCGAGAGCGAGAGGTGAGAGGCCATCCTTGTTCTTGGTCGTCAGGTCCGGATCGTGGGCGAGGATCGCCTCGACCATCGCCAGGCTATTGGCCTCGACGGCGATGATGATCGGAGTCGAGCCTCTCGCATCCAGGACGGCGTTGACGGGAATCTGCTTGTTGGCCAGCGCCGCCTTGACGTAGTCGAAGTTGCCTTCGCGCACGGCCTTGGCGAACTGGTCGATCTGCGCCTGCTGCGCCGGCATCCCGTCGCCAAGGCCAGGCTGGCGACGCAGAACAGCACAGCGATTCCGATGAGCCTTTTCGCTTTAGCTATCCTCCACGAGCGGATCATAGTTACCTGCGCGCGAGGGGGTCAAGGCCCGTTTCCGGGCGCTGCGCCGGCGATCCTCGCGCCTTCCGCCGGTGCTCCGCGGGTTCGGCCTTGACGGCGCCCCGGCGGTTCGATTAGAGTGCGCGCCATTGAACTTTGTTCACATATGAGAACGGCGAACGTCCTCTTTGTCATGACCGACCAGCAGCGCGCCGATTCTCTCGGCTGCTACGGAGGCAGGGCGGTGCCGACGCCGGCCCTCGACCGGCTGGCGGCGCAGGGGACGCGCTTCGACCGCTGCACGGTCAACGCCACGATCTGCACGCCGAGCCGGGCGAGCATCATGACCGGCCGGCCGGTCCCGGGCCACGGGGTGTACAAGCTGCACGACAACCTGCCGCCCGACCAGGTGCTCTTTCCCAGGCTGCTGCAGCGGGCCGGCTACGCGACGGCGCTCATCGGAAAACTGCACGTCTCGGGCCGGGTGACCGAGGCGCAGCGGCGCCACGTCGGCGACGGATTCGACACCTACCAGTGGTGCATGGACCCCGCGATCCATCTCGACTCTCCGCTCAACGCCTACGCGGCGTGGCTGGCCGAAAGGCACCCCGCCTTTCTCGAGCGGCTCGAGCGCGAGGGCAAGAAGGTCCGCAACCACCCCGCGGAGGCCCACTTCACGCGCTGGGCAGCCGATCGCACCATCGCGTTCCTGCGGGGCCGGGACCGCTCGCGGCCCTTCTTCTGCAAGATGAGCCTGTTCGACCCCCACGACCCGTTCGACGACTATCCCCTCGAGTGCGGGTCGCTGGTGAACACGAGCCTGCTGCCCGACCCGATCGCGGTGGCCGAGACGTCCGCGCCGATACCGTCGGGAATCCGTCGGGAGCGCGAGCGCCTGGCCTGTCCCGCGACTCGCGAGCAGCTCGACCCGATCCGCCTCGGCTACCACGCGTCGATCGGGTTCCTGGACAGGGAGATAGGACGCGTGCTCGCGGTCCTGGACGAGGAGCGGCTCACCGACGACACCCTCGTGATCTTTGTCAGCGATCACGGCGAGAGCATGGGCGACCGAGGCCTGCTGACCAAGGGAGCCTGGTTCTACGAGGAGTGCGTGCGGGTGCCTCTCATCATGCGATTCCCGGGTCGCCTCGCCTCCGGGAGGGCGGTGGATGCGCTCGTGCAGCCCCACGACCTGGCGGCGACCGTGCTCGCGGCCGCGGGCGTCGACCCGGTCGAATGGGCGGCCCTGATGCCTCACAGCCGCGACCTGCTCGCCGTGGCGAGGGGCGAGGCGCCAGGCCGCGACCACGCGGTGTCGGTCTACCGCAACACCGGCTACGGCCCCGGCGGCCGCTACTTCGAGCCGCCGATCCACGCGACGATGTTCCGCGACCGCCGCTGGAAGCTGAACGTGTACCACGATGTCGGGATGGGCGCCGCCGAGCCCGAGGGCGAGCTCTACGACCTTGACGCGGACCCCCGGGAACAGCGCAACCTGTGGGCCGACCGCCGGTGCGCGGGTGTGAGGACTCACCTGGCGAGCCGGCTCATGGACTGGATGGTCGACATGGACCGGACGTACACCGGCACCCGGGGCGGCGAGGCGGTGACCTTTCAGGTCGGATAGGAGCGACGATGAGCAAGCACGATCTTCCCAGGGGCGTATGGCCGACGATGATCACACCCTTCGGCGACGACCGCCGCATCGACGAGCGGGGCCTGCGGGCGCTGGTCGACTGGTACGTGGCCCACGGCGTCGACGGGCTGTTCGCCGTCTGCCAGTCGAGCGAGATGTTCGAGCTCGAGCTCGAGGAGCGCGTGCGCCTGGCCGGCGCCACGGTCGAGGCCGCTGCCGGCCGCGTGCCGGTGATCGCCTCGGGCCACATCTCCGACGACCCCGGGGAGCAGGCGCGGGAGATGAACGCGATCGCCGGGACGGGAGTGGCGGCGCTGATCCTGGTGAACAACCGCCTCGCCGGAAAGAACGAAGGCGACGATGTCTGGAAGCAGCGCTGCGAGCGGCTCTTCGCGGCCCTGCCTGCCGACGTTCCCCTGGGCTTCTACGAGTGCCCGCACCCGTACAAGCGCCTGTTCACGCCGCAGCTGCTTCGCTGGTGCGCCGACACGGGGCGGGTGAGGATGCTCAAGGACACCTGCTGCGACCCGCAGCAGATCCGCCTGCGCCAGCGCGCGGTCGACGGGACCCCGCTCGGCATCTACAACGCGAATGCCGCCACGATCCTGGAGACGCTGCGCGACGGAATCGCTGGCTACAGCGGGGTGATGTGCAACTTCCACCCCGACCTGTACGTGTGGATGTGCCGCAACTGGCAGAGCAGAAGCGCGGAAGCGCAGCGGCTGCAGCGCTGGCTCGGCGCCGCCTCGGCGATCGAGGGCCCCGGCTACCCGCGCAACGCCAAGGCGTTCCTGCAGATGGAGGGCCTGCCGATCACGACGGTGACGCGGCGCGCCTGCCGCGAGCTGGGGCCCGCGGACGTGCGCCTGATCGAACAGTTCCGCGCGCTCTCCGGCGAGTATTCGCGGCAGTTCACGCTGTAGTCGGCGCCGCGGCCGTCGCTGCCCGGCCGCCTCAGGCGATCTCGGGGCCCCGGCCGAAGTAGTGAGCGCCGACGCGGTAGAACCCGTCGATGTTGAGGCGCATGCGTTCGGGATCCTCTGCGTAGAGGGCGTCGCGGATCCAGATCGCCACGATCCTGCCCACGATGATGTCGTGATCGCCGGCGGGACGCATCCATTCCAGGCGGCACTCGAGATTGGCCGGCGAGGGGCCGACGAGCGCCACCGCGATTTCGGCTGCGGGCTGCCGCTCGAGGCCCGCGTAGTCGAACTCGCTCTGCTCGGGCGGCAGCGGCGCGGCAGCGGCAACGCACGCTCGCTTGAGCGCCGGCGCCAGGAGGTTGACCGCGAACTGCCCGCTGGCCCGGATGTAGCCCCAGGTCTGGCGGTCGGGCCGCACGCCGAGAGCCAGCAGAGGCGGATCCGTCGAGACGGGCATGCACATGCCGTAGGGCGCGACGTTGTCCACGCCGTCCGGGCTGCGCGTCGAGACAAGCACGACCGGGTTGGCGTAGAGGACGCTGTGCCAGTCGTTGGTGGGGAGCCTTCGTTTCAACGGCCTTCCTCCTGCGGCGGCGCGGCCGCCACGAGAGCCTGCGCGGCGGCGGGCGGCCGCCTTCAGCTTTGATCTGCGATGCGGAACAGCCGGCAGGCGTTCCCGCCCATGACCCTGGCGCGATCATCGGGGGAGAGCGCCAGCCGCTCGGCGTGCTCGAGGATGGCCCCGATCGACACCCAGGGGTGATCGCTGCCGAACAGCAGCCTGTCGGCCGAGGAAAAGCGCAGCACGTACTCCATGGCCTGCGCTGACGGCGACACCAGGTCGAAGTAGACTCGCCGGTACGTCTCGCCCGGCGGCCGCCGAATGTGTTCGCGTCCGCGTCGCTTGACTTCGGTCTGCTCCTCGACGCGCGGCATCAGGTAGGGCAGCACGCCTCCGCAGTGCGGGTGCACGATGAGCAGGTCCGGGTGGCGCTCCATGATGCCGCTCAAGATCAGGCGCAGCATGGCGATTGACGTGTCGACCATGAGCCCGAGCATCGGAATCATCGAGTAGTCCCTGATCGCCTCCGACCAGGTCGGAACCGTCGGGTGGATGACGAGCGGGATGCGGTCGCGGGCCGCCCTGGCGTACAGCGGCTCGAAATCCGGCGAGTCCACCGGCCGTCCCCCGATGTGGGAGTAGAGCATCACGCCGCGCAGGCCAAGCCCGGACACGGCCCGTTCGTATTCGGCCATCGCCGAGGGCATGTCCTGGAGCGGCAGCGCAGCGAGGCCGACGAAACGGCCGCCGCTGCGCGAGGCGAGCTCGGCGATCGCGTCGTTGCACAGGCGTGCGCCCTGCACCCCGAGCTCCGCGTCGAGCACCTCGGGACCCGGGATGTTGATGCTCAGCACCGAGACATCGATGCCCGCCTCGTCCATGTGCCGAATCTTGCGGCCGGGATCGTAGACGTCGAGGGCGAGATCGAAGCGCTGCAGCTCGCCGTAGGAAACACGGTAGACATCGCCCTCGCGCCGCGTCGTCACGGCGCCCCGGTTGGCGAGCAGAAGCTCGGCGTAGCCGCGGGGAAAGACGTGGCTCTGGCAGTCGACCCTGATCACTCGGTCCTCCTGGCCGCCGATCGGCGTTCGATGAGCTCGGTCTCGAGAATCGTGGTTTCCATGGGGGCGAGGCCGGCGATCATCTCCACGGCGCGGACCCCCATCTGGTAGCGGGGGACCCGGACCGTCGTCAGGGGCGGGACGACGAACCGCGCCTGAGGTATGTCGCCGACGCTCACGACCGAAATCTCATCCGGCACCTTGACGCCGGCCTCGTTGAGCGCGTGGATCGCCCCAATGGCAATCGTGTCGCTGCCCGCACAGAGCGCGGTAAAAACGCGGCCCCGCGACAGGAGGCTGCCGCAGCCGGCGTAGCCGCCTTCTTCGGTGAAATCGCGCGTCTCGACGAGCTCGTCGAGATAGAGCAGGCCCCGGTGGGTCAGCTCGTCGCGGAAGCCGCGCAGGTGCTCGCGGGTCGTCACCACATCGGGCCGGCCGCTGATGAGCGCGATCCGGCGGTGACCGAGCCCGGCCAGGTACGACACCATGCCGCGGGCGACCAGCGCGTAGTCGACCGTGACCGAGGGAATCGGCAGCCCCTGGGGGTTCAGGGCGACGATGCCGAGTCCGTACCGGTTCCGGCGCTCGATCTGGGTTTGCAGGATCGCGTGGTACTCCGGCATCTCGATGCCGCCGCCGCTCAGGATGATTCCCCGCACCCGGTGTTTCCAAAGCAGCTCGTGGTAGTCGACTTCGGTTTCCGGGCTGCGGCCCGTGCTGCACACGAAGGCCAGGTAGCCGAGCTGCTTGGCCCGCTCTGTCACGCCCTTGGCGATCTCGCCGAAGTAGGTGTCCGAGATGTCCCGGACGATGAGTCCGATGATGTCGTTGAAGCTCTTGCGCAGGCCCTGCGCGGCCAGGCTGGGGGTGTAGTGAAGCTCCTGCACCGCTTTGCGGACCCGCGCCCGTATCGGCGCCGACACCGGGTACGCCGTATCGTTGATGACCCGCGAGACCGTGGAGATCGAAACGCCCGCCCTGGCAGCGACGTCGCTGATCGAGACGCGCCTGCGGGAGGAGCGTGCGTATTGCATGCTTCCATGATAGAAAGCGATTTCTGCGAGGTCAATCCGTCGTCCTGCGCCTTTTCGTCCCGTCGCGCTCGGGTCTCGCGGGGCCGCGGAATGTCGGCCGTGGCTCGCCGATCGCGGGCGCAGCGCCATCTGCGGTTGCCCGGCTGCGATTCGTTGGCGCGACCCGCACGGGCGCGGCGTATGACGACCGGTTGTTGCCGAGCCATCGTGCGGGTAGAATCGGAGAAAACGTTTTCTCTTGACGTCACAGGCGTGACGGTGCGGAGTTGACAGGCGTGAAAGAGACGATCGGACTGGTCGGTCTTGGACTGGTGGGAACGGCCCTCGCGGAGAACCTCCTTGCGGCTGGATTCGCTGTCGCGGGCTACGATCTCGCGGCGGAAAAGCGCGAGCATCTGTGCTGCCTCGGCGGCCGGGCCATGGACAGCGCCGCCGAGGTCGCCGGCGCGGCCGCGCGCGTCGTGCTCTCGCTGCCCGACACCGAGGTCGTCGTGCGCGTGGTCGAGGGCGCCGGCGGGCTGCTGCGCGCCGCTCGGCTGCCGACCCACGTGCTCGACACGACGACCGGCGACCCCGATGCCACGGCCGCGCTGTCGGCGAGGCTGGCCGCCCTGGGGGTGGCGATGCTCGACGCGACCCTCTCGGGGTCGAGCGACCAGGTGCGCAGGCGCGAGGCCGTACTGATGGTGGGCGGCACGACCGAGGCCCTGCGGGAGTGCCGCGACATCGCCGAAGCCATTGCCGAGCGGGTGTTCCACGTCGGGCCCGCGGGCAGCGGCTCCAAGGCCAAGCTGGCAAGCAACCTGATCCTGGGTCTCAACCGCCTCGCTCTCGCCGAAGGGCTGGTCTTTGCCGAGCGCCTGGGCCTGGACCGCGCCGCCTTTCTCGAGATGGTGCGCTCCACTCCGGCCTACTCCTGCGCCATGGACGTGAAGGGCCGCAAGATGGTCGAGGGCGACTTCGCCCCCCAGTCGCGGATCGTCCAGCACCACAAGGACGTGAGGATCATCCTCGACTACGCCGGGCGGGCCGGACAGGCGCTGCCTCTCACGCGGGTTCACTTCGACATCCTCAGCGCCGCGATTCGCGAGGGCAGGGGCGACCTGGACACATCGGCCGTGATCCTGCAGCTGCGCGGGATGGGCGCCGATCTCAGGGCAGGCAGAGCCGGTCCGAGAGAAGGTCAGTCACAAACGAGTGCGCCGGAGCGTGAGTGATCATCAGGGACGGCCTGGACCGGAGGGCGACCGCCTGCGGAGTCACGCCGCAGGCCCAGAAGACGGCCACCATGCCCGGCGGGATCGCGGCCAGGGGAGGCCCGACGATCGGGTGATCGAGGTCCGCGCCGATGGCGGCCGGGTCGCCGATGTGCAGCGGCGCTCCGTGCGTCATGTAGAAGCGGCCGGTCAACTGACAGGCGATCACCGACTGGGCGGCGGTCATGAGGCGCATGGTCACCACCATCGGCCCGCTGTAGCGGCCCGCCGGCACGGTTTCGACCGCCGTGTTCAGCACCCACGTCTGGCCCAGCGGAACGCCCGCCCGCTCGAGGGCGTCGTCGAACGTCATCCCCGAGCCGATCAGAAACGCGACGCTGTCGGCGGTCCAGAGGTCGATCACGTCGGTCCGGTCGGCTTGCCTCTCGCCGCGGCGGTAGACGGCGTAGCGGGGCAGGTCGGTCCGCAGGTCGGCGCCGGGCGCCGAAAGGCGAGGCTCCGGGTCGCCCGGGTCGGTCACCTCGATGATCGGGCACGGCTTGGGATTGCGGACGCAGAACACCAGAAAGTCGTAGGCCTCCTCGCGAGGCAGGACCACGAGGTTGCACTTGGCGTAGCCGGGCACCGTGTGCTTGGTCGGCCCGGTCCACTCGCCTCTGCGCATGGCCAGACGGGCTTGCTGTGCGGGGTTCATCGTCTCGGTCCTCCCTGGCCCCGGTCCGCTCTGCCGATTCAGTCCCTCAAAGCTGCCGCGAAAAATCTTGACAGCACGGATGACCTCCCCTACAATACCACGCAGAAAACGCTTTCTATAGCCCCAGGAGGTTCGCGATGGCACGCAAGGAACGCTGGGAGAACATCTTCCCTGCTATCTGCATCCCGCTCAACGACGACTATAGCCTCAACGAGGTCGAGTTTCGCCGCTACGCCCGCTGGCTCGCGTCGTTCGACCTGATCGACGGCCTGGTCTGCAACGGCCACACCGGCGAGATCACCTCTCTGAGAGCGCAGGAGCGCAAGCGGGTCACCGAAGTGCTCGCGGAGGAGGTCGGCGACAAGGTGGTGGTGATCTCGGGCGTCTGCGCCGAAGGCACCCTCGAGGCGATCGACCACGCCCGGGACGCCCAGGCGGCGGGCGCCGACGGGATCCTGCTGATGCCGCCGCACAACTGGCTGCGCTTCGGCATGAAGCAGGAGGCGGTGGTGCGTATGTTCCAGGACGTCGCCGCAGCCATCGACATCGGCATCATCATTCACCTCTACCCGTTCGGCACCAAGGCCTTCTACCCGGTCGAGACCATCATCGAGCTCGCGAAGATCCCGAACGTGAAGACTCTCAAGATGGGCACCCGCCACATGGCGCTCTACGAGCGGGACATCCGCCTGCTGCGCAAGGAGGCGCCCGAGCTCACGATCCTCACCTGCCACGACGAGTTCCTGCTGTCCTCGATGTACGTCGGCGTCGACGGCGCCCTTATCGGCTTTGGCGGATGCATTCCCGAGGCCATCACCGAAGCCTGGCGCGCGTTCAAGTCGGGGGACTTCGGCAAGACGCGGCAGCTTCAGGAGGAGATCTTCCCGATGGCCGAGGCCATCTACGGCATCGGCGAGCCCTCCGGCGATGCCCACGCCCGCATGAAAGAGGCTCTCAGGCAGCGGGGAGTCTTCTCCTCGGCGCTGATGCGCCCGCCGATTCTGCCGCTGACCGCAGCCGAGAAGACGACAGTCAGCAAGGCGATCGCGAAGCTCTCGCGGCGCACGCCCGCGGCGTACGAGCCCGCGGCCGCGACCCGACGGTGACAGTGCGGGCTTCCGCGGCCCGCAGGGGACCCGTGGGGTCCCGATACAAGCCATCAAGGAGGCAGGACATGAAAGCGAACAAGTTGACGGCGGGCCTCGTGCTGCTGATCCTGGCCGCAGTGATCGCGCCGGCCCAGGTGCGCGGCCCGGCGAACGTCCGGTTTGGCGCCATGCCGATCGGCTCGTCCTGGTACGTGTACGCCGCAGGGTTCTCCAAGATCCTCGAACGGGCGCTGCCGCCCGGGTCGTCGATCGAAGTGGTCCCGCAAGGCGGCGGCATCGCCAACCCGCTCACGGTCGCGCAGGGCAAGGCCGAGGTCGCGCTGTCGAACGTCGCCACCGCCCGGTGGGCCTTTGACGGCATCGAGATGTACGCGGGACGCAAGTCGACCAACATCCGCGCGCTGGCCGGCGGGCTGAACCAGGTGTTCGGCGTCGTGATCTTCAGCAAGGACTTCATTGCCAAGACCGGGCTCGACTCGATCCAGAAGATCGCGGACAAGAAGTACCCGGTCCGTTTCATCACCAAGCCCGAAGGCTCCACGGCCCCGCCCGTGGCCCGCATGATCTTTGCCGAATACGGCATGAGCTTCGACACGATCAAGCAGTGGGGCGGACAGGTGATCCAGGTCTCCGGAGGCCAAATTCCCGCCATGATGCGCGAAGGCCGCGCGGACCTCTGGATCGACGTGGTCCCGCCAAACCACCCGGCCGTGAGCGAAGGCATGCTCACCGCCAACCTGGAGATCGTCGCCCTCGAGGAGCGCGTCGTCCAGGCGCTGGGAGCCAAGGGCCTCTACGGCGACACGATCAAGCCGGGCTCGTTCCCCAAGCAGGACAAGCCGATCCGCGCGGTCAACCCCGGCACGGTCATCATCGCCAACGAAAGCATGGCCGACGATCTGGCCTACCTGCTCACCAAGACGATCTGCGAGAGCAAGGCCGAGCTGCTCCTCGCCGACCCGTCGCTGGCTCCGTTCGTTCCCGAAGCTGCCTGGAAGCCCGAGAACACGGGCATCCCCCTGCATCCGGGCGCCATTCGCTACTACAAGGAAAAGGGCTGGATGAAGTAGTCGCTGCCCTGGGGGTGTGACGGGCGAGCTCCCGCACACCCCGCCCTCTCGTCCCGCCGCAGCCCGGAGGTCGGCATGAAGCTGGTGGACAAGCTGCGCACCGGCGCTCGGCGCCGGGAAGAGGAGCCCGCGACCGTTGCCGGGCCGGCGGCGGTGCCCTTCTGGATGCAGGCCTTCCGGTTCGTGCTTTCGGTCGGCTGGATCGGATTCCAGATTCTCATCCTGTTCCGCCCGATTCCGCCCATGGTGCAGCGGCCCGTGCACGTGGCCTTTGCCGTCGCGCTGCTGTATCTGTATCAGCCGCTGCCGGGCCGCGGCGGAGCCAGGCACCTGCTCAACGGCCTCGATGCTCTGGCCGCGGCCGCGGCGCTGGCCATCGGGGCCTACTTCATCGCCGAGTCGGACCGGATCCAGACCCGGATCATCATGATCGACCCCGTGCTGCCCGCGGACATCGCCCTGTGCATCGTCCTGGTCGCGCTCACGCTCGAAGCGGTGCGCCGCTCGGTCGGCTGGAGCCTGCTCTCGGTCGTGATCTTCTTCCTCATCTACGGCTGGTTCGGGTTCCTGTTCCCCGGCTGGGCGCGGTTCAACGGGATCGCGCTGGCGGACTACGTCGAGCTGCTGTTCTTGAGCGACAGCGGCATCTTCGGCATCCCCGTAGAGACCTCGCTGCTCTACGTGTTCTACTTCGTGCTCTTCGGAGCCATCTTTTCGGCCGTCGGGGGCAGCAGGCTGCTGGTCGAGGTGGGGCTGAGCCTGACGCGCAGGCAGAAGGGCGGCGCGGCCAAGGCCGCGGTGATCGCTTCGGGCATGGTGGGAACCGTGAGCGGGAGCGCGGTGGCCAACGTGACGACGACCGGTGTCTTCACGATCCCGTTCATGATCAAGTCGGGCTACAAGCGCGAGACCGCGGGCGCCGTGGAGGCGATCGCGTCGACGGGCGGCCAGCTCATGCCTCCGATCATGGGTGTGGGCGCCTTTGTGATGGCCGAGCTGCTCGGCGTGCCCTACCTGAGGATCGCCCTGGCCGCGGTGATTCCGGCGCTGCTGTTCTATCTCTCGCTCTACGCCCTGATCGACTTCGACGCGCGCAGGACGGGCATCGGCAGCTTCGAGTGGGCCGAGGGGCAGCGCGCCCGCATTCTCCCGCTCGTCCACCTGTTCCTTCCGCTTGTCCTCGTCATCTTTGCGATCGTGCGCGGCTACTCGCCCACCATGGCAGCCGTATGGGGCTGCGCCGCGGGGCTCGCCGTGAGCTTTCTGCGGCGAGAGAGCCGGCTGACCCCGCGCAGGGTCGCCGAGATCGTCAACTCCACGGGCCGGCAGGCCGCTGCCGTCGCGATCCCGATCGCCGCCATCGGCATCATCGTGGGGGTGGCGATCCAGTCGAACCTGGCCCTCAAGTTCTCGAGCCGGCTCATCGACATCAGCGGCGGCTCGATGCTCGCTTCGCTGCTGGTCATCGTGATCGGCTGCGTGATCCTTGGCATGGGCCTGCCGACTGTGGCCGCCTACATCATGGGCGCGGTCTTTTTCGTGCCGCCCCTCGTCAAGCTCGGGATCCCCGTGCTGGCCTCGCACTTTTTCGTCTTCTACTTCAGCATCCTCGCCATGGTCACGCCGCCCGTGGCCCTGGCGTCGTTCACCGCGGCAGGGCTCGCCGAGGCCCCGGTCGCCCGCACGGGCTTCCGGGCTTTCCGCATGAGCTTTGTCGCGTTCGTGATCCCCTTCGTGTTCGTCTTCAAGCCGGCGCTCCTGTGGGAGGGGCGTCTGGCGGACATCATCCTCCTCGCGGTCTTTACCGGCGCGGGCACTGTTCTGTGGGCGGGAGCGCTCGCCGGTTACCTGGGCGCAAGGCTGAACACTGCGGTCCGGCTGCTCATCGGGGCTCTCTCCCTCGTGATCATTCTGCCGACTTCGCGCGCCGTGACGGTCTCGGCGATCGCAGCCTCCATCGTGGTCCTTCTCGTCTTTCTCCTGCTCCTGCCGAGGCTCGGCTCGCCAAAGGCGCGATCCGGCGGCGGACCGCCGTGAGCGGACCGGGCGGCGGAGATCCTCGGCCGAGGACCGCTGTCTGCAACGAGCTGTTCGGGTCCCTCCCCCTGGAGCGGGCCTGTCGCCTCATCGCCGAGCATGGCTTTGACGGCGTCGAGCTGGCGCCCTACACGCTCGCCGCCGACCCTTCGCAGATCACGCCGGAGCAGGCGAGGGTAGCACGGAGAACGATCGAAGGGGCCGGCCTGCGCTGCGCGGCTCTCCACTGGCTGCTGCGGGCGCCCCAGGGCCTTCACCTCACGACCGCCGATCGGCCCACGCGGAGGCGTTCGTGGAGGCTGCTGGAGCGGCTCGTCGATTTCGCTTCGGAGACCGGCGCGGGCGTCATGGTGCTCGGCTCCGGGCGGCAACGGAGCGCCGACGGTGTTCCAGTGGCCGATGCCGTCCGCGCGCTGACCGACGGACTTGCAGGCCTCGCCGGCGCGGCCGAGCGGGCCGCAGTCGTGATCGCGCTCGAGGCCCTGCCGTCGCGGATCACCAACGTGATCAACACGCTGGAAGAGGCGGCGGCCGTGGTTCGCGCAGTCGGAAGCCCGGCGGTCCGCACGATGTTCGACTTCGGCAACACGGCCGACGAGCGCGAGCCCTGGCCCGTGCTGATCGAGCGCCACTTCGACCTGATCGCTCACGTGCACTTCAACGAAGTCGACGGCAGGCATCCCGTCCCCCCGGGCCGGCCGGACCGCCCGTCGTCGGACTTCGTCCCGGCCTTCCGCGCGCTGCGCAGCCGGGGATTCGGCGGCTGGGTATCGCTTGAGATCTTCAGCGCGGCGACTCCAGCGGAAACTGTGCTCGCTGAAACCCGCGCGGCGCTCGCCGCGATCGAGACCGAGCTCGCCCTCGAGCCCTGAGGGCCGCCGCGCGTTGACGGCGCCTCTGCGGCGGTGCTACGGTCGGCCGGTATGACCCCGCGCGAGCGCTTTGCCGCAGCCCTCGACCGCAGGCCCCTGACCGGGCTGGTGCCCACCTTCGAGCTGGTGTTCTTCCTCACGATGGAGGCCTTCGGACGCGTTCACCCGAGCCACCGGAACTACGCCCAGTGGGACCAGATGAGCGGGCGCGAGCGCGAGCTGCACCGCCGCGACATGGCCGAGCTGTTCGTGGCCACGGCGCAACGGTTCGACCACAGCGCGATCTTCCTTCACCCCAACCCCAAGGACCGCGTCGAAGAGCTGGTGCGTCTCGCTGAAATCGTGAGGGAGATCTCGGGCGACGCCTACTTCCTGATGGCTCACGGCGACGCGACCTGGGCGATCCCGCCGGGCGGCGAGATGGCCGAGTTCAGCTACCGCCTCGCCGACGACCCGCAGGGACTCAAGGACGAGGCGGGCCGGCGCGTCGATGCCGCACTCCAGCGGGCCGAACTCGTGCGGCGGGCGGGCGTGCTCGACGGCTGGGCGCTGTGCGCCGACTACTGCTTCAACACCGGTCCGTTCCTCAGCCCCCCGCTGTTCGCCGAGCACGTGGCGCCGTTCCTCGCGTGTCTGATCGCCGGCTACCGCGAGCTCGGCTTCTACGCGATCAAGCACACCGACGGCAACATCATGCCGATCCTCGACCAGCTCGTCGCCGCCGGGCCCCACGCGCTGCACTCTCTCGACCCCCAGGGCGGGGTCGATATCGCCGAGGTCAAGCGCCTGGTCGGCGACCAGGTCTGCCTGATCGGCAACGTCAACTGCGGCCTCATCGACACGGGCACTGATGAGGAATACCTCGAGAGCGCGCGCTACGCCTTGCGCCACGGCATGCCCGGCGGCGGCTACATCTTCTCGACGAGCAACTGCGTCTACACCGGCATGGATCTCGGCCGCTACGAGCGGATTCTCGAAGTGTGGCGGGAAGAAGGCAACTATCGATGAAGGCCGCGGCCGGCAGCGAGATCGATCTCGCCATCGACAGCCTCGCCTACCAGGGGGCCGGCGTCGGCCGCCACGAAGGTCTCGTCGTGTTCGTGCCGTTCACGGCGCCGGGCGACCGGGCGCGGGTGCGGGTGACTGCCGACCGCGGCCGCTACCTGGAGGCGGAGCTGGTCGAGCTGCTGGACGTCTCGCCGGCGCGCGTGCAGCCGCCCTGCCCGCACTTCGGGGTCTGCGGAGGCTGCCAGTGGCAGCACGTGGCCTACGGGGCGCAGCTGGAGGCCAAGCGGCGCATCGTGGCCGACGCCCTGCGCCGCATCGGCGGGGCCGCGGTCGAGGTCGAAACGGTCGTGCCTTCGCCGCTGCCCTATCGCTACCGCAACCGGGTGCGGTTTCACCTCGACGCCGCCGGCCGGGTGGGTTTCTACCGCCGCGGCAGCAGGTCGGTGGTGGAGATCGACGCCTGCCCGCTGCTCGACGAGCGGCTCGAGGGCGCGATCGGCGGGCTGCGCGGGCGAGGCGGGCCCGCGGACATCGAGCTGGCGGTCGGCGGCGACGGGCAGGTGAGTCAGGCCGATGGCCTGCCCTTCGGCCAGGTGAATACCGCGGTCAACGAGCGGCTGCGGGAGAGGCTCGGGGCCCGCGTCGAGGCGGCGTTCGGGCCGCAGGCCGGCGTCTCGGTGCTAGACCTCTACTGCGGCGACGGCAACCTCTCGCTGCCGCTGGCCGGCCGGGTGCGGCGCATCCTGGGCTTCGATGCTTCGCCGGCCGCTGCCGGCGCCGCGGCTGCGCGGGCGCTGGCGCTGGGCGTCCGCGCCGAGTACCGGGCCGCTGCGGTCAGCGAGCGGCTGCTCGCCTCGCTGGGCCGCGAGCGCTTCGACCTGCTGATCGTCGATCCCCCGCGCAGGGGCCTGGCCGGCCTCGCCCCCGCAGCCGCGGCGCTCGGGGCGCCTCTCGTCGCTTTCGTGTCCTGCTCGCCGCCGGCCCTCGCCCGCGACCTGCGTGCGTTTCTCGAACGCGGCTACCGGATCGAGGCGGTCGAGCCCTTCGACATGTTCCCGCAGACCTTTCACGTGGAGACGCTGGTGACGCTCGCGCTGCCGGGTCTGCCGCGCTCACCGGCGCCGGCCGGACGGGCGCCGCTCTGAACCGGAGCATCCGCCCCGGCAGCGCGGGGCTGGTGCCCACCGGCGCCCCGCTGTATGATCGCGAGTCGCCATGGGCAAGCCGACGGCCGTTGTCGTGAGCCTCCTCTGGGGTTCCTTGCGCCGGATCAAGTACCTCGACTTCGCCTTGACCGTTGCCGCTGGTGCGCCGGTGCTGTGGCACCTGGTGCGTTCCCGCGGCGCCGAGTACGGCCGTTTTCACGACGAGGCGGCGTTCCTGATCGTCCTGTCGACCGCCGTGGCGTTCGGGGAGATCTGCGTGAGGCCGGTGCAGATCTACCGCGGCCTGCACGCCTTGAGGCTCGCGCTGCTCCTCGTGGTGCTGGAGATCCTCCAGGGACGCCAAGTCGTCATGGCCCTGCTTCTGCTGTGCCCGTTCCTGCTCGGGGCCGCGGTCTACGACACCGTGGGGGCTGCCGCGCTGCTGAACGGATTGTCGCTCGTCGGGGTGAACGTTCAGCACGTCCGTTTCGGGTGGGCGAGGGGAGACGCTCCGGACTGGGGCTCTCTCGCCGCGCTGAACGTGGTCTGCCTCGCCTTTGCATGGCTCGCCGCGCTGGCGGGCTTTCTGCGGCAGCGCACGGTGGACAGCGAGCGCCAGATCGGCGTCCTGGAGAACACCGTGGAGAGCCTCACGAGGGCCAACATCGGCTTCCAGGACTACGCCGAGCTGGTCGAGAGCGAAACTGCGGAGCGCGAACGGCAGCGCGTGACCAGGGAGCTGCATGACTCGATCGGCTACACCCTCACCAACGTCTCGGTCATGATGAACGCCGGCCGGATTCTCCTCGAGAAGGATCCTCCCCGGCTCCTGCAAATGTTCGACGAGGTGCGCACGATGGTGGACAACGCGCTGCTGGAGACGCGGCGCATCCTTCACGTGCTGCGCGAGATCCGGGAGCCGCGCCGCACGGGCTTGAAGGCGCTGTGGGACCTGATCAAGGGCTTCCGCACCGTCACGGGCATTCGCGTCGACCTGAACTCCGGGAACCTGCCCTGGTCGCTGGGCCAGCACCTCGACTATGTCGTGCTGCGCCTCGTGCAGGAGGGAATCACGAACGCATTCCGCCACGGAAAGGCGGACCATGTCCGCATCCTGCTGTGGCGCACCGACGAGGGGGTCCGGGTCTCGGTATGGGACAACGGGCGGGGAGCCGGGGCGGACATCGAGGAAGGCATCGGGCTCAAGGGGATGCGGGAGCGCCTGGGCGAGGTGGGCGGCACGCTGTCGGCGCACAACGTCGCCGACGGCTTCGAGCTCGCCGCCTTCATCCCGCTGCGCAGGGAGGTCATCTCTGGATCCGATTAGGGTGCTGATCGCCGACGACCAGCAGTTCTTCGCGTCCTGCATGAGGATCATCCTCGAGGGCTCGGCGGAACCGCGGATCAAGGTCGTGGGAATCGCAGGCAACGGCGAGGAGGCGATCAGGATGGCCGGTTCGTGCAGGCCCCAGGTGATCCTGATGGACGTTCGCATGCCTGTGGTGGACGGCGTCGAGGCGACCCGAGCGATCCACGCGCGTTACCCCGAGATCAGGATCATGATCCTTACGACGTTCGACGACGACGACTACGTGCTCAACGCCCTGAACAACGGCGCGTCGGGCTATGTTCTGAAGAACCTCGAACCGGCCGATCTGATCGCCTCGGTCAAGGCCGTCTGCCAGGGCACGCTGCAGATGTCGCCCGCGGTCGGCGAGAAGCTGCTGCGCCAGGCGCTCGAAGGGCAGCGGCAGCGGCAGCAGACCGACGAGAAGTACCACGGCCGCATCAACTACATGATGTCTCTCCTGCCAAGCCTGACCCGGAGGGAGGCCGAGGTGCTCGACCTGGTGCTCCAGGACCTCGACAACATGGAGATCGGAGATCGCCTCGGCATCGCCCCTCAGACGGTCCGCAACTACGTGAGCCTCGTCTACGGCAAGATCGGCGTGGCCGACCGCAACCACGCGAAGCGGCTGGTCCGGGATCTGTTCACCCGGGACAATCACGCGGGATAGTAGCCTGCCCAGAAGACCCGGCCGCAGGCGGTCGATCCCGGCCGGGTGGCCTCATGCCCCGGCTTCATCCCCGCCGACCCCAAGGAGACCCGCAAATATCTCTTGATTTCTATACTATACGGGCGTATGTTATCAGCATGACTCCCACCGAACAGCTCGGCGAAGAGATCGCCTCCCTCTCGGCTCACCTCGATGCCGCCACCCATCGGCTGCTGGAGTGCGTCAGGCGCTTCGATGAGGCAGACGGCTGGGTCGACCAGGGCGCCGTCTCCTGCGCCCACTGGCTGTCCTGGCGGGTGGGGCTGGATCCGGCCACTGCGCGGGAGAAAGTGCGGGTGGCCCGCGCCCTGGGCAAGCTGCCGGCCATAGACGAGGCGTTCCGCACGGCGAGGGTCTCCTACGCCAAGGTGCGGGCTCTGACCCGGGTG
>CAZKGO010000013.1:0-74698 GCA_964552235.1 uncultured Spirochaetales bacterium | reverse complement strand
TTGTTCTTTGACAGGTGCGAGGTGGTGCTGAGGTGCCTTTTTGGGGGTGCTTTGGTGCTGCCGATCAGGGAAGGGGACGAGAGTTAATATGGTCAAGCGAGAAAGGGTCTACGGTGGATGCCTAGGAGCTATCTGGCGAAGAAGGCCGTGGTCAGCTGCGATAAGCCTCGGGGAGGAGCAAACATCCTTTGATCCGGGGATGGCCGAATGGGGTAACCCGACGGGCTAGCGATGCCTGTCATCCTCACTTGAATCTATAGGGTGAGGAGGCGAGACCCAGGGAACTGAACCATCTAAGTACCTGGAGGAAGAGAAAACAACCGTGATTCCCGGAGTAGCGGCGAGCGAAAGGGGAGGAGCCCAAACCCATGCCGTGCAAGGCTTGCACCGTTGCGGTGTGGGGGTAGTAGGACTTCACAGGGGGTGCTGCAAGGAGCCCCGCGGAGTTGAGAAATCCAGCATATAGGGGAAGGCTACTGGGAAGGGCCGCCATAGGAGGTGAAAGCCCTGTACCTGAAATGTGTTGGACTCCGTGTGTGAGGAACCTGAGTACGGTGGGGCACGAGGAACCCTGCTGGAATCTGGGAGGACCACCTTCCAAGGCTAAAGACGTGATAGCTACCGATAGTGAAGAAGTACCGAGAGGGAAAGGCGAAAAGAACCCCGGGAGGGGAGTGAAATAGAACCTGAAACCGTAGACCTACAAGCGGTCACAGCCTGGGCGTAAGCCTGGGTGGTGGCGTGCCTTTTGTAGAATGGGCCAGCGAGTTACCGTATGCAGCGAGGTTAAGGCAGCTGAAGTGCCGAAGCCGCAGGGAAACCGAGTCTGAACAGGGCGATTTAGTTGCGTGCGGTAGACCCGAAGCCGGGTGATCTATCCATGGCCAGGCTGAAGCTGGGGTAAAACCCAGTGGAGGGCCGAACGTTAGGTTGTTGAAAAAACCAGCGATGAGCTGTGGATTGGAGTGAAAGGCTAATCAAACCCGGAGATAGCTGGTACTCCCCGAAATAGCTTTAGGGCTAGCCTTGCGAATAGTGTGGCGGAGGTAGAGCACTGGATGGACTAGGGCCCTTCACGGGGTACCAAACCCAACCAAACTCCGAATGCCGCTACATGGTGCGCGGGAGTCAGACGGCGGGCGATAAGGTTCGTCGTCGAGAGGGGAACAGCCCAGACCGCCGGCTAAGGTCCCAAAGTCAGGCTAAGTGGGAAAGGTGGTGTGATTGCTCAGACAGCCAGGAGGTTGGCTTAGAAGCAGCCATTCCTTGAAAGAGTGCGTAACAGCTCACTGGTCGAGTAGTCATGCGCCGATAATGTAAGGGGGCTAAGTCTGACACCGAAGCCGCGGCCCGTTCCGTGAGGAATGGGGGTAGGGGAGCGTTCCGCATACCGATGAAGGTGAACTGGCGAAGTTTGCTGGAGGGAGCGGAAGTGAGGATGCTGGCATGAGTATACGCAAAGACGGGTGAGATTCCCGTCCGCCGAAAGCCTAAGGTTTCCTGGGTAAAGGTCGTCTGCCCAGGGTTAGTCGGTCCCTAAGACGAGGCTGAGAAGCGTAGTCGATGGGAAACGGGTTTATATTCCCGTACCTCTGTTGGGGTTCGAGGGGATGACGCGTGAGGCGGAGCGCTGCCGGAGGATGGTAGTTCCGGTCTAAGCGGCGAGGGGTTGAGGGGGGCAGGCAAATCCGCTCTCTGACTCAAGCCGTTAAGGGGAGCCGACCTACGGGAAGGCGAAGAGCGCACGAGTCCTGGCGCCGAGAAATAATCTCTAAGGTAGACCTGACAGGGACCGTACCGCAAACCGACACAGGTAGGCGAGGAGAGAATCCTCAGGCGCGCGAGAGAACCCGCGTTAAGGAACTCGGCAAAATACACACGTAACTTCGGGAGAAGTGTGGCCCGTGATGAGCGGGTTGCAGATGAGAGGCTCTGGCGACTGTTTATCAAAAACACAGGTCTCTGCGAATCAGTGATGAGAAGTATAGGGACTGACACCTGCCCGGTGCCGGAAGGTTAAGAGGAGAGGTTAGCGGGATTTCGGTTCTGCGAAGCCTTGAATTCAAGCCCCGGTAAACGGCGGCCGTAACTATAACGGTCCTAAGGTAGCGAAATTCCTTGTCGGGTAAGTTCCGACCTGCACGAATGGTGTAACGATCAGAGCGCTGTCTCAACGCGGGACTCGGTGAAATTGAAGTATCGGTGAAGATGCCGATAATCCATGGTTAGACGGAAAGACCCCGTGAACCTTTACTGTAGCTTGGCACTGAGGTCTGGGCTGTGATGTGTAGGATAGGTGGGAGGCTATGAGGCCGGGGCGCTAGCTTCGGTGGAGCCGACGTTGAAATACCACCCTTTACAGTCTAGATCTCTAACGCTGCTGGTGAAAGCCCGGCAGCAGACAGTGTCAGGTGGGCGGTTTGACTGGGGCGGTCACCTCCAAAAGGGTAACGGAGGTGTGCAAAGGTTCCCTCACGCTGGTTGGAAATCAGCGCAACGAGTGCAAAGGCAAAAGGGAGCTTGACTGCGAGAGCTACAACTCGAGCAGGTGCGAAAGCAGGTCTTAGTGATCTGGCGGATGTGCGCGTGGAAGCGCCGTCACTTAACGGATAAAAGGTACTCCGGGGATAACAGGCTGATCTTGCCCAAGAGTCCACATCGACGGCAAGGTTTGGCACCTCGATGTCGGCTCATCGCATCCTGGGGCTGGAGCAGGTCCCAAGGGTTTGGCTGTTCGCCAATTAAAGCGGTACGTGAGCTGGGTTCAGAACGTCGCGAGACAGTTCGGTCCCTATCTGCCATGGACGTTGGTTGCTTGAGAGGAGCTGCTCTTAGTACGAGAGGACCGGAGTGGACGAGCCTCTGGTGTACCAGTTGTCGCGCCAGCGGCAGACGCTGGGTAGCTATGCTCGGAAGGGATAACCGCTGAAAGCATCTAAGTGGGAAGCCCCCCTCAAGATGAGGCAACCCCGGGGACTTGATCCCCCTGAAGGAGCCAGGGAGAGAACCTGGTTGATAGGCTGGAGGTCTAAATGCGGTAACGCATGAGCCGACCAGTACTAATCCTCCGTGAGGCTTGACCATATTATCTTTCGTCGTCCCGCACTCATGCGGCACCCCGCCCGCTGCCAAAATCAGCAGGCGGGCCCTTCCAGCACCGTCCTGCCTGCCCCCCCCGCGGGGCAGGACCCATAGACACCGCAACTGATGTCTGGTGACCATAGCGGAGGGGTCCCACCCGTTCCCATTCCGAACACGGAAGTTAAGCCCTCCAGCGCCGATGGTACTGGCCTGTAATGGGCTGGGAGAGTAGGTCGTCGCCAGACTTTTTTTGTCCGCCCGAAGCCGCGCGAGGGCAGGCTCACAGCGGGGCGAAGGTGAAACAGCGAATCACCAGCTCGTCGGCCCGCGCCGGCGTCGCCCCGCGGAACAGCCAGATGTTGATGTGCAGGCGCTCGTTTCCTGCAGGAGGATTGTCCGGGCCGGCGTAGATCCAGCGTTCGATGAATCCCGAATCGGCCGCCGGCGGCGGTCCGAATCCTTCCCAGCTCGAAAACTCCACCCGATCAGGCCGCCAGTCGATGCGATGAGTCGACTGCGCCGCCGGCGGCATTGTGAAGCGTTTCACGTTTCCGCTGCGGGTGTACGGCTGAACGACATACTGGGCGTTGACCCCTCCCTCGATCATCGCGTCGCCGGCGAACTCGATATCAATTTCCCGCGAATTGCTCTCGTAGAGGAAGGGCGCCGCGACGGTGCTGCCGTCCAGGTCGTCGACCCGCGACGCGATCTGGAAGGTGTACTCGCCGTAGCCCAGGGACCGGTCGAGGATCACCTCCGAGCATATTCCCCTGCCGTTCTGGAGCGTGATCCTCAAGTGGAGACCGGGGCTGTCGACCCAGACGTTGGCGGGCGAGCGGGACCAGAGGTTCGGTCCCGGAGCCGAGGGTCGGGCCGAGGCCTTGATGGTCCACGGGTAGCCGCAGAACATGAGAGGTTGATCCCGATCGCCGCCGCCGCCAGGCGCCTCGTGCGGGGAACCGGCCAGCGGCAGAGCCACCAGCACGACCGCGATCGCAGTCGCCGCCTTCTTGACCGTTCGATGCTCCCTGACGGACATACAGCCGCGGCTCCCCTTCGCTACTGATGGTAGCGCAGGAGGCGGCGGGCGTCGCGTCGACGGGCGCGAGGCGGCGGCGCATGGCGCAGCCAGCCGACGCGAGCCCGGCAGGCTCTTGGCCGCGGCTCCGGCCGCCTGCGCCCGGTGAGGCGGGCAGCCGCGCAGCCGCGAGCTTGTCACGGGCGCAGGTGGGTGCGAGAATAGCAGGGGGGAGCGCGAGGTGAGACCGTGAGCGGCCCGGTGCGATTCCTTCTCGACGGCGCCGAAGTCGACGCCACCCTCCCGCAGGGAACACGCCTGCTCGACTACCTCGTCAACGCCTCCCCCATCGGAGACCTGAACGTCATCCTGCTGGCCCTGGACGCGCGCCTGACCATCGCCTCCGCCGGGCGGAGGCGGCGGCTGCCCCTGCGCAGGTTCTTTCTCGCGTACCGCAACGTGGACCTCGGCCCCGGCGAAGCGGTCCAGTCGATCTCGATCCGCCTACGCGAGGCGAGCCTGCACTTCGAGACGGTGTCGCGGTGCCGGGTGCTCGACATCGCGAGCGTCAACCTGGCGCTCTGCCCGGACGGCGAGTCGGTCGGCCTGGCCGCAGGCGGAGTGGCGCCGATCCCGCTGCACCTCGAGGCTGCTTCGCGCCTGCTGTCGGGAGGCGCCGTGGACGCCGCCGGGGCGCGCGAAGCCATCGGCCTCGCGCTGGCGGCGATCACGCCGATCAGCAACGTGCGCGGCAGCGCGGCGTACAAGCGGCTGCTGCTGCGCAACCTGCTCATCGCCGGGCTCTCGGCGCTGTTTCCGCAGAGCGTGGACGCGGAGGCGCTGCTGGAGGCGAGCCGATGAGCGCAGCGGATCACGAGGCCCACGTCCGCGGCGAGTCGCTGTTCGTCGTCGATTTGCCCGAGCCCGAGGGGCTGCTCCACGCGGCGGTCCTCGCCTCGAGCGCGGCTCACGGGCGGATCCTGCACCTGGACGCCGGCGTCGAGACCGCCCCGCTGAGTGCGGTCTTCGACGCGCGCGAGGCGTGGCGGCTCGGCCATCTGATCGAGGCGCCGCGGACGCTCGTGCTCGGCGACGTGGCAGCCGCCTGGCGGCAGTGCGCCGTGGTGGCCGAGGGCCGCGCGGAATCAGGCGGCCAGGGGCACTTCTACCTGGAGACGCAGGCGGCCATGGCCTCGCCGCCGCCCGCACGGGCCGGCCGGCCAAGCTGGTGCTTCGGCGCCACGAGGACATGCTGATGACGGGAAAGCGCCGCCCGTACTGGGCCGGCTACCGCATCGGGCTCGCCTCCGACGGCCGCATCCTCGCCTGCGAGGTGATGCTCTACCAGAACGCCGGCGCCTGCGCGGACCTCAGCCCCGCCATCCTCGAGCGCCCGCTGTTTCACGCCACGGGCTCCTACTGCGTGCCCAACGCGCGCATCACCGCTGCGAGCTGCCGCACCAACCTGGTGCCCTTTACGGCGTTCCGCGGCTTCGGCGGACCCCTGGCGATGCTCGTGATCGAAGCGGCGCCGGCTCACGCCGCGCACGCTCTCGGCCGCGATCAGCGGGAGATCCAGCGGCTGAACCTCCTGTCCGAGAACGACGAGTTCCCCTACGGCCAGCGCGCGGACCGCTGCCGCGCTCGCCGATGCTGGGACCAAGCCGACCGCGCCTACGGCTTAGCCGAGGCGGCCGCCCGGCACAGGGAGCACAACCGGACCCATCGATTGACGACGAAGGGCTCGGCCGTCATGCTCGTCTGCTTCGGCATCTCCTTTGCCAATGTCGTGCTGCACCAGGGCCGGGCCCTGGTGCACGTCTATACCGACGGCAGCGTGGGAGTGAGCACCGGCGCCGCCGAGATGGGGCAGGGCGTCAACGAGAAGCTGCGCCGGATCGCGGCGGCCGCCCTGGGGATCGAGGCCTCCCGCGTGCGCCTGGAGCCCACCAGCACCACGCGTGTCGCCGACACCTCGGCGGCGGCGGCCAGCACCGGCTCGGACCTCAACGGCAAGGCGGTCGAGGCGGCCTGCCGCGCGATCAGCGGGCGCATCGAGGCCGTTACGGCCCGCGCCCTGGCCCCCGACGTCGACGTGGCGCAGGTCGAAGAGCGGATCGTCCAGAGCGTCGGCTGGATGACGCTAAAGGAGCTGCTCTTCGACGAGGGGGGGCGGCTGCTCACGGACTCGACGAGCACCTACAAGGTGCCGGATCTCAAGTCCGCCCCAGAGATCGAGGTCCGCCTTGTGGAGGACGCCTCCAACCCGCACGCCGTGGGCGGCTCCAAGGCGGTTGGCGAGCCGCCGTTCAGGTACGGGATCGCGGCCCGGTTCGCCGCCGCCGATGCTATGGCCGCCTGCCGGCCCGAGGCCGCCCCGGCCTTCGACGCGCCGCTGACCCCCGAAAAGGTGCCGATGGCCCTCGACGGCGGTGGGAAGGGAGAGTGAAGGTGGCTTCCTCTGCGACAACGCTGGCGCGCCAGGCGCGCTCGGCCCGCGAGCTGGCCGGGCGCTGGGGTGGTGAGACCGCCGCGGCCCTGGCCGAGCTGGTGAAGGTTCCCTCGATGAGCTGCCGGGAGGCGGCTGCCGTCGAGGTCGCGCGCAGGCAGATGGAGCAGGCCGGCTTCGACTCGATCGAGGTCGACCCGCTCGGCAACCTCGTGGGCCGCATCGGAAGCGGACCCCGCGTCCTCGCCCTCGACGGCCACATCGACACCGTCGACGTGGGCGAGCGCGCGAACTGGAGCTTCGATCCGTTCTGCGGCCAGATCCGCGACGGCTGGGTCCTGGGCCGAGGCTCCGTCGACCAGAAGGGCGGGCTGGCGTCTCTCATCGCGGGTGGGCGCATCCTGCGCGCGATCGGCGTCCCGCAGAACCTCACCCTCTACGCGACAGCCACCGTGATGGAAGAGGATTGCGACGGCCTGTGCTGGAAGTACCTGATCGAGGAGCGGGGTCTGCGGCCGGATCTGGTCGTGAGCACGGAGCCGACGAACCTGGGGCTCTATCGCGGCCATCGCGGCCGCATGGAGATCGAGGCGGCATTCCTGGGGCTTTCCGCCCACGGCTCGGCGCCCGAGCGGGGGCGCAACGCGATCTACCCCGCCTCCCGCGCCTGCCTCGCGGTCGAGCAGCTCAACGAGCGGCTGCGCTGCGATCCCTTTCTCGGCAAGGGCAGCGTGACGATCTCCCAGTTCGTCTCCGGGAGCCCCTCTCTGTGCGCCGTCGCGGACTACGCCCGCATTCACCTCGACCGCAGGCTGACCGCGGGCGAGACCCGCGACAGCGCGCTGGCCGAAATCGAGGCGATCGTGGGGCCGTTGGGCGGCAGGGCCGAGGTGCTGCGCTACGAGGCCCGCTCCCACACCGGGCTCTCCTACGGGATGGAGAAGTACTACCCCACCTGGCTGCTGGACGCCGATCATCCGGCCGTGGCCGCGGGCGCCGCCGCCTACAGGGCGCTCTTCGGGCAGCAGCCGCGCATCGGCAAGTGGACCTTTTCCACCAACGGGGTGACCATCAACGGGATGCACGGCATCCCGACCATCGGCTTCGGACCGGGTGACGAAGTGCAGGCCCACGCGCCGGACGAGCGCGTGCCTGTGGACCACTTGGTGCGGGCTTCGGCGTTCTACGCGACCCTGGCCTGGGCGTTCGCGGCCGGCGGTTGAGCCTGGACGGGGACGTCCAGGTCATAGGAGGAGGCGGGCATGAGCAGGGCCCTGAACGGCAAACACTTCATCAGCACGCAGGACTGGAACCGGAGGGAGCTCGACGCGGTCTTCGAGACCGCCTTCGACCTCAAGCGTCGCTTCGCCCTCGGCGAGCCCCACAGGCTGCTGGCCGACAAGACGCTCTTCATGATCTTCTTCGAGCAGAGCACCAGGACGCGCAACTCGATGGAGGCGGGGATGACCCAGCTCGGCGGGCACGCCCACGACCTCACGCCCGACAAGATGCAGCTCTCCCACGGCGAGTCGGCCAAGGACACGGCGATCATCCTCTCCCGAATGGGGCACGGCATCGCCTGCCGCAACTGCTTCTACGGCATCGGCAACGCCTATCTGCGGGAGCTCGCGCGCCACGCCGTCGCCCCGGTCATGTCGCTGCAGGACGACATCTACCACCCGTTCCAGGGCCTGGCGGACCTGATGACTCTGTTCGAGCACTTCGGCCGCGACCTGCGCGGTCTCAAGGTCACGGTATCGTGGGCCTATGCCAGGAGCCACGCCAAGCCTCTGTCCGTGCCCCAGGAGCAGATCCTGCTGTTCCCGCGCTACGGGATGGACGTGACCGTGGCCAACCCGCCGGAGTTCCCCCTGAGCCGGGACGTGGTCGAGGCGGCCAATAGGAACGCAGCCGAGGGAGGCGGAGCCCTCAGGTTCGTGCAGGACATGGACGAGGCCGTGCGGGGCGCGCAGGTGGTCATTCCGAAGAACTGGGGGGGCTTCGGCGCCTACGGACCCGCCGAGTACCTCGCCAACGAGGACAAGGCCAAGGCGGACATGGCCGCTGCTCTCGAGAAGCACCGCGATTGGATCTTCGACCGGCGGCGCGCGGGGCTGGCTGCGGCCGGCGTGCGGATGATGCACGCCCTGCCCGCAGACCGCGGCCGCGAGGTGACCGACGACGTGATCGACGATCCCGCCATCTCGATCGTCTACGACGAGGCCGAGAACCGCCTGCACACGGCCAAGGCGATCATGGCGCTGACCATGGCCGGGAGGTAGGCCGGTGTCCCACCGCCTGCGGCCCGTGGGGCTGGAACGTCTCGCGAGGCTGCTCGACGCCGGGACCGGCGGCTCGAGCGAGGCCGTGCTGGGCTTGAGCCGGCGGCTGATCTTCAGGCCTGACCCTTCGGATCCGTTCCGGCTCCCGGTGCCGGGTGGTTTCCTCGACACTCCCGTCGGTGTGGCGGCCGGGCCTCACTCGCAGATGTCGCAGAACATCGTGGCCGCCTGGCTCATGGGCGCCCGCACCATCGAGCTCAAGACGGTGCAGACCCGCGACGACATCCGCGTGAGCAAGCCGTGCATCGCCGTTGCGGGGGAGGGATACAACTGCGAGTGGTCGCAGGAGCTGCCTCTGGAGGAATCGCTGCGGCAGTACGCCGACGCGTGGCTGCTCGTTCACCTCCTCGCCGCGCGCCTGGCCCACCCGCGGGGCCGGCCCGGAGTGGAGTTCGTGATGAGCGTGGGCTACGACCTGGCCGGGATTCTGGCGCCCAACGTGCAGCGCTTCCTCGACGGAATGCAGGAGGCGTCGGCGCTGCTGGAGGAAGCGGCGCGGGCGGCCTCCGGCCCTTTCCCCGAGGCGCGCGGCCTCGCGGTGCCGCCGCGCATCTGCCGTGCCGTCACCCTGTCGACGATGCACGGATGCCCGCCGCAGGAGATCGAGAGGATCGGACTCTACCTGATCGAGGAGCGGGGACTCGACACCCTGATCAAGCTCAACCCGACCCTCCTCGGCGGCGGCGAAGTGCGGCGGATCCTGAGCCGTACCCCCGGCTGCGAAGCCCGAGTTCCCGACGACGCCTTCGAGCACGACCTGCGCTACGACCAGGCCCTGCGGCTGATCGAGGGCCTGCGGTCGGCGGCAGCCCGGCGGGGCGTTCGCTTCGCTTTGAAGCTCACCAACACGCTGGAGACCGACAACGACCGCGGCCTCCTGCCCGTCCAGGAGCCGCGGATCTACATGAGCGGCGAGCCCCTGCTGGCCCTGGGCGTCCGCCTGGCAGCCCGGCTGCAGCGGGATTTCGACGGAGCGCTGGCAATCTCGTACTGCGCCGGCGCCGACTGCCGCAACGTGGCGGATCTGCTGGCCTGCGGCCTCGCTCCGGTGACCGCCTGCACCGATCTGCTGCGGCCTGGCGGCTACGGGAGGCTGCGCCAGTACCTCGATGAGCTGCGCCGCGGCTTCGAGGAGGCGGGCGCAGGCACGATCGATGAATGGATCCTGCGCTGGGGAGCCCGGGCCCTGCGCACCGACCGCCGATCGGCCGCGCTGGCCAACCTCGAGGCGTACGCGGCGCGCCTGGCCGAGCAGCCGGGCGGGCCGGCGGGCGCGGCGGGGCAGGCGTTAAAGGGCCCCCGGACGCTGTCGGGTTTCGACTGCGTGCTGGCGCCCGGCGAAGAGACCTGCCCCGCCGAGCAGGCCGTGGCCGACTACATGTACCACACCGCGCGAGGCGACCGGGCAGCCGCCCTGTCGGTGGTCCTGGCGACCAATCCCCTGCCGCGCATCACGGGCACCGTCTGCGAGGCCGGCTGCCAGCTGCGGTGCACGCGGTCGCACTACGACGAGGCGCTGCGAATCCGCGACGTCAAGCGCTTCGTGAGCGAGGGGCGCGCGGACCCCGCGCCCGGCAGCACGCAGGGCGGCAGGCCCGCCGTGGCGATCGTCGGCGGCGGACCGTCGGGCCTCTCCTGCGCGGCCTTTCTCGCATCCGCCGGCGTCGAGGTCGACGTCTTCGACAGCGCGGCGAGGGCCGGCGGCCTGCCCCGCAGGGTGATTCCCCGGTTTCGCCTTCCCGACTCCGACATCGACTTCGACGTACGCGCGATCACCGCTGCGGGGGTGCGCGTGCTTTCCTCGACCCGGGTCGACCGCGCCTTCTTCGAGCGCCTGCGGCGCGAGTACGCGGCCGTGTACGTGGCTGTCGGAGCCCAGGAGGACCGAAGGCTCGGGATCCCGGGCGAGGAGACGCCGGGCGTCTGGGCCGCCCTCGACTTTCTCGAGCGCAGCAGGGCGGGGCGGGTCGCTCGCATCGGCCCGAGGACGGCGGTCGTCGGTGGCGGCAACAGCGCGGTCGACGCGGCGCGCGTGGCTCTCAGGCTCGTCGACGACGGCGGAAGCGTGACGATCCTCTACCGCAGGACCCTGCGCGAGATGCCGGCGGACCGCGAGGAGCTGGAGGCCGCCCGCGCCGAGGGGGCTTCGATTCGCCAGCTCGTCACCCCCGTCGCCATCCGCCCTGCTGGAGGCCGCCTCGAGGTCGACCTCCAGCCGATGGAGCTGGGGCCTGCGGGCCCGGACGGCAGGCCCGCTGCGGTCCCAGCCAGGCAGCCGCCTCGCACCGAGCTCTTCGATACGCTGATCACCGCCATCGGCCAGAAGCCGGTCCTGGATTTCGTGGACGGCGACCGCCTCTCGAGCGGCGAGCCGGGACTGCTGGCCGGCGGCGACGTGGCGCGCGGGCCGGCGAGCATCATCCTGGCCGTGGCCGACGGCAGGCGGGCGGCCGAGCAGATCCTGGCTGCGCTGGGGCGCGCTGGCCTCGGCCCGCGGCCGCGAGCGAGGAAATACCCTTCGGTCGCCGACCAGCTCGAGAGAGCCTCGCGCCGGGTCTGGGCGTTCGACGACCCGCAGCAGGAGGCGTCGCGGTGCCTGTTCTGCGATGAGATCTGCAACCTGTGCGTGACCGTCTGCCCGAACCGGGCCAATCTCTTCTGGGAGAGCGCGCCCAGGACCTTCGGCGTTCAGCGGGCGACCCTGGCCGCCGGCGGGTCGGTGCGCATCGTCGGGGAGCCGGAGTGGAGCGTGCGCCAGAGGGTGCAGGTGATCAACGTCGCGGACTGGTGCAACGAGTGCGGTAACTGCGCCTCCTTCTGCCCGACCGGCGGAGCGCCCTACAGGGACAAGCCGCGACTGTGCCTGAGCGAAGCGAGCTTTGCCGACGAGAACGACGCCGTGCGCCTGGTGCTGACTGCGGGCGGCGAGATCGGCGCGCTCATGCGTACTGCCGGCGCCGAGGCGTCGCTGCTGCCTGACGGCGAGGTGTGGCGCTTCGAGGCCGACGGCGTCGCGGCCGCCCTCGACCGGCGCACCCTGGCGATCGCGGGCATCACCCTGAGCAGGCCCGAGTGGGACAGCAGGCAGGCCGCAGCCATGGCCTACCTCGCCGCGGACCTGGGCGCGTCCGCGCTCGGCCGCTGGCTGGCCGGGGGGTAGGCCGATGGTCCGGTGGTGCCTCAATCGCTTCCGCCTCGCCGAGCCGTCCTGCCCGCCACCCGACGAGCGGGCCATCGCCTTTCACAGGACTCTGCCCGGGTACGCGCCGACGCCTCTGCTGAGCCTGCCGCGGCTGGCCCGTGAGCTCGGCATAGCGTCGCTTCTGGTCAAGGACGAATCGCATCGCTTCGGGCTGCAGGCCTTCAAGGCGCTGGGGGCGAGCTACGCCATGCACCGCTGGATCGAGAGCCATCCCGGGGCCTCGCCGGACCTCGCGTTCTGCGCGGCTACCGACGGCAACCACGGCCGCGCCGTAGCCTGGACAGCCCGCAGGCTCGGCCGCAGGGCGGTCATCTACATGCCGGCCGATTCGGCGGCCGCCCGCGTGCAGGCCGTGCGATCCGAGGGCGCCGAGGTGGTCCTGGTCGAGGGGACCTTCGACGACTGCGTGCGCCGCTGCGCCTCCGACGCGGAGAGCGGGGGAATGCAGGCTGTCTCCGACACGGCCTATCCCGGCTACACCGATATTCCCCGCTGGATCATGCTCGGCTATCAGACGATCTTCCGCGAAGTCGAGGAGGCCGCCGCGCGGCCGCACGTCGTGGTGCTGCAGGCAGGGGTCGGCGGTTTCGCCGCAGCCGGCGCCGCCTGGTACGCAAGCAGGAGGGGGCGGCTTCGGCCGCGCCTAGTCTGCGTCGAGCCCGTCGAAGCAGCCTGCTGCCTCGAGTCCGCCGAGGCGGGCAGCCGGCGGCCGGCCAGCGGGAGCCAGCGCACCATCATGGCGGGCCTCAGCTGCGGCGAGGTTTCGCCCGAGGCCTGGCCGGTCCTGCGCGACTCGATCGACCTGTTCCTGGCGATCGGCGACGGGTACGCCGAAGAGGCGATGCGCCTGTACGCCCGCGAGGGCATCGTCTCCGGCGAGTCGGGCGCCGCGGGGCTGGGGGCGCTGCTGGCCCTGGCGGGCGAGCCGTCCCTGAGGGAGGCCGCGGCCGCGCTGGCCCTGTGCCGCGAAACGAGCGTGCTCGTGGTGAACACCGAGGGCGACACCGACCCTGCGGGCTACCGCCGCGTGGTCGCCGCGCCGGGAGGCGAGGCGTGACGACCTTCGCCCTCAACGGCGTTCCCCGCGGCTGCGGCGGACCGCCGGACCGATCGCTGCTGGAAGCTCTGCGCGAGGACTGCGGCATCACGACCGTCAAGGACGGCTGCTCGGGCCAGGGCGCCTGCGGCGCCTGCCTCGTGGAGATCGACGGCAAGGCTGCGCTCGCCTGCCGCACCGCTCTCTCGGAGGTGCAGGGCCGAGAGGTTCGCACCCTCGACGGGTTTCCCGAAGCGGTGCGCAGGGCGCTGGCCGCGGCCTTTGTCGGCCGGGGAGCCGTACAGTGCGGCTTCTGCACCCCGGGCATCCTCACGCGCGCGGCGATCCTGCTCGCCGCCGATCCCGCCCCCGACAGGGCGGCGATCGTGCGCGCCCTGCGGCCCCACCTGTGCCGCTGCACCGGCTACGTCAAGATCGTCGAGGCGATCGAGGCTGCGGCTGCCGACCTGCGCGGCGGCCTCGGCGCAGCGCGCCCGCCGGCAACCGACGGCCGGATCGGGCAGCCCCTCGAGCGGCTGCACGGCTTCGAGCGCGCCCTCGGACGCACGCCTTTCGTGGACGATCTGCGGTTCGACGGGCTCCTGCACGGCGCCCTCCGTCTCAGCGACCATCCGCGGGCGCGGGTGCTCCGTATCGACACGCGGGCGGCCGCGGGAGCCCCGGGCGTCGTGCGCGTGCTCACCGCAGTCGACGTTCCCGGCGAGCGCAGCCACGGGCTGATCCGCCGCGACTGGCCGCTGCTGGTGGGCGAAGGCGAGACCACGCGGTACGTGGGCGACGTGTTGGCCGTCGTGGTCGCGGCCACGGCCGAGCAGGCGAGGGCAGCGGCCGCCCGCATCACAGCGAGCTACGAGGAACTCGAGCCGGTCACCGACCCCGTGGCTGCGCTCGCCGCCGGGGCCCCTGCCCTGCACGCCGGGGGCAACCTGCTCCAGACCTGCGTCCTGCGCCGCGGCGGCTCGGTCGAAGAGGCGCTGGCAGCCTCGGCCCACCGGTACGGCGCCGTCTTCCGCACGCAGCGGATCGAGCACGCCTTTCTCGAGACCGAGGCGGCCGTGGCGCTCCCCGAAGGCGACGGCGTGCGCGTCTACTCCCACGGCCAGGGCATCTACGACGACCGGCGGCAGATCGCCGCCATCCTGGGCATCCCCGAGCCGTCGGTAAGGGTGAGCCTCCTGCCCAGCGGCGGCGCCTTTGGCGGCAAGGAGGACCTGAGCGTCCAGGGCCACGCTGCCCTGTGCGCCTGGCTGCTGCGCAGGCCGGTCAAGGTGCGCCTGACGCGCAGCGAATCGATGCGGGTGCACCCCAAGCGCCACCCGATGACGATCGCGATGGAGGTCGGCTGCGACCGGCGGGGCCTGCTCACCGCGGTGCGGGCGCGCATCGTCGGCGACACGGGCGCCTACGCCTCGGTCGGCGCCAAGGTGCTCGAGCGGGCCGCGGGCCACGCCGGCGGCGCCTACCACGTGCCCTGCGTGGACGTCGAGGCGCGGACGGTCTACACCAACAACGTGCCCAGCGGGGCCATGCGCGGCTTCGGCGTGCCGCAGGTGACTTTTGCCCTGGAGAGCTGCCTCGACGAGCTGTGCGAGCTCGGCGGCTTCGATCGCTGGCAGTTCCGCTACGACAACGCCCTCGTCTCCGGCAGCATGACGGCCACGGGCCAGGTGCTCGGCGGCGGGGTGGGGGTACGGGCCGCGCTGCTGGCCGTGCGCGACGACTACCTGCGCGCTTCGGCCCCCGGGCTTGCCTGCGGCCTGAAGAACACCGGGATCGGCAACGGCGTGCTCGACGAGGGCGAGGCGGTCATCGAAGTGGTCTCCCCGTCGCAGGTGATCGTGCGCCACGGCTGGACCGAGATGGGGCAGGGGATCGACACAATCGCGGTGCAGGCCCTCTGCCAGGAGACGGGGCTCGACCCCGGCGTCGTAAACGTGCGCGTGCGCACCGACGACGAGAACGTGGGCGGGATGACGACGGCGAGCCGCGGCAGCGCGATCCTCGGCAACTCGATCATCGCGGCCGCGGCCGCGTTCAAGGCGGACCTCGCCCGCTCGAGCCTGGCCGACCTCGTCGGCCGCACCTGGCGCGGACGGTGGGCGTGCGACTGGACCACCGCGCCCGGTGCACCGGGGCCGGCTGCGACCCATTTCGCCTACGGCTATGCCGCCCAGCTCGTCGAGCTGGCTGCCAGCGGCGAGGTCGCCCGCGTAACCGCTGCCCACGACGTCGGCCGCGTGCTGAACCCGACCCTGTTCGAAGGCCAAGTTCAGGGCGCGGTCGTGATGGGGCTCGGCTATGCGCTGTCTGAGGACCTGCCGATGGAAGGCGGCCGCCTGCGCAGCGATCGCCTGGCCGACTGCGGGTTGTACCGGGCAGACCGCGTCCCCGAGATCGTGGTGCGGGCCGTGGAGGTGGCCGATCCGGTGGGCCCCTACGGGGCCAAGGGGCTGGGGGAGATCGGGCTGGTGCCGACAGCGGCCGCCGTGGCGAACGCCCTGCGCCGGCGCGAGGGTCGCCGGCGTTTCGACCTGCCGTTGCGCGGAGGGACATCGTGGCGCTCACCCTGAAAGACGCGAGCTTCCTGGACTGGCAGACCCTGGCCCTGCGGCGCTGCGACCTGCTCGTGGAGGCCGGCCGCGCACCCGTGCTTATGGAAGGGCCCCGAACCTCGAAGACCGGCGAGGTCTTCGACTGCCGCGGCCGGCTGGTGACCCGCAGCTTCGCCTGCGGCCACCACCACATCTACTCGGCGCTTGCCCTTGGGATGCCGCCCCCTGCCGCATCGCCTCGAGGCTTCCGCGAGATCCTCGAGCGCGTGTGGTGGCGCCTGGACCGCTGCCTCGACCGCGACATGATCGAAGCCAGCGCCCTCGCGACCGCGGTCGAGGCGGTGCGCGCGGGAGTAACCTTCGTCATCGACCATCATTCCTCGCCCAACGCCATCAGGGGCTCCCTCGCCGCGATCGTCGAGGCCGCGCAGCGGGTGGGAGTCGGGTGCGTGCCCTGCTACGAAATGTCCGACCGCGACGGCGAGGCGGCCCGTGAGGAAGGGCTGCAGGAGACGCGGGCCTGGCTGGAGTCGGGACGTCCTGGCCTCGTGGGCCTGCACGCTTCGTTCACCGTGGGCGAGCGCCTGCTGGCAGACGCCGTCGAGCTGGCCGCCCGATTCGACTCGGGCATCCATATTCATGCAGCCGAGGACCCGATCGACCAGGAGGAGACCCTCGCTCGCTGCGGATGCCGGGTGGTCGAGCGGTTGCAGCGGGCAGGCGCCCTGGAGAGCCCCAAGACGATCCTGGCCCACTGCCTGCACCTGAGCGACGAGGAGCGAAGCCTGATCCGGCGGTCGCAGGTGTGGGTGGCACACAACGTGGAGAGCAACCTCAACAACGCAGTGGGCCTGCCCTCGGCGCGCGGGTTGGGGGAGCGCATCCTGCTGGGAACCGACGGAATGCACAGCGACATGCTGCGGGCGGCCCAAAGCTACTACCTTACGCTAGTAAGTCGGGAAAAATGCACACCCGCCGATGTGTACGCCAGACTCCGTGCCGTCGAACGATGGATAGCCAATGCGAATTTCGCAATGCCCGGCACCGACGGCCTCGTGGTCTTCGACTACCCGACCCGCACTGAGGTCACCGAGGCAAACGTTTTGTCGCATTTGCTGTACGGGCTCACATCGAGTCACGTGAATTCTGTCGTCACGGGGGGGCGCTTCGTGCTGAAGGACCGGGTCGTGATGACGGTCAGCGAGGACGAAGTGCACGCGCGCGCGCGGGCTGCTGCCAGGCGGCTGTGGGAATCTCTCGAACGGGGGCAGTGATGGATCTGCTCGACAGAATCGTGAACGAGGAAGTGCTGAGAAAAGCGGCGCAGCGCTTCGCCGAACGGAAGATCCTGCTGCCGACCTTCGCGCAGCAGCGGGATCCCTCGCTCGTGCCTGCGGCGATCTGCAGGCGGTTGCGGCAGGTCGGCCTGTGGGACCTCCACCCTCTCAACCTCTTCCGAATCACCTGGAAGAACGAGCCTGTGGAGCAAGGCGGGGGCTTCGGAGGTGTCAATACCATCGAGATCCCGACGGGAGTTTCCGGAGTCCGCGCGCGCATCGTCGCCCTCGTGGGCAAGTGGTTCCCGACGGGGGCCCACAAGGTCGGCGCAGCCTACGGATGCCTGGCGCCGCGGGTGGTGACCGGAGGCTTCGACCCCTCCAGCCAGAAGGCGGTCTGGCCTTCGACCGGCAACTATTGCCGCGGCGGGGCCTTCGACTCCTGCCTGATGGGCTGCACGGCCGTCGCCATTCTGCCCGAAGAGATGAGCCGCGAGCGCTTCGAGTGGCTGCACAGCGTCGGCGCCGAGGTGATCGCCACGCCGGGCGGGGAGTCGAACGTCAAGGAGATCTACGACAAGTGCCACGAGCTGCGGGCCACGAGGCCGGACCTGGTGATCTTCAACCAGTTCGACGAGCTCGGCAACGCGGTCTGGCATTACCACGTGACGGGCAGCGCTGTCGAGGAGGCCTACGGCGCGTCGGCAGGTCCGCGTACGCGCCTGGCCGCCTGGGTCTCGGCCACGGGCTCAGCCGGAACGATCGCCGCCGGCGACTACCTCAGGCAGCGCTTTCCCGGCCTGCGCGTGGTGGCGAGCGAGGCGCTGCAGTGCCCCACGCTGCTGGCCAACGGATACGGCAGCCACCGCATCGAGGGCATCGGCGACAAGCACGTGCCCTGGATCCACAACGTGCGCAGCACCGACGTGGTCACGGGCATCGACGACGAAGACTGCATGCGCCTGTTCCGCCTCTTCAACGAGCCGGCCGGCCGCCCGGTGCTCGAGCAGGCGGCCGGAGGCCCGCTGCCCGACCTCGGCCTCCTCGGCATCTCGGCGATCGCGAACCTGCTCGCGGCCGTCAAGGTGGCGCGCCACTTCGAGATGTCCGAGCGCGACATGATCTTCACGGTGGCCACCGACTCGGCGGACCTCTACCGCTCGCGCCTGGCGGAGCTCACGGCAGCGCGCGGGCCCTACAGCGGTGCGCAGGCCGAGCGCGACCTGGACCGTTGCCTGCACGGGCAGCGCGACGACGCGCTGCAGGAGCTCGCCTACGCCGACCGCAAGCGGCTGCACAACCTCAAGTACTTCACCTGGGTCGAGCAGCAGGGCCGCACTGCCGAAGACCTGGGGCGGCTGTGGTACGACGAAGACCTGTGGCAGCGCATCTTCGACCTGCCCGCGACCTGGGACCGGCTGATCCGCGCCTTCAACGAGCGCACGGGCCTCGGGCCGGAGGGCTGATGCTGCTCATCAGGGGCGGGACCGTGGTCAAAGCCAAAGGCTCCACGCCGGCCGACGTGCTCGTCGACGGCGAACGCATCGCCGCCGTGGGGCCTGAGCTGTCCGCGGCCGGCGCGCGCGTCATCGACGCCTCGGGCCGCCTCGTGCTGCCCGGCGCGATCGACCCGCACGTGCACATGGCGCTGCCCGTCGGCTCGGGCCTCGTCTCCAGCGACGACTTTGTCTCGGGCAGCCGGGCCGCACTCGCCGGCGGCACCACCACGATCATCGACTTCGCCACCCCTGGCCCCGGTCAGTCGCTCACCGAGGCGGTCCAGTCGCGCAGGGCCGAGGCCGCGCTCTCGCCCTGCGACTGGTCGCTGCACCCGAGCGTCACGGCGTGGGGTGAGCAGACGGAGCGGCAGATGAAGTGGTGCGTCAAGCAGGGGATGCCCTCGTTCAAGGTCTACCTCGCCTATCAGGAGCGCGGCCTCGGCCTGGACGACGCGGCGCTGCTGCGGGTCCTCGACGCGGCCTCGGTCTCGGGGGCGCTGGTGCTCGCCCACTGCGAGAACGGGGCGGCCGTCGCGTTCCTGAGGGAGCGGCTGCTCGCCGGCGGCTGCACGAGTGCCCGTTGGCACCCGCGCTCGAGGCCGCCCGAGGTCGAGGCCGAAGCCGTGGGCCGCGCGGTCACGCTCGCCGCTCTTGCCGGCTGCCCCCTCTACGTCGTGCACGTCTCCACTGCCGCAGGCGCCGAGGCGATCCGCCTCTCGCGCGCCCGCGGCCGCGCCGTGAGCGGCGAAGCCTGCCCCCACCACCTGCTGCTCGACGAGGGCTGCTACGAGCGGCAGGACGCCGCCGACTTCGTCATGAGCCCGCCCCTGCGGCCGCCCGGCGAGCAGGGGGCGCTGTGGGACGCCCTGGCCGACGGCACCCTCGACGTCGTGTCCACGGACCACTGTCCGTTCCAGCGGCGCGAGCGCGCCGCCGGAGACTTCGCATCGATCCCCAACGGCGTGGCCGGCGTCGAGCACCGCCTGACGCTGCTGTGGACCTTCGGAGTCGCTTCCGGGCGCCTGAGCGCGAGCCGGTTCGTGGAGCTGGTGGCCGCGGCGCCGGCCCGGATCTTCGGCCTGGCCCCTGCCAAGGGAGCGGTGGAACCAGGCGCAGACGCCGACCTCGTGATCTGGGATCCCGACGTCGAGTGGGAGATCAGGGCCGCCGCCCAGCGGTCCCGCTGCGATTCCAGCGTCTACGAGGGCATGCGGGTGCGTGGCCGCGCCGAAACGGTGCTGCTGCGGGGCCGGGTCGTGGTCGAAGCCGGCCGGCTGCTCGAGCCGCTGCCGCCTGGCAGCTTCGTGGCCCGGCAGCGTCCCCTGTTGCCGGCCCGCGGCGATTCGGCCGCAGTTGACGGCCCCGTGGGCCGCGGATAGCATCGGTCCATGACGCGAACGCAGGCCTTCTCGTCGCTGTACACCCACGGCTTCGTACGGGTGGCGGTCGGCGTGCCCGAGGTGCGGGTGGCCGCGCCGCGGCACAACTCGGACCACGTGCTCGCGCTCGCCGACCGGGCCTCCCGGGCGGGAGCGGCGCTGGCGCTCTTTCCGGAGCTGTGCCTCTCGGCCTATTGCAACGAGGACCTGTTTCACCAGGAAGCCCTGCTCGCCGCGTCGCTGGAGGCCCTCGATCGCGTCGTGCGGGAGAGCCGTTCGCTGCTTCCCGTCCTGCTGGTGGGCGTCCCGCTGGTGCTGGAGAACCGCCTGTTCAACTGCGGCGTGGCGGTCTATCGCGGCCGCATCCTGGGGGTCGTGCCCAAGAGCTACCTCCCGGCCTACCGCGAGTTCTACGAGAAGCGGCAGTTCCAGCCGGCGGCGGCGCTCATGGCGCGGGAGGTGCAGCTGCTGGGCCAGCGCGTGCCCGCGGGCAACGACCTGGTGTTCCGCTGCGAGGCTGACCCCCGCTTCGCCTTTGCCATGGAGATCTGCGAGGACGTCTGGGTGCCGATCCCGCCGAGCACCTACGCGGCGCTGGCCGGGGCCCTGGTGCTGGCCAACCTCTCGGCGAGCAACATCACGATCGGCAAGGCCGACTACCGCAAGGAGCTGGCAGCCTCCCAGTCGGGCAAGTGCCTCGCCGCCTACCTGTACTCGGCGGCCGGACCCGGAGAGTCGAGTACAGACCTGGCCTGGGACGGCGACGCGCTCATCTGCGAGAACGGACGCCTGCTCGCCGAAGCCGAGCGATTCGCGGGGGCCGATCGCATGATCACGGCGGACATCGACCTCGAGGCCCTCGCCCAGGAGCGGATGAGGCTCACGAGCTTCAACGATTCGGTGATCGAGCACCGCGATCGGGTGGCCGCCCGGAGGATCGTGAGCTTTGCCTTCGAGCTGCCGAAGACCGCGGTGCCGCTCGAGCGCGAAATCCCCCGCTTTCCCTACGTGCCGAGCGACCCGCAGACGCGCGACCAGCGCTGCTACGAGGCCTACAACATCCAGGTGAGCGCCCTCATGAAGCGCCTGCAGGCCGTCGGCTCGCGGCGGATCATCATCGCCGTTTCGGGCGGTCTCGATTCGACCCACGCCCTCATCGTGGCGGCCAAAACCATGGACCGACTGGAGCGGCCCCGGGGCGACATCATGGCCTACACCATGCCCGGATTCGCCACCAGCGAGCGCACCCGCAACAACGCCCTGCGCCTGATGAAGGCCCTGGGCGTCACCGCGGGCGAGATCGACATCCGGCCCTCCTGCATGCAGATGTTCAAGGATATCGGCCACCCCTTTGCCGAGGGCGTCGAGCAGTACGACGTGACCTTCGAGAACGTGCAGGCGGGGGAGCGCACCTCCCACGTGTTCCGCCTGGCCAACCTTCACAACGGGATCGTGCTCGGCACCGGCGACCTCTCCGAGCTGGCCCTCGGCTGGGCCACCTACGGGGTGGGAGACCACATGTCGCACTACAACGTCAACTGCTCGGTGCCCAAGACCCTGATCAAGCACCTGATCCGCTGGGTTATCGAGAGCGGGCAGTTCGATCGGCCCGTGCTCGAGACCCTGGAGTCGGTGCTCGCCACCGAGATCTCGCCGGAGCTGGTGCCGGGCAAACGCGGCTCGGACGAGGCCCCTGCCCAGAGCACCGAGGCCGCGATCGGGCCCTACGAGCTGCAGGACTTCAACCTCTACTACACCAGCCGCTACGGCTTCCCGCCGAGCCGCATCGCCTTTCTCGCTCTCAACGCCTGGGGCGACCGCGCCAGGGGCACCTGGCCCCAAGGCATCCCCGAGAGCCAGCGGCGCGCCTACGACCTGGCGACGATCCGCAAGTGGCTCGAGGTCTTTGTCTATCGCTTCTTCCAGACGAGCCAGTTCAAGCGCTCGTGCGTGCCCAACGGCCCCAAAGTCGGATCGGGCGGCTCGCTGTCGCCCCGGGGCGACTGGCGCGCCCCGAGCGATTCGGAGGCGACGGTGTGGCTGGAGGAGCTGCGGCGCAACGTGCCGCGGGCCTGAGACTGCCCCGCGGGCCGGCCGTGGGCCGGCGCGGCCGCCCCGGGCTTCCGCAGAGCGGACGCCCGGGGCTCTACTCGGAGCCGCCCGCGGCCATCCGCTTGTACATGGCGAAGCGCTCCTTGGCGTACTTGCGCGCGCCTTCGAGGTACCTCTCGGCGTCCTCGGGCTTGTACGCGGTGAGGGCGCGGAAACGGATCTCCTTGTACATGTAGTCCTTGGGGTCGATCTTGGGGTCCCGGGAGTCGAACTGCAGGGGGTTCTTGCCCTCGACTGCCAGGCGCGGGTCGTAGCGGAACAGCGTCCACAGGCCCGACTCGACGACGCCTTTCTGCTGCTCCATGCCCCTGGCCATGTCGATGCCGTGGTTGATGCAGTGGGCGTAGGCGATGATCAGCGAAGGACCGTCGTAGGATTCGGCCTCGATAAAGGCGCGGATGGTCTGCAGCTTGTTGGCGCCCATGGCCACGCGAGCCACGTACACGTAGCCGTAGCTCATGGCCATCATGCCGAGGTCCTTCTTGACGATCGGCTTGCCGCCGGCCGCGAACTTGGCGATCGACCCGATCGGCGTCGACTTGGACATCTGGCCGCCGGTGTTGGAGTACATCTCGGTGTCGAGGCAGAGGATGTTGACGTTCTTGCCCGAGGCGATCACGTGGTCGAGGCCCCCGTAGCCGATGTCGTAGCCCCACCCGTCGCCGCCGAAGATCCACACCGAGCGTCGGATCAGGTAGTCGGCGGCGTTCAGCAGCTGCCGGGCCTCCGCGGTGTCGATCCTGGCCAGCTTCGCCTTGAGCTCGGCCACCTTCTGCCGCTGCATCTCGATCTGGGCCTGGGTGCTCTGGGTGTTGTCCTTGAGCTCCTTGACCAGGCCCTCGCCGACCTGCTTTGCCAGACGGTCGAGGAGCTCCCGGGCGAACTCCCCGAGCTTGTCGGCGGTCAGGCGCATGCCCATGCCGAACTCGGCGGCGTCCTCGAACAGGGAGTTCGACCACGTGGGCCCGCGGCCGTCGGCGCGGGTGGTGTAGGGCGTGTTGGGCAGGTTGCCGCCGTAGATCGACGAGCAGCCGGTGGCGTTGGCGATGGTGGCGCGGTCGCCGAAGAGCTGGCTCACGAGCTTGACGTAGGGAGTCTCGCCGCAGCCGGCGCAGGCTCCGGAGAACTCGAACAGGGGCTCCAGCAGCTGCGAGCCCTTGACCGTGGCTTCGGCCACGAGGCTGCGGTCGACGTTGGGGATCGTGAGGAAGAAGTCCCAGTTCGCCGCCTCCTGGGCGCGCAGCGGCGGCTGCGGCTCCATGTTGATGGCCCTCCGGTCGGTCTTCTGGCCGTCGACCTTCTTGAACGCCGGGCAGGCGATCACGCACGCCTCACAGCCGGTGCAGTCCTCGGGGGCCACCTGCAGGGTCGCCTTCATGCCCTCATACTGCTTGCCCTTGGCGTCGGCGCTCTTGAACGTCGGCGGCGCCTTGGCGAGGAACTTCGGATCGTAGATCTTGAGGCGGATCGTGGCGTGCGGACAGACCAGCGAGCATTCACCGCACTGGATGCAGGTCTCCGGGTCCCAGACCGGGATGTACTCGGCGATGTTGCGCTTCTCGTACTTGGTCGTGCCGGTGGGGTAGGTGCCGTCGTCAGGCAGCTTCGACACCGGGAGCTTGTCGCCCTTGAGGGCGACCATCGGGCCGATGACTTCCTTGACGAACTGCGGCGCGTCGCCGGCCACCGGAGGCCTCATGTGCAGCTTGCTGGTGACCCTGGCGGGCACCTCGACGGCCTCGACGCCGGCCAGCGCCATGTCGATCGTGGCGATGTTGCGCTCGACCACCTCCCGCCCCTTGCGGCCGTAGGTCTTCTCGACGGCCTTCTTGATCAGCTCGACGGCCTCGACCTCGGGCAGGACCCCGGACACCTTGAAGAAGGCGGTCTGCATGGTGACGTTGATGCGACGGCCCATGCCGGCCTTCTCGGCGATGCCCGAGGCGTCGATGATGTAGAACTTGGCCTTCTTGTCGATGAGCTGCTTCTGCACCTCGGCGGGCATGCGGTCCCACACCTCGTCCTTGCCGTAGTGGGAGGCGAGGAGGAATGTCCCGCCGGGCTTGAGGGCCGACAGCATGTCGATTTTTTCGAGAAAGCTGAACTGGTGGCACGCGATGAAGTCGGCGTGCTGCACCAGGTAGGTGCTCTTGATGGGCTTCTTTCCAAAGCGCAGGTGCGAGATCGTGTAGGTTCCGGCCTTTTTCGAGTCGTAGACGAAATAGCCCTGCGCGTAGTTGTCCGTGGCGTCTCCAATGATCTTGATCGAGTTCTTGTTGGCGCTGACCGTGCCGTCGGAGCCGAGGCCGTAGAACATGGCCGAGTGGGTGCCGGGCGGAGTGGTCTCCACGCTGTCGTCGAACGGCAGGCTCGTGTGCGTCACGTCGTCGTAGATGCCGACCGTAAAGTGGTTCTTCGGCTCGGAGGCCTTGAGGTTGTCCAGCACCGCCTTGGCCATGCCGGGGTTGAACTCCCCGGAGCCGAGGCCGTAGCGCCCGCCTACGATCACCGGGAATCTGGCCGGCTTGAAGCGGCCGTCGTTGGCCGCCTCGGCCAGGGCCGTGCAGACGTCCTGGTACAGCGGCTCGCCGAGCGAGCCGGGCTCCTTGGTCCGGTCGAGCACCGCGATTCCCTTGACGGTCTTCGGCAGGGCCGCCAACAGGGCGTCGGTGCTCCAGGGCCTGTAGAGCCGGCACTTGACGAGGCCCACCTTTTCGCCCTTGCCCTGGAGGTGCTCGACGACCTCTTCCATGGTGTCCGCGCCCGAGCCGATCATCACCACGATGCGTTCGGCGTCGGGAGCGCCGACGTAGTCGAACAGCCCGTACTTGCGTCCGACGACCTTGGCAAAGCGAGCCATCACCTTCTGCACGATCGCGGGAGCCGCATCATAGTACCGGTTGACCGTCTCCCGGCTGGCGAAGAACACGTCGGGGTTCTGCGAGGTGCCGCGCAGCACGGGCCTCTCGGGGGTCATGGCCCGCATCCGGTGGGCGATGACCGAGTTCTCGTCGATGACGGCGCGCATGTCGTCAAAGGACAACTGCTCGACCTTCTGCACCTCGTGGCTGGTGCGGAAGCCGTCGAAGAAGTGGAGGAAAGGCACCCTCGACTCGAGAGTGGCGGCCTGAGCGATCAGGGCCATGTCCATGACTTCCTGGACGTTGCTGGAGGCGAGCATCGCGTAGCCCGTCGACCGGGTCGACATCACGTCGGAATGGTCGCCGAAGATCGAGAGAGCATGCGTCGCGACGGCGCGCGCGGCGATGTGGAACACCGTGGGCGTGAGCTCGCCGGCGATTTTGTACATGTTCGGGATCATGAGGAGGAGGCCCTGGCTGGCCGTGAAGGTCGTCACCAGCGCCCCCGTGGTCAGCGCGCCGTGGACAGCTCCGGCTGCGCCGGCCTCCGACTGCATTTCGGTCACGGATGGGACCGTGCCCCAGATGTTCGTCTTGCCGTCGGCGCTGAACTGGTCGGCGATTTCGCCCATGGGCGAAGATGGAGTGATGGGGTAGATCGCGATCACCTCGTTGGTGGCATGGGCCACGTAGGCGGCCGCGGCGTTCCCGTCGATCAACACGGTTTCTCGTGCCATTCTGGATCACCTCTTGGTCGGAAAGTCAGGACCGGGAACTCATACTACCGAGAACCCTCTGTCTTGGCAACCGGAAATCGCCGCGGCCCTCGACCGACAGCTGGAAATCGCCCGACCGGAGGGCGCGGGACGCGCCCGGGCTCCACCGGACCGACGGCCGCGAGGGCGGTGCCTCTCGGCCGCCGGACCCGAACCGGCGGGATACCGGACGGCCGTGCGCCCTCGCCGTGGCTGCGCCGAGCGAAGGCCGTGAGTCTGCGAGGGGTGCCGAGAGCTGTCCTTGACCCTCTCCTCGGCATCGTGCTAAGTTGGGTCGCTCTACCAACACAGAATCCCGAGGAAGCGATGTACGCGCTCGTAAGCATCAACGGCAGGCAATACAAGGCGGAAAAAGGCGCCCGGCTCAAGGTGGACCTCCTCGGCCGGCCCAAGGGTGACGTCGTGGAGTTCGACTCCGTGCTGCTCACCTCTGACGCCGGGGCGGTCAAGGTCGGCACCCCCTACGTGGCCGGCGCGAAGATCCGCGCGGTGGTCGAGGACGAAGGCCGCGACCGCAAGATCGTGGTATACCGCTACCGCAGGCGCAAAGGTTTTCACAAAAAGCGGGGCCACCGCCAGTCGTTCACGGTTCTCCGCGTCGAAGACATCACGGTCGCTTGAGGGCAGGGCCATGGCTCATAAGAAAGGACAGGGAAGCTCTAGGAACGGGAGGGATTCCAACTCTCAGCGCCTGGGCATCAAGCGGTACGGCGGCGAGCTCGTCAAGGCGGGCACGATCCTGGTGCGCCAGCGCGGAACGCGGTTCCACCCCGGAGACAACGTGGGTCTCGGAAGCGACGACACCCTCTTCGCCCGGGCCGACGGAATCGTCAGGTACCACGAGCGCCGCGGTCGCAAGCTCGCCAGTGTGGTTGCCGAGCCCCGCTGAGGCGTGCACGGGTTCGTCGACGAAGCGCTGATTGAGGTGGCGTCGGGCAACGGCGGTCCCGGCGCTGTTTCGTTCCGCCGGGAAAAATACGTGCCTCGCGGGGGGCCTGACGGCGGCGACGGCGGCGACGGCGGCGACGTGGTCTTTGCTGTCCGCCTCAATCTCAAGACCCTTTCCCACCTCAAGAATAGACCGAGGCTGCGCGCTCAGCACGGCGCCCGGGGCGGATCGGGCAACCGCACGGGACGCCGCGGGGCGGACCTTGTCGTGGCCGTGCCGCCAGGCACTCTGGTCAGGGACGCGGACAGCGGAGACCTCCTCAAGGACCTCTCGAGCGCCGGCGAGCGGTGGCTGTTCCTGCGCGGCGGCAGGGGCGGCAAGGGCAACACCCACTTCGCCACGTCGACCCGCCGCACGCCCCGGTTCGCCCAGCCGGGCACTCCCGGTGAGGACCGCCGGCTCAAGCTCGAGCTGAGCCTGATCGCCGACGTCGGCCTGGTCGGCCTTCCCAACGCGGGCAAGTCGACTCTGATATCGCGGCTGACGAGAGCCAGGCCCAAGGTGGCGCCGTACCCGTTCACTACGCTCGTGCCCCACCTGGGGGTCCTTCGCATCGACGATCTGGACATCGTGCTCGCCGACATCCCCGGCCTGATCGAGGGCGCCTCGAAAGGGGCGGGATTGGGCAATCAGTTCCTCCGGCACATTGCCCGGACCTCCGTCCTGGCCCTGGTCGTCGACCTCGCCGACGACGGGTTCCGGGAGGCAGTTCCGTCTCTGCTGGCCGAGGTGCGGGCGTTTTCCGAGGAGCTCGCCGGCCGCACACGCCTGATCATCGGGAACAAGCTCGACCTCCCCGAGGCGCAGGGGAGGCTCGACGAGATCGCCCGCTCGCTGCCCGGCGACCGCGTCGTGGGCATTTCTGCGCTCACAGGCGCCGGTCTGCAGGGCCTGGTCCGGGCCCTCGTGGAGGTGTTGCCCCGGCGATGAAAGCGGCGATCCTCGGCGGCACGTTCAACCCGATCCACTATGGGCACCTGTTCGTCGCGGAGGTGGCGCGTACCACCTGCGGCTACGACCGCATCATCTTCGTTCCCTCGAACGTGCCTGCGCACAAGGATGCTCCCGCTTCCATCGCCCCACGCCAGCGGCTGCGGATGGTGCGGCTGGCCCTGGCGGGCCTTGCCGGTTTCGTTTGCGACCCCTGCGAGATCGCCCGCGGCGGGGTGTCGTACATGATCGACACGGTGGCGGAGATCGAGCGCCGATACCGTCCCGACGGGCGCCTGGGCCTGATCATCGGAGACGATCTCCTTGAGGGCTTTTCGCGCTGGAAGAGGGCAGGCGAGCTGGCGGAGCGGGTCGACCTGATCGTCTGCCGCCGGGACAGCCCGCGGGCTGTCGATTTCCCCTACCGGCACCGCTGCCTGGACAATGTCCTGCTGCCGCTGTCGTCGACGGGAATCCGTCGCCGCGTCGCTGCGAGGCAGACGATCCGCTTCCTGGTCCCCGAACGGGTGCGGAGGTACATTGAGCGCCACGGCCTGTACCGCCCCTGAAGAGGCGATCCGTCAGCTGCTGCTGCGGCTGTCGCCGGGGCGCCGGCGACACTCGCTGGGGGTCGCCCGCTGCGCCCGGCAGCTCGCCTTGCGCTTCGGCGCCGACGCGCAGCGGGCCTACGCAGCCGGCCTGGCGCACGACGTGGCGAGGGAACTCGACGGCGAGGAGATCCTCGCTGTGGTCGGCCGTGCGGGCGTCCAACCCACCGAGGCCGAACGGCAGCGGCCGGTGCTTCTGCACGGGGTGGCGGCGGAGGTCCTGTTGAGGGAGAGCGGGGTCTCGGACCCGGTGATCCTGGGCGCGGTCCGCAGCCACGTCGCCGGCGGGCCGGGGCTCGATGCGGTGGCCAAGGCCGTCTATGCCGCCGATCTGCTGGAGCCGGGACGCGGCTTTGCGCGAGGCTTGCGGGGCCGGGCCCGCGCGGCAGCGTCGCTGGACGAGGTCGTGCTGCTGGTCGCGGAAGCCCTGGCCTCCTATTATCGTCTAAAGGACCTGGAGCCGCTGCCGGCCACGCGGCTCATGATCGAGGAGCTGAGGAGGACCGGCACGTGAGCACGCGCAGAGCGGACAAGAGCGCCCTGATACTGGCGCTGATCCTGGTCGTCGTCGCGGCGGCCGGGGTCTACGGGTTTCTCCAGTTCCGCACCGACGCGTTCACAGAGCTGGTCGGACGCGGCGAGCCGATCAACATCCTCTTCGTCTTCGCCCGGGCGGACACCCTGGATCACATGCAGGTCCTGCTCTACGAGCCGAACACCAAGCGCGGCGGGCTTTTCCACATACCCGCGAACCTGGGCCTGCAGATCGCCGAGCTGGGCCGCTTCGACCGCATCTCCGTGCTGTATTCGGCCGCAAACCCCGATGCCCTGAGGAAAAAGACCGAGCAGGTGCTCAAGGTGGCTGTTCCATTCTGCGTCGTGCTGTCCCACGATCGCATCGCCGACACCGTCGACCTGCTCGGCGGGATCGAGGTCTTCATCTCGAACCCCGTCGAAGCGACGATCGACGGTGGACGCGTTCTGCTGCCGTCGGGCAGCGTCACGCTGGACGGCGACAAGGCCCTCCAGTACCTGAGCTACGAGGATCCGCTCGAGGAGGAAATGGAGAGGGTCGGCAGGCGGCAGAAGTTCCTGCAGTCGCTCCTGAAGCGCATCGGTCAGCCGGCCACGCAGGAACTGCTGGCCAAGCCGGCGGCCAACGCCGCTTTCAAGGCGTTCCTGCAGACGAACATCAGCGCCCGCGGGATCGACTCGCTGGTGCGCGAGATCGGCCGCCTGGACCCCGACCACCTGGTGTTCCAGCGGGTCATGGGCAGCCTCAGGGCGGTCGAGGGAGTCGACGGTCAGGTGCTGCTGCCGCACTACGAAGGCGCCCTCATCCGCGAGACCATCAGCCAGATGAGCCAGGCGATCAGCAGCGAGGCCGTCACGGCGAGCGACTCGCTCACCGTCACCGTGGAGATCCTCAACGGCACGAGCCTGGACGGGCTCGCGCGGCGCACCAAGGCGCTCTACGAGAGCTTCGGCTTCGACGTCGTTTCCTTCGGCAACGCCGACAACGACAAGTACGTGAACACCGTCGTTCTCGACCGGCGGGGCAGCCCCGAGGCGGCGCGGCGGGTGGCCGAGATCATCCACTGCGAGCGCGTCCACGGGCAGCCGAGCGCTGCCAGCGACGCGGACGTGACGGTGATCCTCGGAAGGGATTTCGATGGAAGGTATGTCAAGTAGCAGCCGCGCGATCGCGCTCGAGGTGGCGCGTGTCCTTGAGCAGCACCAGGCAGAGGACACCGTGGTCCTCGATGTCGGGCCGGCGTGCGGCTGGACCGACTACTTCGTGATCGCCACGCCGCGCAGCGAAACTCACATGCGCAGCCTTCTCGATCACGTGCTGGCGAGCGTCGAGGGAAAGACCTCCGCCCGCCTCAGCGGCAGCCGCGGCGCGGCTGAATCCGGGTGGGCTCTCATCGACTGCGGCAGTGTGGTCGTGCACCTGATGAACCGCGAAAAGCGCGACTTCTACGAGCTGGAGAAGCTCTGGTTCATGGCCGAGGAGGTCTACTCCTCGTCTTCGTCGTCCTCGGTCTCGTCGTCTTCGTAGTCCTCGTCGAAGAACTCCTCGTCCTCTTCGAGGTCCTCGTCCTCTTCGTCTTCGTCGAAGGCATCCTCTTCGTCTTCGTCGTCTTCGTCGTCTTCGTCCTCTTCGTCTTCCTCTTCGTCTTCCTCTTCGTCGTAATCGTCTTCGTCGCTGTCTTCGAAGTCGTCGGACTCCTCGTCTTCCAGTTCGTCCTCGTCGTAGTCGTCTTCGTCGAGATCGTCTTCATAGTCGTCGAAGTCGTCGTCGAGGGCGTCGTCATCTTCGAAGTCGTCCGCGTCGTCGTCGGAGCCCATCACGAGGTGCCAGTCGTCGCTCAGGTTCAGGGAGCTCATGATCGGTTTCCCGGCCTCCTTGCTTGTACTGCCAATCTATGTGCTTCCCTTCGGAAATGTCAACAGGTCTTGCGTCGCCGGCCCCGGCGCCGGGCGCGGCCCGGACAGTACCCAAGCGGCCGGCCGGGCCGCTCCCCCGGTGCGCGGTCGTACAGCCTTGACACAGTCGGCTGGACCACTATAATCGCTGCCGACATAAGGGCCTCCATCTCCTGCTTGCATTGGGTAACGACCCGTTGTAGAATGAAATGCATGCAATAGGGGGTGTGCGGCTGTGGACATCACTGACATCCGCATCCGCAGAGTCGAGAGCGAGGGCAAGCTTAAGGCCTACGTGACCCTGACGTTCGATGATTGCTTTGCCGTCCACAACCTGAAGATCATCAAGGGGCAGTCGGGCACCTTCGTGGCGATGCCGAGTCGGAAGACCCAGACGGGGGAGTACAAGGACATAGCGCACCCGATCAATTCCGAGTTCCGGAACCACATACAGAGGCAGATCCTCGCTGCATACGAAAAGATGGCGGCGGAGCCGAATTCCGGCGAGCCACTCGCCGTCGTAGAGGAAGAAGACCGGGAGCAGGCCTAGCCCCGCCCCGGCCGCCCTGTTCGGAAATCTCTGGGACGTAGGCAAGCGGTTAAGCCACCGGTCTTTGGAACCGGCATTACGCAGGTTCGAATCCTGCCGTCCCAGCCTCGTTCGCGCGGCGGCAGGTACAGTCAAGAGGAGCAGGACATGGAGCAGAAGAGTCTCTCGTTCTCGGTGCGAAAGGAAAGCGGCAAGGGAGCAGCCGGGCGGTTCCGGCGCTCCGGCAAGATACCGTCAATCGTGTACGGCCGCAAGGAGCCGGTGCCGATCGTGATCGACGAGCACGAGTTCGGATCGAAGTTCAAGGCAGTCTCCGAGAGCACGATCATCAAACTAGAGTCGCCCGAGTCGCCGGAGTCGGCCATGGAGGTCCTCGTCAAGGACTACCAGGAAGATATCGTGAGCGGCCGGATCACGCACATCGACTTCTACGAGATCGACCCGTCCCGCACACTGAGGACCCACGTGGCCATCCACTTGACCGGAAACGCCCAGGGAGTGCGCGAGGGCGGACTGCTCGAGACCCTGATTCACGAGCTCGAGATCGAGTGTCTTCCCAAGGACCTGCCCGAGGACATCGTGGTCGACGTCACATCCCTCCTGATCGGGCACTCGATCCATGTCCGGGATCTTCCGCCCATGGAGAGCGTTCGCGTGCTGACTCATCCTGACCAGGTGGTCTGCACCGTCCTGGCGAAGAAGGCGGAGGTCGTGGCTGCGCCGGTCGAGGAAGCGGCTGCCGAGGGCGAGGCGGCGGTTGCGGCCGAAGGCGCGGCGGAGGGCGCGGAGCCGGCGGCCGAGAAGGCGGAGAGATAGCGTCTGGTTGCGATCGGTCTGGGCAATCCCGGGCCCATGTACGAAGGCAGTCGCCACAACGTCGGGTACGCCGTGGTCGATCGTCTGGCGGCGCGCCTGCGGCTGCGCTGGAAGCGGCCGGTGTGGAGACGGTATGCCGTGGCCCATGCAGCCGCAGGGGCGGCGCCCCTGTATCTCGTCAAGCCTCTGACCTACATGAACGCCTCGGGCGAGATCCTCGCCGCGGTGCTCAGGCACGCAAATGCCCGGCTCCCGGAGGTGGTCGTGGTCTGCGACAGCCTCGACCTTCCGGCAGGTCAGTGCCGTCTTCGCGCGCGCGGGTCCGCGGGCGGCCAGAAAGGCCTCGAATCGCTGATCCGGCATGCGGGGACCACCGAGATCGTCCGGCTCGTCATCGGGATCGGACGTCCGGATTCGCGCGAGGACATCGTGCCCTGGGTGCTGAGCAGACCGGGACCCGATGAGGCCGCGGCGCTCGATCGGGCGGTGAACCAGGCTGCGGACGCCTTGCTGAGGCTGCGCGACGAAGGCGCCGAGCGGGTCATGAATGAGATCAACCGAAAAGCTGCTGGCACAGGTTGACCAGGCTCTCGACCATCTGGCAGCTGAGCCGGGATCCCGGATTCTCGTCGGCTGTTCGGGCGGTCCCGATTCGACCGCGCTCCTGCTGGCCCTGCACGAGGTGGGGCCCCGGCGCGGCCTGGGCGTAGTGGCGGCGCACATCGACCACGGCATCCGTACGGCCGCGGAGAGGGACGCCGAGCGGGCCGCAGTCGAGCGCCTGTGCTGCGGCCTCGGGGTCGCTCTGACGACCATGGCCGCCGAGCCCGGCCTGCTGGAAAGCCGGGCCCGGCGCAGCCACCGGAGCCTCGAAGAGACCGCGCGGGTCTACAGGATGGGTTGCCTGCGCGCGGCGGCACGGGCCCACGGGTGCGCGGCCATCGCCCTCGGACACACCGCCGACGACCAGGTCGAGACGATGATCATGCGCTTCTTCCAGGGGTCGAGCGCGCGGGGCCTGGCGGGAATCCAGCCGCGCGCCGGCGACGTGATCCGGCCGCTGCTGGACTGCCCGCGCGCGGAGGTGGTGCGGTTCCTGGCGGCGCGCGGGCAGAGCACCCGCATCGACTCGTCGAACGACGACAGGCGCTTCCTCCGCAACCGCATCCGGGCGGACCTGATGCCGGTCGCCAGACGGGTCTTTCCCGGGCACCGGGTCGCTCTCCGGTCCCTGTCGCGCAAGATGTCCGCTCTCGCCGCCTTTGTCGAAGCCGAGCTGGAGCTGCGCGACGTCTGGCGCGCGGAAGGCCCCCGTCGCTTCTCGGCGGGAGCCGACGAGCTCTTTGCGTTGCCGCTCGCGCTCAGGACCGAGTCGCTGTACCGGGTCCTGGACAGGGTGACGGCTGTGCGGAACAGGCTGCCCTACCGGGCGATCCGCGGCCTGCTCGAAAGCCGTCCCGCTCACCTGGAGGGCGGGGTCAGCTTCGCGGGAGCGCGGATCAGCCTGGAGGCGGGCCGGTTTCTCGTCGGTCCGCATATTGTCTGCCCCGACAAAACAGGATACTTTACTCTTGTAGCCGGGCCGGGAACATCGCACGCTGGCTCGTACAGGCTGCGGCTTCGGGGGAAAGTCGCACAGCCCGGCAGGCGATCACGAAGCGTCGGAATCGAGGGACCAGGCGTGCGACCGCCCGTGATTGTCCGTTCCCGCCGTCGGGGCGACCGCCTGCACACGGCAGCCGGCGCCAAGAGCCTCAAGAAACTCCTGAACCAGTGGGGAGTGCCTCTCGATGCTCGTGACGACGCGGCGGTTGTTGCCGACTCCCTGGGAGTCGTGGCGGTGATCGCCCTGCCGTGGGGCGCGGTCGCGGCGGATAGAGAAGGCCTGCCGGGAGGCGGCTCGATCAGTCTGACGTCTATTCACGGAAGACGGAGCTGAAGGTGCCAAACAACAACGAAAACGACCCGAAGAACCAGCGGTTCAACTTCAACAACAGGGCGGCCCTCGTGTCCCTGCTCGTCCTGATCGGGTTCTTCGTCTTTTTCTTCTTCCTGCAGGACACCGATATGGCGCGGGAGATCCCGTACTCGCACTTCCTCAACTACCTCGAAACGGGCAAGGTGCAGTCGGTCAAGATCCTGGACGGGCAGCTGATCCGCGGCGAACTCAAGGACGGCTCGAGCACCGTCACCTCGTTCCGTACGATCATTCCCTACTTCGACGGCAACCTGATCGACCGCATGGTCGACAACAAGGTCGTGATCCAGGGCGGCTCCCGCACCGTGTCGCCGCTCAAGGTGCTGTTCGAGTTCCTGCCGTGGTTCATCGGATTCTTCTTTATCTGGTTCATGTTCCGGCAGATCCAGGGCAGCGGCAACAAGGCGTTCTCTTTCGGCAAGAGCCGGGCCAAGCGGTACCTGGACCGCGGCAAGAAGGTGACCTTTGCCGACGTCGCCGGCCAGGAGGAGGCCAAGTACGAGCTTCAGGAAGTGGTGGAGTTCCTCAAGAGCCCCGGCCGCTTCACCAGGATCGGCGCCAAGATCCCCAAGGGAGTTCTGCTGGTCGGCATGCCCGGAACGGGCAAGACGCTCCTGGCCAAGGCGATCGCCGGCGAGGCGAACGTGCCCTTCTTCCATATGTCGGGCTCGGATTTCGTGGAGATGTTCGTCGGCGTGGGGGCCAGCCGGGTGCGGGACCTCTTTGAACAGGGCAGGAAGAACGCGCCCTGCATCCTGTTCATCGACGAGCTCGACGCAGTCGGGCGGACTCGGGGCGCCGGCTATGGCGGAGGTCATGACGAGCGCGAACAGACGCTTAACCAGATGCTGGTCGAGATGGACGGGTTCGACACCAAGGACGGCGTGATCATACTGGCGGCCACCAACCGCCCCGACGTCCTCGACCCGGCCCTGCTGCGACCCGGCCGCTTCGACCGCCAGGTCGTGGTGGACATGCCGGACGTCAAGGAGCGGGAGGCGATCCTGCGCATCCACGCCGCCAAGATCCCGGTGGGCTCCGACGTGGACATGAGCCGGATCGCCAGAGCGACGGCAGGCACATCGGGCGCCGACCTGGCGAACCTGGTCAACGAAGCCGCGCTCTATGCCGGTCGGAAGAATAAGGAGCGGGTCGGCATGGCCGAGTTCGAGGAGGCCCGCGACAAGGTGCTGATGGGTGTGGCGCGCAAGTCGCGCGTGATCCCGCCGAAGGAAAAGAAGGTGACGGCCTACCACGAGGCCGGCCACGCGCTGCTCCACTACTACCTGGAGAATGCCGATCCCCTGCACAAGGTCACGATCATCCCCCACGGGCGGGCGCTGGGCATGGCCATATCGCTGCCGGAGTCCGACGCCTACTCGCGCAACCGGGGATGGCTGCTCGACCGGGTGACGATCGCGATGGGAGGCTACGCCGCGGAAAGCATCGTCTACGGGCAGACCTCGACGGGGGCCCAGGCCGATATCGAGCAGGCGACGGATATCGCGCGCAAGATGGTCTGCGAATGGGGCATGAGCGAGGCTCTCGGCCCGATCGCCTACGGGCAGAAGGAAGAACCGATCTTCATCGGCAAGGAGATCGCGCGGCACAAGGACTACTCGGAGGAGACCGCCCAGAAGATCGACTACGAGATCCGGGCGATCGTGCAGAGCTGCCTCGAAAAGGCCACCAGGCTGCTCCAGGAGCACCGGGCCCAGATGGACAGCCTCACCGATGCCCTGATCATCAGGGAGACCCTGGACGACGCGGAGGTCCGCGGCCTGCTCGGACTCCCCGCGGCAAAGCGGAGCGACGAGTCAGACTCATGAGGGGCTACGTCCCTGCGCTCCTCCTGATCCCGGTCCTCGCCCTCGCGTCTCCGGCGCAGCCGTTCCTGCTTCTGGGCATCGACGCGCTGGTCGGCGGCGACCGGGCTGCCGCCGAGCGGTTTCTCACCGCTGCCTCGGAGCTGGATCCCGGCGCCAGCGACGCGTTCTACTACCTGTCTCGCCTCCATGCCGGCACCGATGTCCAGCGCGCCATCTCGATGCTCGAGAGGGCGCTCGAGAACGCCCGCTTCGAGAAAGCCGGCATGGGCGCGGCAAAGCTCGATCTGGCCGCGCTCCTGGTGCGCGTCGGACGCTGCGAGCAGGCCTTGCGCATCCTCGACAGCCTCGCTCCGTCCGATGTCGGCGGCGTCGAGCCGTTCCGCCTGACGGCGGCCGCCCTGCTGGGCCTCGGGCGGCAGGAGGCGGCCCTTTCCGCGATCGAGGCCGGCCTCAGGCGGCATCCGGCCGACGCAGTGCTGCACCTGCTGCGGGCGCGCGCCCTGCGGACCGCCGGCCTTCCGGTCAGGGAAGCCCTCGATCTCGCGGCCATGGTCGTGCCGGACGATCCCGCCATCGCGGCGGAGCGGGCTCTGGCTGCGGTCGCGCGGGGCGCCCTGCTGCCCGAAGACTACGCGGTCAGGCCGGCGGCCGACGCGCGGGTCTTTGCCGAGGCCTTTGCCGCCAAAGCCGACCGGGCGACCCTGGACCGCTTCTTTGCCGCGGGCGGCAACCTTCAGGTTGATCTCCTGGTCGCGGTCGCTCGGGCCGCGGCCCACGACCCCGGGCTCAAGGAGCGCTTCGACGAACAGATAGGCGGCTACAGCGGCCGTCGATGGGTGGACGAGAACCGTGACGGGATCGCCGAAGAGATCTACGAGTACGAGCGAGGCTCCCTGCGGTCGTGGATTCGCGACTCCAACCAGGATCTGGCCGCGGACGTTCGTTTCGACGGCGGCGTGTTGGTCGCGGACGGCGCCCGGTTCGACTACTCGCCCTATCCGTATCTGTCGGCCGTGCAGATGGTCCGCGACGGCCTCACGTGGCGGTTCGACCTGCCACCGCGCAGAATCCAGGGGCCGTTCATCGAGGGAGCGGGCAGCGAGGGCGTCGTCCGCCTCCGGTTGCTCGGCAACGTCCCGCAGGAAGCGACCCTGGCCATGGCCGCGAGGGCCGTGAGTTCGGTCGGGCCGGCGGGTGTCCGCAGAACCTGGACTCTGGAGGCGGGTCTGCCGAGCGGCTTCGAAGAGGACGGAAACGCCGATGGGCGCCGCGACTACGTGGTGACGTTCCGCGAAGGCCGCCCGTCGGCCGGGGAGCGCGACCTGGATGGCGACGGGGCTTTCGACGTGTTCGAGCGATGGTCGGCGGACGGGCTGCTGAGAATCGAGGTGGATCTCAATCACAACGGCATCGCGGACTACAGCGTCGACTACCAGCAGCGGCGTTGGTTGTGGGACTACGACGAAGACGGAGTGCCGGAGCGATCGACGCCGGTTTTCGAGGATCGTCCCTCTGCCGCGTCGCTGTGGCCCGCCATCGTCGCGCCAAGGGAGACGCGGCCGTGACGCTCCGGTCCCTCGTCCTGGTCGCTGCCGCCGCAGCGCTGGCGGGATGCCTGTCTGCGCGAATGGCGAGCGGGCCCGCCACGCTCGAGCAGGTGAGGGCCCGCGACATCCAGCAGACGCTGGAATCGGGCAACTACCTGCGCGCGCTGCAGGACATCGAGTTCCTCAAGCGCACGGGCGATGCCGGAACCGACGGCGGCGATCTGGCGGGCTACCGCCAGCGGGCGATCGAGGGCGTCGCTGCGGCGTTTGCTGCCGCTGCGGCGGCGCCTGACCCGGCGGAGGCCTACCGGCTGTACCTGTCGCTGCAGGCGATGGGAGAGGCGTCGCGCTTTCCCGACTGGTCGCTGCCGCGCATCGCGGCTGCGCTCATCGAGGAGCGCACCCGGGCCGGCGATGCGGTCTCTGCTTCGCTGTACCTGGCCCGCAGCATCGAAGCGGGCCTGCTGGGCGCCGGCGAGCTCGACGCCCTTTCGCGGGTGTTCGCAGAAAAGGGCGCGGCCTCCCTGTTCGAGCAGGCGCGCACGGGCGTGGTCGAAGCGCCCAGCACCGCCACAATGCTGAAAGGCACCGCCACCATCTGGGTCGACAAGGGGATCCGGTTCGAAGGCGGTGTGGGTCTGCCCGATCGCGCCATGGGCAGCGGCTTCTTCGTGGACGACCGAGGCTACCTGCTCACCAACCACCACGTCGTGGCCAGCGAAGTGGATCCCAAGTACGAAGGCTACTCGCGGCTGTACGTGCGGCTTCCGCGCCGGGCCGAGGAGCGCGTCCCGGCCAAGGTGATCGCCTGGGATCCGGTCTTCGATCTCGCCCTGCTGAAAGTGGAGGTTCGGCCCGAGTACGTGTTCGCTCTCCACACCCATCCCAGGGTCACCGAGGGGGAGAAGGTGCTGGCCATTGGATCGCCGGTGGACCCCTTTCTCCAGAACACGGTCACGTCGGGGATCGTCTCCGCGACGGGCCGCAGACGTCTGCTGCAGATGGGCGACGTGATTCAGATCGACGCCCCCGTGAACCCCGGCAACAGCGGCGGTCCCCTGCTCAACGAGCGGGGAGATCTTCTTGGCATGGTGTTCGCGGGGATCAAGCCCTACGAAGGGTTAAGCTTCGCCATTCCGCAGCACTGGATTCGAAAGGTGCTGCCCGAGTTGATGAGGGGAGGCGAGGTCAGCCATTCCTGGATCGGGGCCGCGCTGATGGAGACCGACCAGGGCCTGGAGGTGGTTTACTCGGTGCCGGGCCAGGCCGCTGAGCGTGCCGGTTTGAAGCCCGGCGATCGAATCCAGGCTGTCAACGGCCGCGCCTTTTCGCGCATCCGGGATCTGCAGGACTACCTGCTCGACCTCCCGGCCGAGACGCTGATCGCCTGCTCGTGGCGACGCGGCTCGCAATCCCTGTCGGGTCTCGTCAAGCTGGAGAAGCGGCCAAGGAGCCCCATGGAGATTGCGCTGGAGCGGGACGCCCGGATCAACGCGCTGCCGCCTCTCTTCGGGCTGCGGGTGGAGCCGGCTGGGGGATTCCTGTGGGAAGCGGAGTACGTGATTCGGCAGGTCGTTCCCGGATCAGTGGCCGACAACACCGGCCTGTCCGAGGGCGACACGCTGAGCATCCAGATGTGGCGTGTCGACGAGGAGGCCCGCTATGCCCTCCTTCAAATCTTCGTGAAGAAGCGAAAGGCAGGCTACCTGGAGCGAGTCATCCAGATGGCGGCTTATCTCGATCCGGACACCTTCGTATAGCAGACGCACAGTATTCCGACGATTTCTGTTTGTATTTTCACAGCTGAGGAGCCCCCGAAGCCTTTTCTTCGCCCTGAAAACCCTTGACATCTCCTTTGTTCACCGATAGTCTGTGACTCTGTGATCAGAAAGGGTCGCCTGCCTGCGACTGCCACTCTCAAGCGCCTCTGTGCTCTCTATGCTCGCCTGCAGGAGTTGTCCGCCGGTGGGCTGCCTCGTGTGACCTCCTTCGACCTCGCGGGGCGACTGGGCACGAGTGCAGCGTCGGTTCGACGCGACATCAGCAGCGTCGGTGGGCTGGGTCCCTCTCCGGTGGGGTACGAGGTGTCGCAGCTCATGCGGCTTCTGGAGGTCAAGACGGGGCTGGGGAGGCCGATCCGCCTGTGCGTGGTCGGTCTGGATTGGCTGGGTGAAGCCCTCGTAGGCGCCGGCGCGCTGGAGGGGTGCGCCATAGTCGCGGGATTCGACTCCAATACCAACCGGCTGGAGACGGCGCGGTCGCGGGTGCCTCTGTTCCCGACGTACGAAATCGAGAACGTGGCCAGGCGCGAAGGGATCGAGATCGCGCTTCTCACTTCAGCCTCCGACGCGTCGAGGGAGCTGCTGGCCCGACTCGCCCGCGGCGGCGTCAGGGGACTGCTCAACCTGAGCGGGCGCCCGCCTGGTGGCGATGTTCATGGTCTGGCCTGCAGCAGCCTTTCCATTCTGGACGAGCTGCGATACCTGTCGATGCTGATCCACGCAAAGGAGGAGAACAAGTGAAACGTCCGTACAACTTCGCCCCCGGTCCAGCCGTGCTGCCGGAGCCCGTGCTGGAGCAGGTGCAGCGCGAGACGCTGAGCCTCGGCTCCACCGGCATCTCGGTCATGGAGATGAGCCACCGGTCGCCCGACTTCGAACGGATCCTGGCCCACGCCGACGAGCGCCTGCGGCAGCTGTTGGCCGTGCCCGACGGCTACGAAGTCCTGTTCCTGCAGGGCGGCGCCTCCCTGCAGTTCTCGATGGTTCCCATGAACCTCTTCACCGAACGGCGAAGCGCCGACTACGTGTGCTCGGGCCACTGGTCGAAGCGCGCGATCGAGGAGGCGCGCAAGCTGGGCACGGTTCGCGTCGCGGCCTCGTCCGAGGCGCAGGGATTCACCGAGATCCCCGCCATCGAGCCAGGAGCTCTCGATCCGCAGGCCGATTATCTGCACGTCACGTCCAACAACACGATCTTCGGCACGCGCTTCCGCAGCTACCCCGAGTCGGGCGCTGTGCCGCTCGTCGCCGACATGTCGTCGAGTCTCCTTTCGGAGCCCTTCGACTGCGGGCGCTTCGGCTTGATCTACGCCGCGGCCCAGAAGAACATCGGCCCCGCAGGCCTGACGGTGGTCGTGATCCGCCGGGACCTCCTCGGCCGCTCGACGGACCGCCTGCCTGCCATGCTGTCCTACCAGGTCCACGCCAAGGGCCGGTCGCTGTACAACACGCCTCCCTGCCACGCGATCTACGTGGCGGGTCTCGTGCTGGACTGGGTGGCGGAGAACGGGGGTGTGCGGGGCATGGCTGACCGCAACCGGAAAAAGGCCCAGACCCTCTACTCGTTCCTCGACTCCTCGAAGCTGTTCGCGGCCAAGATCACGGGGCCCGACCGTTCGTGGATGAACGTCACCTTCGGGCTGCCGACCCAGGCGATGGAGAAGAAGTTCGTCTCCGAAGCCGCGAGCGCGGGCCTGCAGTCGCTGGCGGGCCACCGGTCGGTCGGCGGCATGAGGGCCAGCCTCTACAACGCCATGCCCCAGGAAGGCGTCGATGCGCTGGTGTCGTTCATGGCCCGCTTCGAAAAGGAGAACCGGTGATGTTCCGCATTCAGACGTTGAGCAGGATATCCGCCAGGGGTCTCGAGCTGTTCCCGCGCGAGGGCTACGAGGTTGCCTCCGAGATACCCGCCCCCGACGCGATCCTGGTGCGCAGCACCGACATGCACGGCTACCAGATGCCGGCCTCGCTCAAGGCCGTCGCCCGCGCCGGCATCGGCGTCAACAACATCCCGGTCGACCGATGCACGGCTGCCGGCATCGTGGTCTTCAACACCCCGGGAGCGAACGCCAACGCCGTCAAGGAGTTGGTCATCGCCGGCCTGCTGCTGTCGTCGCGGCGCATCGTCGAAGGCCTGCGCTGGGTCGAAAGCCTCAAGGACAAGGGAGAGGACGTCCCCAAGCTGGTGGAGAGCGGCAAGGCGGCCTTTGAGGGGCCCGAGCTGAGAGGCAAGACGCTGGGGGTCATCGGCCTGGGTTCGATCGGCGTGCTCGTGGCCAACGACGCCGTGGCCCTGGGCATGAACGTCGTCGGCTTTGACCCGTTCATCTCCGTGGAGTCCGCGTGGGGCCTGTCGCGCGACGTCAGGCGGGCCAAGGTGCTCGAGGCTCTCATCGCCGAAAGCGACTACATCTCGCTGCACGTGCCGCTGCGGGACGAGACGCGCGGCATGATCAACAAGCCGCGATTCGCCCTCATGCGGCGCGGTGTGCGCCTGGTGAACATGGCCCGCGGGGGACTGGTGAGCAACCCGGACCTGCAGGAGGCCATCAAGGCGGGGATCGTCTCGTGCTACGTGACGGACTTTCCCGACGCCGAGCTGCTGCGAATGGACCGGGTCATCGCGATTCCGCACCTCGGCGCCTCGACGCCCGAGGCCGAGGAGAACTGCGCGATCATGGCCGTGCGGCAGCTCGTCGACTTTCTCGAGAACGGAAACGTGAAGAACGCGGCCAACTTTCCCGAATGCGAAATGGGACGGATAGGAGCCGAGAGCCGGCTGATCATCGCCAACCGGAACATCCCCAACATGGTCGGACAGGTGACGACGCTGCTGGCCTCCGAGGGCATCAACATCTCGGACCTGCTCAACCGCCACAGGGCCGACATGGCCTACAACATCATCGACGTGGACGGGATTCCGAGCCCGCAGACGATGGACCGCATACGGGCGATCGACGGTATCATCATGGCGCGCCTCCTGCGCCCCGACGGGAGGCCGTGAGCTGCGGCGGCGCGGGGTCGCCGGCCGCGCCCCGCGTCGGCCGCGGAGTACGGATCGGCCGGTACCCCCGCAGTTCACACGGGTGCAGACCCGGGCGGTCCGGGCGTCTCGGAGGCCACCGTTTGCAGGTCAAAGGGCCTTCCGTAGAGCGTCTCGTAGAGGTAGCGGAAGTCCTCGGGCGACATGTCGAGGAACCTCAGGGCGACGTAGACGCGGTCGCGGTCCATGAACTTGCGGATGACGCGCGAGCCTACCGTCATCCTGCGGTTGCGCGCCTTGAGGCTGACCCGGATGTCCGAGTGAACCAGCAGCTTCTTGTAGAGGTCCTTGTCGGGGTGGGCGAACAGAAGGCCAGAGGCGCTCAGGTCGACAGGCTCCGCCTGGTAGGGGCGCACCTGGACAGCCTCGTCCTTGAAGTAGCCGCTGTGCTCGAGGGAGTAGGCGAGGATCATGGCGAACTGCCCGACCCACTCTACCAGGGCTCTCCCGATGCGCCTGGCTGCGACCCGCGTGAGCAGGTGGAGATAGCCCACGAAGTAGCGCTGATGAAGCAGAGGCCAGCATAGCTCCGACTCGATGCCCTGCCGCTGCTTGCGATAGAGGATGTCCGCGATTCGGCTGAGGATCAGTCCGGCTTCGACCCCGCAGCTTCTCTCGTACTTCACGATCTCGGCCTTGGTGAGAACCCGCGGCTCCGGCACAGGACTCCGGCTCGGGAAGTCCTCTTCGGTGGAGGGTATCCAGAGCGCCTTGCCGGTGGCCTGCATGATGCGCTCTTCGTAGGTGGCAGCAGCGCGGTTGCGCATCATCACGATGCGGCCCTCCGACGGCCACGCCGCAGCCACCCTGTTGAACTTGTCGACCAGGTCCCTGATGGCGGCCGGATCGAAGGCCCGGTCGGGCTGCGGCTGCGGGGCTTCGGCCGGCGCGCCGCTGACGGGGAAGACGAGCTCGATCGAGCCCGCCCCGGCCAGGCGGAAGCTCACGGTGAATCCCTCCGGGTTGCGCACGCGGTCGAATTGCCGCTGCAGGCTCTTGTAGAGACCCGCCGGCATCGCGAGCCTGCAACGGCCGCCTTCGACCGCAGCCACGCAGCTGCGGAACGTGTGGTTGTTGTTCTGGAAGACGAAAAAGACCTCTACGGAGTCTCCGGTGCGCCAGCCCACGGCGCGTTCGGGCTCCACGATGACCGCGTCTTCGGTGGCCTCGACGATCCGCAGCCGAACGCGCTCGCAGCCGCACAGGGCCGTGACGGGGATTCCCTTGTCGGCCAGCGACTTGAGGACGAACTCCCGCTCGATGCGATTGACCTTCTCTCCCATTCGCGAGGCCCCTACTCGGTCTTGTCCCGGTACGGCGACGGGACAAAGGACCCTGCCTGGCGAGGTCGAGCCATCGAGAGGTTGACCTGCAGGTCGCTCACGAACCACCGGTCCAGGATCCGCACCAGAAACGCCTCGCCCTCGCTCCAGCCGCGCTCACCGGCAAAGCGCACGCGCGCCCAGGCCGCCGCGTCTGAGACGCGCTCCAGGCGCCCGATGCGGTACTCGGACGGGCGACCCCCGCCTTCGATCTGCGCCGACAGCAGCTCCGAGAGGCCTTGGACTCGATCCGGGGCGAGGGCGGCGGCAGCCACCGTTCCCTGCACGAGCCCTTCGCAAACCTCCTGCAGCGCGCGGTGCGCGTCGTCGTCACTGCGGCCCTGAAGGACCCCAATGCGGAAGTCCTCGGCATCACGCCGCTCGCTCCAGTCCTGAGGCGGGAACCACGGGTTCTCGGGCGCCGGCAACGCAGCCGGGGCCGGCGCCTGCGGGGCCGGTCGCTGGGGCGCTGTCTTTCTTGCGGCCGCGACGGCCGGTTCCTCCGACCCCGGCGACCCGACGCTCCTGGCGGCCCTGCAGCCGACGCAGGCGCCCACGAGAACCACCAGCGCTGCCAGAGCCGCAACCCGTTCCACGCTTGATGATACCAGAGCGGCGCGGGAGCGGTCAAACCGAGACGGTGCGCGCCCTTGCCAGCCGGCCGCAGGTCGACTACGATCGCCCAGGCTCATGGGGGTTCTGTTCGACAGGGTCAGGGAGCGCATCGCCCGTCGCAGGCAGTGGTGGGAAAGCCTCTGTCACCGCTGCGGTTTGTGCTGCTACCAGAAGGAGATACGCGGCGGCCGGGTCCGCGTGCAGATGGACTCGCCGTGTCGCTTTCTCGACCTCTCGACCGGGCTGTGCGTCGTGTACGAGAACCGGTTCCGGATGTGTCCCGAGTGCCGCAAGATGCGGTACTGGCACGCCCGCTTTTCGCGCTGGCTGCCCGACTCGTGCGGCTACGTCCAGCACTATCGCCGGCGGCGCTCGCGCCGCCGTTCGGCCGAGGGAACCCAGCAGCGCTAGTAGTGGAACTCGCTTCCGCCCACGAACTCCCTCAGGATCGACTGCGACGGCACCCAGGTCGGCGTGATCGGCGAGAAGTGGCTGAGAAGGTACAGCAGCCTGCGGGCGTCGGAGTACTCCCTGACGTTGGGCTTGATCGTCCGCAGCAGCGGCTCGGCGTAGACCTTGAGGACCGCCAGCTCGTAGACGAGAGCGGAGTTGAAGACGGCGTCGGCGGTGTTCTGGTAGGGAAAGATGTTCCGCTCTTCGCCCCGCCGCACCGAAGGCCACATGGAAAGGGTCTGCAGCGCCGGGTGGCCGCGATAGCGGTGGTCGCGGACCATCCTGCGGATCAGCCGGTTGTCGGTGGTGGGAATGCGCGTGTAGTTGTCGAGGGCGAGCTGGGTGATGGCTGAGACGTAGATCTTGAATTTCCAGGGCCGGGGCACCGCAGGGGTCAGCCGGTCGTTCAGGGCGTGAATGCCTTCGACGATGAGGATCGAGTCCGGTTTCAACCGCAGCTCTGCGCCCGACGTGCTGCGGCCGCCTGCCAGGAAGTCGTAGCGGGGCAGGGTGACGGCGTCCCCCGAAAGCAGGCGCCCGAGATGCTCGTTCAGCAGGGGAACGTCCACCGCCTCCAGCGCTTCGAAATCAGGCTTGCCGTCGGCGCCGATCGGCGTGCGGTCCCTCGGCAGGAAGTAGTCGTCGACCGACAGCGGGACCGGGTCCTTGCCCATGGCTTGGAGCTCGATCGACAGCTTCTTCGCCAGCGTCGTCTTGCCCGACGAAGACGGGCCTGCGATAAGCACTAGGCGAATCTGTTTGCCCTCCTCGCAGACGCTTTCGGCGATGCGGGCGATCTTCTTGTTCTGCAGCGCCTCGGCGACGTAGATCACGTCCCGGATTCGGCCGCTGTCGATGCTCTCGTTGAGGCGGCCGACGCAGTTCAGCGACAGAACGCGTTCGCACACCGCCTGTTCGTTGCAGATGGAGAACAGGAGGGGATCGTCCCGGAACTGGGCAACGGTGCGCGGACGGCCGCTGGCGGGGAACCGCAGCAGGAGTCCCGGCGCGTATCTGCGCACTTCGAACGCCTCGAGCAGGCCGGTGTGGGGCAGCAGCGGTCCGTGCGAAGGAGCGACGAAACCGTCGCAGCGATCGACGGGGATCCGCGACCTGTTGTCGTAGCGCAGCAGGAGCGCGGTGCGGGGCAAGTCTTCGGCGGGAAAGGCGGCGATCGCGTCCTCGTAGGAGAGAGCGTCCCTGACGATGCGGTGACGCTGCGCAACGATCGCCCGCATGGCGGCGTCGATCCGCCGGCAGTCCTCGCCGCTCATCTCGACGCCGTCGTCGCGGTAATGGAAGTAGCCGTGGCCGATCGAGAGGCCGATCACGATCCGCTGCTCGGGCAACATCCGCCGGGCGGCCATCTGGAACACGAACGTCAGCGTCCTGCGGTAGATCTCCGGTCCGTCGGGCGCCTCGAGGCTGATCGGCTCGATGAGCGCGTTGACCGAGATCCGGTAGGTGAGGCTCACGATCTCGTTGTTGATCCTGACTGCGACGATCCGGTCGATCTGGTCCGCGAGCTCGGAGTCCGCGAGCAGGTCGGCGGTGACGATGCCGCTCGGATAGCTGCGGGAGCGGCCCGAAGGGAAGCGCACGGTCACCACGATTGCTACCTCGCCTGGATCTCGGACGGGTGCAGCACCCGGCTGATCACCACGTGTCTCTCGATCGAGGTCTTGATGAGCGGCGCGTCGACGATGCGCCTGCCCTCAGCGTCCGCCAGCGGCTTCACGATCGGGCAACGGGCGTCGTCCGGGTCGGCGCGGTAGACCACCGCCTGCATGCCGTTGTTGAGCAGCACGTGCAGGCCCAGCGGGTACACCGAGAGCACGCAGACGATCGCCTTGAGGACCCGCTCGTCGTATGCCGCGCGGGTCGTTCGCAGCAGGTCGGTCATGGCCGAGTGGCCGTCGCTGGCGTCCCGGAACGGGCGCCGGGAGGTGATCGCGACGTATGAGCTGGCCACCGAGAGGATGCGGGCGTAGGCGCTGATCGCGTCGCCCTTGAGGCCGCGGGGGTAGCCGGAGCCGTCGTTGCGCTCCTGGTGCTCCAGGACGGCCCTCGCGATGTTCTCGTTCACCGAAAAGCCCTTGAGCAGGCGGTACGCCGCCAGGGGGTGGGCGGCCAGCGCCTTGCGCTCCTGGGCGCTGAACACCTTGGTGCTCGTGTAGAGGGCGGCAGGCAGCTTGATCATTCCCACCTTGTGCAGCAGGGCCGCAGTCCCGAGCTCGATCAGGCGGTGGGGCGGCAGCTTCAGGAAACCGCCCATGGCGACGGCGAGCACGGCCGTGGCGGCGCAGTGGCTCGTCAGGTAGTTGTCGACCGGCCGCTCGGCGGCCAGGCAGGACAGCAGCAGATCGCGGTGGTCCCTGGCGAGATCAATGATCTCCTTGACCCGGTCTGAGGCGCCCTTGACGTCGAGGGAGTTGTCCTCCATCAGCTTGCGGTACAGCTGCACGGTCTGGTTCGTCAGCTGCAGATAGAAGGCTGCGACGCGGCCGCGGCTCTCCTTGTCTTCGGGTGTCTCCTCGAGATCGGGAACCGCCGCACGGGGCTCCTCGGCGACCTGCTTGGGCGGCGCGTCCACCTGCCGGCCGGCGGTCATCACCTCGCGGAAGCTCCACTCCTTGAGCCGGTTCACGAGCTCGAGGGAAACGGGAATATCCGGCGAAAGGATCACGTAGCGATCGTCGAGGTACAAGGGCGCGTCGAAATGGCTGTTGACCTTCAGATCGTTGACCAAGATTCTCTTCATGTTGACCTCGGGGCATCATACGCCCTACACTGCGGCGGTTCCAGCCGTTCCATTATAGAGCAACCGCATGCGCTTTAAAACGATATTCCTCATCTTCAACATTGTCATTGTCGCATCGTTTCTCTTCATCTTCTTCATGCCGCTGCTGCTGCTGGGAGGCGAGCACTTCGGCGAGTTCGTGGCGCGCAACTGGGCGTCGGCCGGTCTGTTCGCCGCGGCCCTCGTCGGCTTCAACGCGTACTTCCTGCGCAGCTGGCGGCTGTTCGAGTTGCTGGAGCGCGAGGACTGGGACGGCCTCGTCGGCCACCTCGAGCGCGAGATCTACAGCTGCGGCCGGATCACGCGGCGCCGCCTCAAGGTGCTGATCAACGCCTACCTGGTGACCTCGAGGATCGAAGAGATCGTGCGTCTGCACGGGCACGTCTGCGAGCGGAAGCCGGCTCTGGCCGCCTCACTCGCCATTCCGTTCGGCGTTCCGTATCTGCTTCTCAAGCGGCCCGAAGAGGCCGAACGGTACTTCGGCCGGATGCTGACCGCGCCCGGCGTTTCCGACAGGAGATGGGTCGCCTGGAATCACGCCTTCAGCCTGCTGCAATTGCGGGAGATCGAGGCGGCCCGCACCGAATTCGAAGCGCTGCTGAACGACCAGCGCGACCCCGTGTTGCTGCTTCTCTGTCTGTACATGCTCGACTCGATGTCGGCCGCAGACGAGAAGCGGAAGGCGGCGATTCGTTGCAGGGCGCGGGACTTCCGCAGTCGGCATTCGGCCGGGGCCTGGAACCGCCGCGTTCAGCGCGCCAAGGAGAACATGCAGGTGCTGATCCTGTCGCGCATCATCAAGGAAGCCAGCGACTGGGTGTTCGGGGCGCCCAGCGGCGAGACGGCGCACTGAGGCGCAGGCCCGGTCCGACCCAGTTCCGCCGCCCGGCGCGGGTCTAGGGATTCCTGCTCTGGTAAAAGTGCGCATTCGGTCCGTGCCTCCGGAGATCGTGCTTGTCGAGCAGCGCCAAAGGCATGCTCTTGGCGTCCACGCAGATCGTGCGCGTCAGGGTGGGCCATCCTGGCTACCTCGACCAGGATCACGCTGTGCTCCACGGCGCTCTCGGGGGTGGCGCCCCACGTAAAGGGGCCGAGAAAGACCATGAGGGCTCCCGGCACCTGCAGCGGGTCGACGGCGTCGAACAGGTCAGCGAGGGCCTGATGGGACAAGGTCATGGAGCGCTTCGGTCGCGTCGACATCCTCGTCAACAACGCCGGCATCGTCTAGAGGCCCAAGTCGCCCGGCGGCACCGTGAGCTTTCCCATGGCGGAAGTCGCCCCCGAGAACTGGCGCAACGTCATCGAGGTGAACCTAGTCTGGATCTTCAACTGCACGGCAGATCTTCGCTCGAAGCATGCTCGAGCGGCGGAGCGGCAGCATCATCAACATCGCCTCGCTCTCGGCCATCGTGGCCGACATCGGCCGTCGCGACAACGCCCACTGCGCGTCCAAGGGAGCCGTGGTCGCGTTCACCCGCGAACCGGCCACCTAATGGGCGCCTAGGAACGTCAGGGCGAACGCCATCGCTCCAGGCTACATGAGGTCGAACCTGGGAGTGCCTCTCGATGACCCCGAGCTCAAGGACCTTCTGCCCCGCATGACGCTCATGGTCAGGCCGGGATATCCGGACGATCTGGCCGGTCCGGTCGTGTTCCTCGCCTCGGAGGCTTCCGCCTACATCACCGGGCAGACGATCGTGGTCGACGGCGGATAGATTTCTTGGTGGCGGCTCAGGCAGGCGCGACGACGGGGCGGGTCGCTGCCCGGTGCGGCCGGCCCTCGCGCCCTTCCACGGAGGGTCCTGCGTCCGGTGCGGCCGGGCGTGCGTTCTTGACAAGAGCGGGGATGATTCGCTACACTAAAAACGTAGACGCAGGGTAGAGCAGTTGGCAGCTCGTCGGGCTCATAACCCGGAGGTCGCAGGTTCGAGTCCTGCCCCTGCTATGCCGGCCCCCGAAAGGGGGCCGTTTTCGTTGCAGCGAGCCTCCGCGTGGTCACGGTCCGTTTCTACCAGGAGCTCAACGACTTCGTCGCTCCTCAGTTTCGAGGCCGCCCCTTCGAGATCATGCGGCCGGCAGGCACGGTCCGCGAGCTGATACAGAGCCTCGGCGTCCCTCACACGGAGGTGGATCTCGTTCTCGTCAACGGCCGCTCCACGGGCTTCGATGCCCCTCTGGTCGACGGCGATTTCGTGAGCGTCTACCCCGTATTCGAGAGCCTGGACATTTCATCGGTGACCCGCGTTCGACCCGTTGCTCTGCGCGAGCCCCGTTTCCTGCTGGACGTGCACCTGGGGGCCCTCGCCCGGTTGCTGCGCATGCTGGGTTTCGACGCGGCCTGGGACAGGGCGGCTCTCGATTCGGATCTGGCCGGGAGTGCTGCCGCCGAGCGACGGATCCTGCTGACCCGCGACCGGGAGCTGCTCAAGCGCACGATGGTCACGCACGCCTACTGCGTGCGGTCGACCGAGCCTCGCCAGCAGGTTCGCGAGGTGCTCCGCCGCTTCGACCTCGCAGCGGCGAGCAGGCCGCTGTCGCGCTGCATCCGCTGCAACCTCCCGCTGCAGACGCTGGCCAACCCGCCCGCAACGGTTCCGCCGGCCGTGCGCACCCGCCAGACCGGGTTCCGCCGGTGCCCGGGCTGCGGGCGGACCTATTGGCGGGGATCGCACTGGCAGCACATGATGGGCAGGATCGCCCGCCTCCTGGCCCCATCGGGCTGCGGCCCGGGCGGCGAGCGTCGTCCGGATTGACCCCGCGAGCGCACGTCACCGGAGTGACATGGGATCCGCTGTTCTTGACCCTCGCAGGTCTTTTCCAGATAATCAGATGCACGCCATGGCAGACACGAAAGTCGCTTACGACGAGAAGTCGATCAAGACCCTCGATGCGCTGGCCCACATACGGCTGCGCACCGGCATGTACGTCGGCCGGCTCGGCGACGGCAGCCATCCGCAGGACGGCATCTACATCCTGCTCAAGGAGGTGATCGACAACAGCATCGACGAGTTCATCGTCGGCGCCGGCAAGAGGATCGAGATCCGGCGGGAGAACTCCGTGGTCACGGTCCGCGACTACGGCCGCGGCATTCCCCTCGGCAAGGTCATCGACTGCGTCAGCAAGATCAACACGGGCGGCAAGTTCTCGGACGACGTGTTCCAGTTCTCGGTGGGCCTCAACGGCGTGGGAACCAAGGCGGTCAATGCGCTGAGCGAGTCGTTCGAGGTCACCAGCGTGCGGGAGGGCAAGTTCGTCTACGCCCGTTTCGCCCGCGGCCAGCTCAAGGAGCAGAAGAGCGGCCGCGCCAAGAACCGCGACGGAACCATCGTCCGATTCGCGCCCGACCCGACGATCTTCAAAGACTACGCCTGGAACGACGCGTACATCGAGAGGCGCCTGCGCTACTACGCCTATCTGAACAGCGGGCTCTCGATCGTGTACAATGGCCGGACATTCTTCAGCCGGGCGGGGCTGCAGGATCTGCTCAAGGAGGAGATCGGCGGCGAGCCCACGCTCTACCGCACCATCTACTTCAAGGACAAGCGCCTGGAGTTCGCCCTCACGCACACCACCAACTACGGCGAGGCCTACTACAGCTTCGTCAACGGCCAGTACACCATCGACGGCGGAACGCACCAGAGCGCGTTCCGCGAAGGCATCCTGCGCGGCGTCAACGAGTACACGGGCAACGGCTTCAGCGGCGACGACGTGCGCGAAGGACTCGTCGGGGCCATCGCCGTCAAGCTCAAGGACCCCGTGTTCGAGAGCCAGACCAAGAACAAGCTCGGTTCCACCGAGGTGCGGCCCTGGATCGTCAACGAGGTGCGCAACCAGCTCATGCTCTGGCTGCACAAGTACCCGGTCGAGGCCAAGGCCCTCGTCGAGAAGATCAAAACCAACGAGCGCGTGCGCAAGGAACTAGCGACGCTGAAAAAGGAGGCTCGCGAGCGGGCGCGCAAGGTGGCGATCCGCATACCCAAGCTCACCGACTGCAAGATCCACTACGACACAAGGGACCGCCGCCGCGACCAATCGAGCATCTTTCTCGCCGAGGGCGACTCCGCCGGCGGCATCCTCATCCAGGCGCGCGACGTCAACACCCAGGCGGTCTTCTCGCTCAAGGGCAAGCCGCTCAACTGCTACGGCCTGGGCCAGGACGCGGTCTACAAGAACGAAGAGCTGTACAACATCATGAGGGCGCTGGGCATCGAGAACGACATCGAGGGCCTGCGCTACAACAAGGTCGTGATCGCCACGGACGCCGACGTCGACGGGATGCATATCCGCAACCTTCTCCTGACCTTTTTTCTGCGCTACTTCGAGGAGCTGGTCGTCAAGGGACACGTGTACATCCTCGAGACCCCGCTGTTCCGGGTGCGCGACCGCAAGCGGACGGTCTACTGCTACAGCGAGGCCGAGCGCGACCGGGCGGTCAAGGAGCTGTCCAGTCCGGAGGTGACGCGGTTCAAGGGCCTCGGCGAGATCAGCCCCCAGGAGTTCAAGCAGTTCATCTCGGACGGCGCCCGGCTGGTGCCCGTCGACGTGCAGTCGATGAGCGCGGTGCACAGGACGCTGGAGTTCGTGATGGGCAAGAACACCCCCGCCCGGCGCAAGTTCATCGAAAGCAACCTCAAGGTGGATGTCATCTGAGCGGTCCGGCAGTGGCAGCGGGCGGCGGCCCGATCAGCGAGGTACCATGAGCCAGCTTCGACCCCTGATGGAGGGGAACTTTCTTGAGTACGCCAGCTACGTGATCATCGACCGTGCCATACCCGAGCTCGTCGATGGCTGCAAGCCGGTGCAGCGCCGCATCCTGCACACGCTCTACGAGATGCACGACGGCCGTTTCCACAAGGTGGCCAACGTGATCGGCGAGACGATGAAGCTGCACCCTCACGGTGAGACCTCGATCGGCGACGCGCTGGTCGTCCTGGCCAACCGCGACTACTTTATCGAGCGGCAGGGGAACTTCGGCAACATCCTGACCGGCCACGGCGCAGCCGCTGCGCGCTACATCGAGTGCCGCCTGACGCCCTTGGCCGTCGACACCCTGTTCAATCCCGCGATCACCGAGTTCGTGCCCAGCTACGACGGCCGCAAGCGAGAGCCTCTCGTGCTGCCGGCCAAAGTGCCGGTGCTGCTGATGCTCGGGGCCGAAGGCATCGCGGTGGGCCTGGCGACCCGCATCCTTCCCCACAACTTTGTCGAGCTGCTCGAGGGCGTGGCCGCTGTGCTTCGCGGGCAGAAGGTGCGGGTGTACCCCGACTTTGTCCAGGGCGGCCTGATGGAGGTGACCGAATACCAGGACGGGGCCGGGCGGGTGCGGGTGCGCGCGCGGATCGAGATCGACGGTCCCAAGCGGCTGGTCGTCCGGGAGATCCCGTTCGGCACGACGACGGCCAGCCTGATCGCCTCCATCGAGTCGGCGGTGCAGCGCGGCAAGGTGGCGATCTCCAGCATCGACGATTTCACCACGGAAAAGGTCGAGATCGAGCTCACGCCCGCACGCGGCGTGTCGGCCGAGGACGTGCTGCCGCAGCTGTACGCCTACACCGACTGCGAGGTGAGCGTTCCCTCGAACATCGTCGTGATCGACAACAACCGGCCGGTGGAGATCACGGTCTCGCAGTACCTGGCCGAGTTCGCCGCCCACCTCAAGCGGGTGATCAAGCTCGAACTCGAGTACGAGCTCGGCGTCCTCAACGACCGCCGGCATTGGCTGACGCTCGAGCAGATCTTCATCGAGAACCGGGTCTACAAGCGCATCGAGACCGTCAAGACCGAGGCAGGCATCGGGAAAGCCGTGCGCGCCGGCCTGGAGCCGTTCCGCAAGCTGTTCGTGCGCGAGCTCACCGACGAGGACATCAGGAAGCTGCTCGATCTGCGCATCCGCAGGATCTCGGCCTACGACCTGGAGCGCACGCGCGCGGAGATCGACGACATCGTGCGCAAAATCAGGGAGTGCGAGGCCAGGCTCAAGGCGCTCACGAAGACGGCCACGGCCTTTGTGGCCGGCCTTCTGGAAAAGTACCGGGACCGCTACCCGAGGCGCACGGAGATCACGTCCTTCGAGGCGGTCGACCGCAGGGCCGTCGCCCGGGCCAACATACGCCTGGGCTACGACAGCACGACGGGGTTCTTCGGGGCCGCGGTGCGGGGCGACGGCCTCCAGATCAGCGTGAGTGAGTACGACCGCGTCCTCGTCGTGACCAGCGACGGGACCTACCGGGTGATGGCTCCCGCGGACAAGGTGCTGCTGCCCGGCAAGCTGCTCCGCTGCGAGGTCTTCGACAAGGACAAGGGCGCGGACCTGCTGCTGGTCTACCGCGATTCCAACCGCGTGGCGTGGGGCAAGCGGCTGCACGTGAGCGGATTCATCACCGACAAGACCTACGACCTCGTGCGCGGCAGCGAGCACGGCATCGATCACCTCTCCGACGGCAGCCGCGGCGAAAAGGTGCGCCTTCGCTTCGTGCCGGCCAAGCGCCAGAGGCTCAAGGAGGTGGTGGTCGACACCGCCACGATCCGCCCCTGCGGGCTCGCGGCTCGGGGCACACGCCTGCACGCCAAGCCGGTCGCCTCGGTCAGGGCGGTGTCGCAGCAGGCGGGGCAGCGAGACGACTAGAACCGCTCGCCGAAGCGGCGATCGAGCTCCCGTTCGTACCCTGCGATGGCGCGGATGTAGGCCCTGGTAGAGCGGGGGACACCTCCCTCGCGCACGCCGCGGATGCCGGCGTTGTAGGCGGCGAGCGCCAGCTCGACCGAGCCCATCTCGGCCAGGCAGAGCCTCAGATACTGCATCGCCGCCTCGGCGTTGAGAGCGGCGTCGAAAAAATCCTCACGCCTCCAGCCGCCCCGCGTTCCGTCGTTGAGCTGAAACAGCCCCCAGTCGCGCGTGCCGTAGTAGTTGAGCCCGCTCACCGCGTACACGTTGAAGCGGCTCTCCTGCCAGCCCAGCGCGAAGGCGAGGTTGACCGGCACCTCGGCGCGCAGCGCGGCTTCGAGGATGACGCGCGACACGTCACGGCTGCCGGTGTAGTCGGCGTAGAAGTCCACCGCGGCGGCCCGGGCCCCCAGCCGGACGATCGCGTGATTGACCTGCATCCGGTGCGGCGGCTCGCTCGTGAGCACGCCGGCCGGCTCGGGCGCCGCGTCCCCGGTCAGCCGGCCGCCGACGTCCGGCGGGCGCTCGGCCGCGTCGAGCGTGACCGTGATGGCCACCACGGCGACCGCGGCGGCCAGGATCAGAGAGGCGGATCCGATCGTCAGGGCGTGGCCGCTCTTGGCTTTCTGTTTCAGAAGCGACTCCGGTTTCACTCCCCGGGCGGGCGAGGGGGCTAATGTAATCAACGGCGCCGGCATTTTCAAGGCGGCGCATGGGGAGGTCACCCAGTGGAAGAGAGGCTGACGATGGACGCGCAAGCAGGCCGCCGGGTATCGGGCCCAGAAGGGACGTAAGGGGCGTATGCAGCTGCTGGACGAGGTGGTCCGCATGACGGGGTACAAGCGGCCCTACGCGGCCTGGCTGTTGCGGAACTTCGGCAAGAGCCGGCTGGTCAGGGGTCTGGATGGGAAGCCGGTGCGCCTGGTGGTGGGAGCTCGGAACAAGAGGCGGCCGGTGGTGCGGCCCCGCAAGTCCGAGGAGCGGGTGAAGAAGGCGCTGGTCTACCTCTGGGACTGCTTCCACCGGATGTGCGGCAAGCGCCTGGAGGCGATCCTGCCTCAGATGCCGGCGGTGCTGATCCACCACAGGCGGCTTGCGAAAAGCGAACCGGCCTACGGGAAGCTTCGCCGCATCAGCGCAGCGCCTACGCACGCTTACCGAAAAGACACGCCGCACCTGCTGCGTAGAGCAGAAGAACTGCAACATCGTCCGTCAGGCCGTAGGCTACCTGCGCTACGAGACCGAGGAGGAGGCGGCGCTGATCAGAGACCGCTCAGGGGACCTGCGGCTTCTGATCAATACCCACCCCGCAGCGAGAGATCTCATGAGGAATCGCCTCTACGGTCCCAGCCCTCGCGAGAGGGGGTATCCCCAGATAGGCAGCGGGCCAGAGAACGCGCTGTAGGCCCGCCGTGAAGGAGGTTTGTTAGGTGTTATGCGGTAGGGTCCTGCACCATGGAGCTATCCACAATTCCCACGGAGCTGGTCTCCCCCTTCCCCTCAACCGCCGCCCGTTTCTCATCCATTTGGGGGACGTTTTCCCGTGAGGCAACGAGTGCTACGATGGGGCGTTTTTCAGATGAGGCAACGGGGGCGGCCGCGGGCGCTCGCCGAGCGCCCCCCGGGGCGCGCCCCGCGCGCCTTGCACGAATGCCGGCTTGCGTGAAGAATAGGGCAAAGTGGACGAAGAGGACCTGTTCGCCCGCGCCCATGCCGACTGGATGGAGCGAGAACAGCCGCTCGCCGCCCGGATGCGGCCGCGCACCCTGGACGAGTTTGTGGGCCAGCAGCACATCGTGGCGCCCGGGCGCCTGCTGTACAGGGCGATCCAGGCCGACCAGCTGAGCTCGCTGATCTTCTACGGGCCCCCGGGAACAGGCAAGACGACTCTGGCCCGCGTGATCGCCAACACCACCAAGGCCCACTTCGTCACCATCAACGCCGTGCTGGCGGGAGTCAAGGAGATTCGCGAGGCGATCGCCGACGCGCGCCAGCGCCGGCAGTACCACGGCAAGCGGACGATCCTCTTTGTCGACGAGGTTCACAGGTGGAACAAAGCCCAGCAGGATGCCCTCCTGCCGTGGGTCGAGAACGGGACGATCGTCATGATAGGGGCCACCACTGAGAACCCGTTCTTCGAGGTCAACCGGGCGCTGGTGAGCCGCAGCCGGGTCTTCCAGCTTCGGCCCCTGGAGGTAGAGGACCTGCGCCGCATCGCGGCCCAGGCGCTCACCGATCCCGTGAGAGGCTACGGCCGCTACCGGGTCGAGGTCGAGCCCGACGCCCTCGAGCACCTGCTCAACGTGTCCGACGGCGACGCGCGCAGCCTGCTGAACGCCCTCGAGCTCGCCGTCGAGACGACGCCGGCCCGCTTCCCGCCGCCCGAGGGCGAGCGGATCCTGGTCGACCGCCGCGTCGCCGAGGAGAGCATCCAGCGGCGGGCGGTGCTGTACGACAAGGAGGGCGACTACCACTTCGACACGATCAGCGCCTTCATCAAGAGCCTGCGGGGCAGCGATCCCGACGCCGCCCTCTACTGGCTCGCCAGGATGGTGTACGCAGGGGAGGATCCCCGGTTCATCTTTCGGCGTATGCTCATCTTCGCCTCGGAGGACGTGGGCCTGGCCGATTCCCAGGCCCTGGTGCTCACCGAGGCGGCTGCCGCCGCGTTCGATCGCGTGGGCCTGCCCGAGGGCCGCTACGCGCTGGCGCACACGGCCCTCTACCTGGCCACGGCCCCCAAGTCCAACTCGACGATGGCGTTTTTCGACGCTCTCAAGCTCGTCGAGGAGCAGCGCAGCGGCGACGTGCCCCGGCACCTCAAGGACGCGAGCCGGGACGCCCAGGGCTTCGGGCATGGGGAGGGCTACCTCTACCCGCACTCCTACCGCGAGCACTGGGTGGCGCAGCAGTACCTGCCCGCCTCGCTGCAGGGAGTGGCCTTCTACCAGCCCGGGGAGGCGGGCCACGAGGCGGTCCTTCGCGATGCTGTCCTGCGAAGGCGCGAGGCGCAGATCGAGGCCTTTGGCCGGGCGGCGTCGAGCGAAGGCGACATCCTGACATTCACCCCCGGGGCCGACGTCGAGCGCTGGGTCGCCCGCGCCGAGGGGGCCTTGACCGCCCTCCAGGAGCGGCTGCGGACGCAGCTGTTCGAGGGGCTGCAGGTGCATCGCCACTCGCGCGCCCTCGATTTCACGCGGGGCTCTCCGTTCCTGACGTGGGAGCTGGTCCGACGCACCCCCGAGGGCGGAGTGTGGACTCTCGCCGACGCCGCTGCGGCGGGCGTTCAGGACGCGCTGCGCGCGCCCATCCGCATCGAAGCGAGCCTCCCGTCCCTTGCGGCCGCGCTGGCCCGCTGCGGCCAGGAGGCGCTGCGGTTCGACGTGGCTGTCGGCCGCGCCGCGCTCACTTCGAGGACAGGCCGCGGCCAGGCGCTCTCGGCCCTCTTCGACCTGACGGCCCCGGGCGGCCGCCTCGGCCTGATCGAGCCCTACCCGCGGGCGGGACAGCGGCTGTCCGCGCTGGCCCGCGAGGCGCTCGGCGCCGAGCTGTACGCACGCCTGCTCGAAGCGGAGAACGCGGTCTACGAGGACGACAACGATCCGCTGCTCGGCTGGACCGTGGAGTCGCTGCGGCAGGAGGTCGCCGACGCGGGTTTCGCGGCGGTGGAAATCGCCGAACATCATCACAGGGGCCGCAGGAGGGTGGGGGAGTCCGACCTCGATCGCTGGTTCGCAGCCGACGCCCCCGGGAGCTACCTGGCGCGGCTGCGGCGGGTCCGGCCCGACGAGACCGAGGCCCTCGAGCGCGCCGCGGCGTTGATTCGGTCGGTGCTGTGCAACAGAGAAGTCGACTGGGAGCAGGTCAACCTGATCGTTCGGGCAGTGAGGCCCTGACATGTCCCTGGATCGTGATCTCTACAAGGCGGTCGACTACATCCTCAACCGGGCGGACGCAAGGGACCTGGAGGTCATCAAGGCCGCGCTCGAGCGCCGCGCGCAGGACGCCGGCAGGCGCCTCTCGCCGGGCAACCTGCGCGGGATGGCCCGCGAGATCGCGGGCGCGGTCTCCGGTCAGCTCGATTCGATCGGGGACGTCAAGGAGATGACTCTGCGCTACGTGCGCGAAATGGTCCGCAGGACCCTTCCTTCGATACCCGAGGAGCATCTCAACCTCCTGCTCGAGGAGTGGGTGCCCGGCAGGAGCCGTGCCGCCGAGGCGAACCTTCCCCCCGACGTGGTGCGTTCGATGGTGGTGCAGTTCGTGGACTACAGCCTGGGGCGCATGTCCGCCTCCGACAGGGCGGAGCTGCGGGACGACTGGAGCAAGCGGTACTGGTCGGTGTTTTCCGAGCGGACGCGAAGCCTGATCCGCGAGCTGCTGATGGGGGGGATCACCGAGAGGCAGTTCTGGACCCGCCTGGACGAGGAGGACAAATAGCGGCGAAGGGATTTGAACCCCTGCCCCAACGGATATGAGCCGTTTGCTCTACCACCTGAGCTACGCCGCCGAAAGCGCGGCCAATATACCAACCGCTCCCGCACCTGTCAACCTGCGGGCGCGCAGCCTTACGCACACGGAGGTCTCGCAGCCATGCCGGCCACAGCGCACCGCGTCTCGACCCGGGTCCGGTTTCACGAGTGCGACATGTACGGGCACGTGAATCATGCGACCTACCTGCAGTACCTGGAAACGGCCCGAGTTCTGCTGCTGCGCGACCGCGCCTTGTCGATCCAAGAGCTGCAGCGGCGGGGTATCAACCTCGTGGTCCGCCGCGTGAACATCCAGTACCTGAGGCCGTCCTTTCTCGACGACGAGCTCGAGGTGTCGACGGAGATCGTCAAGATGCGGGGCTCCAGCGGGGTCTTTCGCCAGCTGGTGACCCGCGGCGGCACCCCCGTGGCCGATGCCGCCGTGGAGTGGGTCTGCCTCGGAGCCGACGGCCAGCCATCGCGGCTGCCGCCGGAGCTGAGGCACCTGCGGCCGCGCCGCGGCGAGTCGCCGCAGTGACGCGCCGCATGGCCGCGATCGGGCCGCGGCGCCTGCTGGCGCTGGCGCTGGCCGCGCTGGCCGCCGCCGTCTGCTGCGCCTACCTGGTCCGCTACGCCCTCAAGCCGTACACCGGCCTGGTCGTCAACTACCCCGAGGCGGTCGCTCGAGACGGCCGCATCGTGTTCGCCCCGCGCTCCCCGCTGTCGCCGGCGGTTCGCGCCGGTCTGCTGCCGTACCGCGACCGGATCCTGCGGGTCGGCCGCGTGCCGATCGGCAGCCTGAGAGACCTGGTGGAGGCCGACCTGGCTGTGGGTACGTGGGCGCCGCTGGAGGTCGAGGTGCTGCGGGACGGGACGGCCCCGCGCACGCTGAGCATCGAGCCCGACCTGGTGCTTCGGCGCCTGGACACAGCCTTCGTCGTGGCTTTCCTCGTGGCCCTGATCGGGCTGGGATTCGCCCTGCTGCTCGATGCCGGCCTGAACCTGGCCACGGGTCTGCTCGCGGCCGGCTGCTTCTGCTACGCTGTGTTCGTCGCAGTCAAGCCCTTCTACTACGAGAGCGCGGCGTCCAACGTCCTGATCCACGCGGGCAAGCTCGCTCCGTGGCTGCTGCTCGCCTTTGCCTTCGAGTACCCGCGCCCGCGCGCGAGCCCGGCGGTGCGGATCGGTGCTGCGGCCGCCGTCGCCGTCGCCTTTGCGGTGTTCGCCGCTGCCCGCATCGCTCTGGTGGCCGAGTGGGCCCGCACCGGCGCCGACGTCCTGCTCGAGCGCTACCGGCTGCTGGGCAGGTTCGCCAACAGCGCCGAAGCCGCTGCCTACGTGGCGTTCGTGGCGCTGCTTGCCAGCGCCCTCCCGGCCGCAGCGGCGTCCCAGCGGGCCCGCATCCAGTGGATGCTCGCGGGCTTTGTCGTCGCCCTCCCGCCGTACTTCTTTCTCGACCAGCTTCCGTTGATTCTCGGCGAGCGGGCTGCGCCTCGAGTCGGCACCGGGGGGTTCGCGAACCTGTTCCTGCTCCCGCTCCCGCTGCTGTTCTCGGTGGGCCTGCTCACGGGGAGGCGGCTGGCCACGCGCCGGATGCTGGCTCGCTTCGTGGTGTACGCGCTCGTGGCGCTTGCCGCCGTGGCGTTCTTCGCCCTGCTGTATGACCCGATCGTCGAGCAGCTGTCGACTCACTACGCCATGACGGTCCGCGCGTCGGCCTTTGTGGCGGTCTTCCTCCTGGCCGCGCTGCTGCTGCCGCTGCAGGCGCTCCTGCTGCGCGCCTCTGCGCGGGCGCTGGAGGCGCGCCCCCGCCGCCTGGGCGAGCTGATGAGGGAGAACGCGGCGCTGCACCGCGCGCTCGACGATCCGAAGTCCGACAGGCAGACCTGGGAGCGAGCCAGGCAGCACGAGCTGGCGCGCCTGGCCCGCTACGCCGAGCGCCAGGTGGAAGAGGCCGGCCGCAGGCTCGGGGCCGCCACGGCGGCTCTCCAGGGCCCTGGGCCCGACGCCGCGGCGCTGCGGCAGGCGATCGCCGACCTCAGGCAGGCCCGGGTCCTGCTGGTGGAGTTCGCCGAGGCGGCGCGGCCCGTGGCCGCTCTGACCGGAGGTCTGCCGGAGCCCTGCGGCGCAGCGCGGCTGGCCGCAGTCGCCGCGGCCAGGGTGCGGCAGCGTTTCCCGGGCCTGCGGGTGGACATGCGCATGGCGGACGCGCGCGTGCGGGCCGTGCCTCAGCACGTCGTCGCCGCGCTGATCGAGGTTCTCGTCAACGCCTACGAAAGCGCCCCCGAGGGCCTGGTGCTGGTCACCTCGAAGCGTCAATCAGGCATGCTGCGGATCGAAATCAAGGACGAAGGGGCAGGCTTCGGGGCGGAGATGGCCGCCGTGGCCACTGATCCGTTCACGAGCGGCAAACCGGGGCACACCGGCATGGGACTCTACGTCGCAAGGCGCGCACTGGCGCTGTGCGGGGGAGCGGTGGGCGCGCAGGCGGGGGAGGGCGGGGTGGTGTGGATCGATCTCCCGCTCGCCTGATCCTGCGCCCGCGGCCCCACCGCTGCACCGTCTGCCCCTGCGCGGTGGACACCGATCAGCGCTGATGTTAGACTTTTCGCGAGAGGTGCGAACGCCATGGGAGACATTGTTCCGCGCAAGGAGATCGAGCGCGACGGAGTGCGCGGCTTCGGCGGAGTCGCCGCAGGCGCGGCGCTGCTGATTCTGTCGGGCCTGGGTCAGGTCCTGGGCCTCGTGGCCGGAGGCGCGCTGACCGCGGTGGGCCTCGGCATAGCCGCATCCAGGGGAGACCGGGCGGCTGGCGGAATGCTCGCAGGTGCGGGCATCCTCACCATCCTCTCCAAGGCGCTGGGTTTCGGCGGCGGCCTGCTCTCGATCGGCGGAATCGGCCTCCTGGCCTACGGGGGGTACTCGCTCTTCAACTTCTTCCGCAAGCTCAAGGCGCGCTCATAGGACCGGTCCCGGACCAAGGACGAGACGGGGAGACAAGATGAAGCGGTTCCCATGGCGGCTTTTCTTCGCGCTGATCGTTGTGGCGTGTGCGGCCCTGTTCGCGGGTCTGAACCTGGTGCGGGTGAACGTGTCGGTGGGGGTGCACGTCTTCAGGGACGTTCCGCTGTTTCTTGCGCTCGTGATCGCATTCATCGCCGGAGCCGTCTGCGTGCTGCCATATGCCCTCCTTCCGCGGCGCAGAAGGGCGCGAAGGGCCGCGGGCGGCCTCCCCCAGCAGCCTGGCGCAGGCGCGCCCGGTTCCTGACGTGAGGCCGAATCCCGTCCTGCTCGCCGCTCTGATTGCCGCTCTGCTGGCCGCCAGCGCGTGGAGCCAGCCCGGCCCGCCGGCAGACGCGCCGCCCGCACCGCAGCAGGTGCGGGCGGCCGATGCCGAGTGGCTGCGGGCCAATCCCCGGGACCCGAGTTGGCCTGAGGCGTTCCGTGCCTTCCTGGGGCAAACCCCCCAGCTCGACCGTGTGCGGGCAATTTTCGAGTCGCTCGTCGAGCTGCCGCACCACCTTGGTCCCGACCTGGCCCTGGAAATCGGCGGGCTCCTCGAAGTGGCGGGCAGCCTCGAGGCAGCGCTGCGCTACTACGAACGGGCCGCCCTGACGGCGCCGAGCCCTGCGGCCCAGACCGGGGCCCTGCTCGCTGCCGCTGCTGTCGCATGCGACCTCGGCGCCAACGACCAGGCCCTCGCGTTGCTCGACCGTGCCCTATCCGCAGCCCCCGAGGAGCCCCTGCGCGCCCAGCTCACGGTGATGCGCGCGGTTCTGCTCCACGACAAGGCCCCCACCCAAGCGACCCAGCGGGCCCTCACCGCGGCCACGACAGCCGCTCCGCCGGGCAGCCAAGCGCGGCTGCACGGCTTGCTTGCCCTCGCAGACTACGCCCGCACCGCGGGACAGACCGCCGAACGCGACGCCCGCCTCGAGCAGATCGAGCGCGAGTATCCCGGCTCGCCCGAAGCCGCGCTCCTGTCCGGCCCCGGGCCCGTAAGCCGCGCCCTCTCGCCGAGGCAGCTCCTGCGAACCGCAGCGGCAGCCGATCCCCCCAGACCGCCGAGCCCCGCCGCTGCAGCCGCCCCGCTGCCCGCGGCCCCCGAAGCGTCCCCGCTCATGCGCGTCCAGACCGGCTCGTTCACCGTCAGCGAGAACGCCACCTTTATGGCGCGCGACCTCAAGGCCGCAGGATTCGAAACGGCCGTCGAGAGGGTGGAGCTGGCCGGAAAGGCATACTACCGAGTCCTGCTCGCCGGCCGCTTCTCGCAGGAGGATGCCCGCTCCATGCTGATCCGCCTCAAGGACAAAGGCTTCGAGGGCGTGATTTTGCCGTAGGGCGTCTACTTGTCGACACGCATTGACAACGTGATTCGACCGACCCGGTCTGTCGTCTCAATCTGTAGACAGGTTGAAAACCGGAGTTACCTGTTCTGTGGGGGAAAAATCATCGGACGACGCGGGGCGGCCCATCGCCGGCGGTCATTACGGTTGGCTTAGGTCGACAGAATATGCATTATAGGAAGTTAGGCAGATACCTGGAAAAGACCGGGAAGCGGACCCGAAGCCGGCGCTCCGTTGCGTTCAGGCCTGCGTGCGCCCTACTTGGGCGAGCTCAGCCTGGACAGGGTCCAGATGAGGGCCAGCGAGCAGCCGGCCGCCGCAAACACGTTCACGTCGTTGAAGTCGGACAGCACCTGGAAGAACTTCGGGAAGGTGCGGTAGATCACCCCCCCGAGGAACGAGCCTATGAGGCCGATGATCAGGGCGCCCCAGAAGCGTCCGAGCATCGGCCGCTTGAACACGTAGTAGATCAGGATCGCCGAGGCGAATCCGATGGTCACGTACGTGAGGCCCACGTTCAGATACGACCAGTTCATCAGTCTGCAACCTCGCGTCAGCTTGTGACGTGGATCGTCACCTGGATCGAAGTGAGGAACACGGCGCGGCTGTAGAGCGTCGTGAACCGCTGGTTGTCGATGCCGTAGCTCAGGGCGTAGAGGGCGATGTAGACTTCGTGGTCCGTGTTTGCGGCGAGCCCGAGGGTCGAGATGTCGGCGTCGGCCGGGAGGAACCCGTCGTCGTCATCGGAGTAGAATTTCTTGAAGGTGTCATCGACCGGGTAAACCACCCCTCGCCGGAACTCGGTATCGGCAATCGTGAGCCCCGTGGTGTCCGGGACAGCAAAGAGAAACGGCTGCCCAGGGGTCGGGTATTGTTGCAGCGGCGAGAAGTCGAGCGTGATCGTGGCACGCTCTCCCCGGTCGGCCTCGGGCACTTTGATGAGCGGGTACTCGACCAGGCTCTCCCTGTCGGCTGTAGACGCCAGGCGCCGGAAGCCGGCGTTGACGACCTCGCTGTGGGTCGCGAGGCCGCTCTGGATGCTGCCGAGCGAGCCGTAGCCGTAGAACTTGTAATAGACCTCGACCCCGAGAAAGTCGGCCTTGTCTTCGGGCAGGTTGCCTTCGTCGTTGCTCTCGGTGATCCGGATGGCGAAGTAATCGAAGCTGTCGTTGGCGTCAAAGAACTGCGGCGGGTTCAGAACCGGGATGTCCTCGATCCCGCAGCCGCACGGCAGCGCCGCCGCCAGGGCAAGCCCGACGAGCAGCCGCCCGTGCCGCCCTCGCCCCCCGGCCCTCTTCACGCGCCATCCGCCATGTCGACGAGCTCGTAGATCCCGACGGGCCTGTTCTTGCCCTTGACGCGGATCACGTCCAGCTCGCGGGCGACCACCTTGTCCTTGACCAGCAGGTAGGTCGACTCGCTCATGATGATGGTCGTGTGGTAGACCTTGTTGGTTCCCTCGAGGCGCGAGCCGATGTTCACGTTGTCGCCGAGCAGCGTGTAGTTCATGCGCACGCTCGAGCCCATGTTGCCGACGGTCATGATGCCCGTGTTCAGGCCGATCCCGATGTGGATGCGCCGCTCCGGCGGCCAGGCGGCGTTCAGCTCCTCGAGCTTGCGCACCTGCGCCAGCGAGCAACGGCAGGCGGCCAGGGCGTGGTCCTCCTGGGGCATCGGCGCGCCCCAGAAGCACATGATCATGTCGCCGACGTACTTGTCGAGAGTGCCGCCGTGCTCGACGATGATGTCGCTCATGGCCGACAGGTACTCGTTGAGGTGATTGACCAGCTCCTGCGGCGACATCTGCTCGGACAGCTCCGAATAGCCCCGGATGTCCGAGAAGAAGACGGTGATTTCCTTGTCCACGCCCCCGAGCTCGGGAGGATTCTCGCGCATCTGGTTGATCACAGCCGGGCTCAGGTACTTGCCGAACGTGCTCTTGTAGAACCGCTTGTCGCGCTCTTCGGTCACGACCCTGTAGGCGACGATCGAGAACAGCGCGAGCAGCCCGGCCGCCGCCGGCGCGCTGAAGTTCAGGATGTAGCTCGCGAAATCGAACAGGTACACGACCACGAGAAAGTACACGAACACCAGCACGAGCGTGATGACGAGCGACCAGACCGTGGACAGGCGCGAGCTCATCAGGCTCACGAGCGCCACCATTGCGAACAGGACCAGCGCCTCGACCCAGAACGGCGCCGGCCTGAGAAAGCGGTTCATCAGGATCGTGTTCAGGGCGTTCGCGTTGATCTCGACGCCGTACATGAGGCCGTACGGGGTCGGCTTCTCGTCCTCGGCGAGGCCGGTGGCGAAGATACCCACCATCAGGATCTTGTTCGCGACGGCCTTGGTTCGAGGCCACGACGAAGCGTCGAGGCCCGGGTCCCGGTTGTAGCCGGAGTACGGCCTGACGGGAAAGGTCTGGTAGCCGTCGGCCGCCGCGCTCGAGCGCGGCCCCATGAAGTTGATCAGCATCGTGCCGCGCTCGTCGATGGGTATCAGCAGCTCGTCGATCGTCCGGTACTGCGCGGGAGCCGCTTCGACCTCGATCGGGTTGCCCGCAGCGTCCTTTTCGACCTTGGTGCGGGCCGGCTTGACGAGCAGCTGAAACGGCTCCCAGGCCTGGGTCTGGACGTTGAACTGCTGGGGGGCGGGAATGCGAATGTGCTTGCCGAGCACGACCTCGGCGTCGGCCGGCTTCTTGTTCAGGTACTCGAGCGTCAGCGAAAGGGTGATCGCCGGGACAAAGTGGTCGCGGTAGCGGCGCACGAAGTAGCGGTAGGTGTCCGGCTTTCCGTCGCCGTTGGCGTCGACGGGGCGGCCGGGAGCCCGCCGGGAGACCTCCTTTCGGAGCGCCTCGAGCGACTCGCCCGTGAGCGGAAGCGACAGGGTGTGCGGGATCCCCTCCTTGTCGTGCCACGTCAGGCGCTCGTGCGCCTGGGAGTCTACCCGCGTGTCAGGCGTGAGATCCTCGACGTCGATGTCTTCCAGCGGCTCCTCCAGCCGCGCGATCAGCGGCTGGCGGCGGAACACATTGTCGATGTCCTCGATGTAGCTGGCGTTCCCGTATCCGCGGGTCGCGCGCGCGTAGGGTTTCAGGGGGGCCTCGACGCTGCGGAACGGCACCACCTTGAGCACGTCTCCGCTGATGCGCTTGATGTCGCCGTAGCCGGCGATCAGTTCCTTCTGCCGCTCGAACTGCTCTTCGGCGAAAGCCCCCGCAGCCGGGCCGGGCTGCAGAAACGTGTCGACGAAGACCCGGCCGTTCTCGCGGATCGCCTTGACCAGAAGCGCGTCGTTCTCCGGAGCGTCGACGTCCGGCTCGATGAAGTTGATATCGAGGAACAGGGCCCGTTCCCGCTCAGCCTGCTGCTGCACCCGCGTGAAGCTGTTGACGAGCCCCGCGTGGACCGAGCGCGGGAACGGCCACTTGCCGTAGCGCTGCAGGCTGCGGTTGTCGATGCCCACGATGAGGATGTCGGGCGAGATAAAGGGGTTGCGGGTCTTGAGGGTCACGCCCTCCTGAACGGTCTGTCCCTTGAACGTCAGCTTCCAGTTGAAGAACACGTCGAGGAAGACGTTCTCCTCGATGTTGCGCACGGTGGCGGTCCCGAACGTCAGCAGGTACATGAGCCCGAAGACGACGGCCCCGATGACGAGACCGAAGGTCCGGGCCTCGAAGATGCGCGCTCCCTTGCCGGCCATGGCGCCTCCCGGCAGCCGGTCGGGTCCCCGTTCAGTCCTTGCCGACCTTGCCAGCTGCCTGCAGCGCTATTATACGGTTCACGGCTAGGTTCGTCCAACTGCCGGTGGGATGCTTGGAGCGCAGCTGGCCGTAGGTGTCGGCGGCCTGCTTGAAATCGCCTTTGGCTTCCAGCAGACGACCCACCGCGAAGTACGCGTGGGGCGCGTGGGGGCTGCCGCCGTGGCGGTCCACGATCCTTCGGTACAGGTCGAGCGCCGTGTCGGCCTGGCCTAGATCCTCCGCCAAGACTGCGGCGTTGATCAGGCCCTCGATCCCGAGGTAGCTGCGCTCGGCCGCGGCGGCCAGCTTGTTGAAAGCGTCAAAGGCCGCCTGCTTGTCACCTTTTTCCGCGGCCACCTGCCCGAGCAGGTACAGGGCTCGCTCGCCGTAGTATCCCCCGCTCTTGCTCAGGGTGTCGAGCTTGGCGCGCAGGTCCGCTTCGAGGCTGCTCTTCTTCTGGGCATCCTGTTCCGCCTGCCAGTCGCCCATCAGGTCGTCGGCCTGCTCGGCCAGCATCGCCCTGCGCTCGCGGGCCGCGGCGCTCGCCTGCGCGTACACGAAATAGGCGATCACGCCCGCCACGAGCAGGGCCAGCAGCACCAGCAGCGGTATCCTGACGGCCTCGACGATCGAAGCGATCCGATCGGCCAGCCGTATCTGTTCCTCTCCCTCTTCACGCATCCTCTATCTCCTTGCGGGACGATCACGCCGTTGGTCCCCGGCCCATGCCGGGGATCTCCGAGTCCCTGCCCCGTGGCCGAGACCGTCTGCGGAGGGCCTTTGGCCTCTCCGTCATGCCTTTGCTATCTCGAGCTCCTTGATCAGCCTCGAGAGGTAGGTCCTCTGCACGCCGAGAGCGCGGGCGGCCCTGGTCTGGTTCCAGTTATTGTCTTCCAGGACTCCGATGATGTAGTGCTTCTTGAAGAGGTTGACCGCTCCCTTCAGGGCCTTGCCCTGGTAGACTTCCCGACCGGCCCCCTGCCCCACCTTCAGCACCAGGTCCGCCGGCCGGATCAGCTCTTCGCTGCACATCACCACGGCGCGCTCCACCGCGTTCTCGAGCTCCCGTACGTTGCCCGGCCAGGGGCACTCCAGCAGGAGCTCCATGGCCGCGTCGGAGAATCCCCGGATCTGTTTCTTTGTCTCCCGGGCAAAGCGCGCCAGGAAGAACCGGGCCAGCTCCGGGATGTCCTCCTTGCGCTCCCGCAGAGGCGGGATCGCGATCGGCAGCACGTTCAACCTGTAGTAGAGGTCGGCCCGGAAGGCCCTCTCGCTCACGGCCCGCTCGATGTCCTTGTTGGTGGCGGCGACCAGCCGCACGTTCACGGTCGTGGGGGTGCTGGCACCGACCTTTTCGAAGGTCTTCTGCTGCAGCACGCGCAGCAGCTTGGCCTGCACGCCCAGGGGCAGGTCGCCGATCTCGTCCAGAAAGAGCGTCCCGCCGTCGGCGAGCTCGAAGCGGCCCCTGCGATCGCGCGTCGCGTCGGTGAACGCCCCCTTGACGTGGCCGAACAGCTCGCTCTCCAGCAGCGGCTCGGGCAGGGCGGCGCAGTTGACCCGTATGAACGGGGCGTCGCGCCTGCGGCTCTTGAGGTGGATCTGCTCGGCGAACAGCTCCTTGCCGACGCCGCTCTCTCCCAGCAGCAGCACAGTCGAGTCCGTGGCCGCGGCCCGTTCGGCTATCTCCAGCTTCTCTCTGATCGCGGGGCTCACCCCCACGAACGTATGGAACCCCTTGTCGGCCTGGATCTGGGCGTTCAGAAGGAGGATCTCCTCCTGGACCTGCTGGTAGGCCCGCGCGTTCTGGATCGCGATGGCGGCCTGCGTCGCGAACACCTCCAGCCACTGGAGGTCGTCCTCGGTGAACTTCTGTGCGTCTCTCTTGTTCAGGATCTCGATCACCCCCACGCAGCGACCCTTGAGCTGCATGGGCACGGCGAGAATCGAGGAGGTCGGAAACCCGACGGACTTGCTCACCTCGTCGCTGAACCTCGGGTCCTGCTCGACGTCGTTGGCGATCACCGAGGTGTTGTTCAGGGCCACCCAGCCCGCGATCCCCTCGCCCATGTCCAGCGAGAACCGCTTGACATCGGCGGCCTTGCTGCCGAGCGCGATCTCGAAGTACAGCCTGTTGTTCTGCGGATTGACCAGCAGCAGCGACGAGGCTTCGCCCATGGTCAACCTCGTCGCGCTCTCGATGATGCGCGTGAGCAGCACAGTCAGGTCCGTGTAGTTGGAGTTGATGAGTGTGTTGATCTCGATTAGGGTTTCGAGCCTCTCGCGATCGACGCTCCCGCGCAGCATAGCGACCGACTCAGGAGTCTGAAAGCTTGTCCTTGAGCAGATCTCCCAGCGTCACCTTGTCGCTTGCCCCCTCGGAGTGCAGGTACTTGGACAGCTCCTCTTCGTGGGTGCGCCTGACAAGGTCCACGCGCGACAGGGCGAGCTTCTGCCGGGACGGATTGACCTCGATGACCACCGCCTTGATCGGGTCACCCGGCTTGAGCGACGCGAGCACTTCCTCCAGCGTCTCGTTGCGCGAGTCGTAGAGGCTCTTGTTCGCGATCAGCCCTTCGATGTCGCCCTGCACCTTGACGAACACGCCGAAATCCGCCGTGCGGGTGACCGTTCCTTCGATGACGCTTCCCCGCGGGAACGCCTTCTGCAGGCTCTTCCACGGATCCTCGTCGAGCTGCTTGAGGCCGAGCCGGATGCGCTGCGCCTCCTTGTCGATGCCGATGACCATGACCTCTACCTCGTCGCCCTCCTTGAGCGCCTCGGAGGGGTGCTTGAGGTGCTTGGTCCAGGAAAAGTCGTCGAGATGCAGCAGGCCGTCGATTCCCTCTTCGATCTCGAAAAAGGCCCCGAAGGCCGCCAGGTTCTTGACCTTGCGCCGGATCCTCATGCCCACGGGGAACCGCGAGTCGATGTCGCTCCAGGGGTTGGCGTGCACCTGCTTGAGGCCGAGCGACACCTTGCCCTGCGTCACGTCGTACTCCAGGATCTTGACGTCGACCGAGTCGCCGACGTGCAGCACCTCGCGGGGATGGCGCACGCGCTTGACCCAGGAGAACTCCGAGATGTGCGCCAGGCCCTCGATGCCTTCTTCGAGCTCGATGAACGCGCCGAAGTCCGTCAGCTTGGTGACCTTGCCGTGGACGACGTCGCCGCTCTGGTACTTCTCCTCGAAGCGGTTCCACGGGTCCTCGGTAAAGTGCTTGAGACTGAGGTTGATCCGCTGGTTCTCCGGGTCGAGATTGATGACCTTGAGCCGGATCGTGTCGCCGAGGTTGACCTTTTCCTTGGGCGTGTTCACGTGGCCCCAGCTCATGTCGTTGATGTGCAGGAGGCCGTCGAAACCGCCGAGGTCGACAAAGGCGCCGAACGAGGTAAAGCTCTTGACCTTGCCTTCGACCTCGTCGCCGATCTGGGTCTTGGCGAAGAACTCCTCGCGCCGCCGCTTGTACTCCTCTTCGAGCCAGGCGCGGCGCGACAGCACGATGTTCACCTTGCCGTTGGAGAACAGCCTCTCGAGGGCGAACTTCGACTCCAGGCCGATGTACTCCTCGACGTTGTTCACGCGGTAGACGTCGGTCTTGGACAGCGGCAGGAATCCGCTCACGCCGCCGCCGAGATCGACGCTGTAGCCGCCCTTGATCTGGGCGACGATTCTGCCCTCGACCGGCTGCTTTTCCGCGTGAGCCTTGCGGAGGTTGCGCCAGAAGATCTTCTCGTCGGCCTTGGCCTTCGAGACGGCGATCGAGCCGTCGCGGCTCTCCTTGCGCACCAGAACCACCGCGACCTGCTCGCCGATCTTGGGCAGGGTCTTGAACTCGCCGATCGGGATCTTGCCCTCGGACTTGTAGCCGACATCCACGAACACGTTGTCCGGACCGATCTGGACAACGGTTCCGTTGATCATCTGCCCTTCTTCGAGCCCCTGGAGGGTCTTGAAATACTGCTCCTCAAGGGCGCCCTCCGCCGACTGGTCAAGTGCGTTCTCTTCCGCCATATCCCGCCAACTACTCCCGCATGTAGGCCTTGCCGCAAAGTGTCCCACAAAGCGCAGGGATGGTCAAGCTCCCCCGGTCGAGTTCCCCCGGCCGGGTGTGCCGCGGCGAGCCCCTACTCGTCCTCGCCGCGGGGCTGCAGGAACCACGCGACCTCGCGGGCGCTCAAATGACGGAACTGGCCGGGCGCCAACCCCCTGACGGTGACCGGCCCGATCCGCGAGCGATGCACGCGTCTGGCCTGCACCCCGAACAGGCGCAGCACCTCGCGGATCTCGCGGTTGCGTCCCTCCTCGAGGACGAGGATCACCCGTCGCGGGTCCAGCCGCTTCCAGTCCACGAGCCGGTAGCGGCCCCGCTCGCCGCGAACCCCTGTCCGGTAGCGATCGAGCTGCTCGTCGGTGAGGGGCTGCACGGTGTCGACCACGTATTCCTTGCGCACGCGGGAGGAGGGATGGGCGACGATGCGGGCGAACTCCCCGTCGTTGGTGTAGAAGATGAGCCCGGTGGAGAGGAAATCGAGGCGCCCGACGTGGAACAGCCTCGTGTCGACGGCGCCCTTGAGCAGGTCGATGGCCAGGGGGCGGCCCCGCTCGTCGTGATTGGCGCAGAGGGTGCGCGCGGGCTTGTTGAGGGCGATATAGACCCGGCGGCGCACCGGGGAGATCCTGCGCCCCTTCCACGTGACGACGTCGCCGTCGACCACGCGCGTGCCCGGGCGGGTGACGGGCCTGCCGTTGACGCTCACGGACCCCGAGGCGATGATCTGCTCGCAGCGCCTGCGGGAGCCGACGCCGCAGCGAGCCATGTACAGATGCAGGCGCACGCCCCGCTGGGCGGGCGGCGGTGCTTCACTCATAGGAGGCGAAGCGCTCCTCGTCGAGCTCGTCCATCTTGGGCAGGTCGGCGATGCTCGCCAGGCGGAAGACCCTCAGGAACTCCCGCGTCGTACGGTACTGGACCGGCCTGCCGGGCGCGTCCTTTTTGCCCGCGGTTTCGATCAGGCCGCGCTCGAGCAGGAGCTTGATCATGCCGTCGGCTGTCACGCCGCGGATGTTCTCGATCTCGGCCCGCGTTACCGGCTGGGTGTACGCGATGATCGCCAGGGTCTCGAGAGCTGCCCGCGACAGCCGCTTGTCGTTCTTGCGGCCGTAACGGTCGCGCAGCGACTCCCAGTACGCCCTTTTGGGCGAAAAGCCAAAGGCGCCGCCGATTTCCACCACCTCGAGGCCGTGGTTCTCCCTGCCGTACTCCTGCCTCAGCAGCGCCAGCGCTTCGGCCACCGCCTCGCGGCCCAGGCCCGTGACGCGCACGATCTGGGCGAGATCCATCGGCTCGCCCTCGAGGAATAGGACCGCCTCCACGATCGCGGCCTCCCTACTGAAGTCCACTGCCGTCTTCCCTCTTGGCGATGCGGATGTCGCCGAACATGCGGTTCTGCTGCACGACCACCACGCGGCTCTTGATCAGCTCGAGCACCGCGAGCAGGCTGCAGATGATCTCCAGCACCGTCCCGCGGCCGCGGGCGATCAGGTCCGCGAAGCTGAACTCCGATCGTTCGCTCAGGATCTCGTTGACGAGGGTGATCTTCTCGTTGACCGTGACCTGCTCGTACAGGTCGAACACCCTCTCGTCGGAGATCGAGGAGATGAGCCGCGAGAAGACCTTGAGCAGATCCCACACCGCGACGTCGTCCCACAGGTCGTCGTCCTGGAACGGCAGCACGATCTGCTCGCTGCGCCGCTGCAGGGTGAACTCCGACTGGTCCTGCGCCTGCGAGATGAGCTCGCTGAGCTTCTTGTACCGCTGGTACTCAACCAGCTGCTCGACGAGGCTCCTGCGCGGGTCCTCCAGCTCGTCGTCGAGGTCCAGCTCCACCGGCAGGAGCATCCGCGACTTGATGTACAGGAGCGTGGCGGCCATCAGGTAGAACTCCGTGATGTTGTCGAGGTCCACCCGCGTGGCGTACTGCAGGTAGGCCAGGTACTGCTCCGTGATTCGGGCGATCGGGATGTCGTAGATGTTGACCTCGTTCTTTCGAATCAGGAACAGAAGAAGGTCGAGCGGGCCTTCGAAGTCTCCGAGGCTGAAGCGCTGGGCCGGCGCGCTCCCCGGCCCCGCCCCCGGGCCGGACTCAGCAGTCGTATCCGACATCAGCGACCCCCTGCCTGACCATCCCCGGCCAGGCGCTCGATGATCGACAGGCCCAGATCTGTGCCCCAGGGCCTGACCCCCTGCGGAGGCAGGGCCTGCAGCAACAGCCTGTAGGGCCTGCCCGTGCGCGGATCGGCCAGCGCCGGCGCCAGGTCGAGCAGCGGCAGCAGAACAAAGCGCCGACCGGCCATCCGCGGGTGCGGCAGGGTCAGCCGTTCGTCGCCCTGCACGAGATCGGCGAAGAGGAGCACGTCGATGTCGATCGTGCGCGGGCCCCTGCGGTCCGCTGCCTGCCGCATGCGCCCGAGGTCGGCTTCGATCGCGCCGACGGCCTCCAGAAGTCCCCGCGGGTCCAGAGCCGTCCAGCCCTGGGCGACCGTGTTCAGGAACGTCCCCGGACCGGCGCCCTCCAGCGGGTCGGTCTCGTAGATAGGAGCCACCCGCAGTCCTGCCACCAGGGAGCCGAGCCGCGAGACGGCCCGCCTCAAGTGGTGCTCGCGGTCGCCGAGGTTGGACCCGAGGCCCAGATAAACCTCGTACGCGCTCAGAACAGCTCCTTGCCCTCCTGGGCGTCGGCGGTCGGCCTGGCCGGCGGAGCGGTTTCCCTGGACTGCCTGGCTTCCCGAGCGGCGGCCGCTGCCCGGGCGGCGGCTGCCGCGGCCCCGACCCCGCGGCGGGGCGCCGGCGCTCCGCTGTCGGCCACCGCCGCCGGCGCTTCGGCCGGCGTCGATTCGGCCGCCGGGGCCTCTGCCTTGGGCTTGCGCTTGCGCTGGGGCAGCAGGATCTTGCGCACTTCGGCGTCGATCTTCTGGGCCAGGTCCCTGTTCTCCGTGAGGAACTTCTTGGCCGCGTCGCGGCCCTGCCCTATGCGTTCCTTTCCGTAGGAGTACCACGAGCCGCTCTTCTCGATGAGGTTGTTCGCCACCGCCGCATCGAGCAGACTGCCGCTGGAGGAGATCCCTTCGCCGAACATCATGTCGACCTCGACCTGGCGGAAGGGGGGTGCGACCTTGTTCTTCACCACCTTGATGCGCACCCTGTTGCCGACCGCCTCATCGGAGCTCTTCTCGATGGTCTCGATACGGCGGACCTCCAGGCGCACCGATGCGTAGAACTTGAGGGCTCGGCCGCCGGTGGTCGTCTCGGGGTTGCCGAACATCACCCCGATCTTCATGCGGATCTGGTTGATGAAGATCAGGCAGGTGTTGGACTTGGAGACCGTGGCCGTGAGCTTGCGCAGGGCCTGGCTCATGAGCCTCGCCTGCAGGCCCATGTGCGCGTCTCCCATCTCCCCCTCGATCTCGGCCCGCGGCGTCAGGGCGGCCACCGAGTCGACCACGACGATGTCCACGGCGCCGGATCGGACCAGCGACTCCACGATCTCCAGCGCCTGCTCGCCGGTGTCCGGCTGCGAGACCCATAGCTCGTCGATGTTCACCCCGAGGTTCGACGCGTAGATCGGGTCCAGGGCGTGCTCGGCGTCGATGAACGCGGCGATCCCGCCCAGCTTCTGGCACTCGGCAATCGCCTGAAGGGCCAGCGTCGTCTTGCCCGACGACTCCGGTCCGTACACCTCGATGATGCGGCCGCGCGGGTACCCGCCGACCCCCAGGGCCGCGTCGAGGAGCACCGACCCCGACGGGATGATGTCGATCTCGATGTCGGCGGCGTTCTCACCGAGCTGCATGAGCGCGCCCTTGCCGAACTGACGCTCGATCTGGAGACGGGCCGACTCCAGGGCCTTGAGCCTGTCTTCGCGGGGAGCCTGAGCTTCCTTTGCCATTCGCTTCTCCCTTCCCCCTGTACAAACGCAGGCAGGAGGCGCGCCGCTTCTCAGTCTCCTCCAGGCGGCAGCCGTCTGCTGCCGATACTCGAAGAGAGGATCACCCGGTGCGCTCGAGTGCCGCGCTGCTGCTGTTGTGCGCCGTCGCCGCGTTCAGCGAAACCTACGGTTGGGTGCGGTCCGGCGACCGATACGAGAACCCCGTCCTCCTCGCCCTGCTCCTGCAGAGCGACCTCGACGCAGCCGACGCCGTGGTGGTCGCGCTCGC